>JAXHLV010000001.1:0-335788 GCA_034521935.1 Roseovarius sp.
CAACCGACGACATCAAGAGGCTGCGCAAGACCGGGAGCGCTGTCAGATCACGTTCGCGCGCCCAGTCCTCGGTCGGCGCAGCCTCCACCAGATCGGCAGCACCCGCGCCGCCGCAGCGCGACGCGGCGATCCAGACGGAGACTTCGCGCGGCTGATCTTTCAACCACGCCTCCAAGCTGTCCCTGTCCTTGATATCCGCAATCTCGACCATCCCGTGCAGCCTGCCCCGGTGCGGGGGGCTTGTCCAGCGGCGGGTTACTCGGACGCGGAGCGGTCGCGCCAGCGGTTGACGATGGGATAGCGGCGGTCGAGCCAGAAGGCGCGTTTGCTGAGGCGGGCGCCGGGGGCGGACTGGAAGCGTTTGTATTCGCTGATATAGAGCAGGTGCTCGACCTTTTTCGCGTCGGCGGCCTCATACCCCGCCGCGACGCAATCGGAGACCGATCCGTCCTCGTCCACGAGGATCTGCAGGATGGCGTCGAGCACCGGGTAGTCGGGCAGCGAGTCGCTGTCCTTCTGGTCGGCGGCAAGCTCTGCGCTCGGGGGCTTGTCGATCACGCGGGGCGGGATGACGGTGCCTTCGGGGCCAAGCATCCAGTCGCGGTGATGGGTGTTGCGCCAGCGGCAGAGATCGAAGACGCGGGTCTTGTAGAGATCCTTGATCGGGTTGTAGCCGCCCGCCATGTCGCCGTAGATCGTGGCATAGCCGACCGCGACCTCGGACTTGTTGCCGGTGGTCAGCAGCATCTCGCCGAACTTGTTGGAGAGCGCCATGAGCAGCAGCCCGCGCAGGCGCGATTGCAGGTTCTCCTCGGTCACGTCGGGTTGTGTGCCCTCGAACAAGCGGCGCGAGGGTGGCGGTGATGGCGGCGCGGCCCTCGTCTATGGGCACGAAATCGTAATGCGTGCCGAGGTTTTCCGCGACGGCCTGCGCATCCTCCAGCGAGTGGGGCGAGGTGTATTCCGAGGGCAGCATGACGCAGCGCACGTTGTCCGGCCCGATGGCATCGACGGCGATGGTGGCGACGATGGCGCTGTCGACGCCGCCGGAGAGGCCGAGCAGAACCTTCGAGAAGCCGGCCTTGCGCAGGTAGTCGCGCAGGGCGAGCACGGTGGCGTTGTAGTCCTGCTCCAGCTCGTCGGGGAGATGCGCGAGCGGGCCCTGTTCGGCGTGCCAGCCGTCTTTGCCATGGGTGAAATCGACATGCGCGATGGCCTCTTCGAACATCGGCAATTGCAGCGCCAGCGCGCCGCCGGGGTTGAGCACGAAGCTGCCGCCGTCGAAGATCTGGTCGTCCTGCCCGCCGACGAGGTTGAGATAGACCAGCGGCAGGCCCGTCTCGATCACCCGCGCGACCATCAGGTTCTGGCGGGTGGTGATCTTGCCGCGGTAATGCGGCGAGCCGTTGGGCACGAGCAGCATCTCGGCGCCGGTCTCGGCGAGGGTTTCGGCGACATCCTCGTGCCAGGCATCCTCGCAGACCGGGCTGCCGATGCGCATGGGGCCGACGGTGTAGGGCCCGGCGACATCGCCGCTGGTATAGAGGCGCTTTTCGTCGAACACCGTCTCGTTGGGCAGGTGGTGCTTGAAGACGCGGGCGGTGATTTCCCCGTGTTGCAGGATGTAATAGGCGTTGTGCAGCGCGACGCCTTCGAGGGCCGGGCCGCCGATGGCGATGGCGGGGCCGTCGGCGCAGTCGCGGGCAAGCTGTTCGATCTCGGCGATGGCGGCCTGGTGGAAGGCCGGCTTCATCACCAGATCCTGCGGGTTGTAGCCGGTGATGAACATCTCGGGCAGCGCGACCATGTCGGCGCCCGCGTCGCGCGCCGCCTGCCATGCCTCGCGGGCGCGGGCGGCGTTGCCCGCCAGATCGCCCACCGTCGCGTTGAGTTGTGCCAGTGTCAGGCGGAACCTGTCAGCCATGCGCATGCCCCTTTGCCCGCATCCTGCGCGCTGATCTAGCAGATCACCGCGCAAGGGAAAGCCGATTTGCCCGAACCCCGTTGTCACGCCCGCCCGTGTCCAGTACCTTTGCGCAGCCCGACCGCGAATGACAATGGCAGCGGGCATCGGGGCGAGCATGACGACATCACGGAACGGGTTTTTCCTTGCACTGGCCGCGGTCACCGGGGCGAGCTTCGCTGCGGCCCAGCAGGACGCGGTCGAGACCAAGCAATACGACGATGGCGGCATCTACGAGGGCACGTTCAAGGACGGGCTGCAGCACGGCACCGGCACCTACACGCTGCCCAACGGCTATGAATATTCCGGCACCTGGGTCGAGGGCGAGATCCGCGGGCAAGGCGTGGCGCGGTTTCCCAACGGGTCGGTCTACGAGGGCGCCTTCGCCGCCGGCAAGCCGCATGGCACGGGCCGCATCGTGTTCGCCGATGGCGGCACCTATGAGGGCGAATGGAGCGACGGGCAAGATCACCGGCGAGGGGGTCGCGGTCTATGCCAATGGCGTGCGCTACGAGGGCGGGTTCCTCGACGCGATGCATCACGGGCGCGGCCGGATGGAGACGCCCGCCGGCTATGTCTACGAGGGCACGTGGCTGCGCGGCGTCAAGGACGGGCAGGCCACCATCACCTATCCCGATGGCGCGGTCTACGAGGGGGCCGTGGCGCGCGGCGCGCGCGAGGGGACGGGCAAGCTGACCATGCCCGACGGGCTGATCTACGAGGGTCAGTGGCAGGACGGCCAGATCGACGGCGAGGGCCGGCTGGTGCAGCCCAACGGCGATGTCTACGAGGGCGATCTGGTGGCCGGCCAGCGCGAGGGGACGGGCCGCGTGACCTATGCCAACGGCGATGTCTACGAGGGCGGGTTCGAGGATGACCGCCGCCACGGCCAGGGCACCTTCACCGGCCAGGACGGCTACCGCTACGCGGGCGAATGGCGCGCCGGCAAGATCTCGGGCGAGGGCCGCGTGAGCTATCCCGACGGGTCGGTCTACGAGGGGCAGTTCCGCGACGATCTGCCCAATGGCGAGGGCCGCATCACCTATCCCGACGGGTCCACCTACGAGGGCGGCTGGGTCGGCGGCGTGATCGATGGCACGGGGCGCGCGACCTATGCCAGCGGCGTCGTCTACGAGGGCGCGTTCGCCGACGCCCAGTATCACGGTCAGGGGGTGATGACCTATCCCGACGGCTATCGCTACGAGGGCGAGTGGCGCGAGGGGCAGCGCCACGGCATCGGCACCGCGACCTATCCCGACGGCACCGTCTACGAGGGCGCGTTCGCCGACGGGGAACGCCACGGTCAGGGTGCGATCACCATGCCCGACGGCTTCAGCTATGACGGCGAATGGCGGAACGGCGAAATCTCGGGGCGCGGCGTGGCGACCTACACCAATGGCGATGTCTATGAGGGGATGTTCGAGGCCGGCACGCGGCAGGGCGAAGGCACGATGCGCTATGCCGGCGGCGAGGAGGCCAGCGGCGAGTGGGAGGACGGCGCGCTGACCCGCAACATAGAGCGGCCTGAATAACGGAGCGTCCGGCCGGCAACGCGGCCAAGAAAATTTGAAATTTTCTTGTACGGAATTTTTCAAAAATTCCGTTGCGGCCTTAACGGTGCGCCCCGCGTCGAGATCCTCCAGAACCTGCGCGGCCCCTTTCAGCACCGCCGCGCGGCGGTCTTCGTCCATCTTGTCCCATGTGCGGAAGACCGGCCCCATGCGCGGATTGCGCGCGAACCGCTCGCGGTGGCGCACGAGGAAATCCCAGTAGAGCAGGTTGAACGGGCACGCCCCCTCGCCGGTCTTCTGTTTCACCGAATAGGCGCAGTGGCCGCAGTAATCCGACATCTTGGCGATGTAATTGCCCGACGAGACATAGGGTTTCGACGCGATGATCCCGCCATCGGCGAACTGGGACATGCCGATCACGTTGGGCGCCTCGACCCATTCATAGGCATCGGCATAGACCGCGAGATACCATTCATGCACCTCGGCCGGGTCGATCCCGGCGAGCAGCGCGAAATTGCCGGTCACCATCAGCCGCTGGATGTGATGCGCATAGGCCTCGTCGCGGGTCTGGCGCGACGGCCTGGGCCATGCAGTTCATCTTCGTCTCGGCGCCCCAGTAGAGCGGCGGCAGGGCGCGGTCGTGCCCGAGCGTGTTGCGCGCGGTGTAGTCCGGGCCTTCGCGGAAATAGATGCCGCGCATGTATTCGCGCCAGCCGATGACCTGCCGGATGTAGCCCTCGGCGGCGTTGATCGGCACGTTTCCCGCCTGCCATTCCTCGGCGACGCGATTGCAGATCTCCATCGGCGACAGCAGCCCGATATTGAGATACATCGACAGGATCGAGTGATGCAGAAACCGGTCATCCTGCAGCATCGCGTCCTGAAAATCGCCGAAGCCCGGCAGCAGGTGTTTGGCAAAATGATCGAGCGCGCGGCGCGCCTGTTCGGTCGTCACGGCGAACCAGAACGGGCGCAGCGCGCCGAAATTGCTGGGGAATTTTTCCGCGACGAGATCGAGCACCGCCTCGGTCGTCTCGTCGGGGGTGAACGCCATCGGCTCGGCGCGCAGCAGGTCGGTCTTGGCCGGCTTGCGGTTGTCGTGGTCGAAATTCCACTTGCCGCCCGCAGGCTTGTCACCCTCCATCATCAGGCCGGTCTTGCGGCGCATCTCGCGGTAGAAATACTCCATCCGCAATTCCTTGCGGCCCTCGGCCCAGGCGTCGAATTCGTCCAGGCTGCAGATGAAGCGGTCATCGGGCAGCTGGCGGATCTTGAGCGGCGCGGCGTCCAGCGCCTCGATCAGCCGCCATTCGCCGGGACGGGTCGCCAGAACCTCGGTCGTGCCGTGTTCCTCGGCGCGGCGCATCAATTCGCCGGTGATGGAGCGGGTGGCGTCCGGATCGTCCATCTTCGTGTAGGCGACCTGCCAGCCCTCGGCGCGCAGGTCTTCGGCGAAATGCCGCATCGCCGAGAGCACCAGCGCGATCTTCTTGGGGTGGTGCGGCACGTAGCGCGCCTCGTCCATGACCTCGGCCATCACCACGATATCGCTGTCCTTGTCGGCCTCGCGCAGCGCCGACAGATCCGGGGACAGCTGGTCGCCGAGGACCAGCACCAGACGCCTCACCATGGCACACGCGCGCCCTGCCAGTCGTAGAACTGGCCGGTATGCTCGGGCGTCAGGCTGTCGATCACCGACAGCAGGTTCTGCGCGGCGTCCTCGGGCGGGACCGAGGGGTGGCGGCTGACATATTTCTCGGTGAACGCGGTTTCGACCGTGCCGGGATGCAGCGCCACGCAGATCGCCGCGCGGTGCGTGCGCGAAAGCTCGATCGCGCCGGTATGGATCATCTGGTTGAGCGCCGCCTTGGCGGTGCGGTAGCTGTACCAGCCGCCATAATCGTTGTCGCCGATCGAGCCCACCCGCGCCGAAAGCGCGGCGAACACCGACCGCTGCTTGCGGGGCAGCAGGCGGACGGCGTGTTTGAGCACCAGCGACGGGCCGATGCAATTGAGCCGGAACTGGTCCATCATCGCCTGCGGGTCGAGATGTTTCAGCGCCTTTTCCGGTGTCGCGCCGTCGATCTCCAGCGCGCCGGTGGCGACGAAGACCAGATCGAACGGCCCGTCGAGCCGGCTCAGGGCCGCCTCGACCGAGGCCTCGTCGGTGACGTCCAGCCCGTCATCGCTGCGCGACAGGCCGGTGACGGTGACGCCGCGCGCCTGCAAGGCTTCGGACATGGCGTGGCCGATGCCGCCCGAGGCGCCGATGATGAGTGCGTTTTCCATATCGGCGAGCTAGCCGAAGCCGCAGCCGCTTCAAGACCGGCGCGCGCCGGGTCTCGAAATTCGGGGTTTTCAACGCGCAGCGCTGCGCGTATGGTTTCGGACATGATGACGCAGAACCATATCCCCGCCCTGCCCCGCGCCCCGGCGCGGCCTGCGCGCCGTTCTGCTGGGCCTAAGCCGCCTCTGAGCGTGCCGTCATGGCGCGACCGCTCAGAGGATGTGCCCGTTTCGCGCCACAGGCTTAGGATAATTGAAAGAGACCCGACATGACTGACCAGACCAAGGACCGCATTTCGCCGGAGGCGAAGAAGGACCGCGTGGTGATCTTCGACACCACGCTGCGCGACGGCGAGCAAAGCCCCGGCGCCACCATGAGCCACGACGAAAAGCTCGAGATCGCGGGGCTGCTCGACGAGATGGGCGTCGATATCATCGAGGCGGGCTTTCCCGTCGCCTCCGAGGGCGATTTCCGCGCCGTGGCCGAGATCGCCAAGCAGACGAAGAACGCCACGATCTGCGGGCTGGCGCGCGCCAACCTCAAGGATATCGACCGCTGCTGGGACGCGGTGCGGCACGCGCAATCCCCGCGCATCCACACCTTCATCGGCACCTCGCCGCTGCACCGCGCGATCCCCGGCCTCGACATGGATCAGATGGCCGACCGCATCCACGAGACGGTGACCCATGCGCGCAACCTGTGCGACAACGTGCAATGGTCGCCGATGGATGCCACGCGCACCGAGTGGGACTATCTCAAGCGCACCGTCGAGATCGCCATCAAGGCCGGCGCGACGACGATCAACATCCCCGACACGGTGGGCTATACCGCGCCGGTGGAATCGCGCCGACCTGATCCGCCGGCTGATCGCCGAGGTGCCGGGCGCGGACGAGATCGTCTTCGCCACGCATTGCCACAACGACCTGGGCATGGCGACGGCCAACGCGCTGGCCGCCGTCGAGGGCGGCGCGCGGCAGATCGAATGCACGATCAACGGGCTGGGCGAGCGCGCCGGCAACACCGCGCTGGAAGAGGTGGTGATGGCGATGCGCGTGCGCGGCGACATCCTGCCCTACGCCACCGGCATCGACACCCGCAAGATCATGAACATCTCGCGCCGGGTCGCGGCGATCTCGGGCTTTTCGGTGCAGCCCAACAAGGCGATCGTCGGCAAGAACGCCTTCGCCCACGAGAGCGGCATCCATCAGGACGGCATGCTGAAGAACGCCGAGACCTTCGAGATCATGCGCCCCGAGGATGTCGGCCTTGCCGCCACCAATATCGTGATGGGCAAGCATTCGGGGCGGGCCGCGCTGCGGTCCAAGCTGCACGATCTGGGCTTCGATCTGGCCGAGAACCAGCTGGGCGACGTGTTCGTGCGGTTCAAGGAACTCGCCGACCGCAAGAAGGAGGTCTATGACGAGGATCTGATCGCGCTGGTGCATGCCGGGATCGACGACGAAAGCGACCGCTTGCAGATCAAGCATCTGCAGGTGATCTGCGGCACGCACGGCCCGCAGAAGGCGACGCTGACCATGCTGATCGACGGCGCGGAGACATCCACCGAGGCCACCGGCGACGGGCCGGTGGATGCGACCTTCAACGCCGTCAAGGCGCTGTTCCCGCACGAGGCGCGGCTGCAGCTCTATCAGGTGGCCGCCGTGACCGAAGGCACCGACGCGCAGGCCACGGTGTCGGTGCGGATGGAGGAAGAGGGCCGCATCGTCACCGGGCAATCGGCCGATACCGACACGGTCGTCGCCTCGGCCACGCGCCTACGTGCACGCGCTCAACCGCCTTCTGGTGCGGCGCGAAAAGACCGGCACGGACGGGCGCGAGGTCAGCTACAAGGACGTGTCCTGACGGCTCTGCGGGCCGAAATGAGACGGGAAAGGCCCCGATGCGATGGCATCGGGGCTTTTTTCAGTTCTACAACAGCCCGTTGCAGTGCGGTCTGCATGTTGGGCGAATCCCCGTTTCACTACGACGTCCTGTGGTCCAAGGGCTTCTGAGAACATCTTCGCGTGTCGTGTGCGCCGGAATGGCGGCACGGCGGGCCTTTTGCCGTCGAATCCGGCGGCTTGGTCCAAGCTCACACATGAGGCGAAACGAAGGCAAGGGCCCGCTTATTTAAACAGCAAGAGCTGTAGCGCGGCTGAAATAGCGTCCCGCAATGGCGCGACCCGCGCACAAAACTCTTGATTGCCTCATAAAGTTGTGCAATCCAATCTATTTAACTTATTTTTTGTCGGAGATCTACGATGAAGTGTAATATCGTTTTCGGCGCGGCTTTGTGCATGCTTGCGCCAACCGCTCAGGCTACAACCTACCTGCTTGATTTCGACCCCGCCGTGGCATGCGGTGGCACTTGCACAAATGGCAGTTCGATCCTCCAAACCTACGGTGATCAGCCCGGTGTGGACGTTGCCCTGTATGATCGGAAGTCCAGCAACCGGCCTAGAAAACTTCCTTACTGGTGGAACGGATATACGGCCTGACCGACGTTGCCTATTATGGGGATGGGGCAACATCATTTTCGTGGCGGCGAGCGGTTACGAAGTGGGTCTCCAGTCGCTCACCCTAGGCGGCTGGTTTTTCACTGACCGTGAACTGGGCTTCAGGATCACCGACATGGCCGACGACACCCAACTGCTTGATTCTGGCCTCCAGCTTGTGGACGGTAACACACCTACGGTCTTCAACTGAGCTTCATATCCGCCACCGGATACTCGTCCACCACCGGGCTTCAGGTCACGTTCTTTGGCGACTTCTTTAACGGCGGCGTAGACAACATCTCCTCCGCAACCCAGATTGACAACAGCGACGTTATCCCGCTTCCAGCCTCTGCGTTCCTTCTCATCGGGGCGCTCGGCGGCCTTGCCGCGTTCCGGCGGCGCTCTGCGACCGGCTGACCAAGCGGCATCCAAAGGTTTCCCCGCGCGATACCGCGCGGGGTATTTTGCGGTGAAATCGAGCCTCTTGCCGCGCTGGATCAACCTTAAACAGAACAGCGTCAAAGAGCTCGGAACTCGGGATCCGTTCCGAGCCTAGGGATCGCTCAGAGCATCCTGCACCACGGGCCGCAGACTGGGCTGGCGTGCGATGCAGCAGCGCCATCGCATGTCCGCGGGCAGGCGATCCGACGGTCTTTCAGCGCACTTTATCCCTGCATCCCCGCAAAACATTCAATCGGCGCGCTGGCTTTGACAAATCGCCTGTCCGTCACGCCGGAGGCGTGCCGATATGGTCGGCGCACCTTCGGTGCGACGGGGCGGACATGCGATGGCGCTGCGGCGCTGCGCGCCGCGTACCGCGCCGGAGGCTGTAGCGGCAGCATGCGGGACAGCGCGCACCGTCGCCCTTCTACTCGGCCCATTCCACAGGGTCAGGCGGAGCTGTTGTGGCCGAGGACGTGGTCCGAGGGCCGCTTCGTCCACCTCGCCGGTGCGGGTGACCTGTGCCACCAGCCCGCGTTTCTTGTCATCCACCACCGAGGTCACCCGCGCCGTCAGTCCGTCCTTCTCGAGCGCGGCGTTGTAGATGCGGATGATCGCGCGTTTGCGCAGATCGGGCTTGAAGACCTTGCCGACGGCGGTCTTCGGCAACTCGTCCAGCACCTCGACATGCTTCGGGATCGCGGCGCGTTCGTGGACATGCACCTTGCAATGCTCCAGCAGGTCCGCGCCGGTGGCCGTGCCGCCCTCGACCAGTTCGACATAGGCGCAGGGGATCTCGCCGGCATGCGCGTCGGGTTGCCCGATCGCGCCCGCCACGGCGACCTGGGTATGGGCCATCAGCGCCTCTTCGATCTGGGCCGGGTCGACGTTGTGGCCGCCGCGGATGATCAGATCCTTGGCGCGCCCGGTGATCCACAGATAGCCGTCGGCATCGATGCGCCCCAGATCGCCGGTCCGCAGATACCCGTCGTAGAAATAAAGCGCCTTGTTCTTCGCCGCCTCGGTATAGGTGTTGCCCGCATAGACGCCGGGATTGGAGACGCAGATCTCGCCCACCTCGTCCACCTCGCAATCGATCGGGCCGTTGGGCGTCTCCCGGATGATGCGCACATCGGTGTAGGGGAAGGGCACGCCGACCGAGCCGACCTTCTTCTGGCCCTCCGGCGGGTTGGCCGAGACAAGGCAGGTCGCCTCGGTCAGGCCGTAGCCCTCGATCACGCGTGATGCCGGTCGGCGCTTTCGAACCGGTTGAACAGTTCCAGCGGCATCGGGGCCGAGCCGGAGAACGCCGCGCGCACGGTCGAGAGATCGGCATTCACCTTGCGCTGCATCAGCGCCGAGACGGCCGTCGGGACGGTGATGATGAAGCTGATCTTCCAGCGTTCGCACAGCTTCCAGAAATTGTCGAACACGCCGTCGCCGCGATAGCCCGCCGGCGTCGGAAAGACCACATGCGCCCCGGATTTGAGGCACGCCATCAGGATCACGTGGCAGGCGAAGACGTGAAACAGCGGCAGCGGGCACATCACGTTGTCCTCTTCGGTGAAAAGCAGCGCGTGCCCGATCCAGCCATTGTAGATCATGCCGGAATACTTGTGCTGCGCCACCTTGGGCATGCCGGTCGTGCCGCCGGTGTGGAAATAGGCCGCCACGCGGTCGCCCGCGCTGTCGGCGAAGTCGAGGGTCTTGGGCTGCGCCGCAAGACCCTTGTTGAAATCGCGCACGTCGGCGTGATGGCCGGTCGGGTTCTTGGGGCGGATCAGCGGCACGATCCAGCTTTTGGGCGGCGTGAGGTAGCGGTTGAGGTCGATCTCGTAGACCGTGTGCACGCGTGGCGCGTGGCGCACGGCCTCGGCGGCTTTCTGCGCGACGTCGGATTTCGGGAAGGCCTTGAGGGTGACGACGACCTTGGCGCCGGTCTCGCGCAGGATGGCGCCGATCTGTTCGGGTTCCAGCAGCGGGTTGATCGGGTTGACGATCCCGGCGATGGCCCCGCCGATGGTGGCCACGGCGGTTTCCAGCGTGTTGGGCAGGACGAGGGCGATCACGTCATCCTCGGCCAGTTTCAGGCTGCGAAAGAGGTTGGCCGCCTGACAGCACTGATCGTGGAACTGCTGCCATGTCAGGGTAAAGCGCCTTGTCGCCGGCCCCCGACAGAAGCTGATAGCTGATCGCCGGGCGGTCGGGGAACTTGCGCGTCGTCTCGTGCAGCATCTGGTAGAGCGTCGCGGGACGCGTCCGGTCCTCCCACGGCATCTCGTTTTCGATGTCGAGCGCGTCCTGCCGCGATGTGAAAGCCATCGTTGCGTCCTCCCTGTCTGTCCCGCGCCTCCCGCGCGGGGTATCCCGTATCAGTTCAGAATGTGCGGGATCGACGGTCGGCGCAAGGCTGACGCTGCGTTTTCGCCCCTGATCAGCCCGCGCCGCCGAGGCAGTCGCGCAAGGCATCCGCCATGTCGCGCATCAGCGTCGGGTAGAGGTCGGGGCCCGGGTCCACCCCGATGGCCAGTGGGTCGACCACGCCGTGGCGGGCCACGCCGCCAAAGACGGTCTCGACCAGCTTGGGGTCGAATTGCGGCTCGGCGAAGACACAGGCGATGTCGCGCGATTGCGCGAGGTCGCGCAGTTCGGCGATGCGCGCCGCACTCGGGTCCGAGGCGTCGCTGAGCGATATGGCGCCGGCGGCGGGCACGTCGAAGCGGGTCTCGAAATACTGGTAGGCGTCGTGGAAGACGAGGAACGGCACATCGGCGACGTCGTCGAGCTGCTTGGTTATCTCGGCCTGCAGGCTGGATATCTCGTCGCGGGCGGCCTCGGCATTGGCGGCGTAGAGCGCGGCGTTGTCGGGGTCATGCTCGGACAGTTCCTCGGCGATCAGCGCCAGCCATGTGCGGGCATTCGCCGGATCGAGCCAGGCGTGCGGATCGATGCCGTCATGGGCGTGGGCGTGGTCGTCGCCTGCGCATCGCGCGTGGTCGTCTTCGCGCGTGCGTCGTGGATCATGGTCGTCGTCATGCGCGTGATCTTCGCCGTGGTCGGCATGGTCGTCGCGGTCGTCATGGCCATCGTGTCCTCGTCGTGATCCTCGCCGTGATCATGGGCGTCGAAGGTCGCGCCCTGCCGGAACGAAAGCGTCCGCGTGCCCGGCGCATCCAGAAGCGCGAGGCTGTGCGCGTCCGCGGCAAGCGTGCCGATCGCGCCCTCCAGCCACGGGGTCAGGTCCGGGCCGATCCAGATCACGATATCGGCGGCCTCCAGCGCGGCGGCCTCGGACGGGCGCATCGAATAGCCGTGCGGTGTCGCCCCGGGGGCCACGATCAGCGACGGCTCGCCGACCCCCTGCATCACCCGCGCGACCAGCGAATGCACCGGCGTGATATCGGTCGCGACCTTCGGCACCTCGGCGCTGGCGGCCCCGGCGAGCCCCAGCCCGGCGGTCAATGTGGCGATGAAACGGATCGGCATGAGCGGCCCCCTCGGACATGGTGGATGTTATATCATGGCATTACGCGATGCTTGATAATTGTAATTCTATAACATATCAAGCCGGAAATTCCCGCACCCGGAGGCCCGGCATGGACACGATCGGATTCGCGCGACACGACCACAGAAGCTGCATGCACAGCGCGCTTGCGGCGGTCGAGGCGCATTGCGCAGCAAACAAGCTGCAATTCACGCCCGTGCGCCGCCGCGTGCTGGAGATCCTGCTGAGCGAGCATCGCGCGATGGGGGCCTATGACATCCTCGACGTGCTGCGCGCCGAAGGCATGGGATCGCAGCCTCCCGTGGCCTACCGGGCGCTGGATTTTCTGGTGACGCACCGCTTCGTGCACAAGATCGAGCGGCTGAACGCCTTCATCGCCTGCACCCATCCCGGCGAGACGCATACCCCCGCCTTCCTGATCTGCCGCAACTGCGATGCCGTGGCCGAGGCGCAGGCCGAACCCACGCGCGGGATCCTCGGGCATGCCGCGCGATGCCGCCGGGTTCGAGATCGAACAGGCGGTGATCGAGGCCGTGGGCCTTTGCCCCAACTGCCAGCGAGGCGCGCACGCCATGCGCCTGATCGAGACGGACAGACCTCGCGGTGCGGCTTGGCGGGGCATTGGTGCTGCATGATGTCGAGCATGTCCATCGACCGGGGCGAGATCGTCACCATCGTCGGCCCCAACGGGTCGGGCAAATCCACGCTGCTGCGCGCGCTGATCGGCGCGGTCAGGCCCAGCGCGCGGCACGATGCGCCACGCGCGCGGCCTGCGCATCGGCTATGTGCCGCAACGCCTGCATATCGACCCGACGCTGCCGATGACCGTCGACGCGCTTCCTGAGCCTGCCGCGCCGGCATCCGGGCACGGATGTGCGCGCCGCGCTCGACCGGGCGGGGCTGCCGGATCTGCGGACACGCCAGATGACGGATCTGTCGGGCGGGCAGTTCCAGCGCGTGCTGCTGGCGCGCGCGCTGCTGAGCAAACCCGACCTGCTGATCCTCGACGAGGCGACGCAAGGGCTGGACCAGCCCGGATCGGCGGCGTTCTATGCCCGCATCGCCGAGGTGCGCCGCGAGCTGGGCTGCGCGGTGCTGATGGTCAGCCACGAATTGCACGTGGTGATGAGCGCCTCCGACCGGGTGATCTGCCTCAACGGGCATGTCTGCTGCGAGGGCAAGCCCGAGGTCGTGGCGCAGGACGAGGAATACCGCGCGCTGTTCGGCAGCGGCACGCAAGGCGCGCTGGCGCTCTACCGGCATGACCACAACCACGCGCATGATCCCGCACCGGAGGCCGCCGAATGATGCTGGACGATTTCCTGATCCGCGCCGCGCTTGCCGGGCTTGGCGTGGCGGTGGCCGCCGCCCCGCTGGGCAGTTTCGTGGTCTGGCGGCGCATGGCCTATTTCGGCGACGCGACGGCGCATGCCGCGATCCTCGGCGTCGCGCTGGCGCTGGCGTTGTCCATGTCGATCTTTGCCGGCGCGCTGGTGATGTCGCTGATCATGGCGAGCACCGTCTCGACGCTGGCGGGGCGCGGCTTTGCGATGGACACGCTGCTGGGGGTGCTGGCGCATTCGGCGCTGGCCTTCGGGCTGGTGGCGGTGTCGTTCCTGTCGGGCGTGCGGATCGACCTGATGGCGTATCTCTTCGGCGATATCCTGGCGGTGTCGCAGGGCGATCTGGCGGTGATCTGGGGCGGGGCCGCGCTGGTGCTGGGGCTGCTGGTCTGGCGCTGGCAGGCGCTGCTGACCGCGACGCTCAGCCCGGATCTGGCCTATGCGGCGGGCATCGATCCGCGACGCGAGCAACTGGTGCTGACGCTGGCGCTGGCCGTCGTGGTGGCGGTGGCGATCAAGGTGGTGGGCGTGCTGCTGATCGCCGCCATGCTGATCATCCCCGCCGCCGCCGCGCGCCCGCTCAGCTCCACGCCCGAACGCATGGCGGTGATCGCGGCGGTGATCGCGTCCGTCTCGGCGCTTGGGGGCTTGCGCGCCTCGTTTCAGTTCGACACGCCGACGGGGCCGTCGATCGTCTGCGCCGCCGCCCTGATCTTTGCCGCGACCACAAGCGCGCGCGGCCTGTGGCGCAAGCGGCGCGGTGCGTCGCCTGTCTGAACGCGCCGCGCGCGGGAAAACCGATGAATCTTGTCGGAATTTATTATTGACTCTTTTGCTCGGCAATTCGTAGGTATTCCATACGAATTAACTCGGAAACCTGAAAGGATCGCCGATGCAGCCGTTCAAGACCGCTCTGAAGGCCTCTCTGGGCGTCACCGCCCTCATGGCCCTGACCGCGCCCGCCTTCGCGCAGGAGGTCAACCTCTATTCCAGCCGTCACTATGACAGCGACGATGCGCTTTACGAGGCGTTCACCGAAGAGACCGGCATCACCATCAACCGGATCGAGGCCGAATGCCGACGAGCTGATCGCGCGCATGGACGCCGAGGGCGCCAACAGCCCGGCGGACGTGTTCATGACCGTCGATGTCGGCCGCATCGGGCGCGCCGTGGATGCCGGGCTGCTGCAACCGTTCGAGTCGGATGTGATCGAGGCCAACGTGCCGCCGCATCTGCGCCACCCCGACAACCTCTGGACCGGGCTGTCGCAGCGGGCGCGCATCATCTTCTATTCGCGGGACCGCGTCGAGACCCCGCCGCGCAGCTACGAGGATCTGGCCGATCCGATGTATGAGGGGCAGGTCTGCATCCGCTCGTCCTCGAACATCTACAACCAGTCGCTGCTGGCCTCGATCATCGAGGTGCATGGCGAGGACGCGGCCAAGGACTGGGCCGCCGGTGTCGTGAGCAACATGGCGCGCGATCCGCAGGGCGGCGACACCGACCAGCTGCGCGGCATCGTGTCGGGCGAATGCGACATCGCCGTGGCCAACACCTATTACTACGTGCGCGGCCTCGCCGGCGAGGTCGACGGGCTGACCAGCGGCATCGACGATATCGGCTGGGTCTGGCCCAACCAGGGCGGGCGCGGCGCGCATGTCAACCTCGCCGCCGCCGGCATCGCGGCCAACGCGCCCAACCCCGACGAAGCGACCGCGCTGCTGGAATTCCTGGTCAGCGAGAAGGCGCAGGAACAGTTCGCCAACGCCAATAACGAATATCCCGTCCTGTCGGGCGTGGCGATGAACGAGCATGTGGCCAAGCTGGGGATCTTCATCCCCGACAGCACGACGCCGACCTCCGCCTTCTCGGAAAACGCGGCGCAGGCACAGGCGATCTTCAACGAGGTCGGCTGGAACTGACCCGGCGCGACAGCGCCAAGATCCGCGACTGCAACGCTCCCGAAAGACTCGGGGGCACTGTGCGTAGTGACACGCCAAGCACGTCTACGGTGGCGATGCGGACAGCGCGGGCTGCGGCCCAGTCTCAGACGCCCGTTCCGTTTCGAAACGAAGGCTGTTGGCACGCGAACGAGGCGGACCCGTTTATCCAAGATTGCATGGTATCAATCCGTCAGGAACCACGCTTCGCATATGTCGTTCAACGCATAGCTGTTGTTGCCGGATCCTTGTCTGTGGGCAGGATCAGTCCTCTGCGGGCGGGTTTTTCACTCTGTGGCTGGCCAGAGACGCCGACGGCAGACAGCCCAGACCGCCCCACGTGGCCCCGTTGGCGACGGCAAAGCGAACGGTTTGGCCAAATGTGACGCCGTCGAAGAACATATTGATCAGGATGTAGATCAAAGGAACGGCAAAGAGACCGAAGCCAGCGCCACCGGCGGCCCCCAGAAGGCTCCAGGTCTTGTAAGAGTTCATGTCCATGCTCGTTTCCTTCGTGTCGGTTTCCGTTTCCGCGTTTGGCGGCGTTTCCTGCTGTAGGCCAAGGTCCTGCCGGGGACGCCTGTTCACGCAAGGGAAGCCCGCGCAGGCGGCCAGCCTGCCGAATGCTCGCCTGTGGACTTGGGCAAGGACCGCCATGGACATCAACGACGCGCGGTGTCGATTGTCGCAGGCACGGGACCGGCTCACACCTCCTGCAAGTGATCGACGGCTGACCTTCGCACCCAAGCTTGTCGCGCGCGAAGCGCTCGTGCGCTGTCCCCGCCATGATCGGGATGCGTCACACCATGCAGGGGTTCCGGACCGCATGGGCCCGGCAGCTTTTCGTACGGCCACTGCAAAACGCCGAGGCGGTTATTCCGCCGCTTCCGCATACTCGCTCAGCGGCGGGCAGGTGCAGACCAGATGCCGGTCGCCATAGACATTGTCCACGCGGTTGACCGGCGGCCAGTACTTGTCGACCCGGAACGCGCCCGGCGGGAAGCAGCCCTGCTCGCGGCTGTAGGGCCGGTCCCAGTCCCTGCACCAGATCCTCCATCGTGTGCGGCGCGTTCTTGAGCGGGTTGTTCTCCGCATCGATCCGCCCCTCCTCGATGTCGCGGATCTCGTCGCGGATCGCCAGCATCGCGTCGATGAAGCGGTCGAGCTCGGCCTTGGTCTCGCTCTCGGTCGGCTCGACCATCAGCGTGCCGGCCACCGGCCAGCTCATCGTCGGCGCGTGAAAGCCGCAATCCATCAGCCGCTTGGCGATATCGTCCACCGTCACGCCCGCGCTGTCGGCGAAGGGCCGCACGTCGAGGATGCATTCATGCGCGATCCGCCCGCCGCGTGCCCTTGTAGAGCACGTCATAGGCCCCCTCCAGCCGCTTGGCGATGTAGTTGGCGTTGAGGATCGCCACCCGCGTCGCCTGCGTCAGCCCCGCGCCGCCCATCATCAGGCAATAGGCCCATGAGATCGGCAGGAGCGAGGGCGAGCCGATAGGGTGCGGCACTCACCGGGCCTTCGCGTGCCGCCGGTCTGCGGGATGGCCCGGCAGATGCGGCACCAGATGCGCCTTGACGCCGATCGGCCCCATGCCGGGCCCGCCGCCGCCATGCGGGATGCAGAAGGTCTTGTGCAGGTTGAGGTGGCTGACATCGCCGCCCAGATCGCCCGGGCGCGACAGCCCCACCATCGCGTTGAGGTTGGCCCCGTCGATATAGACCTGCCCGCCATGCGCGTGGGTGATGTCGCAGACCTCGCGCACCGTTTCCTCGAACACGCCATGCGTCGAGGGATAGGTGATCATGCAGCCGGCAAGGTTGTCCGCGTGCTTCTCGGCCTTGGCGCGGAAATCGTCGACATCGATATCGCCGTTTTCGGCGGATTTGATCACCACCACGTCCCAGCCGACCATATGCGCGCTGGCGGGGTTGGTGCCATGCGCGCTCATCGGGATGAGGCAGACGCGGCGGTGCCCCTCGCCCTGCGCCCGGTGATAGGCCGCGATGCGTCAGAAGCCCCGCATATTCGCCCTGCGCGCCGGAATTGGGCTGCATCGACATGGCGTCATAGCCGGTGATCTCGCACAGCTTGGCGATCAGATCCGTCGATCATCTCGCGATAGCCCTGCGGCCTGATCGGCGGGGGCGAAGGGATGCAGCCGGGAAAACTCCGGCCAGCTGATCGGCATCATCTCGGCGGCGGAATTGAGCTTCATCGTGCAGGAGCCCAGCGGGATCATCGCCCGGTCGAGCGCCAGATCGCGATCGGCAAGGCGGCGCATGTAGCGCATCATCTCGGTCTCGGCCCGGTTCATGTGAAAGACCGGATGCGTCAGGTAATCGGGCTGCCGCGCAGCAGCGCCTCGGGCATGCGGTATTCGGGCGCGAAATCGCGATCCTGCATGATCGATGCCGAAGGCGCGCCAGACCGCCTCGATTGTGTCGGTGCGCGTGCGCTCGTCGAGCGTGATGCCGATCCGCGTCTCGCCGACACGGCGCAGGTTGATCCCCTCGCGCACCGCCGCCTGCAGCACGCCGCGCTGCAACAGGCCCACATCGACGGTGATCGTGTCAAAGAACGCCCCCGGCTCGACATTGAACCCCGCCGCCTCCAGCCCCTTGCGCCAGCCGCACTGTCTTGCGGTGGATGCGTTGCGCTATGGCCTTGAGGCCCTCGGGCCCGTGAAACACCGCATACATCGAGGCCATGACGGCCAGAAGCGCCTGCGCGGTGCAGACATTCGAGGTGGCCTTCTCGCGGCGGATATGCTGCTCGCGGGTCTGCAGGCTCAGGCGATAGGCGCGGTTGCCGTGGCTGTCGACGCTGACGCCCACGATACGCCCCGGCATGGCGCGTTTCATGGCGTCGCGGCAGGCGATATAGGCGGCGTGCGGCCCGCCATAGCCCACCGGCACGCCGAACCGCTGCGTCGAGCCCACGGCGATATCCGCCCCCATCGCGCCCGGCTCCTTCAAAAGCGTGAGCGCCAGCGGGTCGGCGATCACGATGCCGAGGGCCTTGTGGTCGTGCAGCATGGCAATCTCGGCGCTGAAATCGCGCAAGTGACCATGCGTGCCGGGATACTGAAAGATCGCGCCGAAGACCTTGTCAGCCTCCAGCGCCTCGGGCGCGCCGACGATCACCTCGATGCCCAACGGTGCGGCGCGGGTCTTCATCACGGCGATGTTCTGCGGGTGGCAGTTCTCGTCCACGAAGAAAGCCGCGCGCCTTCGATTTCGACACCCGCTGCGCCATCGTCATCGCCTCGGCCGCCGCCGTCGCCTCGTCCAGAAGCGAGGCATTGGCCACCTCGAGCCCGGTCAGATCGCTCACCATGGTCTGGAAGTTCAACAGCGCCTCGAGCCGGCCCTGGCTGATCTCGGGCTGATAGGGCGTGTAGGCGGTGTACCAGGCGGGGTTTTCCAGGATGTTGCGCTGGATCGCGGGCGGCGTGACCGTGCCGTGATAGCCCTGCCCGATGAGCGAGGTCAGAACCTTGTTCTTCGACGCCACGATCCGCATGTGGTGCAGTAACTCGCTCTCGGATTTGGGCTTGCCGAAATCGAGCGGTGCGTCCTGCCGGATGGAGTGCGGCACCGTCTCGTCGATGAGCGCATCGAGACCCGCCACCCCCAGCACCTCGAACATGCCCTCCATCTCGGCAGGCGAGGGGCCGATATGGCGGCGGTTGGCGAAATCATAGGGCAGGTAATCGGTCGGTTTGAAGGTCATCCCGGTCTCCTCAACGCGTCTCAGGGGCGCACATGGCCCCGGCTTCATCTTGCCGAAAATACTCCCGCCGGAGGCATCCCCGGCGGGGGCCATGCTCAGCCGACGAGGGCCTTGTAAGCAGCCTCGTCGAGGTAATCGTCCATCTGGCTGATGTCCTCGGGCTTGATCTTAAAGAACCACCCGTCGCCGGTCGGGTCCTCGTTGATCTTGCCGGGCGCGTCCACCAGCGCCTCGTTGACCTCGACGATCTCGCCATCGAGCGGCGCGAGGATGTCGGAGGCGGCCTTGACGCTCTCGATCACCACCACCTCGTCATCCTTGGTGACGCTCGTGCCCACCTCGGGCAGTTCGACAAACACCACGTCGCCCAGTTGTTCGGCGGCGTGGCCGGTGATGCCGACCACGATCAGATCGTCCTCGGCGCGGAGCCATTCGTGTTCCTCGGTGTATTTCATCGCGGGTCTCTCCCTGTTGGTCAGCGTTTGAAATTGGCGGGCGTGAAGGGCAGCGGGGTGACCGTGGCGGCCATGCGCCTGCCGCGCACCTCGCCATAAACGGTGGTGCCCGGGCGCGCCAGATCGCGCGGCACATAGCCCATCGACACCGGCCCCCCGACGGTGGGCCCGAAGGCCCCGGAGGTGACATGGCCCACGGCCTCGCCGCCCTCTGCGGCGGCGAATACCGCCGTGCCCTCGCGCATCGGCGCGCGGCCCTCGGGGCGCAGGCCCACGCGGGCGCGCGGCGCGCCGTCTGTCAACTCAGGCAGGATCCTGTCCGCCCCCGGAAAGCCGCCCGCGCGCGCGCCACCTGCGCGGCGCACCTTCTGAATGGCCCAGCTCAGGCTCGCCTCGACCGGCGTTGTCGTGGTGTCGATGTCGTGGCCATAAAGGCACAGCCCCGCCTCGAGCCGCAGGCTGTCGCGCGCGCCAAGGCCGATGGGTGCCACGTCCTCTTGCGCCAGCAGCGCGCGGGCCAGCGCCTCGGCCCGATCCGCCGCCACCGACACCTCGAACCCGTCCTCGCCGGTATAGCCCGAGCGCGACACCCACAGATCGCCATGATCCGATGGAAAAATGCCCACATCCATGAACCGCATCATTGCCACCCCCGGCACCATCGCCGCCAGCACGCCCTCGGCGGCGGGACCTTGAAGGGCCATGAGCGCGCGGTCGCCCACCTCCTCGACCTCGACGCCGGGAAGTCCGGCGCGCATATGCGCGATGTCGGCGGCCTTGCAGGCGGCGTTGACCACGACGAGCATGTGATCGCCGCGATTGGCGATCATCAGGTCGTCGAGGATACCGCCCGCGTCATCGGTGAACATTCCATAGCGCTGCCGCCCCTCGGCGAGGCCCAGCAGATCGACCGGCACCAGCGCCTCCATCGCCGCCGCCACCTGTGCATAGCCCCCCGGCGCGCGCAGGATCACCTGCCCCATGTGGCTCACATCGAAAAGCCCGGCATGGGCGCGGCAGTGCAGGTGTTCCTTCATGACCCCGAGCGGGTATTGCACCGGCATCTCGTAGCCCGCAAAGGGCACCATGCGGGCCCCGAGTTCGTGGTGCAGCGCGTTGAGCGGCGTGACGTTCAGATCGGACGCATCGGACACCGGAGCCCTCCTTCTCATGACGACGGGCCGGAGGCTTGGATACGTCCCGGCACCAGTGATGCACATAGCCAAGTTGGCCCGTGCCACGATGCCCCCTCTGTCCTTTCGCCTGAGATCGCTATCCCTTCGGCGCCCCGCACACGGGGTCTCTCCAGAGTGTCGTCGGTCGCGCAGGTCCTTGGGGCCTGAGAGTTTCCGGGGCGGTTGCTCCTTCGGCACTGGCGTTGCCAGTTCTCCCTGTCGCGACATGGTGGAAGCTAGTATACTGCGCCCGCCCGATCAAGCCCGCTCAAGGCAGGTCGGCGTGCAAAAGATCGAGAACAGCGCGTCATTGCCGCAGACCAGCGCATCGAGCGTCACGGTGTCGAGCCGGGCGTAGAACGCCTCGACCGCGTCGGAGAGCGCGTGGCGCAGGCGGCAGGCCTCGGTGAGCGGGCAGGTATTGTCCACATCGGCAAAGCACTCGGCCACCGGCACGTTTTCCTCGAGCCTGCGAAACACCTCGCCCACCGATATCTCGGCCATCGGACGGCCCAGCGTCACCCCGCCGGTGCGCCCGCGCTGCGTGCGCAGAAAGCCAAGCTGCCCCAGCCGGTTGACGATCTGCGCCAGATGGCTCTCGGAGGTGTTGCAGCGATCGGCGATCTCGGCCTTGGTCACCAGCCGGTCGGGGTTGACCGCACAGAACATCAAGAGCCTGATGGCGATATTGGTCCGTTTCGTGATCCGCATGGCCGCACTTTCGGTTGAACTGCGCCAAGTTTCGCAAGACTGTGGGCGCAAACCTTGATGCAAATCAAGCGGAGGCGAAAAAAACCTTGGTTCGACATGCATATTTCTTCGGCTATGGCAGCCTCGTGAACCGCGCAACCCACGGCTTTGAGGGCGCGCGCCCCGCGCAACTGGCGGGCTGGCGGCGGGTGTGGCGGCACACGCGGCTGCGGCCCGTGGCTTATCTCACGGCAGTGCCCGACGCGGGCGCGCAGATCGACGGGCTGATCGCGCCGGTGCCGGGTGCCGACTGGCCCGCGCTCGACGCGCGCGAGGCCGCGTATATCCGCGCGCCCGCCGCCCATCAGGTGCGCCACGACCTGCCCCACACCCCCGAGATCGCCGTCTATACCATCCCCGAGGGCCATCACGGCGCGCCCGACCGGGCGCACCCGATCCTGCTGAGCTATATCGACGTGGTGGTGCAGGGCTACCTGCGCGAATTCGGCGAGGACGGCGTGGCGCGGTTTTTCGAGACCACGCATGGCTGGGCCGCGCCCGTGCTCGACGACCGCGCCGCCCCGCGATATCCACGCCACCAGCCGCCCTGCCCCGACACGCGCACGCTTACCGATGCGCATCTCGCGCGCGTCGGGGTGAGGGTGCGGGCGGGCGACCTGCGTGACGAGGGGCCTTGAGGGGACGGTCGCCATGACCCCCCGGCGCGGCTCGTTTCTATGGGCCACAACGCCCCCTCCAAACCATCACCCGCCCCTCCCGCCAAAGACCGGAGCGCGCCCGGCCATGTTGGCGGCGATCTGTTCCATCTGGTCCGCACCACCGATGAGAGCCGCCTGTTCACGGCTCTCGGCCATCAGAACATCCGCCACCGGCGCGCCGCTCTCGGCCACGGCGACGAGCCGCTTGGCGGCACGCATGGCCGAGGGGCTGCGACCGGCGATCTCGCGGGCCAGCGCCTGCGCCGTGCCAAGCGGATCATCGGCGATCCCGGTGACAAGGCCCCAGGCCTCGGCCTGCGCCGCCGCCACCGGCGCGGCGGTATAGGTCATCCGCCGGATCACGTCCGAGCGTGCCAGCCGGGGCAAGAGCGCCATGCCGCCCATGTCGGGAATGAGGCCCCATTTCATCTCCATGATCGCCAGTTTCGTATCCGGTGCCGCGATGCGGATATCGGCCCCGAGCGCCAGTTGGAACCCGGCCCCGTAAACCGCCCCGTGCAGCGCCGCGATCACCGGCACCGGCAGCCGGTGCCAGACCATCGCCACCTCCTGAAAGAGGTTGGCATCACCATGCGTGCGCGGCAGCACCAGCGCCTGCGGGTCGCCCTGCGCCAGCGCGGCAAAGCTCATCACGTCGAGCCCGGCGCAGAACGCCCGCCCCTCGCCCGATAGCACCACGGCGCGGATGTCGGCCTCGCGCAGCGCATGACCGGCGGCGACAATCTCCTCGGCCATCTCGGGATCGACGGCGTTCATCTTGTCGGGGCGGGTGAGGGTGACATGGGCGATATGGCCTTCGATCTCGGTGGTGACGCGGGGCATGGGCGGTCCTCCTTTTGCACCATGAAACATGAGGCGCGGCGCACGCGCCAGCGCGACGTGACGGCACCGACCCCTTGCACGAGACTGCGCCATCTCGTTAACTGCGCGCCATGACCGGACCCCGCCTGACCCCGCTTGTCGCCTCCCTGCCCGCCACCGTGCCCTTCGTCGGCCCCGAAGAGCAGGAGCGCGCGCGCGGCGCGCCCTTCGCCGCGCGGCTGGGCGCGAACGAAAACCTCTTCGGCCCCTCGCCCAAGGCCCTCGACGCGATGCGCGCCGAGGCGGCGGAGGTGTGGAAATACGGCGATCCGAAAAGCCACCACCTGCGCGAGGGCCTCGCCGCGCATATGGGCACGGCCCCGGAAAACGTGCTGGTAGGCGAGGGGATCGACGGGCTGCTGGGCAATCTCGTGCGCCTTCTGGTGGCGCCGGGGGACGCGGTGGTCACATCCAACGGGGCCTATCCGACGTTCAACTACCATGTGACGGGCTTTGGCGGGGTGCTGCACAAGGTGCCCTACCGCGACGACCGCGAGGACCTGCCCGCGCTCATCGAAAAGGCGCGCGAGGTGGAGGCGAAACTCATCTATTTCGCCAATCCCGACAACCCGATGGGCACATGGGTGCGCGGCGAGGCGGTGGCGGCAGCCTTGGACGCCCTGCCCGATGGCTGCCTTCTGTGCCTCGACGAGGCCTATGTGGAATTCGCCCCCGCAGGCACCGCCCCCGTGATCACCGCCGACGATCCGCGCGTGATCCGGATGCGCACATTCTCCAAGGCCTACGGCATGGCGGGCGCGCGGATCGGCTACGCGGTGGGAACAGAGGCGCTCATCGCCGCGTTCGACCGGGTGCGCAACCATTTCGGCATGACCCGCATGGCGCAGGCGGGGGCGCTGGCGGCGTTGCACGATCACGCGTGGCTGGCGCATGTGCAGGCCGAGGTGGCCCGCTCGCGCGACGCGATCACCCGCATCGCCGCCGACAATGGCCTGTCCGCCCTGCCCTCGGCCGCGAATTTCGTCGCGGTGGATTGCGGCGCCGATGGCGCGCTCGCGCGGGCGGTGCTGGCAGCGCTGGGGACACGGGGGGTGTTCGTGCGAATGCCCTTCGTCGCCCCGCAGGACCGTTGCATCCGCATCAGTTGTGGCCCCGCGCGGGAAATGGAGGTTCTGGCGGAGGGGCTGCCGCAGGCGCTCACGGAAGCGCGGACCGGCTGAGGGACGCGTGTGGCGGATGCAAGAAATACCCCGGAATTCCAAAGCGTAAGGCGGGATGTGGCCTTGAGACGGTCGCCACCATGCCCCGGCGCGGAATCAAGGCCGCAGGCCGCCGCTCAATGTCCCCCGCTCAATCCATCGCTTGCACCGGCAGCCAGACGGTGAATTCCGCGCCGCCCCCGGGCCGGTTGCGGGCGGTGATGATGCCGCCCGCCTGGCCGATCAGCGTCTGGCTCACCGACAGGCCGAGGCCGGTGCCCTCGCCGTGCCGCGTGGTGAAGAACGGGTCGAACACCGCGCTGATCTTGTCTTGTGCGATGCCCGGCCCGGTATCGGCGACGATAAGCGCGGCCCCCTCGCTTCCCTCGCGCGTCATCGGGCGGGTTTCGATCATCAGGTGTCCGCCCGGTGCCATCGCCTGCGCGGCGTTGGTCACGAGGTTGATGATGACCTGCTGTAACTCGCCGGGGTTGATCGTGACGAGCGGCGTGCCGGGGGTCTCGATGATGCTCACCTCGATCCCGGCCTTGGACAGGACGTGATCGACCAGCACGAGGCAGTCGCGCAGGACCTGGGCCATGTCCACGTCTTCTTTGAGGCTGCCGAACTCGGTCGGGCGCGCGAATTGCAGGAGCTTGCCGACGATGGCGCTGATGCGGCCAACCTGTCGGTCGATGAGGCCAAGCTCGTGCTCGAGCGGCGCGGCGCGGTCGCCGAGCGCCTCGCGGATCACGTCGAGATTGCCCTGGATGACGGCGGTGGGGTTGTTGATCTCGTGCGCGACACCGGCGGTGATCTCGCCGATGGAGGCGAGTTTTTCCGACATCACCAGTTGCTGATAGGTGCTCTCGAGCTTGGCATTGGCCGCGCGCAATTCGGCGGTGCGGTCCTCGACGCGGGCGTTCAATTCCTCGTTCCATTGGCGCAGCGCACGGTCGCGTTCCTGCACCTGGTCGAGCAGGCTGTCGAGATGGGCGGCGACGGCACCGATCTCGTCGCGCGCGGGCACGGGGCCGATGCGCGCCTCCAGATCGCCCGCCTCGACCCGCGCCATCGTGCGCGTCATCCGCTCCAGCGGCGCGAAGATGTTGCGCGCCAGCCGCAGAAAGAGCGGCGCGCTGAGCGCGACCACGGCCAGGAACGCCGCGAAGACAAGGATGTAGGCGTTGCGCCTGGCGGCGTCGAACGGCGCCTGGAGAAAGCCCACATAGAGCATCCCGACGCGCGCCCCGGTGCTGTCGATGATCGGGCGATAGGCCGAGATATACCAGTCATTGACCACGAAGGCGCTGTCGAGCCAGGTTTGCCCCTCGTCCAGCACCGCGTGGCGCACCGCCGCCGAGACGCGGGTGCCCAGCGCGCGGCTGCCCTCGAACAGCCGCACGTTGGTGGAGACGCGCACATCCTCGAGAAAGAGCGTGGCGGTGCCCTGCCGTGCGCCGGGCGCGCCGCTGTCGCGATAGACAAGCGCGTTGATCGTGTCGATGAAATCGAGGTTGCGGTTCAGCAGAATGCCCCCCACCAGCACCCCCTCGCGCCCTTCGTTCGCGACCGGCGTGGCGCTGTGGACGACCATGCCACGATCCTCGACGGTGCGGGTGGTGGGCCGCGCCGCCTGCGTGGGAATGAGCGGCACGCGGGCACGGGTGGCGAGGTCGGGACCGGTTTCGGGCAGGGCGGCGAGGTCGGCCCCGGCGAAGATGTCGATCTCGGTGGCGGGCACCCCGGCGGCGGCGCGGTTGATCACCGGCCAGCCGGTGTTGCCGGCCGCGCCTCGCGGCAGGTAATAGAGGAAATCGAGCCCCAGCGCCGCGCGTTCGGCGGCGAGAAAGCCGGGCAGGTCAGCCCCCTCGCGCAGCGCGCGGTCAAAGCGCAGCGAGCGCGCGAGCGCGGTCACATCGCCGCCGGTGGTGCCGAGGATGCGCTGCACGTATTGGTCGGCCACCCGCAGATCGGTCTCGACATTGGTGATGAGCAGCGCGTCGTAATTGGCCGACCAGCGCCCCACCGCCACCGCCAGAAGCGCGGGCATCAGCACCACCAGCGGCAGCAGCGCGAGAAAAAGCAGGCGGAGCCGGACGGATTTCATGAAAAAGGGCCGGGATTCAGTTGAACCCCGACCCTATGTTATTCAAGCGGATCGCGCAATTCGGCAGGTGTTCAGTCCCAGCCTGCCTCGTTGAAGATGGTCTGCGCCGTGGTGGCGTGGTCCTTGAACGAGGCGGTCGGCGTGTCGTTGTCGGGGATGAAGAGCCCCATCCTGGCGACATGCTCGCCGATCGGCACCCCGGCCAGCACGGGGTATTCGTTGTTGGCATTGGCGAACTGCGCCTGCGCCGCTTCGCTGGTGAGATATTCGAGCAGTTGCGTCGCCTCGGCCTTGTTGGGGGCGTTGGCGGCGATCCCGGCGGCGGCGAGATTGACATGCGCCCCGCGCCCGCTCTGGTTCGGCCAGACGAAGCCGATGCCGTCGATTCCGCTGGTCAGCCCGTCCACGTCGCTGGCGAGGCCGCGCACGTAGTAATAGGTGTTGGCCACGGCCACGTCGCACTCACCCGAGACGATGCCGCGAAGCTGATCGGTATCGCCGCCCTGCGGGGCGCGCGCCATGTTGGCGACGATGCCCGTCGCCCAGTCTTTCGCCGCCGCTTCGCCGTGGTTTTCGATGATCGAGGCCATCAGCGACTGGTTGTAGATGTTCGACGAGGAGCGGATGCAGACCTGGCCCTTCCATTCGGGTTCGGCCAGGTCCTCGTAGGTGCGGGGCGGGTTTTCGACACGCTCCCTGGAATAGAAGATGATCCGCGCGCGCTGCGACAGGCCGGTCCAGAGATTGTCGTCATCGCGCAGGTGGGCGGGCACGTTGGTCTCGATCATCTCCGATGTGAAGGGTTGCAGCAGCCCCCGTTCCTCGGCGCGCGAGATGCGGCCCACATCGACGGTCATGAACACGTCCGCCGGGCTGTTGGCCCCCTCGGCCTCCATCCGCGCCATCAGCTCGTCGGCCTTGGCCTCGATGCGGTTGATGGTGATGCCGGTTTTCTCGGTGAAGGCGGCATAGAGCGCATCGTCGCTGTCATAGTGACGGCTGGAATAGAGGTTGACCTCCTGCGCGAAGGCAGGGGCGGTCAGGGCGATCAGCGCGGTGGTCGAAAGCGCAGCCTTGATCGGGTTCATCGGGGACTCCTGTTGTTTGATCCGAGTAAATAACTCGGGAATCTGTCGCAAGTCTGACAGATTGAGTCAACCGTTATTTCCGATCAAACCTTTCAGGCTATTGCCCGTCATGGTCAGCGCAAAGATCAGCGCGGCGCTGCGACGATGAGTCCGTGTCAACGCGCATGGCTGTCTTCGGCGGCAGATATGCAACAGCCGACGCGAAAGAACCTGCGGTTGACGTTGCGCATTGTCAGGAAGAAAGGACGTTTGGTAATATGCGAATTGTAGAAAATCAAACCTGAGGTGTAAGATGAAAAAACTTTGTGCATCCATGGCGATCGCCGTGGTCGGGTCAGGGGCGTTCGCTGCGTCACCGGAACCTGTTGTCGTGGAGCCGCCCGTCGTTGCGCCGCTGTTCAGCTGGGCAGGCGGGTATGTCGGTGCGCATGCCGGGTATCTTGACAGCGATATCGACCTGTCGGGCCAGAATTTGAATAACCGGAATACGATGTCCTCGTCCGATCTGGACGCGTCGGGTGCCGTTGGTGGCGTTTACGCCGGATATAACTGGCAGCCGTCGGCAAACCTGGTTTATGGTATCGAGGCCGAAATCAATGCGACCGGTGCCGACAAGTCCGGTGCCGGTGTGCCGTCGCCGAGCTTCGGCTTCCTCCGCGGGGGTATCAAGAGCGAGATCGACTGGACCGCCGCGCTGCGTGGCCGGGTCGGCTATGCGGTGGACCGGACATTGCTCTATGTCGCGGGCGGTGTGGCATTCGCCGACGTGAGCCTCCAAGGTCTGAACGGAAGCGGCAATCCCAGTCCGTTTTCGTATAGCGAAACGCTGACCGGGTGGACAATCGGGGCTGGCGTGGAGCACGCCTTTACCGACAACTGGGTGGCGCGTCTGGACTATCGCTACTCTGACTACGGCGATGATTCCTTTTCGTTCGTCTCTGAAGAGGAAACTCCTCACCGTTTCAAACTTGATGCTGTGACGCACGAGGTGAAGGTCGGGATTGCTTATAAATTCTGATGGTGAACCCACCGGGGCGCAGTGACGTTTCATGCGCCCCGGTGATTGATTCGGTTTGAAACGTAACTCACGAGCATCGTTGTCGCAAAGATCAGCGCCGCAACGCAGACGATGGTCGGCCCGGTGGGCGTATCGAGCCGGAACGAGGCGGCGAGTCCGCCAAGCGCCGAAGCCGCAGCGATCAGCGTCGCGATCAGGGCCATGCGCTCGGGCGTGCCCGAAAGCGGCCGCGCGGCGGCGGCGGGCACGATCAGCATCGCCGCGATCAGGAGCACGCCCACCACCTTGATCGCCACCGCCACCACCAGCGCCAATGCCAGCGTCAGCACCATCTGTTCGCGCCGGGGATCTATCCCCTCGGACCAGGCCAGATCCTCGCTGAGCGTGGCCGTCAGGAGCGCCTGCCAGCGCCAGAGCAGCAGCGCCACGACAAGCGCCGCGCCGCCCCAGATCACCGCGAGGTCCATCCGGCTGACGGCGAGGATGTCGCCGAAGAGATAGGCCATCAGGTCGAGCCGCACGCCCGACAGGAACGACACCCCCACCAGCCCGAAGGCGAGCGCCGAATGCGCCAGCACGCCCAGCAGCGTGTCCATCGCGAAGCCGCGCCCCGCGAGGGTGGACACCGTGCTCGCCATCGCGAGCGACATCACCAGCGCCCCGGCGAAGACCGAGGCGTCAAAAGCCAGCGCCAGCGCCACGCCGAGGATCGCGGCGTGGGCGGTGGCGTCGCCGAAATAGGCCATGCGCCGCCAGACGACGAAGCTCCCCAATGGTGCTGCGGCGAGCGCGACGCCGAGCCCGGCAAGGGCGGCGCGGACCATGAAATCGTCGAGACTCATTCGGCGGCCTCCCGGTCGTGCGGGTGGTCGTGGTCATGCTCGTGACGGTAGAGCGCGAGCGCGCCGTGGGTGCCGGTGCCGAAGAGCGCGCGGTATTCCTCGGCCTGCGCCACGATTTCCGGGCGGCCCTCGCAGCAGACATGGCCGTTGAGGCAGATCACGCGGTCGGAGGCACTCATCACGACGTGCAATTCGTGGCTGACCATGAGCACCGCGCAGCCCATTTCCTGCCGGACCTCCTCGATGCGGCGGTAGAACGCCGCCGAGCCGGGCTGATCGAGCCCCTGCGTGGCCTCGTCGAGGATGAGCAGGTCCGGCGCGTCCATCAGCGCGCGCGCCAGCAGCACGCGCTGAAACTGCCCCCCCGAGAGGTCGGTCATCTGCCGGTGGCGCAGGTCGGGCAGACCCGCGCGGTCAAGTGCTGCGCGCAGGTCCGCCCCTGCACGGCGGCGGGGCAGCGCGAGAAAGCGCATCACCGTCATCGGAAGGGTCGGGTCGATATGGAGCCGCTGCGGCACATAGCCGATGCGCAGCCCCGGCGCGCGGCGCACATGGCCCCGGCTGAGCGGCACGGCCCCGATGAGGGCGCGCAGGAGCGTGGATTTGCCCGAGCCGTTGGGGCCGACGATGGTGACGATCTCGCCGCGCTCTATGGCCATCGACACGTCGTGCAGCACCTCGTGCCCGCCGAGACGCACGGCGAGGTCCTGCGCCTCGATCAGTGGCATGGTGCGGCCTCCGCGCGGCAGCGCGGGCAGCGGCCCACGGCCTCGACCACCGCCTGTTCGATCTCGAACCCCGCCGCCTCGGCGGCGGCACCGAGCATCCCGCGCGCGGGGGCGGCATGGGTTTCGGCCACGGCGTTGCAGACCCGGCAGATGAGAAAGGCCGGGGTATGCGCGGCGTCCGGGTGGGCGCAGGCGATGAAGGCGTTGAGCCGCTCGATCTTGTGGGCGAAGCGGTTGGTCACCAGAAAATCGAGTGCGCGGTAGGCGACGGGGGGCTGCGAGCCGAGGCCCTCTTCGCGCAGTTTGTCGAGGATTTCGTATGCCCCCATCGCGCGGTGCTCCTCCAGCAGGATTTCCAGCACGCGGCGGCGCACCGGGGTGAAATTCAGCCCGTGGCGCGCGCAATGCGCCTCGGCGGCGGCCATTGCCGCGCGTTTGCAATCGCGGTGGTCGTGCGGCGCGAATCCGAGCGGGTCCATGACGGTCTCCTGCGACAGGTTGCGGGTTGATATGTTACAGCGTAACCCGTATCAACCCTCGTGTGCACGTTATAAAATAACATATGGAGGAAAGAATGCCGACCCGTTTTCTCGTCTCTCTCGGGCTTGTGCTGGGATGCGCCGCCCCCGGCATGGCTGCGCCGCAGGTGGTCACCGATATCGCGCCGGTGCACTCATTGGTGGCGCGGGTGATGGAGGGTGTGGGCGCGCCCGCGCTGATCGTGCCGCCAGGGGCCTCGCCGCACGGCCATTCGATGCGGCCGTCGGAGGCGGCGGCGCTGGACCGGGCGGAGGTGGTGTTCTGGATGGGCGAGGGGCTGACCCCTTGGCTGGAAGACCCGATCTCGACGCTGGCGGGCGATGCGCATGTGATCGAGTTGTTGGGCGCGGGCGGCTCGCAGGTGCGGGCGTTCCGCGAGGGGCTGACCTTTGCCGCGAAGGACGCGGACGGGCACGATGACGACGAGCACGGGCAAGATGGTCATGAGGGACATGACGAGCACGGCCATGACGATCATGCAGGCCACGACCACGACGGGGCCGATCCCCATGCCTGGCTCGACCCTGCGAATGCGCGCGCGTGGCTTGGCGTGATCGCCGAGGAACTGGCCGAACACGATCCCGACAACGCCGACCGTTACAAAGCCAATGCGAACGAGGCGACCAAGGAACTTGCCGCGCTCGAGGCGGAGATCGCCGCGCGGCTCACCCCGGTGCGCGACGTGCCTTACGTGGTCTATCACGACGGCTACCAGTATTTCGAGGCGCGCTTTGGCCTTGCCCCCACCGGGGCGATGTCGCTGGGCGACGCCGCCGATCCGGGGCCTGCGCGGATCGCCGCGCTGCGCGACGCGGCGCTAGAGGCGGGCATCGTCTGCGTCTTCGGCGAGCCGCAATTCGACGGCGCGCGCATCTCGGCGATCTTTGGTGATACGGTCGGGCATGGCGTGCTCGATCCGCTGGGGAGCGGGCACGCGCCGGGGGCGGCGCTTTACCCGATGCTGCTGACGGATATGGCTGACGCGCTGGCGGAGTGCCTGGGGGGCTGAGGCCCCGCGCGCGTCATCCTCTCGGAACGTCGCGTAAACCTTGCGCCGCGCCGTGTTCGCGGACATTCTGTCGTCCAATATGACACCCGCCTGGGGAGAGGCGGGACATTGAGGGAGGACGGATCGATGGGCTTTACATCGCGGCAGGATGTGCTCGACACGCAGAACGAGATGCCGTGGGAGGCGCGCGACACGCCCGCCACCCTGCACCAGATGCTGAGCGCCACGGCGCGGGCGTTTCCGGACCGTCCGGCGCTCAGCTATCAGCTCCTGTCGGGGCCCGCCGACAAGGCGGTGACGCTGACATGGGCCGAGTTCCAAGAGCAGTGCTGCCAGGCGGCCAACCTGTTTCGCAGCCTCAGGATCGGCGAGGAGGACGTGGTGGCGCTGGTGCTGCCCAACACGGTCGAGACGGCGGTGGCCACCATCGGCGGCGCGATTGCCGGGATCGTCAACCCGATCAACCCGCTGCTGGAGCCAGAGCAGATCGCGGCCATCCTGCGCGAGACCGGGGCCAGGGTGGTGGTCACGCTCAAGTCCTTTCCCAAGACCGACATCGCGCAGAAGACCGCCGAGGCGGTGCGCCACGCGCCCAACGTGCAGACGGTTTTCGAGATCGACCTCAACCGCTATCTCACCCCGCCGAAAAGCTGGATCGTGCCGCTGGTGCGCCCCAAGACCCCGACCGGACACCACGCCGACCTGATGGATTTCCACAAGGCGATGGGCAAGCAGCCCAAGGCGCTGACGTTCAAGGACAGCGAAGGCGACCGGGTCGCGGCCTATTTTCATACCGGCGGCACCACGGGCATGCCCAAGGTGGCGCAGCACCGCTATTCCGGCATGATCTATAACGGCTGGATCGGGCATACGCTGCTTTTCACCGAAGACGACAACGTGATGTGCCCGCTGCCGCTGTTTCATGTCTTTGCCTGCCACGTGATCCTGATGGCCTGCATCAAGTCGGGGGCGCATGTGGTGTTCCCGACGCCTGCGGGCTATCGCGGCGAGGGCGTGTTCGACAATTTCTGGAAGCTGTGCGAGCGCTGGAAGATCAGCTTTGTCATCACCGTGCCCACCGCCGTCTCGGCGCTGATGCAGCGCAGGGTGGATGCCGACCTGAGCACCGTCAAGAACGCGTTTTCCGGCTCGGCCCCGATGCCGCTCGAGCTGTTCAACCGGTTCGAGAGCGCCACCGGCATGACCGTGATCGAGGGCTACGGCCTCACCGAGGCGACCTGCCTCGTGTCGTGCAACCCGCCCGAGGGCGAGAAGAAGGTCGGCTCGGTCGGCGTGCCGTTTCCCTACACGGATGTAAGGATTATCAAGGAAACCCCCGATGGCCCCGTCGATTGCGCGGTGGACGAGGTGGGCGAGATCTGTATCGCAAGCCCCGGCGTCTATGCCGGCAACACCTATACCGAGGCCGCGAAGAACGCGAAGCTCTATTTCCACGGCAAATACCTGCGCACCGGCGATCTGGGGCGGCTCGACGCCGACGGCTATCTCTGGATCACCGGCCGCGCCAAGGACCTGATCATTCGCGGCGGGCACAATATCGACCCCGCCGAGATCGAGGAGACGCTGATGGCGCACACCGACGTGGCGATGGCGGGCGCGATCGGACAGCCCGACGCCCATTCGGGCGAGATGCCGTGCGCCTATGTCGAACTGGTCGAGGGCGGCACCGCCACAGGCGAGGAGTTGCGCGAGTATTGCAAGGTCCATGTCCACGAGCGCGCCGCCATCCCCAAACATGTCGAGGTGCTGAATGAGTTGCCCAAGACCGCCGTCGGCAAGGTGTTCAAGCCCGACCTGCGCAAGCGCGCGATCACCCGCATCTATAATGCCGCGCTGGAGGAAGCAGGCGTGGCCGCGCAGGTCATCGAGGTGATCGACGACAAGAAGCGCGGCCTCGTGGCGCAACTTGAACAGACTGGCGAGGTGGATGACGCGGCGGTGACCAAGGTTCTGGGGCAATTCGTGCGGCCCTGGGACTGGGCGGCGTAGCTGAGGGCGGGCGGCGCTTTTCAGCCTGAAGGGGACGTTGGGGCTTGGCCCCGGCGCGGAATCGAGGCCGCAGGCCGCCGCGCCATCGGTCATGCCGGAGGCATGCTTTCAGCATGACCCGCCCCGTCGCACCGGAGGTGCGCCGAGTTGTATCGGCACGCCTTTGGCGTGACGGACTGGCGATTTCGTCAAGCCTGTGCGCCACTTCGAGGTTTCGCGGGTGCTGAGAGATAAAGTGCCCTGAACGGACGTCGGATCGCCAGCCCGCGGCCTGTCGATGGCGCGGCTCACTCCCAACGTCCCCTCCAGGCCATGCGCGCTCGGAACAGGACCCATCACCAACACCCTGCCCTGACCCGTCAGGGCAGGGTGCCTCTGTCAGGACACGTCCTTGTAGCTCACCTCGGGCGCGTCGCCGCCGGTTTTCTCGCGCCGCACGAGCAGCCGGTTGAGCGCGTGGACATAGGCCCGCGCCGAGGCCACGACCGTGTCGGTATCCGCCGATTGCCCGGTGACGATGCGGCCCTCTTCCTCCATCCGCACGCTGACGGTGGCCTGCGCGTCGGTGCCCTCGGTGACGGCAGCGACCTGGTAGAGTTGCAGCCGCGCGTCGTGCGGGAAGAGCTGTTTCACCGCGTTGAAAGTGGCGTCCACCGGGCCGTCGCCGGTGGCCTCAGTGGATTTTTCCACACCGTCGATCAGCATGGTAAGCGTCGCCTTTTGCGGGCCGTCGGTGCCGCAGATCACCTGCAGGTGCTTGATTTGCAGGCGGTCCGCCTCGTCGTCGAGCCCGGCATTCACCAGCGCGATCAGGTCCTCGTCATAGACTTCCTTCTTGCGGTCGGCGAGGTCCTTGAACCGCACGAAGATGTCGCCCAACTGGTTGTCGGCCAGATCATAGCCGAGGTCGTGCAGCTTCGAGCGCAGCGCGGCGCGGCCCGAATGCTTGCCCATCACGATGTTGGTCGCGGCGAGGCCCACATCCTCGGGGCGCATGATCTCGAAGGTCTCGGCGTTCTTGAGCATCCCGTCCTGATGGATGCCCGATTCGTGGGCGAAGGCGTTCTTGCCGACGATGGCCTTGTTGGGCTGCACCGAAAAGCCCGAGACGGCGGAGACGCGGCGCGAGATGTGCATGATCTTGCGGGTGTCTATCCGCGTGTCATAGGGCATGATGTCGCCGCGCACGCGCAGCGCCATCACCACCTCTTCGAGCGCGGTGTTGCCCGCGCGCTCGCCCAGCCCGTTGATCGTGCATTCGATCTGCCGCGCGCCGCCCGCGACCGCGGCCAGCGCGTTGGCCGTCGCCATGCCGAGATCGTTGTGGCAATGGGTGGCGAACACCACCTCGTCCCCGCCCGGCACCTCGGCGATCAGGCGCCGGATCAGGTCGGCGCTTTCGACCGGGGCGGTGTAGCCCACCGTGTCGGGGATGTTGATGGTGGTGGCGCCCGCCTTGATCGCGATCTCGACGGTGCGCTTGAGATAATCCCATTCGGTGCGCGTGGCGTCCATCGGCGACCATTGCACGTTGTCGCAGAGGTTGCGCGCATGGGTCACCGTCTCGTGGATGCGCTCGGCCATCTGGTCCATGTCGAGATTGGGAATGGCGCGGTGCAGCGGCGAGGTGCCGATGAAGGTGTGGATGCGCGGGGAGCGCGCGTGTTTCACCGCGTCCCAGCAACGGTCGATATCCTTGGGATTGGCGCGGGCGAGGCCGCAGATCGTGGCGTCCTTCGACTGTTTGGCGATCTCGCTCACGGCGCGGAAATCGCCCTCCGAGGCGACGGGAAAGCCCGCCTCGATGATATCGACGCCCATCTCGTCGAGCAGCCCGGCGATCTCGAGCTTTTCGGCGTGGGTCATGGTCGCGCCGGGGCTTTGCTCGCCGTCGCGCAGCGTGGTGTCAAAGATCACCACTCGGTCTTTGGCAGTATCAGTCATGTCGTGTCTCTTTTCAGTGATATTCGTGGGCCTTGGGCGCGGGGGGCACATCCTCTGAGCGCTCGCGCCGAACGGCACGCTCAGAGGCGGCTAAGCAGAAGAAGGCCGGGGAGCGCGCTCAGGCCAAGCACGGGCGCAGGGGCGCGGTGCGAGAGAATATGGGCCTGCGACATCATGAAGGGGAGTATAGGAGCGGCAGCCACGGTTGAAAAGCACGAATTTGGCGGAGAATGCCGCTTGAAGCCGGGGGGCGTGCGGCTAACTCTGCCAACATGGACAAGGCATTGATTATCGGCGCGTCTGGCGGCATCGGGTCTGCGGTGGCGTGCGCGCTTGATGCGCGCGGCGTGGCCGTCACGCGCCTGTCGCGGTCGGGCGACGGGCTCGACGTGACCGACGAGGCCAGCGTGCAGGCAGCATTGACGCGGCTCGACGGCCCCTATGACCTGATATTCGTGGCGACCGGCGCGCTGGAAATCGGCGGAGCAAAGCCCGAGAAGGCGCTGAAACAGGTGACGCCGCAGGCGATGATGGATCAGTTCGCGCTCAACTGTATCGGCCCGTCGCTGGTGCTCAAGCACGCCGTGCCGCTCTTGCCGCGCGACCGGCGCGCGGTCTTTGCCGCGCTCTCGGCGCGGGTGGGCTCCATCGGCGATAACGGGTTTGGCGGGTGGTACAGCTACCGCACGGCCAAGGCGGCGCTCAATCAGATGATCCATACCGGGGCCATCGAGCTGGCGCGCAGCCACCGCGAGGCGATTTGCGTGGCGCTCCATCCCGGCACGGTGGCCACGCCCTTCACGCAGGACTACCTCGGTCGTCACCCCTCGGTGCCGCCCGCCGAGGCGGCGCAGCACCTGCTGTCGGTGATCGACGGGCTGACCCCCGCCGAGACCGGGCAGTTCTTTGACTGGCAGGGCGAAAGGGTGCCGTGGTGAGCCGGCTGATCCTCGTGCTCGGCGATCAGTTGAGCCACGACCTCTCGGCGCTGCGCGAGGCGGACCGCGCGCGCGATCTGGTGGTCATGGCCGAGGTGATGGACGAGGGCAGCTACGTGCCCCACCACCCCAAGAAGATCGCGCTGGTGCTGTCGGCCATGCGCCATTTCGCTCAAGAGTTGCGCGCCGACGGCTGGCAGGTGGCCTATACGCGGCTCGATGACCCGGAGGCGAGCCGCTCCATCGTCGGCGAGTTGATGCGACGGGGGCAGGCGCATGGCACCACCGAGGTGATCGCCACGCAGCCCGGCGAATGGCGGCTGATCGAGGCGCTGAACGCGGCACCGCTGACGGTGCGGCAGTTGCCCGATGACCGGTTCATCTGCTCGCTGGAGGAGTTCGACAGGTGGGCCGAGGGGCGCCGCGAACTCCGCATGGAGTATTTCTATCGCGAAATGCGCCGCAAGACCGGGTTCCTGATGGAGGGAGACAAGCCGGCGGGCGGCAAGTGGAATTTCGATCACGACAACCGCAAGCCCGCGCAAGGCGACATGCTGCGCGCGGCCCCGATGCAGGTCACGCCCGACGATGTGACCGAAGAGGTGCTCGACCTCGTCGAAGCGCGCTTCGGCGACAATTTCGGCGACCTGCGCCCGTTCCGCTTTGCCGTCACGCGGGCCGACGCCAAGCGTGCCCTCGACCATTTCGCGACGCATCTGCTGGCGGGGTTCGGCGATTATCAGGACGCGATGCTACAGGATGAGCGGTTCCTGTATCACTCGCTCCTGTCGCCGTATTTGAATATCGGATTGCTAAATCCTGTGGATATCTGCACCCGTGTGGTTGAGGAATGGAAAGCGGGGCGTGTTCCGATCAACGCCGCCGAAGGCTTTATCCGGCAGGTGATCGGCTGGCGCGAATACGTGCGCGGCATCTATTTCCGCGAGGGACCGGATTATCCGGGGCGCAACTCGTTGGGCCATGACCGGGCGCTCCCCGCACTGTATTGGGGCGCACCGACGCGCATGAACTGCGTCGCGCAAGCCGTTGAACAGACAAAGGAAGAGGCCTACGCCCATCACATCCAGAGGCTGATGGTGACGGGCAATTTCGCGCTTCTGGCGGGCGTCGATCCTCGCGAAGTCCACGAGTGGTATCTCGCCGTCTATGCCGATGCGTTCGAATGGGTCGAGGCGCCCAACGTGATCGGGATGAGCCAGTTCGCCGATGGCGGGATCATCGCGTCGAAACCTTATGTATCGTCCGGCAATTACATCGCGAAGATGTCGGATTACTGCAAGTCCTGCGCCTATTCGGTCAAGGACAAGACCGGCGAAAACGCCTGCCCTTTCAACCTGCTCTACTGGGATTTCGTGATCCGGCACCGCGAGCGGTTCGGTCGCAATCCGCGGATGGGGCCGGTTTACCGGACATGGGACAAGATGGACGAGACCCGCCGCGACACCGTGCGCGCCGATGCGGCGCGGTTTCTGAACCGCCTCGACGCGGGCGAGGCGGTGTGATCATTCGCTGCGGGTGACGTTGTCGGCAAGCACGCCATCCTCCCACGTGCCGCTGGCCTCCTGACCGCCGGAATAGCGCATCGTGCCTTCGCCCTGCCGCTTGCCCCCGAGGAACATGCCCTCGTAGACATCGCCGTTGGCATAGGTCGCCACGCCGCGCCCCGAAATCTCGCCCTCGCGCCACTCGCCCTCGTAAACGAAGCGATCGTTGTCGGGCGTCTCAGGGTTGTCGGGGATGGTGATCCTGCCTTCCCCGTGGCGCTGGCCATCCACGAATTGCCCTTCATAGACGGTGCCGTCGGGATAGGTGGCGGTGCCCTGCCCGTGGCGCTGCCCATCCTTCCACTGGCCCTCGTAGCGATAGCCGTCGGGGTAGGTCATGACGCCGTGGCCGTGGTTGCGCGCATCCACGAACTCTCCTTCGTAGACCAGCCCGTTGGGATAGGTGGCGCGGCCCGTGCCCTCGATCACACCGCCAACCCAATCGCCCTCGTAGGTCGAGCCATCAGGGTAGGTGATCTTGCCCTCGCCATTGGCGAGGTCGTCGCGGAACTGGCCCTCGTAGACCGAGCCGTCGGGATAGGTCACGCGACCGGTGCCGGAGATTTTGCCGTTCGACCCACTCGCCCTCGTAGCGATAGCCATCGGTGCCGGTGAACACCCCCTGGCCGTGGCGCAAATCGTCGCGGAATCCGCCCTCGTAGACATCGCCGTTGGCATAGCTCACGCGGCCCTCTCCCTCGCGCTGTCCGGCCACGAGATCGCCCTCGTAAACATCGCCATTGGGCTGGATGAGCTTGCCGGTGCCGTCGATCTGGCCGTCTTTCCACATGCCCTCGTAGACCAGCCCGTCGGGCATGACGAGCTTGCCCTGCCCCTCGCGCGCCCCGCGCACCACCTCGCCCTCGTAGACCGCACCATCGGGATAGGTGATGGTGGCGGTGCCCTCCTTGACGCCGCGCACCCAGTCGCCCTCGTAACGATAGCCGCCCGGGCTTTCCATCCGGCCCTGCCCGTGATGCATGGCGTTCAGGAAACCGCCCTCGTAGCGCACACCGTTGGCATAGACCGCAACGCCCTGACCGGTGATCTCGCCCTCGGCCCATTCGCCCTCGTAGGTGCCGCCATCGGCGAACACGATTCGGCCAAGCCCGTGCGGCTTGCCGCGGGCAAACTCGCCCTCGTAGACCGAGCCGTTGGGAAAGCGCGCGACGCCCTCGCCCCTGATCTCGCCCTCGACCCATTCGCCGGTGTATTCATAGCCGTTGGGCAGGCGGTAGGTGCCGGTGCCGTGCTGGAGGCCGTTGCGGAACGTGCCCTCGTAGATGCCGCCATCGTCGTATTGCTTGGATCTCGGCACCGTCGCCATCCTGCGGCAAGGCCGCGCCTGCGGCCTCGCAAGTGAGCGCGGCGCGCCAGGATCGCCGGTCGCGATCGCGGTTCGCCGTCACACTGCGTGTCATCGTCTGCACCCGATGCCTCTCTGCCGCCGAACATTCGGCGGCAGGCGCCGAGCTAAGTCGAGGCACCTGCGAGCCGGCGCATGGCTGGCGACGGACTCGCGGCGAATCGGCTTTTCCTCGCGCGTGCGGTCTGCTATGATCGCCAAGACCGGCAAAGCCGGCAGGGAGCACGCCGCATGGCCGAGAGGTTTCGCCTGACACTGGCACAGCTCAACCCGACGGTGGGCGATCTGGCGGGAAACACGTCCCTCGCGCGGCAGGCGTGGGAGGACGGGCGCGCGGCGGGGGCCGATCTGGTGGCACTGCCCGAGATGTTCGTGACCGGCTACAACATGCAGGACCTGATCCTCAAGCCCGCCTTTCACCAGGCGGCCATTGCCGCGATCGACGCGGCTGGCGCGCGACTGCGCCGACGGCCCGGCGCTGGCCATCGGCGGCCCGGCGCTCGAGGGTGTGGGGCTCTACAACGCCTATTACGTGTTGCAGGGCGGCGCGATCACGGCGCGGCGTGCTCAAGCATCACCTGCCAAACGACACGGTGTTCGACGAAAAGCGCCTGTTTGCAAGCGGGCCCATCGCGGGGCCTTACGCGGTTTCGGGCATGCGCATCGGCTCGCCCATCTGCGAGGATGCGTGGTACGAGGACGTGGCCGAGACGCTGGCCGAGACCGGGGCCGAGATGCTTTTGGTGCCCAACGGCTCGCCGCATTACCGTGAAAAGACGGCGCTGCGGCTCAACCACATGGTGGCCCGCGTGGTCGAGACCGGGTTGCCGCTGGTCTACCTCAACATGGTGGGCGGGCAGGACGACCAGGTGTTCGACGGCGGCTCTTTCGTGCTCAACCCCGGCGGCGCGCTGGCGATGCAGTTGCCGATGTTTCAAGAGGCGGTGGCGCAGGTCGATTTCGAGCGCGGGGAGGATGGCTGGCGCGCAGTGCCGGGGGCGCTCGCGCATATGCCGGACTGTCTCGAACAGGATTACCACGCGATGGTGCTGGCCTTGCGCGACTACCTGCGCAAGGCCGGGTTCGGCCGTGTTCTTCTGGGTCTGTCGGGCGGGGTGGACAGTGCCATCGTGGCCACCATCGCGGTGGATGCGCTCGGGCCGGAAAACGTGCGCTGCGTGATGCTGCCCTCGGAATTCACCTCGGAGGCATCGCTGGAGGATGCGCGCGGCGGTGGCCGACAGGCTTGGCTGCGCGGCTGATGATACTCGTGCCGATCGCCGAGGCGCGCGCGGCGGTCACCGACGACGCTGGCGCCGCTCTTCGCGGGGCTGCGCCCGGATGTGACCGAGGAGAACATCCAGTCGCGCCTGCGCGGGCTGCTGCTGATGGCGCTGTCCAACAAGTTCGGCGAGATGCTGCTGACCACCGGCAACAAGTCCGAGGTGGCGGTGGGCTATGCCACGATCTACGGCGACATGGCGGGCGGCTACAACCCGATCAAGGACCTCTACAAGACCCGCGTCTTCGAGATCTGCCGCTGGCGCAACGCCCATCACCGGGCGTGGATGGCGGGGCCTGCGGGGGCGGTGATCCCGGCGCGGGTGATCGACAAGCCGCCCAGCGCAGAACTGCGCGCCGACCAGAAGGACGAGCGACAGCCTGCCGACTACGCCGGTGCTCGACGTCGATCCTGCGAGATGCTGGTCGACGAGGACGGCTCGATTGCCGATTGCGTGGCGGCGGGCCATGACGCGGCGGATGCACGACGCATCGAGCATCTGCTTTACATCAGCGAATACAAGCGCTTCCAGGCCGCACCGGGCACCCGGCTGTCGGCGCGGGCGTTCTGGCTTGATCGGCGCTACCCGATCATCAACCGCTGGCGCGATGGCTCCGGCGAGAACCCGGGTGACAACTGAGGCGGCTTGCGGCGGCCTATTCGGCGGCATGGCCAAGCCCGACAGGTGGCGGTCTTTCGGTTGCGGTTTCCCGCTCCTCTCGGGCCTCGCACAGGCGCGTGACATAGAGCACGAGATCGGCCTTGCGCAGCGGTTTGCCGAGAAAGGCATCCATGCCCGCGAGGGTTGCCGCCTCGCGGTGCTGGTCGAGGATATTGGCGGTGACCGCGACGATATGGGCGGAGGCAAGACCCTGCGCCGCCTCGTGGGTGCGGATGAGACCGGTGGCCTGATAGCCGTCCATGCCGGGCATCGACACATCCATGAGCACGAGGTCGGCAGGGCGTTCGGTATAGAGCGTGACCGCCTCGGCCCCGCTGGCGGCGATCTGCACCTCCGCGCCGGAACTCGCGAAATAGCGCTCGAGCAGGAGGCGGTTGGTGGCATTGTCATCGACGGCGAGCACGCGCAGACCCGCAGCCCAGGACGCGGGTGCATCGGCGGTGTCGCCGCCCGGCGTGGTGCCGGTGCGCGGACCTGTCCGCGCGGATGGCGTCGCGCCGAGCAGGCGCGCGACCGTGTCGAGAAACAGGCTTTGGCGCAAGGGTTTGCGCAGGGCCACGCCCCCGGCGGGGGCGTTCTGCGCGGTGCTGCCGAGCAGGATGCAGGGCGTGCGCGCGGCGAGCGGGGGGGCGGCGGCGCGATCATCCAGGACCACCAGATCGGGGGCCGTGTCCGTCGTCAGATCGTCCGGCCCCGCGCCTGACACCACCCGCGCGCCCAGATGGCCGAGCAGCGCCGCGATGCCCGCGCGCCGCTCAGCCAGCGGATCGAGCAGCCAGACCAGCGGGGCCGCCGCGCCCGGCGCGGCAAGTGCGGCGTCGCGGGCCGCGTCGGGCGCGGCGCTGTCGGGCACCAGCGGCAGGGTGATCGCGAAGCACGTCCCGCGCCCCTCTCGCGACGACAGCGCGATCCGCCCGCCCATCAGGAGCACGAGTTGTCGGCTCACCGCGAGGCCCAGCCCGGTGCCGCCGGGATGCGCGGGTCCGCCGCCCGCCTGCTCGAACGCGTTGAAAATCCGGGCCTGCTGGTCCTCGGGAATGCCGGGGCCGGTATCGCGGACCGAGATCACGATCTCGCCCTTGCCGCCGCGGGCCACGGTGAGGCCGACATGGCCCTCATGCGTGAACTTGACGGCGTTCCCGGCGATATTGATGAGCACCTGGCGCAGGCGTCCGGCATCGCCGATCATCACCTCGGGCAGGTCCGGGGCGACATGGGCGAAAATCTCGATCCGCTTGCGCGACGCCAGCGGCGCGAGCAATTGCGCGACATCCTCGACGATCTCGCGCAGGCGGTAGGGCTCTTGCGCGAGGGTGAGCTTGCCCGCCTCGATCTTGGAGAAATCGAGGATATCGTTGATGATCGTCAGGAGCGCATCGCCCGAACGCATGATCGTGGTGGCGTAAGTTTCCTGCTCGGGTGAGAGCGGGGTTTCCGACAGCAGGTCGGCCATGCCGATGATGCCGTTCATGGGCGTGCGGATCTCGTGGCTCATCTTGGCGAGGAATTCGGATTTGGCCTCGTTCGCCGCCATCGCCTCGGCGCGGGCGCGTTCGAGCCGCGACAAGAGGCGGCGCAGCGGGCGCCCGACGATGACGCGGAACGACAGCCAGTTGGCGAGCGTGGCACCGAGGATGCCACCGGCGAGCAACAGCAGCAGGAAATCCCGCTGATAGCGCTTGACGGTGGCGATCTCGCGCTCGTCGAAACGGGTCACCAGTTCAGTGATGGGCCAGGAATAGACCTCGTAGGGCAGGGTAAGCGCGCCGTCCGCCCCCTTGCAGCCCAGCCCCTGCGGCACCACGGCAAGCTGTTTCCCGGTCGCGGGATCGACCAGTTCGACGCAGCGGATCGCGGGATCGCCGAGCAGCGTCTGCATCAGGTCGGCGACCACGGGCGCGGTCCAATCGGTCGCGCCTGTGGATTGGTCGCTATATCGCTCGAGCGCGCCGCCAAGCCGCGCGGTGGCGTTGCCGATGCGCATCGACATCGCCTCTTCGCTGCGCAGCAGGTTCTTTTCGCTGAGCCACAACAGCCCCGCGCCGGCAAAGGCGAGGAAGGTGGGCACCATCACTGCCGTGAGCTTGAGATACAGCCCCAGCGTGGGCGTGCGCGGATCGGTGGTCTCGCTCATGGCCGCGCCCCGCTCATTCCAGCCGGGTAGCGCGGCCCGCTTCCATCAGCGCGTGCAGGGGCGCGCGATTGTCGATCTCCATGCGGATGATGCCGAACCGTCCATCGGATTGGGCGATGTAATAATCGACCGGGGCCTCGCGCCCGTCCTCGGTCACAAGCGTGGCGCACATCACATAAATATCGTCCATTTTCAGGATGATCTCGTGATTCTCGGTGGGGTAATAGCGGGTGACAATGCCGGTTTTCAGGTCCACATGGGGCAGCGCGCCGCCGAGCATCGAGCGGTCGAGGCTGCGTTGCAGCATCGCCTGAAGCTGCGTGCGCAATTCGTTGAGGGATTGCGCCTCTGCCCCGGCCCCTGAAAGCAGGCCGAGCGTGAGAAGCGTGAAGACAGCAGACCGTATCATGCCGGGATCGCCTTTCGTCCTGAATCGCCCGGCCATTGAACGCGCGCAGGGTTAGCAATTCGTGTCCGAGCGCGATTTTTCGCGATCACCTTTCTGCGAGGGGGCGCATGGAACCACGCGGACGTGACTTGTTCCGGCTATCCATGAGGGCGCAACATGGTCGAAAGCCCGGAGGCTTGACATGCGATTTGTCTTTTCAGTCCAGATCATTCTGGCGCTTGTCGCGGCGCAGGGCGCGGTCGCCTGCGGCCCCGACAGCGATTGCCGGATCGGCGACCGGACCTACCGGATCGCCATGCCCGAGGGTGCGCAGGGGCCGGTGGGCGCGATCCTCTACGCGCATGGCTATCGCGGCTCGGCGGCGGCGGTGATGCGCAATCGCAGCCTGCGGAGCATGGCCGCGCGCGAGGGGCTGGCGCTCATCGCGATCAAGTCGCTGGCCGAGGATTGGGTGATTCCCCATGCCCCGCGCCATGCGGGCACCGATGGCGCGGAGGAATTCGCCTATGTCGGGGCGGTGCTCGACGATGCCGCGCGCCGGTTTTCCATCGATCCGCGCCGCGTGGTGGGCGCGGGGTTTTCCTCGGGTGCGATGCTGATGTGGAACCTCGCCTGCGCGATGCCGGAGCGGTTTGCCGGGTTTGTCGCCGTGGCCGGCACCTTCTGGCAGGGCCCGCCAGAGGCCTGCGCCACGCCGGTGACGAGCCTCGTGCATGTGCACGGGCAAAGCGATCCCACCGTGCCGCTGACAGGCCGCGCGATTCGCGAGACGTGGCAGGGCGATGTCGGCGAGTCGCTGGCGATGTATCGCCGTGTTGGCGGTTTTGGCGCGGCGCAGGCCCCGGAGCCCGATGGGCTGGCCTGCGAAAGCTGGCGCAACGCGGCGGGCGAGACCCTCGATTTCTGCACGCATCCCGGCGGGCATTCGCTGCGCACGGATTACCTGACCTTCGGGCTGGAACGGCTGCGCGCGGCGGGGCGGATGTAGCGCCGCGTCACTCCCACCAGCGGTCTATGGCGGCGATGTCGTCATCGGACCAGCCGAAATGATGGGCGAATTCGTGCACCACCACATGCGCCACGAGGTCGCCTAGGTCCACGTTGCCGCGGTCGCGCCATTCGTCGAGGATCGGCTCGCGGAAAATCCACACCGTGTCCGGGCCAAGTGGCTGGTCGAACTGCGATTTCCCGGTCAGGGGCACGCCCTCGTAAAGCCCGGTGAGATCGCGGGGGTCGTCGATTTCCAACTCCGTCAGGATATGCTCCGGCGGCCAGTCCTCGACCAGCAGAACCACCTCTGCCGCCGCCGCGCGAAAGGCGGGCGGCAGCGTGTCGATGGCGGCCTGCGCGAGGCGCTCGAAGGTGGCGAGGGACGGGGGCGCGTGATCCATCCCCGTCCTATCGGGCACGCGGGCGGGTTTGTAAATCCGCCCCCGTGCGGGATCACAGCATCAGCTGATAGCTCATCGGCTGATAGCGGTATCCCGCGCCCGCCTCCTCGACATAGCCGATGCCGGGCCAGGGCATGTGATAGCCCACGAAGGGGATGCGCTCGGACGCCAGCATCGCCAGAAGGCGTTTGCGCGTGGCCGCAGCCTGTGCCTTGTCCATGTCGAATTTCACCTCCCAGTCGGGATGGGCGAGCGACCACACGTAGTGATTGGCGAAATCGGCGGCGAGCAGAAGCTGCTTGCCCTCGCTCTCGATCATGTAGGCGGTGTGGCCGGGTGTGTGGCCGGGCGCGGCCATCGAGGTGATGCCCGGCGCGATGGTGGCCCCGTCGCCGATCATCGCCGTGCGCTCGGCGAGCGGGCGCATCTTGGTCTCGAACGTCTGGTTGTCCATCGCCGCCCAGGCGTCGAACTCGGTGCCCGTCGTGGTGTAATCGGCATTCGGGAAGGTCGGCGTGTCGCCGCTCATCAGCCCGCCGATATGGTCGCCATGCATGTGGGTGATGACGACGTGATCCACCTGATCGGGGGTATAGCCCGCAGCCCCCAGCGCGCCGGTGATGCCCTCGGGCGAAAGCCCGGTATCGAAGAGGATGAGCGCCGCGCCGGTATTGACCACCGTGGGCGTAAAGAAGAACTGCACCGCATCGGCGGGCAGGTTGGCGGCGGCGGAGACGGCGTCGAATTCCTCCGCGCTCACGTTGAGGCCGAAAATGGACTGCGGATCGGCGCGCGAGGACGTGGCGGCGAGCAGGGTGGTGACCTCGAATCCCCCGAGGCTCACGCGGTTGAACCGGGTGGCGTCGGTGCCCATCATCGGGGCCGCCGCGCGGGCGGCGGGCGCGATGGCGGCGGCGAGCGGCACGGCGGCGGCCGAGGCCAGAACGGCGCGGCGGGTGATCCTGGTGGAACGGGGCATGGTCTCCTCCTGTCGGGTTGCGTCGGGGTGATTGTATCGCGGGACGGTCTAGCGCCTATGGCTCTCACGCAGAATTGAGGGGGGTGCCGGGTGCATCAAATTGCGCCTTTGTCGCGCGCGTGACGGCGGGTATAGCCTGCGCGCATGACGAATCTCTTTGCAAACCGCGATTATGCCCGCCTTTTTGCCGCGCAGGTCGTGGCGCTTCTGGGCACGGGGCTTCTGACCGTGGCGCTGGGGCTGCTGGCCTACGATCTGGCGGGCGCGCGGGCGGGGGTGGTTCTGGGCACCGCCTACACGATCAAGATGGTGGCCTATGTGGGCCTGTCGCCGCTGGCGCAGGCCCTCGCGCAGCGCCTGCCGCGCAAGGCGGTGCTGATCGGCACCGATGTCCTGCGCGCGGGCGTGGCGCTCTGCCTGCCGTTCGTGAGCGAGGTCTGGCAGGTCTACGCGCTCATCTTCGCGCTTCAGGCGGCCTCGGCCACCTTTACCCCCGCCTACCAGGCGGTGCTGCCCGATATCCTGCCCGACGAGCGCGACTATACCCGCGCACTGTCGCTGTCGCGCATGGCCTATGACCTGGAAAACCTCGCAAGCCCGGCGCTGGCGGGGCTGCTGCTCACGGTGCTGAGCTATCACTGGCTGTTCGTCGGCACCACGGCGGGCTTTGTCGCCTCCACCCTGCTGGTGGCGCTGGCGGCAATCCCGGCGCTTGGTGCTGCCGCCTCCGAGCGCCCGTTCCGCGAGCGGCTGACGCGGGGGCTGCGCATCTACCTCGCCACGCCGCGGCTGCGGGGGCTGCTGGCGCTCAACCTTGCGGCGGCGGCGATCGGGGCCTTCGTGCTGGTCAACACGGTGGTGCTGGTGCGGGGCGGCTATGGCGGGGGCGAGACCGATCTGGCCATCGCGATGGCCGCGTTCGGTGCGGGGTCTATGGCCGCCGCTCTGGTGCTTCCGCGTCTGCTCGACCATCTGTCCGACCGGCAGGTGATGATGGCAGGCGCGCAGGCGCTCGCGGGGGTGGCACTGGTCGCGGGGGCGGTGCTGTGGCTCGATGGGCTGCCGGGATGGGCGGTGTTCCTGCCGATCTGGGCGGGGTTCGGCTTTTTCTATGCGAGCGTGCTCACCCCCTCCGGTCGGCTCTTGCGGCGCTCGGCCCATGCCGGGGACCGGGCGTCCGTCTTTGCCGCGCAATTCGCGCTCAGCCATGCCTGCTGGCTGGTGACCTATCCGCTGGCCGGCTGGGCCGGAGAGGCGCTGGGCATGGGGCCGGCCCTGATGCTGCTGGCGGGGGTCGCGGGGCTGGGGCTGCTGGCTGCCGCGCGGCTCTGGCCTGCGGGCCTTTCGGACGCGCCCGAGCACGACCACCCCGACCTGCCCGAGGACCACCCGCATCTGCGCGCCCACGGCGGGCGGCGGCACGCGCACGCGCTGGTGATCGACGACGAACACCGCGTCTGGCCGACCCACGGCTGAGCGCCCCGGCAATCTGGACAATCCCGCGCCCCTGTGACACAGCCACGGCCACAGTCAGGAGACGCCGATGACCACCACCCGCTTCGCCCCGTCCCCCACCGGATACATCCACGTGGGCAACCTGCGCACCGCGCTGATGAATTTCCTCATCGCAGCCAAGGCGGGGGGCACGTTCATCCTGCGCATCGACGACACCGACCCCGAGCGCTCGCGCGAGGCGTATGTGGACGCGATCAAGTATGATCTGGAGTGGCTGGGCCTGCATTGGGACCGCGTGGAGCGGCAGTCCGAACGCCTCGACCGCTACGGCGAGGCCGCCGACCGGCTGCGCGAGATGGGCCGGTTCTACGAGGCGTTCGAGACGCCGACCGAGCTTGACCTCAAGCGCAAGAAGCAACTCAACATGGGCCGTCCGCCGGTCTATGACCGCGCCGCGCTGAGCCTCTCGGACGAGGACAAGACCGCCCTGCGCGCCGAGAGGGGGCCGGGTGTGTGGCGCTTCAAGCTCGACCACGCGCGGATCGAGTGGTCCGACGGCATTCTGGGGGATGTCTCCATCGACGCCGCCTCGGTCAGCGACCCGGTGCTGATCCGCGCTGACGGGCAAGTGCTCTATACCCTCGCCTCGGTGGTGGATGATGTCGAGATGGGCGTGACAGATGTCGTGCGCGGCTCGGACCACGTCACCAACACCGCCACGCAGATCCAGATCATCGAGGCGCTGGGTGGCACCGCGCCGCGCTTCGCGCATCACTCGCTGCTGACCGGGCCGCAGGGCGAGGCGCTGTCCAAGCGTCTCGGCACGCTGAGCTTGCGCGATCTGCGCGCGCGGGGGGTAGAGCCGATGGCGCTCCTGAGCCTGATGGCGCGGCTCGGTTCCGCCGATCCGGTGGAGTTGCGCAGCGACATGGCCGAATTGATCGAGGGCTTCGATATCGGGCGGTTCGGCGCGGCACCGACCAAGTTCGACGAGGCCGACCTCTTTCCGCTTACCGCGCGCATCATCTCGGCGCGTCCCTACGAGGACGTGGCCGACACCATCGCCGCGCTTGGCGTGCCCGAGGGCCTTGCCCCGCAATTCTGGGAGGTCACCCGCGAGAACATCACCACGCTGGGCGATCTCGAGGCGTGGTGGATCATGTTCCGCGACGGGGCAGAGCCGGTGATCGACGACGAGGACCGGGCGTTCATCGCCGAGGCGATGGCGCTCCTGCCCGAAGGGCCGCATGACGCCGAGACCTGGGGCAAGTGGACCGCCGAGGTGAAGGCGGCGACGGGGCGCAAGGGCAAGGGCCTGTTCATGCCGCTCAGGAAGGCGCTCACAGGGCAGGCGCACGGACCCGACATGGCGCGCGTCCTGCCGCTCCTGCAGGTGATCCGCGCCAAAGGCTGAGCGCGCTCTGCAGCAGGGAGGAGAGTGCAGGGAATTGCGCGGTCACTGTGCGATTCTGGCCTGGAGGGGACGGTCGCGCAACGGTCGGGGAGCCGCGCAGCGCCCGACCGCGGGTGGGCGCTCCGACGGTGAAGGAGGGCACTTTATGGATCGGAACTCCAACGATCATAGGAGACGAACGGTGCAAGCGCCCGCCCGGGCGGTCGGGCGCTGCGCGGCGGTGCTTTCAGCACCTCGATTCCGCGCAAGGGGGCTTCGCCTCGATCGTCTCCTTCAGGCCAAAGGCGCCGCCAGCCCGCCGCGCGGCTCAGTCAGACAGGTTGTTCGTGGTCGCGCCGATGCCCACCACTGTGCCGAAGAGCCCGAGGATCGTCTGCACCCGCGTGACCGGCGATTCGGTGGCCAGAACCGTGTCGCCGGGATGGACCTCGAAGGCGCGCGCGGCGAAAAGACCGTCGGCGCGGCTCAGATCGAGGGTGAAGACCACCTGCTGTTGCTCCGGCCCCGGCTGCGCGTCGAGCGCCCCGGCGGGGTAATCGCGCAGCACGAGAAGGCCCTTGGGATCGGCGCGCGCGGCGCGCAGCCCGCCCATCGCCGACACCGCCTCCATCGCGGTCATGCGTTCCGTCTCGTAATGGATGACCTTCTGCTCGCCCGCAGCCCCCAGCGCGTTGAAACTGCGCTTGTCCTCGATAACCACCACCTGATCGCCGCCGCGCATCAGGATGTTGCGCGCCGGATCGCCAAACAGCGCCTCGGCGCGGACCTCGTATCGCTGCCCGCCGCGTTGCAACACCACCAGCGGATGACGCAGCCCCGCGTCGACGCCCCCGGCCCCCGCCAGCACACCGAGAATGCGGGTGTTGCGGCTGTCGAGCGGGTATTGCCCCGGCGCGCCCACACCGGCCACCACGTCCACGGCATTGTTGCGCCCCGGCAGAACCGAAAGCTGCACCTGCGCAGACGGGGCGATATCGCCGAGCGATGACTGAAGCCGCGCGCGCGCCGCATCCGCCGTGAGGCCCCTGACCACCACCTCGCCGACATAGGGCATGAACACCGCGCCCGTGGCATCCACGGTCATCGTCGGCACCTCCGTGAGGCGCGTGTCGGGCGTCGCCAGAAGCGAGTTCTCCTGCGTGTCCCAGATCGAGATGTCGAGCCTGTCGCCACTGCGGATCACCGCCGAATCGGGGGCGCGCCCGGCCCGCGGCCAGTGATAGCCACCGCTCCAGCCGGTCACCGGCCAGCGCGCCAGCGCGGCCACCTGTGCGCGCGTGACCTCGACCACCTGAAACGGCGCGGCCTCGTCGCCCTGCTGCGCGCGCAGCACGTCGCTCTGAAGCGCCGCCCCGCTTGGCAGCGAGCAGGCGGCAAGGGTAAGACCGAGGAGGCAGGCCACGACTGATCTGATGGCTGGCAGCAAGATCGAGCCCCCCCGGCCCCCGAACACAGGCATTACAATTTCTTGAACGTTTACCGCGCGCGCAGGGGGCAAGGCAATCCAAAACATGGCCCGCGCGATCCGTCACAACCCGGTGAACGCCATTGCCGTCGCGGGGCCTGCGGGCCTACCTTGGGGCCGATCCGGCAACCCCACCGCACGATCCCACCGCACGAGGACAGACCCCGCCATGCCCGACCGCCTGCTGACTGCCCTGCGCCGCATCCGCGCCCGGATCGCCCCCGCCCCGGCCCGGCCCGATACGGCACTGGCCCCGGCGGACCACGCGACAGACTCACGCCTGCCGGTGCTCATCTACGGCGCGGGGAAAACCGGGCAACAGCTTGCCGCGGCGCTGCTGAACGATGACCGGCTGCGCCCGGTGGCCTTTGCCGATGACGAACCGCGTCTGCGCGGGCTGACCGTGTCGGGCCTGCGCGTGCATGGCCCCGACGAGATCGGTGCCTTGGTCGCGCGCCACGCGATCGGGCGCATCATCCTCGCGATGCCGGGCACGAGCGAGGACGCGCGCGCCCGCCTCACCCGCCGCCTTTCGGTCACGGGCTGCGAGGTCCACGCGCTGCCCTCCTTTGCCGATCTCGTGACAGGGCGGGCCGTCACCCCCTACGAGAGCCGCCCCATCGACCCGAGCACGCTTCTGGGCCGCGACGCGCTGGAAAACGAGTTGCCCGGCGTCACCGATGCCTATGCCGGGCGGCGCATCCTCGTGACCGGCGCGGGCGGCTCCATCGGCGCGGAACTGTGTCGGCAGATCGCCTCCTGTGCGCCGAAAACGCTGGTGCTGCTCGACCACGGCGAACACGCGCTTTTCCAGATCGAGCGTGAGTTGCGCGAGATGGCCCCCGATATCGAGATCATGCCGATCCTCGGGTCGGTCTGCCAGGCCGAACTTGTGCGCGTGCTGATGCAGGCGCGCGAGATCGACGTGGTGCTCCACGCCGCCGCCTACAAGCACGTGCCGATGGTCGAGGCCAACGCCATCGAGGGGATGCGCAACAACGTCATCGGCACCCGCACCGTGGCGCTGGCCGCCGAGGAGGCGGGCGTCGAGCGGTTCATCCTCGTCTCCACCGACAAGGCGGTGCGGCCCAGCTCCGTCATGGGCGCGTCCAAGCGCTTCGCCGAGATGATCGTGCAGGACCTCGCCACCCGCGCGACGCGCACGCGGTTCTCGATGGTGCGCTTCGGCAACGTGCTGGGCTCGTCGGGCTCGGTGATCCCCACCTTCTCCGAACAGATCGCGCGCGGCGGGCCGGTGACGCTCACGCACCCGGATGTCACCCGCTATTTCATGACCATCCCCGAGGCGGTGCGGCTGGTGCTGCTCGCGGGCACCATCGCGCGCGGCGGCGATGTCTTCGTGCTCGACATGGGCGAGCCGGTGCGCGTGCGCGACATCGCGCTGCGGATGATCGAGGCGTCGGGGCTACGCTTGCGCGACGCGGACAACCCCGACGGCGATATCGAGATCGCCGTCACCGGGCTGCGCCCCGGCGAAAAGCTGCACGAGGAATTGCTGATCGGGTCGGACATGCTCACCACGCCGCACCCGCGCATCCTGCGCGCGCAGGAGGGGCACCTGTCGGAAATCGAACTGGTCAAGGCGCTCAAGGCGCTGTCGGAGGCCATCGAGACCCGCGACGTGGCACTTTTGCGCACGATCCTCGCGCAATGGATGGAGCAGGGGCGCGATGACGAGGCGGTGAACGAGTGAAAGGCAGGCAGGTTTTGGCCTTGAGCGGACGGTCGACCGGTCGAGCCGCGCCATCGACAGGCCGCGGGCTGGCGACTCCGACGGTGTTCGAGGGCGCTTTATCGTGCCAGCATCCGCGAAACCTCGAAGTGTGCGCGCATAGCTTCGACGAAATCGCCAGTCCGGAGGCGTGCCTCGGCGACCGCTGCGCGGCGGCGCTTCGCGCCTTGACTCCGCGCACGGGGCCACGCCTCGACCGTGCGGCTCAAGGCCAAAACCACCCCTCACACGCCGCCGAATTTCTCCTCGAGATAGTCGAGCAGCGGCCCCGCCGTGGGCTCTGCCCCGCCACAAGCGCGCGCGATCACCTCTGCGGGCGCATACCGCCCGCCATGCACCTGAACCTGCTGATGCAGCCACGCGGTCGCCCCATCCGGCGCGCCCCGCGCGAGATCATCCTCCAGCCCCGACACCGCGCCACGCATCGCCTCATACAGGCACCCGGCATAGACATTGCCGAGGCTGTAGGTCGGGAAATAGCCGAACAGGCCCACCGACCAGTGCACATCCTGCAATACGCCGTTGGACGCCCGGTCCACCGCATAACCGAAATCGGCGGCGAAGCGGTCGTTCCACGCGGCCTCGAGATCGCCCACCGCCAGATCGCCCGCGATCAGCGCCTTTTCCAGATCGAACCGCAGCATGACATGCAGGTTATACTGCACCTCGTCCGCCTCGGTGCGGATATACCCGCGATGCACGCGGTTGACGGCGCGGTAGAACATCTCGGCATCCGCCACCCCGAAATCGCCGAACGCCTCGCGCATCCGGCCGTAAAGCCAGCCGGTAAAGGCCCGGCTGCGGCCAAGCTGGTTCTCGTAAATCCGGCTCTGGCTTTCATGCACACCCATCGACACGCCCTGCCCCAGCGGCGTCAGCCGATACGCGGGGTCGATCCCCTGCTCATAGCAGGCGTGGCCCACCTCGTGGATCGTCGAATAGAGGCAGTTGAACGGGTCATGCTCGCTCACCCGCGTGGTGATGCGCACATCGTCGCCGCTGCCCGAACTGAACGGATGCACCGCCAGATCGAGCCGCCCGCGCGCGAAGTCATAGCCGAAGCGCCGCGCCACCTCGCGCGACAGGCGCAACTGCGCCTGTTCCTCGAACGCGGCATCGAGCATGGGCCAGTCACGCTCCAGCGCGCGGGCGCGCAGATCGACCAGCCGGGGCCGCATCTCGGCAAACATCGCATCGAGCCGCGCCGCCGTCATCTCCGGCTCGAAATCGTCGATCAGCGCATCGTAAAGGTCGCGACCCCGCGCCACCGCCGCCGCCTCCTCGCGCTTGAGCCTGACCACCTCGGCCAGCACCGGCGCGAAGGCGGCGTAATCGTTGGCGGCCCGTGCCTCGGCCCATTGCCCCTGCGCCCGGCTCGTCAGCCGCGCCAGCGCCACCGCAAGATCGCCCGGCACCCGCGTGGCGCGATCAAAATCCCGGCGGATGTGATGCAACTGCGCCCGCGCCACCTCGTCGCTGACCTCCGCCTCGGCGCAGGCCAGCAGATCGCCGCGCCGCGCGTCGCAGCGCCGCGCGTGCAGCACCGCCTGCATCGCACCCGTCTCCTCGGACCGCTGATCGGCGGCCCCGCGCGGCATCATCGTTTCCTGATCCCAGCCAAGCCGCCCGGCCACCTGCGCCAGCGCCTGCGTTTCGCGCTCCAGCGCCATCAGATCGTCATAGGCTGCCATGTCAGGCCCTCCTCAAGGATGTGGCGCGCGGATAAAGGCTGAGGTGCCGCGCGCGCAGAATGAGCACCCACAGCACCACCGCCGTGAATTGGTGCAGGATGGCGAGTTGCCACGGCGCCACGTAAAGCACCGTCATGATCCCCAGAACCATCTGCAACAGCAGCAGCGCGAACATCGCCGTGAACGCGCCCCGCGTCACCCCGTGCGCGCTGCGCCGCCCGCGCAGCCAGACCACCACGGCGAAGGCCAAGAGCAGATAGCCGCTCACCCGGTGGATGAACTGCACCGTGCCCGGGTTCTCGAAGAGGTTCCGCCACCAGGGGGCAAGGTCCATCATGTCGGGCGGCAGCAGGCCGCCGGCCATCAGCGGCCAGTCGGTATAGCTCCGCCCGGCGTCAATCCCGGCGACCAGCGCCCCGAGGAGTATTTGCAGAAAGGTGAAATGCATGAGGCCGGTGGAAAGGCCGAAGAGCTTGCCCTCCCGCGCCCGCCGCGCCTGCATCAATTCCCGCTCCTCGCGCCCCAGCGCCATCACATACCACGCGATCAGGCCGAGGATGACGAAGGCGAGGCCAAGATGCACGGCGAGGCGATAAGAGGCCACCGCCACCATCCCCTCGCCCAGCCCCGAGGATACCATCCACCAGCCGATCACGCCTTGCGCGCCGCCCAGCGCCCCGAGGCCCAACAGCCGCCCGGTCCAGCCCCTGGGGATCTGCCGCGCGATCAGGAAGCCGAGGAACCCCAGCGCCCAGACCAGCCCGATCACCCGGCCCAGCTGCCGATGCCCCCATTCCCACCAGTAGATCACCTTGAACTCGGGCAGGCTCATGCCCTTGTTGAGCAATTCGTATTGCGGGATCGCGCGGTAGCGGTCGAATTCGTCCTGCCACACGGCCTCGGACATCGGCGGCAACGCCCCGGTCACGGGCTTCCATTCGGTGATCGACAGCCCGCTATCGGTGAGCCGCGTGAGCCCGCCCACCGTGATCATCACCACCACCAGCGCGAAAAGCATCATCAGCCAGACGCGGATGCCGCGCCGCGCGCCGCGACGCCCCGTGTCGATCCCGCCCGCCTGCGGCGCGGGTTTGGGGCGATCCGCGCCCACCTCCTCGAAAATGCTGCGTTTTCCGGTCATGCCCCGCCCCTCGATCTGCGCCCGCGCCAGAGATTAGGCCGCGCGCCTCATGCCTTCAACCACGCCCGCTCCAGCGGACCATCTGCCGCATGATCCCGTGCAGCATCCGCACATCCGATCCGGTCAGCGGCATCCGGCTCCACAGGTTGCGCAGGTTGAGCCGCATCCGCGCCGCCTTGTGCTCGGGAAAGAAGAACCCGGCTTCCTCGAGCCGGTCCTCGTAGTGATCGGCCAGCCGCTCGATCTCGTGCCGCTCGGCCCAGTCGGCCCCGGCCATGTCCACGCGCTCGGGCGTGACATCCCCGGTGGCGCGCCGCCACTCATAGGCACACAAGAGCACGCATTGCGCGAGGTTGAGGCTTGGAAACTCCGGGTTCACCGGCACGCTCACCAGCGCATTGGCGCGCGCCACGTCCTCGTTTTCCAGACCCGCGCGCTCGGGGCCGAACAGCATCGCCACGCGCTCACCGGCGGCGATACGGCGCGCGGCCTCCTGCATGGCGCGCTCGGGGCTCAGCACCGGCTTGGTCAGGCCGCGCGCCCGCGCCGTCGTGGCCATCACGTATTGGCAATCACCGACCGCGCCCGCCACGTCGCCGAACAGCCCCGCCCGATCGAGAAGCCGCCCCGCCCCGCTCGCCATCGCCACGGCCTTCGGGTTGGGCCAGCCGTCGCGGGGCGCGACGAGGCGCATGCCATCAAGGCCGAAATTCCACATCGCCCGCGCCGCCGCACCGATATTCTCGCCCATCTGCGGGCGCACCAGCACAAAGGCGGGCTGCGGGGTGTCGGGAGTCACAGGATCGGTCATGAACTGGGGAGATGCGCCGCGCGCACCTATTCGGCGGCTTTGGTCGGGCCTGCGGAAAGGTCGGGGCCACCCTCGCTGCCGCCGCCGCCCTCGCCGCCCTGACCACCGTCACCGCCCTCGCCACCGGGTTTCGCCGGCTTGCGGCTGCGCGGCTTGCGGGCGGGCTTGCGGGGGGCATTGCCCTCGCCCTTGTTCTCACCCCGGTTTTCTCCCCGGGCCTCGGGCGTCTCGACAAGGCCGCTCTCGCCGTTATCCGCCGGGTCGATGATGTCGGGCTGCGGGCTGCGCGCCGGATCGCCGCGCTGGTCCTCGCCCTGCCTTGTGTCGCGCTCGCGCTGGCCACCCTCGCGCTGGCTGCCATCACGCTGGCCACCCTCGCGCTGGCCGCCGTCGCGCTGGCCCCGGTCACGATCACGGTCGCCCTGCCGGTCGCGGTTCTGGCGCTCGTGCTCCTCGCGCCGCGCCTCCTGCTCGCGCTGCGCCTCGTTGAGCATCCGCTGATAGTGCTCGGCGTGCTGCTGGAAATTCTCGAACGCGACCCGGTCATTGCCAAGCTGCGCGTCGCGGGCAAGCTGGGTATACTTGTCGATGACCTGTTGCGGCGTTCCGCGCACCTTGCCCTCGGGCCCGGAACTGTCGAAAACCCGGTTGACATTATTGCCGACGGATCGGTTGCGGTTCGATTTGTTCCGCGAACGTGACTTGGATGATCTCATATGCTTGCAGTCCAGCCTTGGGGTCTGAGTGCCGCTTGATCCGACCGGCGCGCCCTGCGCCTCATAATCCCGGATCGGACATGTCTTGGCTTGATACCGCCCGAGACACCCCGAAGGGGCGTCCGCCTGAGCGATGTCCTGTCTAACCATGCCCATCGGGGCCTGACAAGGGGAAACCACGGAATTTTGCACGGAATTTCGCTATTTGCCGCGCCATTCACCCGGTTTCGGCGGGATATCGCCCCGCGACCACCCGGTCGCGCCCATCCAGATCGGGCTTGAGTCGCACGTCCGTCAGCCCCGCCCGTGCGAGGATTTGCGCCACGTCACCGCCCTGCCCTGCCCCGATCTCGACCACAAACCGCCCCCCCGGTGCAAGGCGATCCATCACGCCTTGCGCCAGCGCGCGGTAAGCCCCCAGCCCGTCGCCGCCATCGCATAGCGCGCCGCGCGGGTCATGGTCACGCACTTCGCGCGCCAGCCCCGCCATCCCGGCGCGGGCGATATAGGGCGGGTTCGACACGATCAGATCGAACCGCCCGGCAACCCGCGCGAACCAGTCGCTCTCCACCAGATCGAGCCGTCCGGCCACCCCGTGCCGCGCCGCGTTCTCCGCCGCCACCGCCAGCGCGCTGCCCGAAATATCCGTGGCCACGCCCCGCGCGCCCGGCCACTCCGCCAGCAGCGTCACCGCGATACAGCCGCTTCCCGTCCCGAGGTCCAGAAGCCGCCCGGGCACCGGCCCCGCCAGCGCCTCCGCCACGACGCATTCAGTCTCGGGACGCGGGTCGAGCACATCCGGCGTCACCGTGAAATCGCGCCCCCAGAACGCCCGCCGCCCGAGGATACGCGCCACCGGCTCGCGCGCCAGCCTGCGCGCCAGCATCGCCTCAAACCGCGCCAGCGCCCCCGCCTCCATCTCTTCTCCCAGATGCAGCACCAGCCGGTCGCGCCCCACCTCCAGCGCCTCGGCCATGAGCGCGCGCGCATCGCCCGCCGCGCCGTCGATCCCGACCCCGGCGAGCCGCCGCACAGCCGCCCGAAGCGCCTCGTTCGCGGTCATGTCACCTCGGCCAGCAGCCGCGCCTGCGAATCCGAGACGAGCGCGTCGGTCACCTCGTCGAGATCGCCCTGCATCACCTGATCGAGCTTGTAGAGCGTGAGGCCGATCCGGTGATCGGTCACGCGCCCTTGCGGGAAATTGTAGGTGCGGATGCGCTCCGAGCGGTCGCCCGAGCCCACCTGCGCCGCGCGGGTCGCGGCGCGGTCGCCCTGCGCCTTCTGCCGCTCCATGTCGAAAAGCCGCGCGCGCAGCACCTCGAGCGCGATCTCGCGGTTGCGGTGCTGCGATTTCTGGCTGCTCGTGACCACGATGCCGGTGGGGATATGGGTGATCCGCACCGCCGAATCGGTGGTGTTGACGTGCTGCCCGCCCGCGCCCGACGCGCGCATCGTGTCGATGCGCAGGTCGTTCGGATCGATGGCCACATCGACCGCCTCGGCCTCGGGCAGCACCGCGACCGTGGCCGCCGAGGTATGGATGCGCCCGCCCGATTCGGTCTCGGGCACGCGCTGCACGCGGTGGACGCCGGATTCGAACTTGAGCCGCGCGAACACCCCCTCGCCCGTCACCCGCGCCACCAGCTCGCGCAGCCCCCCCAGCTCGCTCCACTGCTCCTCGATCACGTCGAAGGACCAGCCGCGCGCCTCGGCATGGCGCTGATACATGCGCATCAGGTCGGCAGCAAAAAGCGCCGCCTCCTCGCCCCCCGTGCCGGGCCGGATCTCCAGAATCGCGGGCCGCGCATCGGCGGCGTCGCGCGGCAACAGCGCGAGGCGCAAGCGATGCTCCATCCCCGGCAGCCGCGCCTCGATCCCGGCCACCTCCGCCTCGGCGAGCTCGCGCATCTCCGGATCATCCAGCATCGCCCGCGCCGCCTCGATATCCGAGCGCGCCTGCTTGTAGGCGCGGATTTCCTCCACCACCGGGCGCAACTCGGCATATTCGCGGCCCAGCCGCGCGATATCACCGCCACCATGCGTCATCTGCGCCTCGATATACTCGAAACGCTCGACGATCCGCTCAAGGCTGTCCAAGGGCACCATAACGGCGATCCTTTCTCGCATCGCCGCGACGCGGTCAAGGGTGCAAGGCCCCGCCCGCGCCTTCGCCCCGGTCTTCTTCTTGGCCCAAATACTCAATTCCAACGCCACCCCACGCGCGCCAACGTCGGAGGCGGCGCGCCTCCCGCCGGTGTGACTTGGTCCCGGGCGCATATTCATGCTACACTATGCGTATGCGCCTGATCCTGCCCCTTCTCCTCGCGGCCACGCCCGCTCTTTCGGATGCCACCATCGGCGGCAAGACGGTGGAGTGTTACTGCACCGACACCCAGGGCGCGCGGGTGGAGATGGGCGAGATGATCTGCCTGCAGGTCGATGGCCGGATGTTCATGGCGCGCTGCGCGATGTCGCTCAACGTGCCGATCTGGCGCAAGGTCAGCGACGGCTGCCTGTCATCGGGCCTGCCGCAATCGCTCCAGCCATCCGTCGATGCGGGCGGCGTTGACGCCCATATCTGAGCGGCCAAAGCGCAGACGGCCATAGATTTCCAGCGCCTCGCCCGCCTGCCGCACCGTGGTGTAATCGGGAAAGCCGAAGACGCGGCTGCGCGTCACGTAGGTCACCATGCCCTGATCCGCCGACCCGGCCAGAACCCGGGTGCGCGGGGTGTCGCGGATAATCGCATCGAGCGCCGCCAGATCGCCCTCGACGCGGCGCATCGCACCGCCTTCGAGTTCGCGGTCGGTGATGGCCCCCGGCATCTGGTGCCAGCGCAGCGGATCGGACGGGGCCAGCCGGATGAACGCCATCACGGCGATCACCGCGACCAGCAGCGCAAGTGCCACGAGCTTCAGCATGGCCTCAGCCCGCCTTTTCGGGATCGGCGGGATCGAGCGTGTCGGCCAGCGCCTCGGCGCGGGCGGCAATCTCCGAGAGGGTGTCGACCACCGCGTCGGGCACCACCGGCACCTCCACCCGTTCGGGCGCGGGCGCGGGCGTCGCGCGCAGGGTCTCGAGCTCGGCCTCGGCGGTGGCGAGCCGGTCCTGCAAATTCGCCGTCTTGTCGGCCAGCATCAGCCCCGCCATCAACAGCATCCGCGCCTCGGGCACGCGGCCCACCTGCGCGCTCAGCACGGCGGCCTCCTCGTCGAGCATCCTGGCCGCCGCCTGCAGATACGGCTCCTCGCCCGCCTGGCAGGCCACATCGAAGGACCGCCCGCCGATTTCGATGGTCACTTCGGGCATCACGCGTCCTCCGTCTGATCCGCCGCACCGGGGGCGGCCCCGGCCACGGCGCTGTCGATCTCTGCCAGCACGGCCGCGACCTCGTCGCGATCCACCGCCCGCGCCGCGCGCAGGGCGTCAAGCTCGGCCTGCATCGAGGCGTTGATCGCGTCCGCATCCGTCGCCCCCGCCGCGTGCGCCTCGCGCAGCGCGGCGTTGCTTGCGCGCAACTGCTCGTTGGCGGCGCGCAGCGATTGCAGATCGGCATCGAGCTGCGCCAGCGCCTCGCCCTTCCCGTCCTGCGTCCCCTGCGCGTCCTGCCCCCCCTGCGCAGCGGCGGCGAGCGCCGCCTCCTTCTCTTCGAGCCGCGAATGCAGCACCCTGATCCGCTCCTCCATCTGCGCGGTCACGAGGCGCTCATCCTCCAGCTCCTGCCGAAGGGTGTCCAGCACCGCGCCCTCTGCGACCGCTTCTGCGGCCTCTTCCCCGGCCTTCGCCGCCTCTTCCGCCGCCCTGGCGGCGTCTTCCTCGACCTTCACGGCCTCGGCTTCCGCGCGCGCCTCCACGCCGCTCTGGATACGCTCCAGCGCGGCGGTGATCCGGGTCTGCAACTCGTCGATCTGGCTCATCTCCCCGATCCCTCGTTCATCTGTGGCCTTGACTGCGACGAATCGCACGACTGGCCCGTTTCGATCAAGTCTAGACGCATCACGGCGAAAATGCGCCCCCCCTTACCCGTCCTGCCCCCGCCGCGCGCGGCGGCGCGCTTGAATTCCCGGTCGGGGCTGGTATTGAGCGGGCAAAGGTCACACCACTCAAAGGACGCCACCCCTTGGATATCGCCGCCCTGCGCGAAGCGCACCCCGATCACTGGACCAAAGCCGCGGCCATCCGCGCGCTCACCCTCGACGCCGTCGCCGCCGCCAATTCCGGCCATTCCGGGATGCCGATGGGCATGGCCGACGTGGCCACCGTTCTCTACGAGAAACACCTGAAATTCGACCCGAAAAACCCCGACTGGCCCGACCGCGACCGCTTCATCCTGTCGGCGGGCCACGGCTCGATGCTGCTCTACTCGCTCTTGCACCTCACCGGCTACGCCGACATGACGCTTGAGGAAATCCGCAATTTCCGCCAATGGGGCGCGCGCACGGCGGGGCACCCGGAATACGGCCACGCCAGCGGAATCGAGACCACCACCGGCCCGCTCGGCCAGGGCATTTCCAACGCGGTGGGCTTTGCCATCGCCGAGGAATCCCTGCGCGCACGCTTCGGGCCGAAGCTCATGGACCATTACACCTACGTCATCGCCGGCGACGGCTGTTTGATGGAGGGCATCAGCCACGAGGCGATCGGGCTTGCCGGGCGGCAGCGGCTGTCGCGCCTGATCGTGCTGTGGGACAACAACAACATCACCATCGACGGCACCGTTGATCTGGCGGATCGCACCGATCAGGTGGCGCGGTTCCGCGCCTCGGGCTGGGAGGTGATCGAGATCGACGGGCACGATCCTTCGGCCATCGACGCTGCCCTCACCGCCGCAAAGACATCGGACCTGCCCACGATGATCGCCTGCAAGACCCATATCGCATTGGGCCACGCCGCGCAGGATACCTCCAAGGGCCACGGCGCGCTCACCGATGCCGATCAGCTCGCGGCGGCGAAACAGGCCTATGGCTGGCCCCACGGCCCGTTCGAGATTCCCGAGGACGTGCGCGCGGCATGGGCCGAAATCGGCGCGCGCGGCGCCGCCGATCACGCCGCGTGGACCGAACGGCTCGAGGCCGCCTCGCCCGCCCGGCAGGCCGAGATCGCGCGCATCTTCGCCCGCGAGATGCCGAAAAAGCTCACCGCCCGCATCCGCGCGCTGAAAAAGCAGATCAGCGGGGAGGCCCCCAAGGTCGCCACCCGCAAGTCGAGCGAGATGGTGCTGGAGGTCGTGAACCCCATCCTGCCCGAGACCATCGGCGGCTCGGCGGACCTGTCGGGCTCCAACAACACCCGCTCGGGCGACATGACCGTTTTCGACGAGGGCAACCGCAAGGGCCGCTACATCCATTACGGCATCCGCGAGCACGGCATGGCGGCGGCGATGAACGGCATGGTGCTGCATGGCGGCATCCGCCCCTATGGCGGCACCTTCATGTGCTTCACCGATTACGCGCGCCCCGCCATGCGCCTTGCCGCGCTGATGAAAATCCCCACCGTGTTCGTCATGACCCATGACAGCATCGGTCTGGGCGAGGACGGGCCGACCCATCAGCCGGTCGAGCATCTGGCGATTTCGCGCGCCACCCCCAACACATGGGTGTTCCGCCCCTGCGACACGGTGGAAACCGCAGAGGCGTGGGAGCTTGCCCTGCAATCGAAGGCAACGCCCTCGGTGCTGTCGCTCACCCGGCAGGGCCTGCCGACGCTGCGGCGCGAGCACAAGACCCGCAATCTCAGCGCGCAAGGGGCCTATGTTCTGGCCGACGCCGACGGCAAGCGCCGCGCGATCCTCCTCGCCACCGGCTCGGAGGTCGAGATCGCGATGAAGGCCCGCGAGATGTTGCAGGAAGAGGGGATCGGCACCCGCGTCGTCTCCATGCCCTGCTGGGAGCTCTTCGAGGAGCAGGACGACAGCTACCGCCGCCGCGTCCTGCCCGCAGGTCCGGTGCGCGTCGCGGTCGAGGCGGGCATCCGCTTCGGCTGGGATCGCTGGCTCTACGGCGAGCGCGGCCGCCGCGAAAAGGGCGGCTTTGTCGGAATGCACGATTTCGGGGCCTCCGCGCCGGCGGAGGTGCTCTACGAGCAATTCGGCATCACGGCAGAGGCGGTGGCCGAAAAGGTGAAATCCCTGCTCTGAGGCGGGGACGGGGGCCGGGTTTGGCCTGAAGGGGACGTTGCGCGCTTGTCCGGTGCGCAGAACCAAGGGCGCAGCCCGCCGCGACCGCCGGGCGGGCGCTCCGACGGTGAGCTGTGCGATTTGGCTGCAACCTGCGCCATGCCATGAGGTTTCTCGGATCTTGGCGTCGATAAAGCGCTACCAAACGCACGTTGGATCGCCGCACCGCGGCCCTGCGATGCGCGGCTTCCGCAACCGTCCGCATCAGGCCACAAGCCCCCCTTGCATCCCCCCGCCCCTCACGGCACGCTTGCCACAGCAGCAACCCCGGAGGCCCGCCCTATGTCCCGCGACCCGCTCCTTCAGCCCTACACTCTCAAGCATCTCACGCTGAAGAACCGGATCATGACCACCAGCCACGAACCCGCCTATGCCGAGGACGGGCTGCCGAAGGACCGCTACCGCGCCTATCACGTCGCGCGCGCCAAAGGCGGCGTCGCGCTCACCATGACCGCCGGATCGGCGGTTGTCAGCCGCGACAGCCCACCCGCCTTCAACAACATCCTCGCCTACCGCGACGAGGTGGTGCCGTGGCTGCGCAAGCTCACGGATGAGTGCCACGACCACGGCTGCGCGGTGATGATCCAGCTCACCCACCTGGGCTGGCGCACCCGCTGGGACCGGGGCGACTGGCTGCCCTCGCTGGCGCCGTCCGCCTTGCGCGAACCCGCCCACCGCGCCTTTCCCAAGGTGATGGAGGACTGGGACATCGCCCGCATCATCGAAGACTACGCCGACGCCGCCGAACGGATGCAGGCCGCCGGCCTCGACGGGATCGAGCTCGAGGCCTACGGCCACCTGATGGATGCCTTCTGGTCCCCGCGCCAGAACGCGCTCGACACGCCCTGGAACGGCGACCTCGACGCGCGGATGCGCTTCTCGACAGGCGTGCTCGCGGCCATCCGCGACCGCGTCGGCCCCGATTTCATCGTCGGCGTGCGCTACACCGCCGACGATCTCGCCCCCCACGGCATCACCGCCGAAGACGGGCTCGCCATCGGCCACCGGCTCAAGACAAGCGGCATGGTCGATTTTCTCAACGTGATCCGGGGCCGCATCGATACCGACGCCAACCTCACCGACGTGATCCCGGTGCAGGGCATGAAATCCGCCCCGCATCTCGATTTCGCGGGCCGCGTGCGCGCCGAGGTGGGCCTGCCCACCTTCCACGCCGCGCGCATCCCCGACGTGGCCACCGCCCGCCACGCCGTCGCCACCGGTCAGCTCGACATGGTCGGCATGACCCGCGCCCACATGGCCGAGCCGCGCATCGTGGCAAAGATCGCGGAGGGGCGCGAGGCCGATATCCGCCCCTGCGTCGGGGCCACCTACTGCCTCGACCGCATCTATCAGGGGGCCGAGGCGCTCTGCATCCACAACGCCGCCACGGGCCGCGAACTGAGCCTGCCGCACGAGATCGCGCCCGGCCCCACGCCGCGCCGCGTCGCCATCGTCGGGGCCGGGCCTGCGGGCCTCGAGGCGGCGCGCGTCGCGGCCATGCGCGGCCATCAGGTGACGGTGTTCGAGGCCGCCGACCAACCCGGCGGACAGGTCCGCCTCGCCGCGCAATCGCAGCGCCGGTCCGAGCTCATCGGCATCATCGACTGGCGCATGGCCCAATGCGCCGCCCGCGACGTGGCGTTCCGCTTCAACACAATCGCCGAGGCCCGCGACGTGACGGCCCTCGACCCCGATATCGTGATCGTCGCCACCGGCGGGCTGCCGCAGCAGGACATTCTCGACGCGGGCAACGACCTCACGGTAACGGCGTGGGACATCCTCACCGGCGATGTCAAACCGGGCCGCGAGGTGCTGCTTTTTGATGACGCGGGCGATCACGCCGCATTACAGGCGGCAGAGGTGATCGCGGCCTCCGGCGCTGCGGCCGAGGTGATGACCCCCGACCGCGCCTTCGCCCCCGAGGTGATGGGGATGAACCTCGTGCCTTATATGCGCAGCCTTCAGGACAAGCCCGTCACCATGACCGTCGCCCGCCGCCTGCACTCGGTCGCGCGCGCGGGCAACCGCCTGCGCGCCACCATCGGCACGGATTATTCAGGCCATACCTATGAGGCCGAGTTCGATCAGGTGGTGGTCAATCACGGCACCCTGCCGCTCGACGATCTCTACCACGATCTGCGCCCCCTCTCGCGCAACGGCGGCGCGGTGGATCACGACGCGCTGATATCGGGCCAGCCGCAGGCCCTCACCCCCAACCCGGAGGGCACGTTCCAGCTCTTCCGCATCGGCGACGCGGTCAGCTCCCGCAACATCCACGCCGCCATCCACGACGCGCTGCGGCTCATGTGCGCACAGTAAAGCGCGTGAGGGCGGCCCAAGCCGGAAATGGTCTGGAGCGGACGATCACGGCTTGGCCCCGCACCGCCGGATCACTCCCCGCCCGCGCCGGGGCCGGTCGGTTTGAACCGCACGACGATGGTCCCGCCTTCCTCGTCGCCGTCAACCTCCACGACCTGCCGGGGCAGGTGAATCTCCGCGCGCCGCGCCGCGTCGCCCGGCTGCCACGGGCGCGAGACCACCGCACAGCCCGCCTTCTGCCCGCCATAGGCGGCCATCGGCGGCACCTCTTCCATGAACCGCAGCCCCCGCACCAGCGTCTCGCCGCCAAGGCTGACCGCGCCGGTATCGAGCACGCCCTTGGCCTTGCCCTTGGTCAGGATGGATTGCTGCGCGCTTTGCGCCCAGACCCCGCAAACCATTGTCTTGCCTTGCCTTTCGCGCACATCAACGGCCACGGTGATCCCGCCGCCGGTGCTGTAGCTGCCGCCCGAGAGCACCGGATCGGCCCCCAGCCGCGCCACCACCTGCTGCCCCTGCGCGACGCTGCACGCCGCCAGCAGCGCGCCCGTCATCAGCATTGAAACCAATCGCATCATGTGGCCCTCCGTCACTCCGTTCGACACAACCGAGATAGGTATCGCGCGCGCGCAACGCAAACCGCCGCTCAGGCCGCCCCCGCGAATTCCGCCGTCTCTTCCAGCATCTCGGGATACCATTTTTCCAGCACCGGCAGAAACGCCTCGCGGATGCGCCCCACCTGCGCCGGCGTCAGGTCCTCGCGCCACACGCCCGCCTGCCCCTTGGCAAAGAACGATTGCATATGCGGCGGACGCTCGCGAAAGCCCGCCGTGCTCTCCTGCTTCTTGAGCGCGTCGAAACTCGTCTCGCGCAGCGCATAGGCCAGCTGCGCCTTGTCCACCTTCACCCGCAGGAATTTCTCCAAGAGCCGCGTCACCTCGCGCTCGGACCGGCGCAGCATGTCCTCGTAGCGGATCACGTGGCGCGGCAGGCCCGGCGCGGTCGTCCACGTCGTCACATGCTCGTCCCACCGCCCCAGCGCCTCGAAGATGCCGGTCTCCGAGCCGGTGCTCATGTCCGGGTCCATCATCCGCCCGATCGCGGTGTCGAGGTCGCAATCCTGGTGCCGCGCGAACGAGGGCGCAAGATCGAACGGGTTGCGCAGGATATAGATCGCCGCCGCCGTCACCTCGGCGGGGATCACGTCCTTGCCCAGTATCCTGATCGGCTGGCAATGGGTCTTGACGAAATGGTGGTTGGGTTTCGACGCCGCGATCAGCCGGAGCGCGGTCGGCCGCACCGCCATCCATTCCTCGTAGGTCTCGCCGCGAAAGGGCCGCCCCGCCGCGCGGTCAAAGAAATCCTGCCGGATATCGCCGGTGGTGAACTTGGCAAGGCTGTTGATGTCCGGCGCCTGCCCCTTGGGCATGAAATAATGCGCGAGCAGCGACCGCATCCAGGTGTTGCCGGATTTCGGATAGCTCGCCAGCCAGATGATACGCCGCAGATCGGTCATTCCAGATACCCGAATTTTTGCATCACCTTGCGATGCGCGTGCTTCATCTTCTTGACCAGCTTCGCGGGCAGGTCGGTCTTCCACTGATCCTTCTGCCCCTTGGCAAAGAACCGCTCGCTTTCGGCGGATTTCTCGACAAAGCCCTGCTTTTTCTCCTGCTCCGACAGCTCCTCGAAGCTCGAAAACAGGATCGCGCGATCCAGCCGCTCCACATCGAGCGGCATCCCCAGATGCTGCACCACCCGCGCGAAACACGCGCGCGGATCGGCCAGCATGTCCTCGTAGCGCAGCACCAAAAGCGGAAAAGCGGCGGGCGCGGTCCAGCTTCGCACATGGTCCGACCATGTGCCCATGAACTGCGTCACCGTCTCCTCGTCGGGCGGGTTGGCGTTGTCGGGGTGGCTGACGGTATAGACCGCCTCCTCCGCCGTCATCCCGTAATGGCGCGCATAGGACAGCACCATGTCGAGCGGGTTGCGCAGGATATAGATGGCAGAGCGCGTGACATTGTCGGGGATGAGCGGCACACCGCGCGCGGTGACGCGGGCGTTATGCGTTTTCACGAGGTTGATATCGGCGTTGTTCGCCACGATCCCGCGCAGCACGCGCGGGCGCAGCTTCAGCGTCGCGTCGATATCGGTCACGTCGACGGGCCTTGCGCCACCATGCGGTAGGTCTTGGTGATCGAATCGCCCATCGCGACGCGGTGCGCGTTGTTGATCGGCACCGGCTCATTCGCGTTGGCGATGTAATTGGCGAGGAATATCCGCGCCCATGTGTTGCCCGATTTCGGGTAGGACGCCATCCAGACGATGCTTCTTTTCATGGGGCGGGCCGTCCGTGTTGCGGGATGCGAAATATCAGCCGCACAAATAAAAGCGGCGGGGGGCAATGTCACCCCCCGCCGCCTTTTTTTCAGATCGCGAGGATCAGAAGCTCAGGTTGATCGCGGTCGCCAGCAGGTTGCCGTCGATCTTGTTGCCGGTCACGCCGTTCTTGGTTTCCATGTAGGCGTAATAGACATCCCAGCTCACGCCGGCACCGAGGCTGCGGCTCGCGCCGAGCAGGTAGGCCTCGTACTCGTTGTCAGCGGCAGTGCGCTTCTTCCTGCTTCACCCTGGTAGGTGCTGAGGCCAACGGTCCACGGACCCTTGAGGTCGTAGGACGCACCAAGGCTCCAGCCTTCCTGGTCGCCGGGGCCGACCATGTCGTTGTCGTTCTCGGCATAGGTCGCGCCGACGGTGAAGCCGGCAACGCCGACCGTGCCGCCGATGGCCCAAGTGGTGGGATCGCCGCCGGAACTAGCGGCGACACCAGCACCTTCGTCGCGCGTCGAGTCGAACTGCTACCCGCAACGAGGTCGCTTCCGATCACCCGTGCCCCAGCGTGCCGCGAGGCCGATATCGACGCCGTTGAACGATTGGCTGTAGCCAACGCCGATGTCGAAGATGTCATGCACGTCGCCAGCCGCGTTCCGGTCCACGCCAAAGTTGTTGCTGGCGTTGCCCTTGTTCGACGCTGCGTAAGACACACCAACGGTCAGGCCGTTGAAGGACGGCGTGAAGTAGGTGATGCGCTGCACGTCGTTGTTGCCCGCAACCTCGGTCAGCGACGACAGGCCCGCCTGACGGAAGCCGGTCGAACCGGTGACCGGGATGAACGCCGACAGTCGAACGCGAGTTGATCGCCATGGACGACACGCCGGGCGTGTAGACCGAGCCCATCAGCGCGTAACCGGCCGAGTTCTCGGAGCCGAGAACGACGTTGCCGAGCGTGTCGCTCGAGATCGTGACGTAGGATTCGTCGACGTTGTGGGTGTTCAGCGCTTCCAGTTGGACGCTGAAGCCGAAGGTCATGCCGTTGTCGAGCGTGACATTCGGGGAGAAGATGATTTCCGCGTTGGTGTAGACATCGACGCCGTCGATAGTCCTGGCCGGTCAACGCCGGTGCCGGAAACATCAACGATGCCGACATGGGTGTTGGCGAAACCGCCCCAGTCCATGTTCCATTCCTGGGCGGCGGCGGGTGCTGCCATGGCGACGCCGAGTGCGATCGCGCTGGTGCTAAGAAGATGCTTGTTCAAGGGTGTCCCTCCTCATAAGCAGGTTTTCATTTCCGCCGCACCAGTCATTGACACGGCTTGGATGTTGAATGCGCCAATCCCCCCCCGGGTGTCAACGAAGCCCCAAGCCCCCGCGTGCATCCCCTCGCGATTGTGGCGCAGATACAACACCCCCTTTGGTCAGGGCGGGCGAATCCGGGGGAATTCGCGTCAAGTGCTGATCTTACGCGACACTCCGCGCATGGGCGGCCATCCGCGCAGCGGCCTCCATCAGCACCGAGCCAGTCGGCATCGCCCACTCGAGCGACCCGCGCCACCCACCTCGCCGCGCAGCGCCGCCGCAAGGCCAAAGCCCGGGGCACCGCGCGCTGCCCCGCGCAAACCGGGCGGTTCGCGGCGTGAACCGTGCGGTTCGCCCGATTGTGAGTGGGGTGAAACCACGAGACGTGCTATGCTCCTGTGGCAGAACGCCGCATCACCGGCGTCGCAACGGACAGGGAGACCGCCATGACCAGAACCATCGGAAACCCGCTAAGTTGGCTTGCAGAAGCAACTTTTGGCGCCGGCCGCACCGCCGCCGACGCAACCGGCGCCCTGCGCGGCCACACCGACACCCCGCCGCAGGTCCGCCACCTCACCAACAAAGACCTCCGCACCGCCCTCCGCCAGGGCATCGAAGATTTCGGAGCGCTGCGCAGCGACGTGATTTTCCTGATCCTGATCTACCCGATCATCGGCCTCGTGCTCGCGCTCACCGCCTTTCAAATGGCGCGCCTGCCGATGCTTTTCCCTTTGGCCGCAGGGTTTACGCTGCTCGGCCCGGTGGTGGCCACCGGTCTCTACGAGATGAGCCGCCAGCGCGAGGCGGGGGGCACGGCGGGCTGGGGTGCGGCGTTTTCGGTGATCCGCGCGCCCGTCATCGTGCCGGTGATTTTGCTGGGCGCGGTGCTCATGGGGCTGTTCCTCGCGTGGATGTTCGCCGCCAGCGTGATCTACAACGTCACCCTCGGCCCCGAGCCGCCCGCCTCGGTCACCGGCTTCGTGTCGGACGTGCTGACCACCGGTCCGGGATGGGCGATGGCCGTGCTGGGCATGGGCGTCGGCGCGGTCTTTGCCGCGGTGGTGCTGGCGCTGAGCCTCACGGCCTTTCCCATGCTGATCGACCGCCGCGCCGGCCTGCCGGTGGCGGTGCTCACCTCGCTCAGGGTCGTGCGCGAAAACCCCCGTGTTTCCGCGACTTGGGGGCTGATCGTGGCGGTGGCGATGCTGCTCGGCACCTTGCCGCTATTCCTCGGCCTCGTGATCGTGTTGCCGGTGCTGGGCCACGCCACGTGGCACCTCTACCGCGCGGCGGTGCCGGGAGAGGCATGACACGCTGCGGCAGCGGATCGGGCCTGTCGCGGATGATCGCAGTCTTGCAAAGGGTGGCATCAGGGCGATCATGATCATGGAGCCCGAAGCCCCTCATTACAAAACCTTGTCAAGCACCGTTTCCAACCGCTTCAGGGCACCCGGCACATCGTAGAGCTTGTCCAGTCCGAAAAGCCCGAGGCGGAAGGTAGAAAAGCCTTCCGGCTCGCCCACTTGCAGCGGCACGCCTGCGGCGATCTGCATACCCTCGGCGGCGAATTTGCGACCGTTCCGGATATCGGGGTCGTCGGTGTAGCTGACCACCACCCCCGGCGCGCCGAACCCATCGGCGGCGACTGAAATGACGCCACGCGCCTTCAGCATGGCGCGCACGCCGTCACCCAATTCCCACTGCGCCTGCCGCAGCGCCTCGAACCCGTAATCGCGCGTCTCGATCATCGTGTCGCGAAATCCGCGCAAGGCATCCGTGGGCATGGTCGCGTGATAGGCGTGGCCACCCTCCTCGTAAGCCTGCATGATTGCACGCCATTTTTTCAGATCGAGCGCGAAGCTGTCGGACGTGGTCTCGGCCAGACGCGCCACCGCGCGTTCGGACATCATCACGAGGCCGGCAGAGGGCGAGGCCGACCAGCCCTTTTGCGGCGCGGAAATGAGCACGTCGACGCCGGTGGACTTCATGTCCACCCAGGCGCAGCCGCTGGCGATGCAATCGAGCACCATCAGCGCACCCACCTCATGCGCGGCATCGGCCAGCGCGGTGATGTAATCATCCGGCAGGATGAGACCCGCCGATGTCTCGACATGCGGGGCAAAGACAACGTCCGGCCTCGCCTCGCGGATTTTCGCCGTGACCTCGTCGATGGGGGCGGGGGCAAAAGGCGTGGTGGCACCGTTGCCGGTCTGCCGGGCCATGCAGACGGTGGTCTCTGACGTGAACTGCCCCGCGTCGAAAATCTGGCTCCAGCGGTAGGAGAACCAGCCGTTGCGCACGATAAGCGCGTGCGCCCCGCGCCCGAATTGCCGCGCCACCGCCTCCATCGCGTAAGAGCCGCCGCCGGGCACGAGCGCCACCGCATCGGCGGAATAGACCTCTTTCAACATGGACGAAATGTCGCGCATAACCTTTTGAAAGGATGCGCTCATATGATTGAGCGAGCGGTCCGTGAAGACCACCGAGTATTCCAAGAGGCCGTCGGGATCGACCGTGTCGAGAAGGGCGGGCATGGGTATCTCCTGTTGGGTTGGCGGCAGGATGCAGCGGGTGTGCGGCGATGTCCAGAGCCGCGCCTCAGCCGATGGGACCGGGGCGGCGCTCTTCGCTCAGCAGCACGTTGGCCTCGACATTGCCAAGACCCGGCAGCGTCATGATCCGCCGCCGCAGCACGCGCTCGAAATCGGCGATGTCGCGGGCGACCACGCGCAGGCGGTAATCGTAGAGGCCGAGGATGTGCTCGACTGTCTGCACCTCGGGGATGGCGGTGACCGCGCGCTCGAAATCCTCGAGGCTCACGCGGCCCTTGGTGGCGAGCTTGACACCAAGGAAGACGGTGACGCCAAAGCCCAGCTTTTCGTAATCGAGATCAAGACGTTGGCCCCGGATCGCGCCGCTCTCGTGCAGCCTTCGGATGCGCCGCCACGTGGCGGGCTGCGAGAGATCGAGGCGGCGGCCGATGGCGCTTGCCGAGAGCGTCGCATCCTCGGTCAGGGCGCGCAGGATGCGCCGGTCGGTGGTGTCGAGCGCGATCATAGCGGCAGCACCTCGTCGGACTTGATTCGCGCCACGTGCATAAGCGCCTCGATATCGGCGATATGCGGCAGGGTAAGGATCGCGCTGCGATAGAGGCTCTGGTAATGCGCCATGTCGCGCGCGATGACCGACAGGCGCAGATCCACACGCCCGAGAAATGTTTGTATCTCGATTACTTCCGGAACGTTTCTCGCGCTTTGTATGAACTCGTCAAAGGCGCGGGATTGGGTCTTGTCGAGGGCCACGCGCAAGCTCACCTCGACCTCGTAGCCGAGTGCGCGCCAGTCGATCACCGCGCGGTTGGCGCGGATAATGCCGGTGGCGCGCAGCCGGTCGAGCCGCCGGGCGCAGGTGGCGGGGGTCAGGCCCACCCGCCCGGCCAACTCAGCCGGGCCGAGATGGGGGGCGTGCTGATACTGGCGCAGGAGGCGGCGGTCGGTGTCGTCGAGCATGATATTATTGCCATCTGGATGGTGTGCGAATGATATGCGAGATAATTCCCGGAATATACCCCGAAAATCATGCACCTTTAACGCGCGTTCGACGTAATCTCCGTCCCAGTCATCACCCGAAGAAAGGAGACCGCCATGCGCGTCTATTATGATCGCGATTGCGATATCAACCTCATCAAGGACAAGAAGGTCGCCATCCTCGGCTATGGCAGCCAGGGCCACGCCCACGCGCTTAACCTGCGGGATTCAGGGGCAAAAAACCTTGTCGTCGCGCTGCGCGAAGGCTCCGCTTCCGCCAGGAAGGCCGAGGCCGAGGGCCTCAAGGTCATGGGGATCGCCGAGGCGGCCGCGTGGTGCGATCTGATGATGTTCACCATGCCCGACGAGTTGCAGGGCGAGACCTATCGCAAATACGTGCATGACAACATCCGCCCCGGCGCCGCGATCGCGTTCGCCCACGGGCTCAACATCCATTTCGGGCTGATCGACGCCAAGGAAGGCGTGGACGTCATCATGATGGCCCCCAAGGGCCCCGGCCACACGGTGCGCGGCGAATATGTCAAGGGTGGCGGCGTGCCGTGCCTTGTGGCCGTCGATACAGATGCGTCCGGCAAGGCATTGGAATTGGGGCTTTCCTACTGTTCGGCCATCGGCGGCGGGCGGTCGGGAATCATCGAGACCTCGTTCCGCGAGGAATGCGAAACCGACCTCTTCGGCGAGCAGGCGGTGCTGTGCGGCGGGCTTGTCGAGCTCATCCGCATGGGCTTCGAGACGCTGGTCGAGGCCGGCTATGCCCCTGAAATGGCTTACTTTGAATGCCTGCACGAGGTGAAGCTCATCGTCGATCTGATCTACGAGGGCGGCATTGCCAACATGAACTACTCGATCTCGAACACCGCCGAATACGGCGAATATGTCAGCGGTCCCCGGGTGCTGCCCTATGAGCGCACCAAGGCGGAGATGAAGGCGATCCTGCATGACATTCAGAGCGGTGCCTTTGTGCGTGATTTCATGCAGGAAAACACCGTTGGACAGCCGTTCTTCAAGGGCACGCGCCGGATGAACGACGCGCACCAGATCGAGGAAGTCGGCCGCAAGCTGCGCGGCATGATGCCGTGGATCAGCTGCGGGCAAGCTGGTGGATCAGGAAAAGAACTGAACACATTGATCTGAAACGGAAAAGGGCGCTCTGGGTGAGTGCCCTTTTTGCCTCTGGAGGGTGTCTTGCAGGAAATCGCGCCGGTCAACTGGCTGAGGATCGCAGCACTCGGCCTGATCTGGGGCGCGTCTTTCACCTTTATCTCGGTGGCGCTGCGGGATGTGGGGCCGTTCACCATCGCCGCCGTGCGGATCACGCTGGGGGCGGTGTTCCTGCTGTCGCTGCTGCGGATATGGGGGCTGCGATTGCCGCCCATAGGCCACGGGCCGGAGCGGAAATTCTGGGCATTTGCGGCCTTTATGGCGTTGTTTTCCAACGTTATTCCGTTTTCCCTGCTGGGCTGGGCGCAGCAATCGGTGGCGTCGGGCTTTGCGGGGGTGTGCATGGCGGCGGTGCCGCTCTTGATCCTGCCGCTGGCGCATGTCTTCGTGCCGGGCGAGCGGATGCACCTGCGGCGGTTTGGCGGGTTTTTGCTCGGGACCATCGGGGTGGTGGTGCTGATCGGGGTGGATGCGTTCGCGTCAACCGGCAAGGACTTGGAATCATTGGCAAGATTGGCCTGTCTCGGGGCGGCCATGTGCTATGCGATGGGCTCGATCGCGACGCGGCTCTGCCCGCCGGTTCACCTCTTGGCGCTGGCGGCGGCGGTGATGACACTGGCTGCGGGGGTTATCGTGCCGGTGGCGCTGGTGGTCGAGGGGGTTCCCAACTCGTTGAGTTTGCAGGGATTTCTGGCGCTCGTCTATCTCGGCATCCTGCCCACGGGGGTGGCGCAGCTCTTGCTGGTGCAGGTCACGCGCGAGGCGGGGCCGAGTTTCTTCAGCCTTGTCAATTACATGGTGCCGGTCTGGTCGGTCATCCTCGGGGTGATCCTGCTGTCGGAGTCGGTGCCGCCGCAATTGTTCCTGGCGATGACGATGATTCTTGCGGGCGTGGCGATCAGCCAATGGGGCGCGCTGCGGCGGGTGTTCGCCGGACGGTGACCCGCACGGCTCGCAGCGCGAACCGGGAGGTTCGCGGGGGCCAACACACGCTGATGCAGGGATTCGGCAAGGATCGGGCCGAATCCGGGGATATATACGGAACCGATATCGCGATTCAGACAGCCCGGACCGCCGCCCACATATCGAGCGCGGCGCGGGTTTCGGCCACGTCATGCACGCGCTGGATCTGCACACCCTGCCCTGCCGCCATCACCGCCACCGCGAGCGAACCCGGCACCCGATCAGCGGCCACCGGCGTGCCGGTCAGGTCGCCGATGAACCGCTTGCGCGACGCGCCGAGCAGGATCGCGCAGCCGAGGCCGTGGAAGAGCGACAGCCCTTGCAGGAGCCGCAGGTTGTGGGCTTGGGTCTTGCCGAAGCCGATGCCGGGATCGACGGCGATGCGCCCGCGCGGAATGCCCAAGGCACCAAGCGCCGCGACGCGGGCCTCGAGCCAGTCGTAGACATCGAGGAGCACATCGTCGTAGCGCGGGTCGCGCTGCATGGTCTCGGGCGTGCCTTGGGCGTGCATGATGCAGACCGGCAGGGCGTGGCTCGCGGCGAAGGGGGCCAGATCGGGATCGAAGGTGAAGCCCGACACGTCGTTGACGAGGGTGGCACCGGCGCGATGCGCCGCCTCGGCGACGGGTGTCTTGCGGGTGTCGATGGAGATCGGCGTGGGGACGGCCGCGCGGAGGGCGGCGATGACCGGGGCGGTGCGGGCGATCTCGTCCTCGATGGGCACAGCGGCGGCACCGGGGCGGGTGGATTCGCCGCCCACGTCAAGGATGTCGGCCCCGGCCTCGGACATGGCGGTGGCATGGGCGAGCGCGGTGTCGGGATCGAAATGCTGCCCGCCGTCGGAGAAGCTGTCGGGGGTGACGTTGAGGATGCCCATGAGGCGCGGCGCGTCCATTGCCATGCCTGCGAGCGGAGCGCGGGGCGCGGTGAGGCGCTGGGCCGCGTCCTCGGGCAGGTCACGGGCGGGGATGAGGCGCGGGGGCGCGTCGCGCGACAGCACCTCCACGGTGTCGAACCAGCACCAGCCACCGGCAAGCGGCAGGGCATCGGCGGGGCGCGCGGGATCGGTGCGGGGGACAGGGCGGTAGTAAAGCATCACAGCCCCGAGCGGGCGATGTCCTGGAGGATCACCGGCACGTCGCAGGCGGCGGGCGGGGCCTCGCCGATCAACAGCAGGTCGGACGCCTCGATATGCCCGGCGAACCACGCCGCGAGATCGACGGGGGCCTGGCCCGAGGGGCCGTCGACCGCGTCGAGCACGATCTTGGAGGGGGCCCAGACGCTGATCTGGTCGTGTTTCATGGACCAGTCGAGTTCTGTCCGGGTGGCGACCACCACGCAGCGCGGATCGCGGGCGGCGAGCATCCAGGCGTTCTGTTCCATCGCCAGCAGATCGACACGGCGCTGGGTCATGCGGTGGCCGGTCGTGGGCGCGGGCGTGTCGGGGGGACCCACGCAGAGGATCACCGGCTCGGCGCGGGCCTGCAACTGGTCGAGCCATTGGCCGAGGTTAGGCGAGGCAATCGCGGCATTGGTGAGGTAGACGACATGCGGATGGGGAGCTGTGTCGGGGGCGGTCGGGGCCCGCGTGGCGAGATCGTCCACCGAGCGGACAATCTCGACGCCAAGCGCGCCGGGGCCACGGTCGAGCTTTTCGATGCGCACGAAGCAGCGCACCGCCTGCGGCTCCCACAGGATGCGCTCGGCGATGCGCTGGGCGAGGGTTTCCAGAAGGTTGAGCCGCTCCTCGGCCAGCGCCGCCTCGATCGCCTCGGTCACCCGGTCATACGAGAGGATGCGATCCACGTCATCGTCGAGCGCGCCGGTCATCGGGCGCACCTCGACCACCACGTTGAAGGCGACGCGCTGGGTGGTGCCGCGCTCGGCCTGGAAGGCACCGATCTCGACCTCGACCACGTGATCGCGCACCGAGATACGGTCGAGCGGACCATCGGGCGCGGTGGCCTGCGCGCGCGCCTGCGGATGCTCGAAGGCGAGGCGGATTTCGGTTGTCATCGTGGCGATCCCCGTCGTTGCGTGAGCGTTGCCTAGCATGGCGGGGCCAGGCGGGGAATGGGGGAATCCGACGCATGAGGGGGTGTGGGCGGCAGGGGATGGGGGCCGGTTTTGGCCTTGAGGGGACGGTGGTGGAGCCGCGCCAGCGCCCAGACCGCGGGCTGGGCGCTCCAACGGTGAATGAGGGCACTTTATCGTGCGGAACACTCCGACGATTCTCAATAACTTGAAACGTCGAATAGCGCCCAGCCCGGGGGCGGTCTGGCGCTGCGCGGCGGTGCCTTGCGGCACTTGATTCCGCGCAAGGGGGCTTCGCCTTGGATGTCCGCTTCAGGCCAAACAATACCCCCCCACCTTTCGCTTTCCCCCTCCCCGCGTCACCGATACGCTGCCCGCACGCACACCGGAGGCACCATGACACTCGACGGAAAACACGCCCTTGTCACCGGCGGCGGCACGGGCATCGGCCTCGCCATCGCCCGCGCGCTGGCGGGTGCCGGGGCCGATGTCACCATCACCGGCCGCCGCGCCCACGCGCTCGACGCCGCAGCAGGCCCGCGCCTGCACCCGCAGGTGATGGACGTGACCATCGAGGCAAGCGTTGCCGAGGGCGTGGCCGCAGCCATCGCCGCGCGCGGCCCGGTGCAGATCTGCATCCCCAACGCCGGCATCGCCGAGGGCCGGGCGCTGCACAAGACCGACACCGATTTCTGGCGGCGAATCATGGCCACCAATCTTGACGGCGCGTTCCGGACCATCCGCGCGTGCCTCCACGACATGCGCCGCACCGATTGGGGCCGCGTCGTCGCCGTCTCCTCCATCGCCGGGATCAGGGGGCTGAAGGGGGCCCCGGCCTATACCGCGTCCAAGCACGGCATGATCGGCCTCATCCGCGCCCTGAGCGAGGATTATCTCGGCACCGGCCTGACGTTCAACGCGGTCTGCCCCGGATATGTCGATACCGAAATTGTCACCCGCAACAGCGCCGCCATCGCCGCGCGGGCGGGCATGACCGAGGACGCGGCCCGCGCCACCATGATCGCCGCCAACCGCCACGACCGGCTCATTGCCCCCGACGAGGTGGCCCACGCGGTGCTGTGGCTCTGCGGGCCGGGCTCGGGCAGCGTCAACGGACAGGCCATCGAGATCGCGGGCGGGCAGGTCTGAGCGCGCAGGGCCTGACCGGCCCGGATTTCGATACAATACACCCAAAATTCGGGCAATTCTCCCACCGTGCTCGCCCCGGTCGAGGGCAATACAGCCGCCGATGACCTGATCGACGCAAGCTATGTCGAGCCAGTGGAATTCGGCTCTGACCGGGTTGACAGCAATGATGCTCCCGGCGGCGGCGATGCCGAGGTGATCGGGGCGGGCGCGGGCAATGACACGGTTGTCTCGGGCGCGGGCGTCGATTCCCTGCTGCGAGAGCGTCTGATCGGGCACGCCGCCTGACGCTGCCCGCGCCGCTCAGGCGAGGTGGCGCAGCGGTGCGCCCGCCTGCGCCGCCCAGGCCCGCACCGCATCGCCGAACGCGGTAAAAAGCGGGCGGCTCACCGGATCGCGCGCCGCGTTCCATTCCGGGTGCCACTGAACCGACAGCGTGAACCCGCGCGCGCCCCGCACATAGAGCGCCTCGGGCGTGCCGTCCTGCGCCCAGCCGTCGATGACGATATCACGCCCGGCCTCGTTCACCCCCTGCCCGTGCAGGGTGTTTGTCATCACCTCTTCGGCCCCCATCAGCCGGTGAAACACGCCATCGCGCGCGAACCGCACGCTGTGGCGCAAGGCGAACTGCTCTTCCATCGTGGCATCGGGGGGCATCCGGTGGTTGTCGCGCCCCGGCAGGTCGCGAATCTCGGGGTGCAGCGTGCCGCCCAGCGCCACGTTGACCTCCTGAAACCCCCGGCAAATCCCCAGGAACGGCTGCCCGCGCGTCACGCAGGCGCGCACCAGCGGCAGGCTGATCGCGTCGCGCGCCCGGTCGAACGCCCCGTGCGCCTCGGTCGCCGCCTCGCCGTATTCCTCGGGGTGAACGTTGGGCCGCCCGCCGGTGAGCACGAACCCGTCGCAGACCTCCATCAACTCGGCCACCGAGACATAGCGCGGATCGCTCGGGATGATGAGCGGCACGCAATCGGCCACCTCCGCCACCGCCGCCGAATTGATCGTGCCCCCGGCATGGGCGGGGTAGCGGTCATTGATGGTGTAGCTGTTGCCGATGATGCCGACGACGGGGCGGGCCATGCGCGTCCTTCTTGGTCTGTGTCACTGCGAGCCTGCCAAAGATATGGGGCGAATTGAAAGAACAAAACACCCCCCCACGCACACCCGGTCGTGCGCTGACGCGGATTTGCGCAGTTGGGGTGAGGATTTGGTTACCCTTCTGTGCGACGCTGCCTCGCGTGGGCGGCGTGGCCCGATCACCGGCCCTCCGCATCCCGGTCGGCTTGGGTCGCTTCGTCCACACCCCGCCCCCGGCGGCACCGCTCGCTGCAATACCGCACCTCGTCCCAGACGCGCGCCCACTTCTTGCGCCACACCATCGGCCGCCCGCAGGTGGCGCAGGTCTTGACCGGCAGGTCGGATTTGCGGCGCGCGCGGGCCATCTGCAGATCAAGGCTCAACTGCGCATCGTCGCGCGGGGCAGGTATCCCCGAGGCCCGGCACCCGCGCATCGGGCAGGCCCTCGTTCGCCACGCCCGGCACATGCACCTGCGGCGCGCGCATGACCGCATCCCGCGCGCCCTCCGGCTCGACGATACAGAGCGGGATCACCGGGCCAGGCACCGCCGCCCGCGCCAGCGCCGGGTGATCGGTCCCGCGCAGATCGCGCTTGAACCAGCAGATGACAGCCTCTTTCATGACACTTCAGATAGGCGCACCACGGCGCAGGGAAAGCCCCGTTGCAGCGCCCCACCGTAACGCCTAGGGTCGCGCCAAACGATGCAGGAGAGAGCCCCGATGAAGGACGCCACGCCCCGGCCCGTCTATCTCAAGGATTACACCCCGCCCGCCTATCTCGTGGACGCGGTGCACCTCACCTTCCGGCTTGCGCCAGAGTCGACCCGCGTTCTCAGCCGGATAGACTTCCGCCCCAACCCCGATGCCGTGTCGCGCGATTTCTTCCTGCATGGCGAGGGGTTGCGGCTCATCTCGGCAAAGATCGACGGGCAGGAGATCACGCCCGAGGTCACGCCCGAGGGGCTCACCGCCGAGGTGCCCGACGCGCCCTTCACGTTTCAGGCCGAGGTCGAGATCAACCCGGCGGGCAACACCGCGCTCGAGGGGCTTTATCTCTCCAATGGCATGTTCTGCACCCAATGCGAGGCCGAGGGCTTTCGCAAGATCACCTACTACCCCGACCGCCCCGACGTGATGGCCGTCTTCACCGTCCGCATCGAGGGCGATACGCCGGTGATGCTGTCCAACGGCAACCCGGTGGCGCAGGGCGACGGCTGGGCCGAATGGCACGATCCGTGGCCGAAACCGGCCTATCTCTTCGCGCTGGTGGCGGGCGATCTGGTGGCGCATCCGGGCAGTTTCACCACCCGCTCGGGGCGCGAGGTGGCGCTCAACATCTGGGTGCGACCGGGGGATGAGGACAAATGCGCCTTCGGCATGGAGGCGCTCAGGAAATCCATGCGCTGGGATGAAGAGGTCTATGGGCGCGAATACGATCTCGATCTCTTCAACATCGTCGCCGTGGACGATTTCAACATGGGCGCGATGGAGAACAAGGGCTTGAACATTTTCAACTCAAGTTGCGTCTTATCCACACCGGAGACCGCCACAGATGCCAATTTCGAACGTATCGAGGCGATCATCGCGCATGAGTATTTCCACAACTGGACCGGCAACCGCATCACCTGCCGCGACTGGTTCCAGCTTTGCCTCAAGGAGGGGCTGACCGTCTACCGCGACAGCCAGTTCACCGCCGACATGCGCTCTGCCCCGGTCAAACGCATCGGCGACGTGATCGCCCTGCGCGCGCGCCAGTTCCGCGAGGATGCAGGCCCGCTCGCGCATCCCGTCCGGCCCGAAAGCTTTATCGAGATCAACAACTTCTACACCGCAACGGTGTATGAAAAGGGGGCCGAGGTTATCGGGATGCTCAAGCGGCTGGTGGGCGATGAGGCCTATTACCGCGCGCTCGATCTCTACTTCACCCGCCATGACGGGCAGGCCTGCACCATCGAGGATTGGCTCGCCGTGTTCGAGGAGGCCACGGGCCGCGATCTTGCGCAGTTCAAGCGCTGGTATCAGGAGGCGGGCACGCCCCGGCTGCGCGTCGCCGACGACTTCAAGAACGGCACCTATACCCTTCATTTCGAACAGGAAACCCCGCCCACACCGGGGCAGGACGTGAAACACCCCCGCGTCATCCCCATCGCCGTGGGGCTGCTCGGCCCCAATGGCGACGAGGTGATGGAAACCCGCGTTCTGGAAATGACCGAAGAGCGGCAGAGCTTTTCCTTCGATGGATTAGCGTCACGCCCCATCCCTTCGGTATTGCGGGATTTTTCGGCCCCGGTGATCGTTGAGCGCGCCACCACCAATGCCGAGCGCGCCTTCCTCTTCGCCCATGACACCGACCCGTTCAACCGCTGGGAGGCGGGGCGCGCGCTGGCACGCGAGACGCTTCTGGCGATGATCCGCGAGGGGGCCGCCCCCGACCCGGCCTATCTCGACGCGGCCCATGCGATGGTCCGCAATGACGGCCTCGACCCGGCGTTCCGCGCCCTCGCGCTCGCCCTGCCGGGCGAGGACGAGCTGGCGCAGGCGCTCTTTGCTGCGGGCGACACGCCCGACCCGCAGGCCATATGGGAGGCGCGCGAGGCGCTCGACACCGCCCGCGCCGACGCCATGTCCGGCACGCTCGACGCGCTCTGCACCGCCCATCAGGTCACCGCCCCCTACCGCCCCGATCCCGATCAGGCCGGCGCGCGGGCGCTCGCCAACGCGGCGCTCGGGCTCATCACCCGGCGCGATGGCGGCGCGCGGGCGCGGGCGCAATACGACGCGGCCGATAACATGACCCAGCAACTCGCCGCGCTCGCCTGTCTCATGCGCGCGGGCAAGGGCGCGGAGGCAACGGACGCGTTCTACCGGCAATGGCGGCATGACCGGCTCGTGCTCGACAAGTGGTTCGGCCTCCAGATCATGACAGCCACCCCCGCCGAGGCCGCCGGGACCGCCGCGCGCCTGACCGACCACCCGGATTTCACCATCCGCAACCCCAACCGCTTCCGCGCGGTCATGGGCGCGCTCGCCGGGTTCCCCGCCGGCTTTCACCACGCCTCGGGGCGCGGCTACCAACTGATGGCGGATATGCTGATCCGGCTCGACCCGCTCAACCCGCAGACCACGGCGCGCATGTGCTCGGCCTTCGAGACATGGCCGCGCTTTGACGCCGACCGGCAGGGGATGATCCTTGCGCAGATCGACCGCATCCTCGCCACGCCCGGCCTCAGCCGCGACACCACCGAGATGCTGAGCCGCATCCGCGACGCCTGACCGGCAATTCCCTGCCATTACCGCAGGCACGCCAAGATTTGGCCGAAATGCCCCGGCAGGCTGACAGGAGTTCAGTTTGCCGGAGACGCCATGACATTCGATCCGCTCGCCCCGTCCGATGCCGCCCCGCGCGCCGCGCGGCGCAAACCGGCCCGGCCCGCCGCCCTGGCGCGGCTGTTGCGGCACCTCGGCCTCGGGCAGCCGCGCGCCGATCTCGACAGCCTGGCGCGGCGGATCATCCTGCCCTCGCTCCCGATCAGCGACGAGGAACACGCCCGCACCCGCTATCATGACGAGGGTCAGCGCCTCGCCCGGCAGGAGGATTGGGCGCGGCTCGCGGACCGGATCGCGCGGACGGACGCCGCGCGCCTTCACACGCCGGGCGGTGCGGCGGTGGCGGGTCTTCTGGCGCAGGGCGCGCGCGCCGACGCGGTGGCCGCCGCCGGGGACGCGGCGCAGGACGGGCGCACCCCCGACCCCGCCGGGCTCGACGCGCTCGAAGAGGTCCGCGCCGATCACGACGGCAGCTATCCCATCGCGCTCGTGGTCGCGCTCACGCATATGGATGTCGGTCGCGCCTGGCGCCTGTGTGCCGCACGGGGCACCACCGCGCAGGAGCGCGAGGCGCGCTTTCTCAGCCATTTCCGCCACGCCGAGGACCTGCTCGAACCGTTCGATCCCGAAACCCGGGACGCCCCCTCACTCGCCGCCGCGCAATGCGCCCTGCTCGCCGCGCGTCCTGCCCCGCGGCGGCGGGTGGCCGATGACTATGCCCGCCTCATCGCGCTCGATCCGGGCAGCGCGCAGCACCTGCGCGCCCTTGGCGAAGCGTTGTTGCCCGCGCGCTTCGGCAGTTTTGACGCGCTCGACCTCGAGGCCCGGCGCATGGCCGCGCAAACCGGCGCTCAGCATGGCGCGGGGGGCTATGCCTGGGTGTGGTTCGACGCGCTCGCCACCGATCCCGCCGGGCTCGGCATCGTCGACCCGGAGTTTTTCATCGACGGGCTGCACGCCATCGCCGCGCGCAGGCCCGATCAGCACACCATCAACGAGCTCGCCGCCTTCTGCGGCCTCGCGATGGCCCCGCGCACCGGGGCAGCGCGCCTGCCCGCTGCCCACGACAAGGTGCGCGCAATGATCCATGATTGCCTCGACTGGCTGATCGCGCGGCACCTGCACGAGTTGCACCCGCTGATCTGGTCGCAGGCGCTGATCGGCCCCGACCTCGCCCCGTCGCTGCCGCCGCGCCGCACGCTGGTGGCGAGGGGGCGGCAGGCGGCGCTGCGGGTGATCGCCGAGCGGTTCTCCGACGAGATGGCCGATGGCGGCGCGCTTGCCTTCTCGAGCGCCGGAATGTACCGGCTGCCCGCGCTCTGACCCTCTGGGCGCGCACACACATCCCGATGACGGATGCTGACAAGCGCGTGAGACCGGCAGATCGTGCATTGTCTGCGGCAACAGGGATGCCACCTTGGGTTTAGTGGTCGAGAAACCTTCGGGAGATGACGCGCGATGCACAGCCTCAGACAGATCGCCCTTGCCGCTGCCCTCGGCATGACCCTGCCCGCCCATCCCGGTCTCGCCGGCGATCCCGAGCGCGGCGAACGCCTGTTCCGCGATTGCACGGCCTGCCATTCGGTGATCGACGAGACCGGCACGGCGCGGGTGCGCGGCGGACGCACCGGCCCCAATCTCTACGGCGTGATCGGTCGCCACGCGGGCAGCGTGCCGGGCTTTCACTACTCGCCCTCGATGGGCGAGGCCGGGCAACGCGGCCTGCGATGGAACGAGGCGGATTTCGTGGTCTACGTGCGCGACGCCACCGCCTTCCTGCGCGATTACCTCGACGACCCGGACGCCCGCGGCAAGATGGCCTACAAGCTGCGCGACGAGGGCAAGGCACGCGATGTCTGGGCCTATCTCGAGCGCATCGCGGCCCCCTGAGCGCGCATCTCCCCGCCGAGCGGCATGCCGCCTCCCGCCTCATGGAGCCGGTGGCAGCCGCGCCCGGCGGCCTTGGCGGCATAGAGCGCGCGGTCGGCGGCGTCCATGATCGCCTCTGGCGTGCCTCCCGGGTGGTCGCGGCTGAGCGTCGCGCCGATGCTGGCGGAAATGCGGTAGTGCTGCGCGCCGTCGCTCACCGGCTGTTTCAGCGCCGCGATGAGCCGCCGGGCGACGGTATCGATCACCTCCCGCGCCTCGATCCCGGGCAGCAGCAGCGCGAACTCGTCCCCGCCGACGCGGGCGACGCTGTCATGGGCACGCACCACCGACAGCATCCGCCGCGCCGCAACGCCAAGCACCAGGTCTCCCGCCGCATGGCCATGAGTGTCGTTGACCTGCTTGAAAAAATCGAGATCGAGATGCAAGAGCGCGAACGGTGCCTGCCCCTGCACCGCCTGCGCCAGCAGCGCGTCGAAGGCGCGGCGGTTGCGCAGCCCGGTGAGCGTGTCGGTAAACGCCTGTTCCTGCGCCGCCAGCCGCGCCCCTTCAAGACGGCGGTTGAGCCTGCGCGATTCCTCCATCGCGAGGCTCTTGGCCTCGATCAGGTAGAGCATTTCCGTGGCCAGGTCGGTCACCGCGAAATCCGCGCCGGTGAGGCCGAAATCGCGCACCGCATCAACCACCGAGATGCCGAAGGCGAGGTTGACCACCATCGCCCCCGGCCCGCCCCCCGACGCGTCGGGGGGCAATGTGCAAAGCTGCCCCTTGAGCGCGTAGCGCGGACGCGCGCGCAGCCGCAGGCGCAGCCGCATGCCGTCAAGCGCGCGCAGGCCCGCCACGTCCTGCACCCCCCGCGGGCGCATCATCTCGAAGAGTTCGAGAAACCGCGCGCCGACAATCGCCTCCGGCGCGACGATCCTCGCCAGCGTCGGCCCGGCCCGGATGACATGCCCGGTCGGGCCGATGACCACGTGCATGGGGCAGAACCGGTCGAGCATCGCCGCCAATGCCCCGGCCTGCGCCTGCGCCGCCGCGGTCATCGCGTGGCCTCTGCGGTGGCGAGATCGAAATCGCGGCCACTGGCAAAGGCCTCGTCGAGCAGATGCACCTCGATGATCTCGCGGGCGGAATCGCTGCCGCGATGGTCGAGCAGCACCAGCGTCCCGTAATCGTCGGCCATCGCGCGCAGCACCCCGAGCAGCACCGGGCCGAATCGCAGCCCCGCGCCATCGCTGCGCCCCATCTCCACGCGGTAGAGCCCCGCGCCCTGCGAATGCAGACGGATCGCGGGCAGATCGAGGTCGGACATGGCAAGGCGCGCCCGGTCCGGCAGATCCTCGAGCGATTCGAGGAACTCGGCGAAATCCACTCCGCCAAACCGCAGGAGCCGCCGGATCGCCTCGGATCGCGGCTGCGCGACCAGGTAGGTGCCGAGATCCTCCGACAGATCATCCGACTCCCGCGCGAGGCGCGCCGACAGCGCCGCGACAAGCCGCGTCGTCACCGCCGGGTCGCAGGGCATCAGCGGCTCGAACGCAGCCTCGTCGAGGCCGAGACCATGCGTCACCTCCTGCCATACGGCCTCGCCATAGCTGTCCCTCACGAAACACTCGATCGCACGATTGATCAGCCCGTTCATCGCCCTCTTCCTCCGGATGCGGGCAATCTGGCAACGAGAGTTTAACATTCCCTGAATTCCCGTGGCTTGCCACGCGCCCCCGTGCCTGCTACCCAGCACATATCCGTTGGGGTGCCCCGTCCGGGGGCTGAGAGGCCACGCGCCGACCCATCGAACCTGATCCGGCTCGCACCGGCGGAGGGAACGGAGACCACGGCCCGCCTGCGGCCTGTTCCTCCCCGATTGCGCGCCCTGCCAAAGGACCGGCCATGCCCGCCGCGCCGCCCGCGCTCATCCTCGACGGCACCGCCCGGATCGGCGGCGCGCCGCTCTTCGGCCCGCTCCGGCTCGAGGCGGCGGCGGGCCGCATCACCTGCCTTCTGGGCCCCTCGGGCGTGGGCAAGACCACGCTGTTGCGGCTCGCGGCGGGCATCGACGAGGTGACGCGCTTTGCGGGCACAATCACCGCCTCCGATGGCGGGCCGGTCGCGGGACGCGTGGCGCTCATGGCGCAGGGGGCCGACCTCTTGCCGTGGCTCGACGTGACCGCCAATGTCACCCTCGGCGCGCGGCTGCGCGGCAGCAGGCCCGATCACGCCCGCGCCCGCGACATCCTCGCGCGCACCGGCCTCACGGAGCACGCCCACAAGCGCCCCCACGCGCTCTCGGGCGGGCAGCGGCAGCGCGTGGCCCTCGCGCGCACGCTGATGGAGGATCGCCCCCTCGTGCTGCTCGACGAGCCGTTCTCGGCGCTCGACGCAGGCACCCGCGCGCAGATGCAGGAGCTGAGCGCGCAGCACCTTGCGGGGCGCACGGTGCTGATGGTCACCCACGATCCGTTCGAGGCCGCGCGCATGGGCCACGCCATCCATATCCTGACCGCGCAGGGCCTCGAGACCGTGGCCCCGCCCGCCGCCCCGGTGCCCCGCCCCGTGGATGATCCCGAAACCCTCGCCGTGCAGGGCCGCCTGCTCGCGCGCCTGCGCGCCCCCGCCTGACAAGGAGCCCCCATGCGCCCCACCGATCACCTGAAATCGCGCGTCGCCGCCGACTGGCAGGCCGCCACGCGCCACGCCTTCACCGACGCGCTGGCGGCAGGCACCCTGCCCGGGGACCGGATGCGCGCCTACCTGCGGCAGGATCACCTCTTCATCGAGGGGTTCGTGCGGCTGCTGGCCTCGGCCATCGCCCACGCGCCCTCCTTGCGCGACGCGATCCCCGGCGCGCAGTTCCTCGGGCTGATTGCCGGGCCGGAGAACACCTATTTCGAGCGCGCCATCGCGGCCTTGGGCGGCACGGTCGATCCGCCCGCCCCGGCGCATCCGGTCACGGCGGAATTCCAGGACCTCATGCGCGAGGCCGCGCAATCGGGCCGTTACGCGCAGATGCTCGCCGTTCTGGTGGTCGCCGAATGGTCCTATCTCGACTGGGCCAGCCCCCATGCCGACAAGGCGGATGACCTGCCCTTCTGGTTCGGCGAATGGATCACGCTGCATAGCGGGCCGGGCTTCGAGGGCGTGGTCGGCTACCTGCGCGATCAACTCGACGCGGTCTGGCCCGACCTCTCCGACGACGAGCAACGCCGCGTCGAGGCCAGTTTCGCCCACGCCACCCGGCTGGAGCGTGCCTTCTTCGATGCCGCCCTCGCGGGCTATCCCGATCCATGAGCCGCCTCGTCCCCATCGTCACCTCCACGGTGCTGGCGCTTGCGCTCTGGCAGGCGCTGGTGGTGCTCGCAAACCTGCCGCCCTTCATCCTGCCGGCACCCGCCCGCGTGGCCGAGACGCTCTGGTCCAGCCGCGCGCTCATCCTCGAACACGCGGGCATCACCGCGGCCGAGGTGCTGATCGGGCTGGCATTGGGCGCGGTGCTCGGCGGGCTGTCGGCCATCGGCCTCGCCGCCTCGCCGGTGGCGCGCCGCCTCATCCGCCCGATGATGGTGTTTTCACAGGCGATCCCGGTCTTCGCCCTCGCGCCGCTGCTGACGCTGTGGCTGGGCTATGGCCTGTGGTCCAAGATCGCGATGGCGCTGCTGATCATCTATTTCCCGGTCACCTCGGCGTTCTTCGACGCGCTGATGCGCACGCCTCAGCCGATGCTCGACATGGGCCGCGTCATGGGGGCCAACGCCGCGCGCCTCATGTGGCACATCCGCGTGCCCGCCGCCCTGCCCGGCTTTGCCACGGGGCTGCGGCTGGCGGCGGTCTATGCCCCCATAGGGGCCATCATCGGCGAATGGGTGGGGGCCTCCAAGGGGCTGGGCTATCTCATGCTGCTGGCCAATGGCCGCGCCAAGATCGATCTGATGTTCGCCGCCCTCATCGTGCTGGCGGTGTTCACGCTGCTGCTGCACATGGGCGTGGACCGCGCCTGTCGGCGGTGGCTGGATGGGACGGCGGTGGGGTGAGATGGGGGTTGGCGGTGAGAACTCTGTTGCGTCGAAGCGATGAAACCAATCTCGGCGCTAACGAGAGCGTTCCTGAATTTGACTGTCACGACGCGACATGGTGGACTACACTTCGTCCGCAAATCAGCAAGGGGAGACATCGGCTGTACCCAGCAGCAACAGGACGCGCTTGCGTTCCTCATTGAGGAAGCTAAGAAGGTGTCACTGACCGAAAGTCAGATCATTGAGCAGCGCCGCAGTTTGCTTATGAAACTCAGCCTTCGACAAACCTATGATCACGAAGGCGATGATCAGAAGTAAGAAGCCGAGAAGCTTGGGTCTTTGATGAGAAGATGACTGAGGACGATCGCGTCAGGCATAGCCAGGCTAAAGATCCGAGCGTTGCATCAGATGAAGCACAAAGGCAAAGTAGAAGCAATCAATCGCTGCGCCAAGCGGTACCGCGTGCGCGATCTATGTGATTACAAGCTCTGGATGGTCAGCCCTTCAAGCTTAGGAACTTCCACGATCCTCGATCTCAACCGGCGTGCTATCAACGGGTTACTCCGACGCTGCGAGCTTCGGCCGACTGGCATTGAAATCGGACAAAGCGCCCACACCCCGAACCAGATGGTCATCTCGTTCCAGAATTGGTCAGGAAATTGTGACTCATGTAAACGGACTGCGAAAAGAGCGCGTTCACTCGGCGTCCTTTATCATGTGGAGGCTTAATTGGATTCACCCATTACGCTGACGGGAACGGTCGCACGTCAAGGGCGGTCTCGTGTCTTTGCGCTTTGCATTCGAGAAGGCAGGCTGCTTCCCGGAACGAGACTATCCCAGAACAAATTGTCACGAACAGGAAGCCCTACTATGAGGTCTGGAAGACGCCGATTGCTCAAGTTCATTGAAGCACGAGGATTTCCAGAGGATGTTTCCAAAATGGCGGTGCTAATGGGGGGTATAGCTCGCGACAGGTCAAGAGCGCCTTCGAGAGGTACAATTGGATAGAGTAACTTACGTGAGCCAATCCGGAGAATTCTTTTGCATAGCGTGATCAACCCGTTGCGGGTTTGCCAAGGTCTGACCAGGCGATGTACAGAAGCTCCGTCCTGCACAACTGGACGTTCAGGGACCCAAGCCCGAGCTGCCAAGAAAGCCGTCATGGCGTGCCTATCGCGATGCAGCCTCCAGCGCGTGCCGCAGGGTCGGTCACACCGGTCCGCCCACCGATCCATCCCGAGCGCAGCCAAGCCCGCGCCCCACCCCTTCTTCTTGGCCCAAATACTCATTCCCCGCCCGGCCCCCGCGCACCGACGCAATACCGACAGAATACCGACGCGAGACCGACCCCGCTTTCGGCCCCTTTTCAGAAATCCGTCGGTGCCCCGCCCTCGGCCTTGCGCCGCTCCACGAACGCCGCCAGTTCCTCGCGGATGGCCTCGTCCATCGGCGGGGCCTCGAACCCGGCGATGATGTCCTGGAACACCTGGTGGGCGCGCTGCGCGGTCCAGATGCCGCCCGCCGCCTCCCACGCCTCGTAGTTGCGCCAGTCGCTCAGGAACGGCGCGTAGAAGGCGGTGGTATAGCGGTCCTGCGTGTGCTGGGTGCCGAAGAAATGCCCCTTGTCGCCCACCTCGCGGATCGCGTCGACGGCGATCTCGTCCGGGCCCGTGGCCGTCAGCATCGGGTCCATATACCGCTGAATATGCTGCAAAATCTCGCAATCCATGACGAATTTCTCCGGGCTGGCGATCAGCCCGCCCTCCAGCCACCCGGCGGCGTGGTAGATCATGTTGGCCCCCGCCTGCACCCCGGCCCAGAGGCTGTTGGAGGTCTCCCACATCGCCTGCCCGTCGGGCACATTCGCGGCGCAAACCCCGCTCGCGCGCAAGGGCAGCTTGTAGAACCGCGCCAACTGCCCGGTCATCTGCGTGGCGCGCATGTATTCGGGCGTGCCGAACGCGGGCGCGCCGGATTTCATGTCCACGTTCGAGGTGAACGTGCCGATGGCCACCGGCGTGCCGGGCCGGATCACCTGCGCCAGCACCACCGCACACAGCGCCTCGGCGAGGCTTTGCGCCACCGCCCCCGCCATCGTCACCGGCGCCATCGCGCCCGCCAGCGTGAAGGGCGTCACCACCAGCCCCTGCCCCCGCCGCGCCAGCCGCATCCAGCCGTCGAGCATCGGGTAGTCGTGCTTGAGCGGCGAGGTGGAGTTGATGTTGGTATACATGCGCGGGGTGGCGTCGAACTCCTCGTGGCTGAGGCCGCCGGCGATGCGCACCATCTCCATCACGTCCTCGACCCGCTCGGTGCCCAGGCAATAGGCGTGCGCCACCTTGTCGGTGAGCGTCAGCTTGTCATAGAGCACATCGAGATGCCGGACGCTGGCATGGATGTCCTGCGGCTCCACCGGATAGCCGCCGACGAAGTGGATGCAGTTGAAATACTGGCTGAGTTTCAACAGGTTCCGGCACATCTCGCGGGTGCCGGTGACCTTGCGCCCGATCTTCATGTCCCAGTAAGAGGGCGGCGAGGAGACATTGCCGAAATTGAGATTATTGCCGCCGATGGTGATCCGCTTGGCGGGGTTGCGCGGCGTGATGGTCCAGCTTTCGGGGGCTTTTCCGATCATCTCCATGACGAAATCGCGGCTCATGCGGACGTTCTCGCCATTGATCTCGCAGCCACCGGAGGCGCGCAGGATCTCCACCGCCTCGGGGTTGAGAAACTCGATCCCGATCTCCTCGAGAATGCGCATCGCGCCGTTGTGGATGGCCTCCACCCCCTCGGGCGACAGCGGCTCCACCGGCCGGTCGATATTCACCGGCGGGTTCCACGGCATCTGCTCGATCACGGCGCTGCCGCGCCGCGCGACACTGCCCGCGCGCCCGCCGCCGCGCTTTCTGCGTTTGAGATCCTCGGCCATCTTCGCGCCCTCCGGGTGTTCGTCTGTGACGACGAAACACCGCGCGCGCGCGGCCCACATGCCGCTTTGCGACTTATGTTGTCGTTTTTTCTTCCCGCACCCGCCGCCGCCCGGTGTGCCACAGGTAGAGGGCGAGGCTCACCACCACCACCGCGCCACCCGCAAGCATCACCGGCGTGGGCCGCTCGCCCACCCCCAGCCACACCCAGAGCGGTCCGAGCACCGTCTCCAGGAGCAGCAGCAGGCTCACGTTCGACGCATGGGTATGCCGCGAGGCGAGCGACAGCGAAAAGAACGACACCGGCAGGATCACCAGCCCGCAGACCGCGATCGCCCAGACCGTGCCATCGGCCATCTGCACCGGTCCGGTCACCGCCCAGCCGGTCGCGCCCGCCAGCGCCGCGCCCACCCCGATCACCAGCGGGATCGACATGTCGGGGCGCGCCCGCAGCACCACGAAGTTGAGCGCCAGCACCAGCGCCACCGAAAGCCCCGCCAGCGCCCCGATGAGCGCGCTGCCGGTGTCCTCCGGCCCCTTGCCACCCGACACCGCCAGCGCCAGCCCCGCCAGCACGGCCACAATCGCGGCCCATGTCGCGGGGCGCGTGCGCTCGCCCATCACCAGCCGTGACAGCAACGCGGCAAAAACCGGCACCGTCGCCACCCCCAGCAGCATCACCGCGACGGGCGCATGGGCAATACCGAGGCTGAACAGCGTCATGTTGAAATACTGGCTGAGGATCAGGATCAGCCCCATGCCCGAGCACAGCGCCACAAGGTCGCGCGCCTTGGTGCGCGACGAAAGCGCCCAGAGGACCAGCATCACCGCCCCCATCATCACCCCGCGCCAGCCCACCATCTGGTAGCCGCCCATGCCCGACAGCCGCATGAAAAGCGCGTCCGGTGTCAGCACCAGCGCGCCCAGACAGGCCAGCCCGAGGCCGAAAAGCGGGTGATGCCTCACGCCGCGAGCCAGCCCGGCAAATGGCCGATATCGGGCAGCACAGCGTCGGCGTAGGGTGCCAGATCGGCCTCGACAGCCGTGCCGGTGAGCACGCCCACGCAGACCATGCCCGCCGCGCGCCCGGCGATCAGGTCATGGGTGCTGTCGCCCACCATCACCACGCGGCCCGGCGCGACCGACACGGCGCGCGCAAACGCCAGCAGCGGCCCCGGCGCGGGCTTGGCCCCGTGCCCCGAGTCGAATCCGGCGACGAAATCGAACCGCTCCAGCACCCCGGCCACGCCCAGATGCGCGCGCGCGCCATACTCGGTGTCGTTGGTCACCACCCCCAACCGCATCCCGCGCCCCCGCAGCCCGTCGAGATACGGGACCAGCGGCACGGCGGGGGCAAGCGGGGCCTCGGCCGCCGTCAGCATGAGATGCGTCTCGATCTCGTCTACGCAGGACCCCGGCAGCGCGGCGGCGATACATTCCGCCGCCTCGCGATTGGTGCCCGCCACGATCGGGCTCGTGGGCAGGAACCGCGCCGCCACAAGATCGTAATGCGCGGCCTCGGCGATGCGCGCCATCACCGCCGCCTCGCCGCCCGCCAGATCGCGGATCACCTGCCCCGCCCAGGTGCTCCAGGTGGCGTGGAAATCAAACAGCGTGCCGTCCTTGTCGAAGAGGATCGCGTCCGCGCGGCTCATGTCCAGTTCATCTCCGCCCCGCCGGGCAGCGCGGCGCGCGCGCGCATCGGCACGTCATAGCCCAAACCCTGCGCGTCGCAGAACGCCGTCACCCAGGCGTCGTCCATCATCAGGAAATCGAGCACCGCGCCAAGGAATTCCGGGTCCGCCGCACGCGCGCGCAGATCGGCCTCCGACGCCCCCGTCGCCCCCAGGAACACCGGCAAAAGCTCGTCATGCCCCGCCAGCCAGCCCAGCGCCCCGAGCGCGACGGTCTCGGCAAAATCCTGCGTCATGTTCATGTCTGTTAATTCCCGGAAAGGATTTCTTAACCACTCGGCGCGATAGTGACCCAAAGGTAAACGCTCAGAGCGAAGGCGCAACCGCAATGTCGGGCACGGTTCTCATCGTTGACGATCTGGCCACCAACCGGATCGTGTTGAAGGTAAAGCTCTCGCCCACGCCCAACCGGGTCGTGCAGGCATCGAGCGCGCGCGAGGCGCTGCGCCTCGCCGCAGAGGATCCGCCGGACCTGATCCTCGCCAATACCCGCCTCGACGGGCAAAGCGCAGAGCCGTTCCTGCGGGCCCTGCGCCGGATCGGGCGTCTGGCGCGCGTGCCCGTGCTGATGGTGCAAAACGCGCCCTGCGCCGCCGAGCGGCAGGCGATGCTGCGCGCGGGGGCCGACGACATCCTCGCCAGGCCGCTCCCCGAGCCTGTGTTGCTCGCACGGCTGCGCAACCTGCTGCGCGCCCACCACGCCGTCGCCGAACTGGCCGCGCAAGCGGGCGACGCCGTCGGCTTCAACGAGACGCAGGCCGATTTCGCCCTGCCGGGGCGCGTTGCCATCTGCGGCGGCGGGCGGGCCGAGGCGCGCGCCCTGCGCAGCCTTCTGGCCTCGGCCACGCCTCACCGCATCACCTGCGCCGCACCAGAGGGCACAGCCCCGCCCGGCCCGCAGGACGTGCTGCTTTTGCGCATCGCCGCGGGCGAGGCCGAGGCCGGGCTGCGCCTTCTGGCCGATCTCAAGGCGGCGCGCGACACCTGCCAGTGCCCCGCCCTCGTCCTGCTCGACCGCGAGGCGGCCCCCCTCGCCGTCACGCTGCTCGACATGGGGGCCGATGACGTGATCCTCGCCCCCGCCGACCCGGGCGAACTGGCGCTGCGCATCGACCGCCAGATCGACCGCAAGCGCCGGATCGAGGCGCTGCGCAGCCGCTTGCGCTCCGGCATGGCGGCGGCGGTCCGCGACCCGCTCACCGGGGCCTATAACCGCCGTCACGCGCTGCCGTGGCTCGAGCGCCAGCTCGCGCAGGCCACGCTGGGGCGCAAGAGCGTCGCGGTGATGCTCGCCGATCTGGATTTCTTCAAGCGGGTCAACGACCAGCACGGCCACGCCGCCGGCGACGCGGTGCTCTGCGCCGTCACCCAGCGGCTCGCCGGGCATCTGCGCGACGGCGATCTGCTGGCCCGCATCGGCGGCGAGGAATTCCTGATCGCGCTGCCCGACGCGCGCATCGACCGCGCCCGCCGCGTGGCCGAGCGGCTCTGCGAGGCGATCCGCGCCACCCCGGTCAAGGTGCCCGGCCTCGCAACACCGATCCCGGTCACGCTCAGCATCGGCGTCACCACCGTTGCGGGCGGCCCCGGCACCCCCGCCCCGGACGTGCAGAGCGTCCTCGAAGAGGCCGACCGCGCACTCTACGCCGCCAAGGCAATGGGCCGCAATCAGGCCAGCTTCTGCACCCGCTCGGCGGCCTGATCGGGCTGGCTGCGAACGGCGCGCGGCGTCTCGCCCCACATCGCCACAAAGGCGCGGGTAAAGGCGCTGCGGCTGCGAAACCCCACCGCGCGCGCCACCTGGTCCACCGGCATCCGCCGCTCCGAGAGCATCTGCGCCGCCCGCGCCAGCCGCAACGCGCGCAAGAACGCCATCGCGCCGCACCCGCACGCCGCCTCGAAGCGCCCGGCAAAGCGCGAGCGGCTCATCCCCGCCGCCTGCGCGAGGCCCTCCAGCGTATGATCCGCGCCCGGATCGTCGAGCATCATACGCAGCGCCGCCCAGAGCCCCGGATCGGCCAGCGTTGCGAGCCACGTCACCCCCGGATCGCGCGCCTCCAGCCGCTGGCGCAGCATCTCGATCAGGCATTGCAGCAAGAGCGCGCGCACCATCGCGCGCCCGCCTGCCCGCTCGGTGCCCATCTCGGCGAGGATCGCCGTCATCGCCTGCGCAGCCACCGGCGCGCGCGTCACGTCAAGGCTCAGCGGCGCGCGCAACAGGTCGATGAGCCCGTGGGTGCCGTGCAGGCTCAGCGAGATCGTGGCACACAGCACCACCATGTTGCCCCCCGCCTCGCCCCGCGCGATATGCTCTTCGAGATCAAGCCCCGCCGGGCGGCAGGCGGGCACCCCCACCTGCCCGCCGCCCGCGTTGCACAGGCTGTGGCGCATCGCGGCGGGCACCAGCACCAGCCGCCCCGGCGCAAGCACCACCGGCGCGTGCCCCGGCAAGCGCAGATCGCCCTGCCCGCCCAGCACGTAATGCAGCGTCGCGCGCGGCACCCGGCCCAGCCCGAGGCTGCACGCCCCTTCCAGCGCGCAGATCGCGAACGGCTCGGCGCGGATGTCGAGCGCGCTCAGGATTCGGTCGTGGCCTGCCTCGTTCATCATGCCCCGATCCTGCCGCAACTCGGCGCAAAAGGCACGAAAATAAGCAATGGAGGCACGCATTCGGGACGCAAAGGCACATCATCCTGCATAGCCTGACGGTATGGCAATCCACAGGAGGACACCGCCCATGTGTAACGCACACGATCACGATCATGATCCCAAATTCACCCGCCGCGCGGCGCTGACCGGCACCGCGGCGCTCGCCGCCACGGCCACCACCCTCGCCGCCACCGGTGCGCAGGCGCAGGACACCCCCTACGCGCCCCCCGCCGAGCCGTTCCTGCCGCCCAGCGACATGGTGCTCGACCTCTCCCGCGCCGCCCTCGTCGTCACCGATCCGCAGGTCGATTTCCTGTCGCCCGACGGCGTCGCCTGGGGCGCGGTCGGCAAGTCGGTCGAGATGAACAACACGGTCGACAACATCGAGCGGCTGTTCAAGGCAGCCAAGGGCGCGGGTATCCCCGTCGCGGTCTCGCCGCACTACTACTACCCCACCGACAAGGGGTGGAAATTCGAGGGCGCGCTGGAAAAGCTGATGCACAAGATCGGCATGTTCGACCGGCAAAGCCCGCTCAGCCTCGAAGGGTTCGACGGCTCGGGGGCCGACTACATGCCGCAATACAAACAGTATATCGAGGACGGCAAGACCATCCAGTGTTCGCCCCACAAGGTCTATGGCCCGGAAACCAACGACCTCACGCTGCAACTGCGCAAGGCGGGCGTGGATCAGGTGATCCTCGCGGGCATGTCGGCCAACCTCTGCACCGAAAGCCACATGCGCGAACTGCTGGAACAGGGGTTCGAGGTGGCTGTGGTCTCCGACGGCACGGCAGCGGCGATACTGCCCGAGGGCGATGGCTATCTCGCGGCGCTGACCAATTTCCGCTTCATGGCCAACGCGCTCTGGACCACCGACGAAGTGGTGGCGATGCTGGGCTGAGACCCATCTCCGCAAGCCGCGCCCGCGCCGCCCCCAAAGGCGCGCGCGGGCGTTTTCTTTTTCCCTCAACCCGCGTAATCCTTCGTCCCACCAGGACCAACAGGCGGGGACGACACGATGACGGCAACCATGATCGGGGTGATCGGCGGCTCGGGTCTCTACGAGATCGACGGGCTGGACGGCGCGCGCTGGCAGGCGGTCGAGACGCCGTGGGGGCCGCCCTCCGACGCGATCCTCACCGGCACATTGAACGGCGTGCCGATGGCCTTTCTGCCCCGCCACGGGCGTGGCCATGTCCACACGCCCTCTTCGGTGCCCTACCGCGCCAATATCGACGCGCTCAAACGCCTCGGCGTGACCGACGTGATCTCCGTCTCGGCCTGCGGCTCGTTCCGCGAGGCGATGGCGCCGGGCGAGTTCGTGATCCTCGACCAGTATATCGACCGGACGGTGGCGCGCGAGGCGTCGTTCTTCGGCCCCGGCTGCGTGGCGCATGTGAGCCTTGCGCACCCCACCTGCCCGCGCCTGTCGGACGCCTGCGAGAGCGCCGCGCTTGAGGCCGGGATCACCGTCCACCGGGGCGGCACCTATCTGGCGATGGAAGGGCCGCAATTCTCGACGCTGGCGGAGTCGAAACTGTATCGCGAGACCTTCGGCGCGGACGTCATCGGCATGACCGGAATGCCCGAGGCCCGCCTCGCCCGCGAGGCAGAGCTGTGCTACGCCGCCGTCGCCATGATCACCGATTACGATAGCTGGCACCCCGATCACGGTGCCGTCGATATCTCCGACATCATCGCCACGCTCGGGGCCAATGCCGACAAGGGCCGCGACCTTGCCCGCCGCCTGCCCGCGCTGCTCGGCGCGGCCCGCGCCCCCTGCCCCTTTGGCTGCGACCGCGCGCTCGACTTCGCGCTGCTCACCGCACCGGAAAAACGCGACCCGGCCCTCGTCGCGCGGCTCGACGCGGTGGCGGGGCGGGTTCTGGGCTGAGCCACCCCGCCTCACATCTGCGCGCGCGCGTCGTCATATCACTTTACAGGGCCGCGCGCGGGGGGCATCTCTTGGCCCATGTCCCGCCTCACCGACAAGCTCACCGATCAAAACTGGCGCCGCGGCATGGGCCGCCGCTTCGAGGCGATGACCGACGAGATTTTCCAGGTCATCCGCTGGGTGCTGGTGGTGGGGCTGGCCAATTACCTCGCCCAAAGCCACGACGCATTGATCCTCACGCTCACCTATTGGGTGCTCGCGGCGCTGCTCTTCGGCTATATCGCCTCGCGCTTCCTGTTGCGCCCCGAAATCCCGTTTCTCGGCAACCCGCAGGGGCGGGTGGCGCGCCTCGCGCAATCGGCGCTCAATTTCCTGCTTTGCGTCGGCGTCTTCGCCCTCACCCTCTACGCGGTGAGCGAACTCACGGGGGCCATCGCCGCCTATCGCGGCACGATCTGAGCGCTTGCACGGGTCCGCCCGCTGCGGCAGAACCGGCGCGACAGCCCGGAGAGCCGCCATGCCCCCGCAAAAGACCGTTCAGGATTACATCCGCACCATCGTCGATTTCCCGCATGAGGGGATTTTGTTTCGCGACGTGACCACGCTCTTCGCCGATCCGCGCGGGTTTCGCATCGCCATCGACCAGATGCTGCACCCTTACGCGGGCACGCCCATCGACAAGGTCGCCGGGCTCGAGGCGCGCGGCTTCATCCTCGGCGGGGCGATCGCGCATCAGCTTTCGGTGGGGTTCGTGCCGATCCGCAAGAAGGGCAAGCTGCCCGGCACCGTGATCTCCGAGCACTACCAGCTCGAATACGGCGAGGCGGTGGTCGAGATTCACGACGACGCTGTGCAGCCCGGCGAGCGGGTGCTTCTGGTCGATGACCTTCTGGCCACCGGCGGCACGGCGGCGGCGGGCATCCGGCTGATCGAGCGGCTGGGCGGTGACATCACCGGCTGCGCCTTCATCGTCGACCTGCCCGATCTGGGCGGGCACAAGCGGCTGGAGGCGATGGGCATGGAGGTCCACACGCTGTGCGCCTACGGGGGAGCGTGAGGCCCGCCCGCTCAGGCCTCGCCCTGCCCGATCCGCGCCGACAGCCGCAGCGCATGGGCCGCATCACGGCTCATCGCGGGCAGCACCGGGTCATAGCCTGCCCGGATCAGCGCACCGATCTCCGGGCGCAGCACCACCCGCCCGTCACCGAGCTGCCCCAGCGGCGACTGCCCCGCAAAGGCGCGATCCGACCACAGCAGGATCGTCTGCACCACCTGGCTCAGCGCCAATGTCTCGGCAGGCACCGCCGACAGCTCCGCATCCATCCGCAGGAACACGAACGCCGCCTTGATCGCGCCATCCTCGTCAAACCGGAAGATGCGGTATTGATTGGCCTCCGCCGCCTCCAGCCGCGCCACCAGCGGCGCAAGGTCAGGCACCAGCCGGTCGAGACCGGGCACCGCCGGCAATTCCTGCCAGTCGCGGAAAAAGAACATCATCAGGTTCGCGCCCAGTTCCGGGTCGGTCTCGGCCATGCGGTGATCCGCCAGCGCCACCACCGCCTCGACCGCGCCCTTGACGGTCCCGAGCGTCGCGTCCTCCACGCCGAACACCACCGGCACGATGGGCCGCCCCCAGCGCGCGAACAGGAATTCCCCGTCCGCGCGGGTAAACAGCGCCTCGATCTCACCCGCCTCCAATACCGCGCTCATCGCCTCTCAATCCCCCGGTTTCTTCCTGGTAAAAATACTCAAATCCCACGTCGGCCACGCTCACCCTTCGAAAAGATCATCCTGCCCCTTCGCCCGTGGTGCCTCCAGCCCCAGATGCCGCCACGCCGCCGCCGCCAGCATCCGCCCGCGCGGGGTGCGCTGGATGAGGCCCTGTTGCAGCAGGAACGGCTCGATCACCTCCTCGAGCGCGTCGCGGCTCTCGCTCAGCGCCGCCGACAGCGTCTCGATCCCCACCGGCCCGCCGCCATAGGCCTCCGCAATCAGCGTCAGGTAGCGCCGGTCGGCCCCGTCGAGGCCCAGATGATCCACCCCCAGCCGCGTGAGCGACGCATCGGCCAATTCGCGGCTGATCTTGCCACCGCCCTCGACCACGGCGAAATCCACCACCCGGCGCAGCAGCCGCCCGGCGATGCGCGGCGTGCCGCGCGCGCGCCGGGCGATCTCGCGCGCGCCCGCATCCTCGGTGGGGATATTCAGCAGCCGCGCATTGCGCCGCACGATCTCGTGCAGCTCGTCGATCTCGTAGAATTGCAGCCGCGTCGGGATGCCGAACCGGTCGCGCAGCGGCGTGGTCAGCAGCCCCAGCCGCGTGGTCGCGCCGACCAGCGTGAAGGGCTGCAGCTCGATCCGCACGGTGCGCGCCGCCGGCCCCTCGCCGATCACCAGGTCGAGCTCGAAATCCTCCAGCGCCGGGTAGAGCACCTCCTCCACCGCCGGGTTGAGGCGGTGGATCTCGTCGATGAAGAGCACATCGTTGCGCTCGAGATTGGTCAGGATCGCCGCCAGATCGCCCGCCTTCGCCAGCACCGGGCCGGAGGTCATGCGAAAGCCGACGCCGAGCTCGCGCGCCATGATCTGCGCCAGCGTCGTCTTGCCCAGGCCGGGGGGGCCGTGAAACAGCGTGTGATCCATCGCCTCGCCGCGCTGCCGCGCGGATTGCGATGAACACCGCCAGATTGGCCCGCGCCTCGCGCTGGCCGATGAATTCCTTGAGCGCCTTGGGCCGCAGGCTCCGGTCCTGGTCCTCGGGCTGCGCCTCGGGCCGCAGGGTGGGGTCGGGGTCGGTCATGGATCAGCCCTTCGGTGCCAGCAGCCGCAGCGCGGCGCGGATGAGCGCGGCGGTTTCGGCCTGCGGGGCCTCGCCGGCGGCTTGCGCCACCGCGCCCGCCGCCTCGCCGGGGCCGTAGCCGAGGTTGGTGAGCGCCGAGAGCGCCTCGGCCTGTGCGCTCGCGTCGGCGGGGGCGGCCACCGGGGGCACGGCCACCGGCGCGCTCTCGCCTCCCTCGCCCGCATCCGCAGCGGGCGGCGGCGTGGCCCCCATCGCCATCACGGCGGGCGCCTTGTCCTTCAACTCGTTGACGACGCGCTGCGCGGTCTTGGCGCCGATCCCCTTGGCCGCCGTCACCGAATGCCAGTCGCCGATGGCGATGGCGCGGCCCACGCCGTCGGGGCCGAGCGCGCCGAGGATGGCCAATGAGGCGCGCGCGCCGACGCCCTGCACGCTCATCAACAGGCGGTGCCATTCCTTTTCCGCCAGCGTCGGAAAGCCGTAAAGCTGCAACAGGTCCTCGCGCACCAGCAGATCGGTATAGAGCGCGGCCATCCCGCCCACGCCCGGAAGCGCCGACAGCGTCCGCTCCGAGCAATGCACGATATAGCCCACGCCGCGCACGTCGATGAGCACGTGATCCGTGCCTTTCCAGTCGATCCGCCCCGCGACGCGCCCGATCATGCCAGCCCCCCGGCCAGCGCGCGCCCGTAATGGGCGTGGCAAATCGCCACCGCCAGCGCATCCGCCGCATCCGGCCCCGCCAGAACCACGCCGGGAAGCTGCACGCGCACCATATGCGCCACCTGTTCCTTGGCGGCGTGGCCCACGCCCACCACCGTCTTCTTCACCCGGTTGGGCGAATATTCGCCCACCCGCAGCCCGTGTTGCGCAGGCACCAGCAGCGCGATACCCCGCGCCTGTCCGAGCTTGAGCGTGCCCGCCCCGTCCTTGTTGACGAAGGTCTGCTCCACCGCCGCCGCCTGCGGATCGAACCGGTGGACGATATCGCTCAGTTGCTCGTAAAGCGACAAGAGCCGCGCGCCCAGATCATCGCCCACCGAGTGGCACACCCCGTTGGCGATATGGCTCAGGCGGCTACCCTCAACCTCGATCACGCCCCAGCCGAGGTTGCGCAACCCCGGATCGATGCCCAATACCCGCATATCTGCCCTGCCCGTTTCGCTTTTTCACCTCAATAGCACGAAACGTGAACGAGAACCAAGCAGAATGCGCCAGAGCCCGCATTCCGGGCCTTGCAGGCACTGCATAAGGACTATGCAGAAAGCCCCGCTTGTCCGGCCACCCTGCCTTGATTAGCTGCACCTTACAAACGGACACACCCGACAGCCCCAAGGACCCAGACACATGGCACTGATCGACACCCCCCGCGCCCACGCGGACGCCCGCCGGACCCCCGGTCTCTTTTCCCGCATCACCGAGATGCTGATCTCGTGGAACGACCGCCGCGCCACGCGCAACGCGCTCGCCCGGCTCTCGGATCGCGAGCTTGACGATATCGGCCTCAGCCGCGGCGATATCGACCGGGTCGCAAGCCGCTACTGATTGCGCAGCCCCCAACGCCAAAGCCCCGCACGGCACGCGCCGCGCGGGGCTTTTTCGTGGCTCGCGCTCAGCGCAGGACCGGGGCCAGATACCCCGCCATCCAGCGCGTCAGCGCGTCGGGCTGCATCACCACCGCCCCCGCCTGTTCGAGCACATGGCCCCCGGCCAGTTGCGCGATCCGCGCCTCGTAGGTGACCCCGCCCAAGTGCGCCAGCACCACCGCCTTGAAGAAGACAAACCCGAGAACGAGGTAAAGAAGGCCGCGCCACGGGATCGCCCGGCGTTGGCGGCGTGGCTTGAAAACGATCAGCCCGTCCGGGCGGACCTTGCCGACATACCCGCGGTCCAGCCGTGCGTGTTGCGTGTCGATCCGGCGCAGGCGGGCGTTGAAGTCTCGTGTGGCATCAGACATCGTTTCAATCCCGAAATCACAGCCCCCACTATGATGAGAGAATTTTGCGTCTCAAATGTGGCAAAACCAAGGCACAGCCCGCGTTCAGACCAGATTTAGCCATATTTTCAATGAGTTTTAGACATAGTCAGGGTCGACCAGTCACCAATCTCCTCGTGATGATCGACACTGTTTCCAAGCCCGGAATAAACCGCGATCACCTCCGCCGCCTGCTCGTTGAGCAACCCTGAGAGAATCACCTTGCCCCCCGGCGCAAGCGCCCCGGTGATCCCCGGCGCGAGCGCCAGAAGCGGCCCCTTCAGGATATTGGCGAAAATCAGGTCATAGGGGGCCGCGTCGCGCAAGTCGGGATGATCGAGCCCCTCGGCCTCGATGCAGCGCACCCGGCCCTCCAGACCGTTGGCGGCGACGTTCACCCCGGCCACCTCCACCGCCACCGCGTCGATATCCGAGGCCAGCATCACCCCCGGCCAGATCCGCGCCGCCGCCATCGCCAGAACGGCGGTGCCGCAGCCCAGATCGAGCACCGAGCGCCCGACAAAGCCCCCCTCGTGCAACCGGTCGAGCGCCCGCAAACAGCCCAGCGTGGTGCCGTGATGCCCGGTCCCGAACGCCATCGACGCCTCGATCAGCAGCGGCACCCACCCTTCGGGCACGCGGTCGGCATCGTGGCTGCCATAGACGAAAAAGCGCCCCGCCTCCACCGGGCTCAACTCGCGCTGCACCTTGGAGACCCAGTCGGTCTCGGGCAGTTCCGACACGGTAAACGCCCGCGCGCCATGCGCCGCCGCCAGCAGATCGAGCCGCACCGCGTCGGGTGCCTCCTCGAAATAGGCCCCGATCTCCCACAGCTTTGATCCGTCCTCCATCTCGAACGCCCCGATCCCCGTCGGCGCCGGATCGAACGCCTCCAGCGCCCCGGCCAAGCCTTCGGCGCGGTCCTTGTCGTCAACCGTGGTGATCGCGGTCCATGTCGTCATGATCGTCTTCCTTGTCATTCGGCGGGCGAGGGCAACAGGCCCGAGAGCACCGTCTCGCGCCCCGGCTCGGGGTGGCGCGGGATCATCAGCGCCAGCGCCAGCGATACGCAGGCCATGCCCGTCGCCAGCCCGAACACCGCCGCGGGCGAGACCAGCCACACATATCCCAGCGCGGCGGGCAGGAACACGGCGGCGATATGGTTGATGGTGAATGCCACGGCGGCGGTGGGGGCAATGTCGCCGGGATCGGCGATCTTCTGAAAATAGGTCTTGAGCGCCAGCGCCAGCGAAAACAGGATGTGATCCACCACGTAAAGCGTGGCCGCGAGCACCACCCCCCAGCCAAACAGGTAAATCCCGCCATAGGCGAGGAACACCAGCGCAAGGCCGACATACTCGAAAATCAGCGTGTTGCGCTCGCCATAGCGAAACACCGCGCGGCCCATCAGCGGGGCGGCCACCATGTTCACGACGAGGTTGATCATGAACAGCGCCGTCACCTCGTGCACCTCGAAGCCGAATCGCTCGACCATCATGAACCCGGCGAAGACCACGAAGATCTGCCGCCGCGCCCCGGCCATGAATTGCAGCGCGTAATAAAGCCAGTAGCGCCGGCGCAGCACCATGCGCTTGATCTGCGGATTGGGCGCCTCGAAGCGCGGATAGGCCAGCAGGCAGAAGACCGCGACGCAGCGCGGTAAACCCGCCCGACACCATGTAGACGAGGTTATAGCTCAGATCGAACGCCCGCCATGTCAGCACGATCAGCACATAGGCCACCAAAGTGGCCCCCGACCCGGCCGCCAGCAGCCAGCCCAGCATCTGCGGCGCGCGCAGCTTGTCGAGCCATTGCAGTTGCAGCGATTGGTTCACCGTCTCGTAATAGTGAAAGCCGATCGAGCTCAGCATGGTGATGGTGAGAATGCCGCCCAGCGTCGGGAATTGCGCCGTCAGCGCGGTGGCCACGCCCAGCAGCAGGAGCGACACCAGCCCCAGCACCTGTTCGTGCATGAACATGATGAGCGCGATCACCCCCACGGCGAAAAAGCCGGGGATTTCGCGCACCGTGTGCAGCCAGCCGATATCCGAGCCGTCGAACGCCGCCACCTCGATCACGAAGTTGTTGAGCAGCGCCGACCACGTCGCGAACGCCACCGGCATCGCGGCGGCCATCAGGAACAGCAGCGTGACGGGCCTGCGCCAGACCGGCAGGTCGCGCGCGCGGCCAAGGGGGAATTGCGCACTCATGGGCTGTGTCTTACGCCCAAGTAAACGCCTTGGCGAGAGGCCGCCCTCCCGACGCACCGAAATCTTCAAAAGATTTCGCACCGCTTTCTTTTCAGGAAAGCGTCACCCCGTTATCCTCTTTTCACGTCATCCCCGGGTCAGGCCCGGGGATGACGGCGGAATAGGCGTTACGCCGCGCCGTGACCCGCGCTCGTGCCGCTCATGTAATTGCTCATGAAGGCGGGCTCGCCCATCTTGCGCAGCAGGTCGAGTTGCAGGTGGAGCCATTCCCAATGGCCCTCTTCGTCCTGCACGATCCGCTCGAAGAGCGCGCGCGTGCCGATGTCGTCGCTCTCGAACGCCGCCCGCGCCGACTTGGTATAAAACTCGATGGCACCGCCCTCTTCACGCTTGTCGGCCTCGAACAGCGCCTTGAGGCTCTCGGCCTTGTTCGGCGTCTTGGCCGCTTCGAGCTTGGGCACCCCGCCAAGGAACATGATCCGGTCGATGAACGCCCCGGCATGGCCCAGCTCCTCCTGCATCTCCTCGCGCATCTTCGCGGCCAGCTTGTCGATGCCCCAATCCTCCAGCGTATGGGCGTGCAGCAGGTATTGATGCACCGCTGTCAATTCCATCGACAGGGCGGTTTGCAGGTTCTCGAGGCTCGTGGTGCGGTCGGCCATGTCTGTCACCTTGTTCTGTTATGGTCACCGACACATCTATTCACCGACCCAGGATTTGCAACACGTCGCAAAATTCCGGCTACCACATGCCGCAGCCCCCCCCCGCGGCTTCCACAGCATCCGTAAACAGGCAACGGCCACCAGCCTGCATCTGCACCAGTCATCGCAGCCCGGCCCGTTTCGCCCCGACCAGCACCCGGTCGAATCCCGGTCCCATCCAGCCATAAGCCTCTTGCAACGTATCGGCACGGGTCGCGCTGTCGGGGGCTAGCGCCCGGAACCGGTCAAGCGCGTCCCGCGCCTCGGGCAGCCGATCCCGATGCGCCAGCGCCGCGCTCAAGGTCAGATGCGACAGCGCATCGTCGGGTGCCTGCGCCAGGGATTTGTTGAGCACCCGGATCGCTTCTGCGTCGTTTCCGGCCTGCACATGCGCGATGCCCATGAACTTGTGTTTCGTGAATGTCCGAAAGCGGGGGTTGAGCCGCAGCGAATGCTCGAAGAACGGGATCGCCGCCTCGGGCTCGCCTGCCGCCATCCGGGTCAACCCCGCGCAGACATAGCCGCAGTCGTTGTTGGGGTTAAGCGCCATCGCCTCGTCACAGGCGGCACGGGCGCGCTCGGTCTGACCGTTGCGCGCATAGCCCACCCCGACCATCCAGTGACCTTCGGCGTTCTTGGGGTCCAGCGCGACGGCACGTTTCGCATATTCCAGGGAAAGGGCTTTCGATTCCGGCACCGAGACCCCGGGAACATTCCCGAAACTCGCCGCGAAATGCACGAAGGCCAGACCGCTCCAGGCCGAGGCAATCCCGGGGTCGAGAGAGATTGCCTTGCGCAGATGGTCCTGTGCCGCGTGGAAATCCCTGTCCGGCTGCACCAGTTCAACATTGCCCTTCAGCGCATGATCCCACGCCTTCAGGCTGTCGGGCGGGCCCTGACGGGCCAGATCGGCCTCGCGCAGTTCCGCCTTGAGCGCCGAGGCAATCTGCCCTGTCACCTCGTACTGCCCGGAGAACACCTCTGTGAGGTTCCGCTCGAAGCGCTGCGACCAGATGTGGCGATTGGTCTTGCCATCGATCAGTTGCGCATTGATGCGCAGATTGTCTCCGGTCCGGCGCAGACTGCCCTCCAGCACATAACGCACGTCCAGTTCCCCGGCCACCTGCGCGACATCCACGTTTCGGTTCTTGTAGGTAAAGGAGGTCCGCCGCGCGATCACGAAAGCGTCACGGATGCGCGACAGATCGGTGATCAGGTCCTCGGTGAACGCATCCGCGAGATAGTCCTGCGTGGCGTCGCCGGACAGGTTGTCGAAGGGCAGCACCGCGATCGACAGCCGCGGCGCGTCCGCCTCGTGCTGCGCCCGGGGCAGAAGCCACCACCCCAGCGCCCCGGCGATGATACCAACCGCCACCAGCAAAGGGGCAAGCCGGGCGACACCCCGGCGTCCGCGCGCCATGCCGCCTTCTGCCGGAATCATGTTTTCAGGGCCTTCCGGGCCATCAGGCGTCTCGACCGCCTCCACCGCGGTGACAAAGCGGAAACCCCGCTTGGGCAGGGTCCGGATATAGGCCTGCCGGGTGCGGTCATCGCCCAGCGCCCGCCGCACGCTGCGAACCTGCGTGCTCAGCGCCGCATCGGACACCACCCGCCCCTGCCAGAGATGGTCAATCAGTTCGTCGCGGCCCACGACGCGGTCACGGTGCTCCAGAAGATAGGCCAACAGCTCAAGGCTCTTGGGTTCCAGGTCCACGACCTCGCCGTTCTCGAACAGCCCCCGCTCGCGGTCCAGGACGAATGTGCCGAAACGGTACAGCATCGCTCTTGTTCGCCCAATCCCAGAACAAACTCGTGCCAGACAAGACAACTCAGGAAGATATCAGACGGAAGTCAGAAATCCTCAACTCCTCCTCAAGCGCCCGGTGCGGGAGCATAGCAGCATCGTGGCAATTCGCAAACGCGGATGGCTGTGCGCCTTGGTGCGCGCAGGGACACCAACAAGCAAATCGAACGGAGGAAACCATGACATATGACAGATTTGGCATTACCGCGGCGGCCCTGACGCTCGCGTTGACCGGCTCTCCGGTTACCGCCGGTTCCGAATTGCAGGAGGCCCTCGACGCGGGTGCCAGGAAACTCACGTCCGAGGAAATCACCGAGCGCTTCACCGGACGCACGGCCAACTTCGTTTCCGTCAAGGGCTACAGCGTGTCGGTCTTCTACGGCGAGGACAACATGCTGGCGGGGTCGAAAGAGGGCTGGTCCGGCACCGGCTTTCAGGCCGTGAACGACAGGGACCGGATCTGCCTCGGCTGGGATGGTGCCGACCTGCCTGCCATCCGCTGCCTCGATGTGCTGCTGATCGACGGCGAGTTGCACAAGTTCAAGGCGGATGGCACCCGCACAGGCAGGATCGTGGCCTTCACCGACGGAAACCATACCTGATCCCCGCGCACCGGCGCAATACCGACAGGATACCGACACGATACCGACGCCGATTTCCGGTCCGCCTCAGTAGAAACTCTGCGGGTCGATATCCACCGCCAGCCGCATCTGCGCGGGCAGCTTCAACGGCGCGAGCCAGCGCGTGATCGCTTCTTGCAGGGCCGCGCCCTTCGGGGCCTTGACCAGAAGCCGCACCCGGTGCCGCCCCCTTATGCGGGCGATCGGCGCGGGCGCGGGGCCGAACACCTCGGCCCCCGCCTCGCGCAGCGGCGCGGCGTTGCGCGCCAGCGTCTGGCCCAGATCGAACACCGCCTTCATGTCCGGCGACGACAGGATGATCCCCGCCATGCGGCCATAGGGCGGCACCCCCGCCTGCCGCCGCGCCCCCGCCTCGGCGCGCCAGAACCCCTCCTCGTCACCGCCGAGGATGGAGCGGATCACCGGGTGCTCGGGCTGATGCGTCTGCAACAGCGCCACGCCCGCCCGCTCGGCCCGCCCCGCGCGCCCTGCCACCTGCCGCATGAGCTGAAACGTCCGCTCGGCGGCGCGCAGGTCAGAGCCTTGCAGGCCAAGGTCCGCGTCGATCACGCCAACGAGCGTCAGCAGCGGGAAATTGTGCCCCTTTGCAACGAGTTGCGTGCCGATGACGATATCCGCCGCGCCCGCCGCGATCTCGGCGATCTGCTCCTTCAGCGCCCGCGCCGAGGCGAACAGATCCGACGACAGCACCGCGATCCGCGCGTCCGGAAACAGCGCCGCCGCCTCTTCGGCCAGCCGCTCCACCCCCGGCCCCACGGCGGCCAGCCGCCCCTCCGCGCCGCAGGACGGGCAGGCGTTGGGTATGGGCGCGCTCTCGCCGCATTGGTGACAGACGAGGCGATTCTGAAACCGGTGCTCGACCATCCGCGCGTCGCAGTGGTCGCAGCCGATCTGATGCCCGCAGGCCCGGCACACGGTAACGGGCGCATAACCGCGCCGGTTGAGAAACAGCATCGCCTGCTCGCCTGCTGCCAGCCGCGCATTCACCGCCGCCCGCAGGGTGGGCGACACCCACCGCCCCGGCGGCACCGCCTCCGCGCGCAAATCTATCGCCCGCATCTCCGGCAGCACCGCCGCGCCATAGCGCGCCGACAGATCCAGCCGGTCGTATTTCCCGGCTTGCGCATTGGCCCAGCTTTCCAGCGATGGCGTGGCCGACGCGAGCACCACCCGCGCCCCGCACAGCGAGGCCCGCAGCACGGCCATGTCGCGCGCATGATAAAGCACGCCATCCTCCTGCTTGTAGGAGGGGTCATGCTCTTCATCGACCACGATCAAACCCAGGTCGCGGAACGGCAGGAACAGCGCCGAGCGCGCGCCCACCACAAGCTGCACGCCGCCCTCTCCGGCCATCTTCCACACCCGCCGCCGCCCGGCCTGCCCGGCACCGGAATGCCACTCGGCCGGGCGCGCCCCGAACCGCGCCTCCACCCGGTCGAGAAACTCCGCCGTCAGCGCAATCTCGGGCAGAAGCACCAGCGCCTGCCGCCCCTTGGCAAGGCACGCCGCCACCGCCTCGAGATAGACCTCGGTCTTGCCCGACCCGGTGACGCCACGGAGCAGCGTAGTGCCATAGCCCCCCGCGCGGATGCCCTCGCGCAATGCCTCTGCCGCCGCCGCCTGATCCTCGGTCAGTTCCTTCGCGGGGCGCGCGGGATCAAGGCGCGGATAGGGTGCGTCGCGCGGGGCCTCCGCCTCGATGAGCGCGCCTTGCGCCACCAATCCCTTGACGACCCCCGCCGACACCCCCGCCAGATCGCACAGATCGCCAAGGCCAAAGCCCATCCCGCCATGCTCGCGCAGAACCGTCAGAACCCGCGCCCGCGCATCGGTCATCCGAGCGGGCACGGCCTCGCCGAGGCGGTAGACCTTGTGCGCCGAGGGCGGATCGACAAGGCGCGGCGCGCGCGTGGCCAGCCGCAGCATCGCAGGCAGCGGCGTCAGCGTATAGGCCGCCGCGCGCTCGAGAAACCCGCGCATCCCCGCGCCCATCGGCGCGAGATCGAGCACCCGGCCAATCCTCTTGGCCTTCGCCAGATCAAACCCGCCCGCGCCCGGCCCCCAGACCACCCCGAGGCACCGACGCGGCCCCAGCGGCACCTCGACGAAATCGCCCGTCTCCACGCCGCCCTCGGGCGCGAGATAGTCGAGCGTGCCGCCAAGGGGCTGCGCGGTCAGCACCGCCACCAGCGCGCCCTCGTCGAAATGGCAGGTCGGGGCCACGCGGGCAGGCTCCTCGTGTCAAGGGGGTTTCAGGCTCCCGATCTATGCGGTAAAGCCGGGGGCGAGACAACCCAACCCGCCACAGAGGGCCGCCCCGATGAAATTCTTCGTAGACACCGCCGAAATCGACCAGATCGCCGAGCTCAATGACCTCGGCATGGTCGACGGCGTCACCACCAACCCGTCGCTGATCCTGAAATCCGGGCGCGACATCCTCGAGGTGACCCGCGAGATCGCCGCGATGGTCGAGGGCCCGGTGAGCGCCGAGGTGGTGGCGCTCGAGGCCGATACCATGATCGCCGAGGGCCGCAAACTGGCCGAAATCGCCCCCAACATCGCCGTCAAGGTGCCGCTCACATGGGACGGGCTCAAGGCGTGCAAGGTGCTCTCGGGCGAGGGCAACATGGTCAACGTGACGCTGTGTTTCTCGGCCAACCAGGCGCTTCTCGCGGCCAAGGCGGGGGCCACGTTCATCTCGCCCTTCATCGGGCGGCTTGATGATATCAACCTCGACGGGATGGAGATCATCTCGGATATCCGCCAGATCTACGACAATTACGGGTTCGACACGCAGATTCTCGCGGCCTCGATCCGCACCGTCAACCACGCCTACCAGTCCGCCATGATCGGTGCCGACGTGATGACCGCGCCGCCGGCCGTGATCAAGGCGATGGCCGGCCACCTGCTCACCGACAAGGGCCTCGCGGCCTTCATGGCCGATTGGGAGAAGACGGGACAGAAGATTCTGTGATGCCCGGTGGTCCCAGGGCGTGACCCGAGGATGACGAGGAGAGATGCCCTCGCGGTGCTGCGCAGTCATCCGCAAAAAGAGGCGTCGGATGCGCGACGCGAGAGTGGACAGGTGGCGGGTATTGGCCTGGAGGGGACGGTCGGGCAACGGTCGGGGAGCCGCGCAGCGCCCGACCGCGGGTGGGCGCTCCGACGGTGAGATGATGCACTTTATGGTGCGGCATACTCCAACGTTCTCAATAACTTGCAACGTTGAATAGCGCCCGCCCGGGGGGCGGTCGGGCGCTGCGCGGCGGTGCCTTGCGGCACCTTGATTCCGCGCAAGGGGGCTTCTCCTTCACCGTCCCCTTCAGGCCAGAACCCGTCAGATGTCCTCGCGCAGCGGCACGATCTGTTGCACGATGCCCGCGAGCGTGAGGTAGACGCTTGTCACCACCAGCCCCCAATGCGCCCAGCTTTGCGGATCGAAGTTCACCCACGCTGCCCAGCCCGCGAAGAACGTCCACGCGAAGGCCATCGGCAGCGACAGCCAGCGCCAGCGCCTGGTGCGCACCGGGTGGATGAATTTGAGCGGCAGGAACATCGCCACCGCCAGCACCGTGACCAGCGTCAGGATGATCCATATCGGCGGCTCGATGGCGAAGAGCACGAGCACCAGCATGTTCCAGCAGCCGGGAAAGCCCGAAAACGAATTATCCAGCGTTTTCATGCGGGTATCGGCGAAATACATGGCGCTTGCATAGGTGATGACGATGATCGCCACCCATCCCGTCCAGCCCGGAAGCAGGTCGGACTTGAACAGCGCAAAGGCGGGAATGAAGACATATGTCAGGTAGTCGATGATCAGATCGAGCAGCACCCCGTCGAATTCGGGCGCGGTAGACTGCACATGGTATTTGCGGGCGAGCGGGCCGTCGATTCCATCGACTGCAAAGGCCACCACGAGCCACAGGAACATCAACTCCCACTCGCGGTCGATGGCGGCGAGCATCGCGAGCATCGCGAAGACCGCGCCGGTGGCGGTAAGAAGGTGAACGAGCAGGCCGCGCAACTGAGGTGTCATCCCCGATTCATGCCGCAAGGACGGGGGTTTTGCAAAGCGAAACCCGGCCCCCTTGCGGGGACCGGGCGGGAAATTGTGCAATCAGCGGCTCAGTTCGAGACGCGGACCTCTTCCAGCGGGTAGGCCAGCATGTCCTGCGCCTCCCACGAGACGTGGCAATCGTGGCAGAAGCTCTGGCTCACGCGCATCTCGTCACCGCTGTTGGTCAGCCCGCTGTAGTGCCAGTCGTCGGTCTCGGGCGACGCGCCCTCCTCGAGCTTGGTCATGATGAAGAGCGGCCCGATGACCCCCTTGCCGTCGTTGAGCGCAAAGCTCTCCTTGGCGAGCACGGAGCCCGCGGGCATGTCGACGCCCTCGGTTTCGAACTTGAGATACTGATCGGCGGCGATGTCGTTGGCGAAGGTCTGCAACAGGCGGGCGCTGTGCGGGCCGGCCACGGCGGGGCGGGTCGAGCTTACCGTCCAGTCGCGGTAGTTTGATCCGATATCGTGCCCGTTCTGCGCATAGCATTGCGCCATCCATGCCTCCATGCAGGCATAGAAGGATTTGACCTCATCGGCGCTCATGTCCCAGACGCTCTCGGCGTCGGAGGTGCAGTTCGGATCCTGCTGCGCCTGCGCGGCATTGCCGGTCATCATGAGCGCTGCGGCAAAGCCTGCTGCGGTGACGACTGCGTATTTCATCGGAAAATCTCCTTTGGCTGTTGGACGTTATGGCGTCATCGCGGAGACCCTTGCATGAATCGTCCGAAATGGGGCGTAACTTATCCGTGAGAATGCCGCTCAGCCACGCCCCTGCGGGTGGGCGCGGGCATAGACCTCCATCAGGCGTGCGGTATCGACGCCGGTATAGGCCTCGGTGGTCGAAAGCGACGCATGGCCCAGCAATTCCTGGATCGCGCGCAGGTCGCCCCCGGCGCTGAGCAGGTGGGTGGCAAAGCTGTGGCGCAGCGCGTGGGGCGTGGCGGTGGCAGGCAGGCCAAGCTGCGCACGGGTGCGCGCGACCGCCTGTTGCACCGCGCGCGCGCCGAGCCGCCGCCCGCGCGCGCCGAAGAAGAGCGGGCCGCCTCGGGTGATCGGGTAGGGACAGTCCCGCGCGTAGGCCGCCACCGCGTCGCGCGCGGGGGCGATCACCGGAACGAGACGCTCCTTGCCGCCCTTGCCGGTGATGCGCAGCACATCGCCCATCGGCTGCGCGGCGCCGTTCAGGCCGAGGGCCTCGGAGATACGCAGCCCGCAGCCATAAAGCAGCGTCACCACCGCCACGTCGCGGGCGGCGATCCACGGCTCGGGGGCCTGCGTTTCCAGCGTGTCGAGCATGTCCTGCGCGCCCGCGACCGACAGCGGGCGGGGCAGCTTGCGGCGGTATTTCGGCGCGCGCGCCTGAAGCACCGCCGTGGGCTCGAATCCCTCGCGCTCGGACAGCCAGCGGTAGAAGCTCTTGACTGCCGAGAGGCGGCGGGCGAGCGAACGGGGGCCAAGCCCCGCGCCCCGCTCATGCGCCATGAAGGCGCGCATGTCGGCGGTGGTGATCCGCGCGAGCGCGCCGAGGCCCTGCGTTTGCCCATGATGCGCGGTCATGAAGATAAGAAACGCGCGCAGGTCGCGGGCGTAAGCGTCGAGCGTGTGATCGGCGGCCCCGTCGAGCGCCTTGATCGCCGCCAGCCAGTCGGCGAGTGCCGTGCGGGCGGCGTCGGAGATCACGACAGCCAGCGGCGCATCACCCTCTCGAACACGCCGGCAAAGAAGGCCAGAAGATCGCTGCCCTGCTGCGGGCTGAACTGGTGCGGGTCCTCGGCCCCCATGACCAGCATCCCCGGCAGCCGGTCGGCCCCGAAATCGAGCAGAAGGCACGCCTCGGAGCGGATATGCTGCGCGGCCCGGCCATAGACGCGCGCGTCGCCCTCGTCGATCTGGCGCAGCGTGACCTGCCGGGTGGGGGCGTCGCGCCCGCCGGTGAGGTAGGACCGGATGAAGCCCGGCTCGGCCACCGACAGCACGTCGCCCAGCCGCTGCACCGTCGGGTCATTGTCGTTCTGCACCGATTCGAGCACGAGGCGCACCGCATCGACGCGCAGGATGTGCGCCACCTCGCCGTCGAGATCGCGCAGGAAGCCCTCGAATTCCACCGGGTCGAGCATCCGCAGGATGGCGCGATGCACCTGGTTGGTGCCGGCGAGGTTTTCATAGGCGGCGGCGATCACCGCGCGGTGGGTTTCCTCGAGCCGGTCGAGCCGCGTCTCGAGCCGGTCCATCGCGATGCCGCGCATGTCGACGATATTGGTGCCCATCGCCCGCTCGTTTGCGGCAATGAGGGCGCGCATGACGTCCGTATCGTCGAGGATGACATCCGGCTCGGTGATGATCCGCTCGCGCAGGGCGTCATCGATGCGGGGTTTGCTGCTCATGGCGACCTCATGTGCGAATTTTTCGTCAGGGTAGCAGATGATAGCGGGGAATGCCGCAAGAAAATGAAGAGGGAGGGTTTCTTCGTAGATCGATCGCGCCTTGCGCGCGGGTGTCGGCCTCGCGGGCGGCGCGCTTGTAGGGTGCCGTGGCGCAGCGGCGTGTTGACGGCGCGGGGGCCGTGGGCCATCGGCGCCCTTCTTGCCGCCGCCCTGCGGACAGGCCTTGATCAGGCCGCAGGCCCGTTTCTCCGATTCCTTCTTGGTCTTGTCGTCGCGGGCGAAGAAATCGCGCGCGACGCCGATATCCTGCGGCACGCCGTGGACGGTGAATTGCGCCTGCCCCTCGAAGGCATGGTAAAGCCGCGTCTCGATCAGGTTGATCGCCAGATGCGGCCTGGCATACTGCGGCAGCATCCCGGGGAAAGCGTCTTGAATTGGCCTTGAGGGGACGGTCGCTCAACGGTCGGGGAGCCGCGCAGCGCCCGACCGCGGGTGGGCGCTCCAACGGTGAGACGACGCGATTTATGGCGCGGCATACTCCAACGTTATCAATAACTTGCAACGTTGAATAGCGCCCGCCCGGGGGGCTATAACATTCACACAATTCGGTATCATTTGTTTCTGTCGTGTGATTCCATTTCCTGACAGGAGGTGGATCATGGATTGTTTTCTGGGGTGTTTCGGAGACTTGCGTCTCCAAAAAGGGGGGCGTGGTTGCTGGAGCGGCTGGTTGCGGCGGGGCGTGGCGGGCTGCGGGTCCGGCGGCTTGGCGGCGACCGGGCCGGCGAGATGCGGATCACGCGGTTCCTGCGCAACCCGGCGGTGACGGTTCGGGAGATCGTCGCCACGGCGCGCGCGCGGGTCTGCGCCGCGGCGGCGGGGCGCGATGTGCTGGTGATCCAGGACACGACGGTAACCCGCTCGGAGGGCGGCGGCGGCAGCTATCTGCATGCCGCGATCGCGGTGGATGCCGGGAGCGGTGCCGTGCTCGGGCCGGTGGCGGCGGAGTTTCTGCAGCGCGAGGGCGGGCAGCGGCGCAGCCGTCGTCAGCGCCCGCCGGAGGCGCGCGAAAGCGCCCGCTGGCTGCGGGTCTGCGAGGCGGCCTCCGGGATCGGAGCGGCGGCGCGGGTGACGGTGGTGGCCGCGACCTTTTCGAGATGTTCGACCGCGCCCCGGCGGGGGTCGGATTGATCATCCGCGCGGCCCATGACCGCTCGCTCGGAGGGTGGCGGGCGGCTGTTCGCGCGGGTGGCGGGCTGGCCCCGGGCGGGCATGGTCGCGCTCGACCTGCCTGCCGTGCCCGGGCGCCCGGCGCGGCAAGCCCGGCTGGCGGTACGCTTCGGAGAGGTCGCACTGGCGGTACCGGAGCGTGCCCGCGTTCATTGGCAGTCACGCGGCACGCTCCGACATGTTGATGTCGCATGTTCGAGGAGCTCAAAACCGGTTCCCGTTTTTGAGCAACATGCTCTGACGAACGCCCCCAAAGCGGGGCGCGGGCCGCTGAGCCTGCGGATCGTGGAGTTGTGCGAGCCGGACCCGCCCGCCGGGGTTCCACCGGTGTGCTGGCGGCTGCTGACGACCCGTCCCGTCACCACCATGCGCGAGGCGCTGGAGGTGGCCGCGCAGTATCGGATGCGCTGGCGCATCGAGGAGGTGTTCCGCACGATGAAGCGCAAGGGCTCATGTCGAGGGGATGCGCATCGAGGCCGAGACACCGCGCAACATCCTGATCATGGTGGCTTTCGTGGCGGCGACCATCGTCATGCAAATGGTCGCCGCCCGCGACGGGACGGCGGATGGCGGCGGCGGCCTGCGGCCGCTGACCGACGCGTTCGACAGCGACGACCGACCGCTGCTCAACGCCCTCAGCCGCCGCCTCGAGGGCCGCACCGCACGCCAGAAAAACCCCCACCCGCCCGACAGCCTCGCCTTCGCCACATGGGTCTGCGCCCGGCTCGGCGGCTGGACCGGATATTATGGCAAACCCGGCCCGGTCGTCATCCTCAGCGGTTGGATCGAATTCCAGACCCTCAAACGAGGCGCAAAGCTCGTGCAAAACGGAATTGTGTGAATCTGATAGCCCGCGCAAGAGGGCTTATCCTTCAACGGCAGCAACAGGCCAAAACCGTCCCTACCGCACCGCGCGCTCATACCCCAAGGTAGCGGTCGGCCACCGCTCGGTCGGCGCGCAGCTCATCCGCGCCCATCACCGGCCCCATGCGCCCGGTCTCGATGAACGCGACCCGGTCGGCCACCGGCAGCACCGCGTCGAGGCGCTGCTCGACCAGAAGCACCGCCACCCCCTCGGCGCGGCTCGCCGCGACCACCTCGCGGATGGCGGCGATCATCGAGGGCTGCAACCCCTCGGTCGGCTCGTCCAGAAGCAGCACCCGGGGCCGCAGGCACAGCGCGCGCGCCAGCGCCAGCATCTGCTGCTCGCCGCCCGACAGCGTCTCGGCCCGCTGATGCAGACGCGCGGCGAGGCGCGGGAAGAGGCTCAGCACCTCGTCGCGCAGCGCTGCCCCGCCGCCCCCGGCCATCAGCCCGATACGGAGGTTCTCCGCCACGCTCAGCCCGGCAAACAGCCGCCGCCCCTGCGGCACATAGCCGAGCCCCGCGCCCGGCACCTTGTGCGCGGGCAGCCGGTCGAGCCGCGCGTCGCCCAGCGTGATCGCGCCGCCCGAGAGCGGCACCAGCCCCATGATCGCGCGCAAAAGCGTCGTCTTGCCCGCGCCGTTGCGCCCCATCAGGCACAGGATTTCGCCCGCCGCCACCGAGAGCGACACCCCGTGCAGCACCGGCACAAGGCCATGACCCGCGCGCACCTCATCCAGCCGCAGCATCGCCCCCGCCCCCCAGATAGGCCGCCTGCACCGCCGCGTCGGCGTGGATCTCTTCGGGCGTGCCCTCGGCCAGAACGCGGCCCGTGTCCATCACCGTGATCCGCCCGGCGAGCGCCATCACCACGTCCATGTTGTGCTCGATCAAGAGGATCGTCACCTCGCCCGCAAGATCGCGCACCAGCCGGGAGAATCCCTCGATCTCGCCCTCGGAAAGGCCCTGCGTCGGCTCGTCTAGGATCAGCAGGCGCGGGCGCTGCGCGATGCCCATCGCGATCTCCAGAAGGCGCTGATGCCCGTAGGCGAGATCGCCCGCCACCTGCCCGGCGCGACCCCCGAGACCCACCCGGTCAAGCGCCGCCGCAATCGCCCCTTCCAGCGCCGCACCCCGCGCGTGCCGCCGCGCGGCGAGGGCCACGTTCTCGGCCACCGACAGCCCGCCGAACACCGAGGTGATCTGAAACGTATAGGCCATCCCCAGCCGCATCCGCCGGTGCGCGGGCAGGCGGGTGATGTCCTGCCCGTCGAAAATCACCCGCCCGCGCGAGGGCGCGATGCGCCCCGCGATCAGGCCCACCAGCGTGGTCTTGCCCGCGCCGTTGGGGCCGATGAGGGCGCGCACCTCGCCCTCGGCGAGGTCGAGATCGACGGCATCGACGGCCCGCACCCCGGCGAAATCGCGGCCCAGCCCGCGCGTCTGCAACAGCGCGGTCATGGCAGCCCCCGCCACAGCCTGCGCCGCACCTCGCCCATGATGCCCTGCGGGGCAAAGAGCGTGAGCAGAACCAGCGCCACCCCCGCAATGAGCATGTAGGCGGTGGTCACGCCCGAGGCGAGATCGATCAGGTAGAACATGAAGAGCGCGCCGACAAACGGCCCGATCACCGTGCCCGCGCCACCCAGAAGCACCCACAACAGCGGCAGGATCGAGTATTGCACCTCGGCGAAACTTGCCCCCACATAGCCGAACAGAAGCGCATACCCCGCCCCCGCCGCGCCCGAGATCGCGCCCGACAGCACCATCGCCGCGCGCTTGTGCGCCTGCGTGTCATAGCCCAGCATCCGCACCCGCTCCTCGTTCTCGCGGATCGCCACCAGCACGCGGCCAAAGGGCGCGCGGGCGAGCCACAGGCTCAGCAGCAGGCAGGTTGAGAACAGCGCCAGCGCCGCAAGATAGCGCGCGTCGGGCGTGCTCAGGTCGAACCCGCCCAGCATCCGCCCCGCCTTTGGCAGAACGAAGCCCTCGTCGCCCCCCGTGATCTCGCTGAACTGCAGGATCACGAGGTATCCCGCCTGCGCGAACATCAACGTGACGATCATGAAGCCCACGCCCACCGTGCGCAGCGCCAGAAGCGCCAGCGCCCCCGCCACCACCGTCGCCGCCGCGATCCCCGCGATGAAGGCGGGCCCCGCGCTTGAGCCCCCATGCTGCACCACCAGCCCCGCACCATACATACCGGCGGCGAAAAACAGCGCGTGCCCGAGGCTCAGCAGCCCGGCATAGCCGAACAGCAGGTTGTAGCCGATGGCATAGCTTGCCAGCACCATCACCCGCGCAACATTGCCGTGGTGATAGGCGGGCAACACGAAATGCAAGCCGAACAGCACCGCCAACAGGCCCAGATGCAGCGCCAGCGCCCTCATGCCGGGCGCGCCCCGAATAGACCCTGCGGGCGGAACACCAGCACCAGCGCCACCATCAGCGTGGCGATGATCTTGGCCAGCGTCGGCGAGAAGAAGACCGAGATGATGCCGTCTGACAGGCCGATCAGCACGGCGGCCAGCAGCGTGCCGGGCAGGCTGCCAAGCCCGCCGATGATGACCACCACGAAGGACAGCAGCAGCGGATCGCCCCCCATCAGGTAATGCGCCTGCCGGATCGGCACGATCAGCACCGCCGCCAGCGCCGCCAGCCCCGCGCCAAGGCCGAAGGTCAGCGCATAGACCCGCGCCACGGGGATGCCGAAGGCGGTGGCCATCTCGCGATCTGCTTGCGTCGCGCGCAGCACGAGGCCGGCCCGCGTGCGCGCCATGAACAGCCACAGCGCCGCCACCAGCACCATCGCCGCGCCAATCACCGCCAGCTTGTAGGTGGTGGTGCCGAACCCCCAGGGCCAGATCACCTGCCAGCCCTCCGCACCGCGCTCCAGCCACGGCAGCGCGATACGGGTGTTGAAGGGGGCCACCACGGGCCGCGCCTCGGGGCCATAGGTCATCAGCGTGACCTGCTCGATGATATAGAGCATCCCGATGGTGGCGACGATGGTGCGCTCGGGGTCATGCGCCAGCCGCCGCAGCACAGCCGCATCCGCCGCCGCCGCCAGCGCCCCCACCATCAGCGGCGCGGCGATCAGGGCGGCCGCAAAGCCCCAGGCCGGGTGCCCGCCAATGCCCCGCGCGATCCACCACGCCAGCACCGCGCCCAGCATGAAGAACGCGCCATGCGCGATGTTGACCACCCGCATTACGCCAAAGACGAGGCTCAGCCCCGAGGCCGTCAGCGCCAGCACCGCCGCCGTCACCGCCCCTTCCAGGAGCGCGAGCATCAGGTGGGGGCCGAACTCCATCAGCGGCGCGGCCCGGTCATTCCGGTTTGAATACCTTGTCGCCGATCATGATCGTGTCATCGTCGATGATCCTGGCGGGTTGGCCGTATTTGCGCGACAGCACTTCGGCCACCGCCGGCGTGCGCGGTCGCCAGGTGTAATCGGTATCCTCGGGCACCCGCATCCACGTCAGCCGCCCGCCCAGGCGCCAGGGATCGAGGATGATCCCCTCCTCGTAATCGTCGCCCCGCGCGGTCATGACGACGATACTGTGCTCGAGATTATACCTGCCCTTGTTCGCCGCCACCACGCGGTGCAGGTCAAGGGTCCGGAACCGTTCCAGTTTGAGCCGCGCCTCGAGATCATGCGCCCATTGGTAGCACAACCCCCGCGGCTTGGTGCCGTTATTGACCTTGGCATTGTGAACGGTCGGCGAGTCCTCGATCTCGTACTCGAGCGCGAGCTGATAGACGTAGGAATAAGTGACATCGGCGGCGCGTCGGGCCTCTTGCCGCGACACGTTCGGCCCGAGACCTGCGAGCGCCGCCGCCAGACGTGACACCTCCTCCGGCGTGCCGGGCCTCGGCGGGACGCCGACACACCCCGTCAGCGTCGTGAGCGCGATTGAGCCAAGCAGGCAGTCACGTCTTGAAATCATCTCTCCGATCTCCTCACAAAGGGTCACCAGTGTAATCGACATTGTCAGGATAGAGCCCATCCTCAATCGAGGTGCGATGCACGCGAATGAGCCGCCCGCCCTCGACCCGGCTGATATTCTGGTGGCCGAATACCTGGTGCGTGCGCCCGTTAAAGCGCTTGTCGCCCTGCGGATGGGCAAGGCTCGCGGGGATATCCTCCATCGCCTCGACCGCCTCGATCAGCGCGGCGCGGTCCTTTGGGCCGGCATAGCCCGCCGCCTCCATCCCCGCCTTGATGATATGGAGCGTCTCCCAGCAGCCGAACATATGACCATAGGTCGAGACATCCGCCGGATCATTCACCGACGCGCCGTGCGCGTCCACGCCCACCGCCGCGCGATAGGCCGCCTGATCCGCGGTCTCGTCGGGCTGCGCGTGGCGGCACATGCCCTCCCAGAAATGGCTGCCTTCGAGGAATTCGAGCCCGGGGCTGTCCATCGCCACTGCCTCCAGGCTGTCGATGAAGCCGAAAAGCTGCGGCCCCTGCCCGCCAAAGAACTCGCCCAGTTCCTTGACGAAGGTCAGCACGCCGGGGCCGACCATCACGTGATAAAGCACCTCGGTCTCGCGCGGGATCTGCGGGAAATAGCGGGTGAACGAGGTCTCGGTCGGCGGAATGGCGATCTTCGCCAGCATCTCGCCGCCCTGCGCCTCGATCGCGGGGGCGAGCGCATCGCGGTGGTCATAACCAAAGCCGTAATCGGGAAAGATCATCGTGACCTTCTTGCCCAGATTTTCGGTCATGAACGGGGCCACCGAGATCACCTGACTTTTCACATCGGTGATGCCCGGCTGCAACGTGTAGCGGTTGAGCTTGCCCGAGGCCACATGCGTGCCCTCGGATACCACGAAATACGGCAGCTTCAACTCGCCCGCGCGGGGGGCCGAGCCCATCACCACATGCGAAAACAACGTGCCGAAGCCCACGTCGCACCCATGCTGATTGGCGAATTTCTCGACCACCTCGGCGCCGCGCTTGGGGTCCGTGCCGTCATCCTCGGCAACGATCTCGACGGGACGGCCATTGATGCCGCCACCCTCGTTGATGAGGCGCGTTGCAGCCTCGGTCGCGCGGCCATACCAGCGCCCATAGGCCGCCCCTATCCCGGTGCGGTGCTGCTGAAATCCGATGCGGATCGGCGCGGCGCTCTGCGCATGGGTATAACGCGCCCACATCGGCAGGCTTGCGGCGGCGGCCCCGGCGGCAAGCGTGCGCAGCGCGCCGCGCCGGGTGGGGTTGGCTTTGGTGGTGAGGGGCATGGGCGGGTCTCCGCTATCGCTCTTGTGCAGGTGCGACATGGTCGCCGCGCGCGCAACATGCGCAACCCATGCCCGCTTGTCCACCCTCTTGCCCTTCACGCCCCGCGCGGCGTGGCCAGAAGCCACAGACCGAACACGGTATAGCCCACCATGAAGAGCGCGAGCGGGGCCTGCCCGACAGCTGCGCGCCACGCCGATTGCCCGTGCCGCAGCGCGATGCCATGCGCCAGCATCAGCGCGATGACGTGCCCCGCCACCACCGCGCCCGCCTGCGTGAGCCAGATCGCGCGCACCGGGCCGGGAGAGTTGAGGAAGCCGGCTGTCACGTGGACATGGCCAAGGTGCAGCGCCTCACTGATCCCCGCCCGGACATATTGCCCGTCCATCAGCAGCGACGGCAGGTAATGCGCGATGTGATACGCGAGCGCGATGGGCAGGAGCGTCGGCGCAAAGCGGCACAGCAGCACGCCCACGCCCGCCCGCTCGCCCGCCAGCCGCGCGCCCAGCCACAGCGCGCCGCAGAACACCGCCAGCAGCGCCGCATTGGCCAGCAGCAGCCCTACGAGGTTGGGCCCGATCACCGCCGAGCGGCCGGGAAATTCCAGCGGGTTGATGTCCAGCAGGGCCAGCCACAGGAAGGTCTCGTTGAGCCCGTCGAAACTGCCGCTGCCCAGCAGGATCAGCATGAACACCGCCAGCCCCACAGCAGGCCGCGACCCCCGCGCGATGCGCCACCCCGGCACGCCCAGCACAAGCCGCCCGCCGCGCCGCCCCAGCGGGGCCATCCGCGCATAGGCGCGCATCAGCATCGTCAGCGCCTCGCCCCGCACCAGCCAGCGCGCGCCGAACAGCGCGACGCAAGCCAGCATCGCCAGCGCGTAGCCCGCCACAACCGCCGCCAGCCGCGCCGGATCGGCAGGCGCCGGATCGGCCAGCAGGAACCCGGCAAAGGCCAGCAGCCCCGCCACCCCCGGCCAGTGCCCCAGCCAACCCGGATAGCGCAGCGGCACCCGCCGCACCCGCGCCAGCACCAGCGCCGCGCCTGCAAACGGGTTGATCCGCGCCCAGATGTCGCCAACGAGGCCTTGCGCGCTCACCAGCGCCATCCACATGACCACCCACAGGCCCAGCGACAGCGGATTGCCCAGCGGATCGCGCGACCCAAACCAGCCCTGCCAGATCAGCCAGCCCAGCACCGGCACCGCCAGCAGACGGCCCGCCACTCCCCGCCACGCCGTCGCGCGCCAGAGCGGCACCGGGCGAAACGCCGCCAGCGCCAGCCGCCCCGGCAAAACGGCCAAGAGCAGCACCGTCAGCGCCACGGTGGCCCCGCCCGCCGCGATATAGGCACCCGTCGGCAACAGCAGCACGAAACCCTGCTCGGTGGCATGGGCCTGCGCGCGCCCGGCCATCACCGCCCAGAGCACGCCCGCCGTCAGCAGGCCCCGCACGCCCTCAGACCGCCGAGAACCCGGCATCGAGCGCCGCGAGGATCACGTCGATCTCGGCCTCCGAGATCACCAGCGGCGGCGACATCAGGATGTTGTGCGCGCCCAGCCGCACCATCGCGCCCGCCTCGTAGGTCGCCTGATGGATGCGCTGCATGGTGGCGGCGTCCATCGGCGTCTTGGCGGAACGGTCCGAGACGATCTCGATCCCGCACATGAGCCCATGCCCGCCCCGCACATCGCCGATAATGTCGTGCTTTTCCGCCAGCCGCCGCACGCCCTCGTAAAGCTGCGTGCCGCGCGCGGCGGCGTTGCTCTTGGTTTCCAGCCGCAGCGTCTCTGACAGACACGCCACCACCCCCGCCGACCCCACCGGATGCGCCGAATAGGTATAGCCCGTCCAGAGCGCACCCGCCGCGTCGGCGCTCTCGAACACCTCGGCCACGGCCCCCGAGACCAGCGCGCCGCCCACCGGGAAATAGCCGGAGGTGATCCCCTTGGCGACGGTCATCATGTCGGGCTGCACCCCCCAGTGCCGCGCGCCGGTCCAGTCGCCGGTGCGGCCAAAGCCGCAGATCACCTCGTCGGAGATCATCAGGATGCCGTAGCGGTCGCAGATCTCGCGCATCAGCCCCATGAACGACGCATCGGGCACGATCACGCCCCCCGCGCCGAGGATCGGCTCCATGATGAAGGCGGCGATCGTCGACGGGTCCTGGAACTCGATCTCGTCCACCATCACAGCGGCGATCTTTTGCGCCAGCCTGGCGGGGTCGCTCTCGTCAAACGGGTTGCGATAGGTGTAGGGCGCGGGGAGGTGGAAACAGCCCGGCAGCAAGCGGCTCGTAATTGATGCGAAAGCGGTTATTGCCGTTGACGCTCGCCCCGCCCCAATGGGTGCCGTGATAGCCCTTCTTGAGGCTGAGGAACTTGGTGCGCGTCGGTTCCCCGCGCAGGCGGTGATACTGACGCGCGAGGCGCAGCGCGGTATCCACGCTGTCGGACCCGCCCGAGGTAAAGAACACCCGCTCCATCCCGTCGGGGGCAAAGAATTCGCGCACCGCATAGGCGGCCTCGATCGAGGCGGGGTTGGTGGTGCCGCCGAAGCCCGAGTAATAGGGCAACTGCCACAGTTGATCCGAGATCGCCTGTTTCACCGCGTCGTTGGAATAGCCGAGGTTGACGCACCACAGCCCGCCCACGGCATCGACCACCGAATGCCCGTCGATGTCCGAAAGGCGCACGCCCTCGGCGCTCTTGATGATGCGCGGCGGGTTGCGTTGCGCGTCGCCCGGGTGGCCCATCGGCTGCCACATGTGGCGGCCATTCATCTCGCGCAGGAAATTGTCGTCCTTCATGGGGGAGGCTCCGGCAGATGGCTCAGCTTTGATCAAACCGTGCCACCCCCGCCGGGGGCTGTCCAGAGGAAGAGTGCCGCAGGTGGGTGCGAAAGGCGAGGGGTGGCCTTGAGGGGACGTTCGAGCCTCGCGCGAATCGCCGTTTTCTTTAAAAGAAAACGGACCGGAATTTTTTGAAAATTCCGGCTTGGCGACCGTCCACCACAGGCCAGAACACGTCACACGCATCTCCCTGCCCTCCCCCGCAAATCCGCTTGCGCCGCGCCGCGCGCGCGCGGATGATGCGGCCATGAGCGATGACCCGCATCACCCAAGGCTGCGTATCCGCGTCGTGTTCGGCGAGCGCGGCATGATCGGGCCGGGCAAGGCGGACCTGCTCGACGGCATCGCCCGCCACGGCTCGATCGCCGCGGCGGGGCGCGAGATGGGGATGAGCTACAAGCGCGCGTGGGAGCTGATCGGCACGCTCAATGCCATGTTTCACGCCCCCCTCGTCACCCGCACGCGCGGCGGCGCGGGCGGCGGCGGCGCGGTGCTGACCGAAACGGGGCACGAGGTGCTGGCGCTCTATCGCGGGGTCGAGGCCGGGGCTGCCGAGGCCGGGGAGCGGCAGATTGCCACGCTGCGCGGGCTGCTGAGGGATATTCCCGATGGGAAATAACGCTTGCCAGGCACTCCGGCGCGGTGCGATATGTTTCGTGGAACATATCTGAAGAGGACCCCATGCCACTCCGCCTCTGCCTTGCCGCAGCCTTGCTCGCCTTCGCCCCCCATACCGCCCGCGCCGAGGCGGCGCTCGCCGCCATCTCCGCCAATTTCGCCGAGACCGCCGAGGCGCTCCTGCCGCTGTTTCACGACGCCACGGGCCATGACCTGACGCTCACCACCGGCTCTACCGGCAAGCTCCATGCGCAGATCGCGGCGGGCGCGCCGTTTGACCTGCTCCTCTCGGCGGACGCGCAAACCCCGGCGGCGCTGATCGCCGAGGGCCACGCCGTGGCGGGCAGCGCGTTCACCTACGCCACCGGGCGGCTCACCCTGTGGAGCGCGGACCCGGACCGCATCGGCCCGGACGGGCGCGCGGCGCTCGTCGGTTCAGGCCTGCGCTTCGTCGCCATCGCCAACCCCGATCTCGCCCCATACGGCGTCGCCGCGCGCGACACGTTGCAGCATCTCGGCCTGTGGAAGACGCTGCAACCCAACATCGTCATGGGCCAGAATATCGGCCAGGCCAATTCGATGGTCGCTTCCGGCGCGGCGGAGCTGGGCTTTGTCGCGCTCTCGGCGGTGCTCAGCCCGCGCGCCAGGACCAGGGGCAGCCGCTGGGATGTGCCCGAGGATCATCACGCCCCGATCCGGCAGGAGGCTGTGCTGCTGGCGCACGGGGCCGACAACGCGGCGGCGCGCGCCTTTCTCGATTTCCTGCGCGGGCCGCAGGCGGCAGAGGTGATCGCACGCTTCGGCTATGGCACCGGAAACGACACGGAGCGACCGGAATGATCCTGCCCGATCCCGGCCCGCTCTGGCTCACGCTGCAGCTCGCGGCGGTCACCACGCTGATCCTGCTCCTGCTCGGCACGCCGCTGGCGTGGTGGCTGGCGCGCACGCGCGGACGCCTCAAACCGCTGGTCGAGGCCGTCACCGCCCTGCCGCTGGTGCTGCCGCCGACGGTGCTGGGCTTTTACCTGCTGATCTTTCTCAGCCCCACCGCCCCGCTCGGCGGGCTGTGGCTTTCGGCCACGGGCAGCCCGCTCACCTTCTCCTTCTCGGGGCTGGTGATCGCGTCGTGCCTCTATTCCCTGCCGTTCATGGTGCAGCCGCTGCAAGCCGCGTTCGAATCCGTGGGCCGCGCCCCGATGGAGGCGGCGGCGAGCCTGCGCGCCGCGCCGCTCGATGCGTTCTTCAGCGTCGCCGCCCCGATGGCCGGGCGCGGATTTCTGACTGCAACGGTCCTCACCTTCGCCCATACCATCGGCGAATTCGGCGTGGTGCTGATGGTGGGCGGCAACATTCCCGGGCGCACCAAGGTGGTGTCGATCCAGATTTACGAACACGTCGAGACCATCAACTACGCCGCCGCGCACACGCTCTCGGCGATCCTTCTGGTGTTCTCGTTCACCGTGCTGCTCGCGGTCTACACGCTCAACCGCCGCTTTCCGGTGCATGTGGGCTGATGGCGCTCTCGGTCGATATCCGGGCGGGCTTCGCCGATTTCTCGCTCGCGGTGGCGCAAGAGTTTCCCGACGACGGCATCACCGCCGTGTTCGGCCCCTCGGGCTGTGGCAAATCCACCCTGCTGCGCGCGATCGCCGGGTTCGAGCCGGGGGCCACGGGCCGCGTGGCATTCGATGGCGAGGTCTGGATGGACGCGCGCCACCATGTGCCCCCGCACCGGCGCGGGGTGGGCTATGTGTTTCAGGACGCACGTCTTTTTCCGCATCTGAGCGTGCGCGGCAATCTCGATTACGCCGCGCGCCGGGCGGCGCAGGACCCCGCCCGCTACAGCTTTGACGACGTGGTGGACGTGCTCGACCTTGCGCCGCTCTTTGCCCGTCGCGCAGCGCAGCTTTCGGGCGGCGAGCGGCAGCGCGTGGCCATCGGGCGCACGCTTCTGGCGCGGCCCCGGCTCCTTTTGATGGACGAGCCGCTCGCCGCGCTCGACACCCGCCGCAAGGGCGAGATCCTGCCCTATATCGCGCGGCTGCATGGCGCGTTCGGCCTGCCCATCCTCTATGTCACCCACGCGCTCGAGGAGGTGACGCAACTTTGCGACCGGATCGTGGCGCTCTCTGCGGGCCGCGTGGTGGCTGCGGGAGGCGTGTCGGCCGTGCTCGAACGGCTCGACCTGGCCGATGTGCAGGGCCGGTTCGAGGCGGGCGCGATCCTGCGCGGGCGCATCACCGGGCGCGACACCGCGATGCACCTGAGCCGGGTGGACCTTGGCGGCGCAACGCTCGACGTGCCCGAGATTTCGCGCCCCGAGGGCAGCGAGGTGCGCCTGCGGGTGCGCGCGCGCGACGTGTCGCTGGCGCGCGGGCGGCCCGAGGGGCTGAGCATCCGCAACCGCCTCGCCGCCACCGTGCTCGCGATCACCGAGGAGCGCGCGGGCGCCTTCGCCGAGGTGCTGCTCGACATATCCGGCCAGCACCTGCGCGCCCGTGTCACCCGCGCCGCCATCCGCGATCTGGGGCTGGCGGCGGGCGATCCGGTGACCGCGCTGATCAAGTCCGTGGCCTTTGACCGTCAGGCCCTGCCCCGCCCGCCACGCGGCGGATCGCAAGCAGGCTGAGCCCGGTCACGGCCCGCCGAACAGCACCCCCCGCGCCAGCGCCTGCCCGCTGCGCCACAACAGCCCCGCGATCACCACCACCAGCACCGCCAGCAGCGCGAATCCGATCACCCGGTGCGCCGCCGATCCCAGCGCCTCGGCATGGGCGAAACTCGCCACCGTCACCGCCGCCAGCGGAAAGCTCAGCGCCCAGAACGACAGCGAGAACGGCAGCGCCGCAAGGCGCGGGGCCTGCACCGCCACGATGAGCACGAACAGGTAGGCGAGGTTCAACAGCACCCGCGCGAAGGCATCCACCTCGCCCACCAGCGCCACCCAGGCGAGGTATCCCACCGCCGGCGGGGCCACGAGGATCACCAGCGTCGGCTGCAACCGCTCGGGCAACGGGTCGTGAAAGATCAGCCGGTTCATCACCAGCGTCAGCAACACCACCCAGAACATCAGCCCCGTCGCGGCAAAGAACCAGCTCAACTCGACATAGCCCAGCGGCACCCCCGCGATGGCCACGATCACGTTGCCCACGGCGGGGATGAACCACGCGGGCGTCAGGTGCCCGTGCTGAAACGCCCGCGCCCCGATCCAGCCCGACACCACCGCCAGCGTCAGCACAAGCTGCATCGGCACCGCCACGAGGAACAGGACGTGCGCCACCCCCGGCACCACGTCGAGCATCACCAGCGAAAACAGCACCAGCGAGATCGAGATCGCCGGGAAGAACGCAAGGCTCACCGGGTGCCGCCACTCCTCTGCCACCGCCTGCGGGTGGCGCAGCGCCTTGGCCGTGTAGGCCAGCACCACAACGGCGAACACCGTCAGTGTGAGCACATGCGCACCCCCCGACACAAGATGCGTGAGCCCCGCCGCCGCCTCGCCCGCCCGCAGCGCGAGGGTGAACCCGCACAGCCCCATCACCACCGTGAAGAGCGTCACCGGAATCTGCTTGAGCATTATGCCGCTAAGCCTCTGCCCCGATGGTCACGCGCAGCGGGCTCAGCCCGTCGATCTCGCCCTCCAGCACGTTGCCCGGCCCCACCGGCCCCACGCCCGCAGGCGTGCCGGTATAGATCAGATCACCGGGTGCCAGGTGATAGAACCGCGACAGATGCGCGATGATCTCGGGCACCGACCACACCATCTCCGACAGCCGCGCCTCCTGCGCCGCGCGCCCGTCCACAGAAAGCCGCAGCGCCTGTTCTCCGATCTCGCCGAAATCCGCCTTCGGCGTCAGCGCGCCCATGATCGCCGAGTCCTCGAAATCCTTGCCGAGATCCCAGGGCCGCCGCTTCTCCTTGGCCTGCCCTTGCAGGTCGCGCCGCGTGAGATCGATGCCGCAGCCATAGCCCCAGACCGCGCCCATCGCCTCCGCCTCGCTCACCCGGAACGCCTCCGCGCCCAGCGCCACCACGAATTCCATCTCGTGATGACAATCCCCGGTGCCCGGCGGATAGGGGATGGTCGCCCCCGACAGGCAGAGCGCGTGCGCCGACTTGGTGAAATAGAACGGCGCCTCGCGATCCACCTCGTTGCCCATCTCGGCGGCGTGCGCGGCATAGTTGCGCCCGACACAGAAAATCCGTCGCACCGGGTAGCCGCGCGCGTCGCCCTCGATGGGAAGAAGCGGCGGGGCGGGAATGTCGAAAAGCGGCTTGGTCATGGTCGGTCCTCGGTCAAGGGATTGGAATCACACCCCTTATGCGCCCCGCCCGCAGCCGTGTCAAAAATGACCGCTGCAGGGCACGGCATATCGCGGACATACCCCACCCGATGGCAGCGCCTGCCCGCCGGTCTTGTCAAAAAAACCGTCGGTGTGACGGTAGGTGCGGGGATTGGTCCCGGGATTGAGCGGACGATCACGCAACGGTCGGGGCTCCGCGAAGCGCCCGGCCGCGGGTAGGGGCTCCGACGGCGAGACACCGCGATTTATGGCGCGAAATACTCCAATGATTGTCGAGTATTCGACTTGAATAGCGCCCGCCCGTCACGCCAGAGGCGTGCCGCTTGTATCGGCGCACCTGCGGTGCGACGAAACGGTCTGTGCCCTGAACGGCAGATCCAAACCGATTGCGGCCCCTTGCCGACGTCTAGTTCCCCGCGCGCTCCGCCTCGATCTCGCGCCAGCGGGCGACGTTGCGGTTGTGCTCGGCCAGCGTTTCGGCAAAGGCGTGCCCGCCGGTGCCATCGGCCACGAAATAGACGAAATCCGTGGGATCGGGATCGACCGCCGCCTCGATGCTGGCGCGGCCCGGGTTGGCGATGGGCGTGGGCGGCAGGCCGTCGATCACGTAGGTGTTCCACGGCGTCTCGGCGCGCAATTCGCTCTGCCGGATGCCGCGTCCCAGCACGCCGCGCCCTCCGGTGATGCCATAGATCACCGTCGGATCGGTCTGAAGCCGCATCCCGCGCCGCAGCCGGTTGACGAAGACGCTCGCCACCTGCCGCCGCTCCTCGGCCACGCCGGTCTCCTTCTCGATGATCGAGGCGAGAATCAGCGCCTCCTGCGGTGTCTCGATCGGCAGGCCCTCGGCGCGGCCCTCCCAGGCGGCGGCGAGGATCGCCTCCTGCGCCTCTCGCATCCGCGCGATCACGCTCTCGCGGGTGTCGCCGTCGCGCACCTCGTAGCTGTCGGGCGCAAGACTGCCCTCGGGCGGCACCTCGGCCACCTCGCCCGCCAGCGGGCCGACCGATTTCAGCTCCTCCACCACCTGCCAGCTCGTGATCCCCTCGGCGAAGGCGAGACGGTAGCGGGTCTCGGCGCGGGCGCGCACGGTCTCGAATATCTCCGGGCGCGGGGCCTCGGCGGCGGGATCGAAACGCGCCGCCTCGACAAAGCGCTCGGTGGCGGGATCGAGCTCGCGCACGACCACCTCGGTGCCGCTCACGCCGATGCGCCAGACCACCTCGGTGCCGCAGGTCGAGGCATCACCACGGGTGACGAGATCGGTGATCTCGGCCATGCTTGCGCCTTCGGGGATGAGCCAGCTCCCCGCCTTGAGATCGTTTTCGCGACCCGCGTAATCGGCACCGATGCGAAAGAGCGTGCCGCTGGTCACCGCGCCCTCGGCCTCGAGATCGCGCGACACGCCGCGCATCGTGGTGCCGGGGGACACGCGCAGGCAGATCGGCTCGTCCAGCGGGCCTTTGGCGGTATATTGCGCCTGTCCCCAGAGGATGACGCCACCCAGAAGGAACGCCGCCACCACCAGAAGCGTGATCACGTTCGAGGCAATATGCCGCCACATCAGCGTGGTTTCCCCAACACAAGCGCGGCATTGGTGCCGCCGAATCCGAAGCTGTTGGAAAGCGCCACATCGATCCGGCGTTCGCGCCTGGCATTGGCGGCGAGATCAATCGGCGTCTCGACCGCCGGATTGTCGAGGTTGATGGTCGGCGGGGCCACCTGATCGCGAATCGCGAGGATCGAGAAGATCGCCTCGACCGCCCCCGCCGCGCCCAGAAGATGCCCGGTCGCGGATTTCGTGGAACTCATCGTGGCACGGCCCGCCGCCTCGCCCAGAAGCGTCTCGACGGCCTTCAATTCGATGGTGTCGGCCATCGTCGAGGTGCCGTGGGCGTTGACGTAATCCACCGCCCCCGGCTCCAGCCCGGCATTCCTGAGTGCTGCGCGCATGGCGCGCAAGCCCCCATCGCCATCCTCGGCGGGCGCGGTGATGTGCCAGGCGTCGCCCGACAGGCCATAGCCGAGGATCTCGGCATGGATCTTCGCGCCACGGGCCTTGGCGTGCTCGTATTCTTCAAGCACCACGACCCCCGCCCCCTCGCCCATGACAAAGCCATCGCGGTCGGTATCATAGGGGCGGCTTGCCGATTTGGGATCGTTGGCGCGCCTGGTCGAGAGCGCCTTGCAGGCGTTGAACCCGGCGATGCCGATCTCGCAGATCGACGCCTCGGCGCCGCCGGCCACCATCACGTCGGCATCGCCGAACATGATCAGCCGCGCGGCATCGCCGATGGCGTGCGCGCCGGTGGCGCAGGCGGTCACCACCGAATGGTTCGGCCCCTTGAAGCCGTAGCGGATGCTGACCTGCCCGGAGATCAGATTGATCAGCGCACCGGGAATGAAGAACGGCGACACCCGCCGCACCCCCTTGTCGCGGATAACGAGGGTGGTCTCCTCGATCGAGCGCAGCCCGCCGATCCCCGACCCCATCATCACGCCGGTGCGCTCGAGGCTTGTCGCGTCCTGCGGTGCCCAGCCGGAATCTTCGACCGCCTGTTGCGCGGCGGCCATGCCGAAAAGGATGAAGTGATCGACCTTGCGCCGCTCCTTCGGCTCCATGTAGCGGTCGGGGTCGAACGTGCCGTCGCTGCCGTCGCCATAGGGCACTTCGCAGGCGTATTTGGTGATCACATTCGCCGGATCGAACCGGGTGATCGTGCCCGCGCCCGACTGTCCGTCCAGAAGACGGCGCCAGCTTTGCTCGACCCCATCGGCGAGCGGGGTTACGAGCCCCAACCCCGTGACAACGACACGCCGCATGATGCTGCCCTTTCCCTGTCTCACGTCCCGCCGCTCTTACCCCGGCTTGGGGCGGCGGGGCAAGGGCATGGGCGCGTGTCAGATAAACTCGGCGGTCGGCTCGGGCGAGGGGCGCGCCATCGCCAGCGCCTCGGCCAGATCGACATCGCGCGCCATCAGCGCCCGCCCGATCAGCGTGCCCGAGATGTTGGGGATATAGCGCAGCCGCGCCACGTCATCGATGCCGCGCACCGTGCCGCGCGCGATCACCGCGTGGCGCGTTTTTGCCGCCAGCCCCGAGATCACCCCGAGGCTGCCATCGCTGTCCTCGATATCGGCGTCGATATCGGTGATGAGAATCGCCGCGAGCGGCACCCCGTCGAAGGCGGCGATGAAATCCTCGGCGGCAATCGCGCTCGGGCTCTGCCAGCCATGCGTCATCAGCCGCCCCTGATGCACATCCACCGCCACGACGATCTGGTCGGGGTGATACTTGGCCAGTTCGCGCACGCCGTCGGGGTCCTGCACCGCCATCGTGCCCAGCACGACCCGCCCCGCACCCGCGTCGATCCAGCGCGTCACCCCTTCGCGCGAGCGGAAGCCGCCGCCAAGCTGCACGGGGATACCCGCGGCGCGGATGATCTCGCCTATGAGCGCGTTGTTGGTGTCGCCGCCCTTCAGCCCGTCCATGTCGGTGAGGTGCATCCACTCGGCCCCGGCGCGCGCGAATCCGCGCGCGGTCTCGACCGGGTCGACATGCCACAGCATGGGCTCGTCGAGCCGCCCGCGCGTGAGGCTCACGCATTTTCCGTCCATCAGTTCCAGAGTGGGATAGATGATCATCGCCGCAACCCCCAAGAGCGTGACCGGCGACCATGCCGGATCAAGGGCGTGATGCCCGACCCTGCCCTGCACCGCTGGTCTCATACCGGCATGATAGCATCCTTTCCCGCCCCCGGCACCTGCCGCGCGCTTCTTCTTGGCCGAAATACTCCGGGGGAGTCGCCGCGCAGGCGGCGACGGGGGCAGCGCCCCCGCAACTTCGAAACGCGAAAGGGCCCCGCCGTCCGGCAGGGCCCCCGTGCGCGCCGTCAGGCGACGAGACTCAGGACGCTTCGGTGATGAATTTCACCGCGTCGCCGACCGTCTGGATCGTGTCGGCCGCGTCATCGGGGATCTCGATCCCGAATTCCTCTTCGAACGCCATCACCAGTTCGACCGTGTCGAGGCTGTCTGCGCCCAGATCGTCGATGAACGACGCCTTGTCGACGACCTTGTCTTCCTCGACGCCCAGATGTTCCACCACGATCTTCTTCACGCGGTCAGCGATATCGCTCATGTCTCGTTCCTCATTCTGTGTCGGGCGTCTGCGCCCCTTGGTCTGCCCAAGCCCTCTCGGGGATGGACGGTTGATGATGTGCGTCGCGGGCGGCGCTGCCTGCCGGTGTGATCGCGGCGCGATCCGGCCAGGTCACCGATCGTGCCCCTTCCGAAAAGCTGCGTGGCCTATAGCACAGGTGAGGGCAATGGCAAATGATTTCACCGCACCCGGCAAACGCGAAAAACCGCCCGCCCGGACCAGACTCAGACCATCGCCAGCCCGCCATTGACGTGCAGCACCGTGCCGGTGACATAGCCCGCACCGGGGCTGGCAAGATAAAGCGCGGCGGCAGCGACCTCCTCGGGCGTGCCCATGCGCCCGGCGGGAATCTTCGCGTTGAGCGTCGCCTTCTGCTCCTCGGTCAGCTTGTCGGTCATCGGCGTGGCGATGAAGCCGGGGGCGACCATGTTGGCGGTGATGCCGCGCGTGGCGACCTCATGGGCGATGGATTTGGTCATCCCCTCCAGCCCGGCCTTGGCGGCGGCGTAGTTCACCTGGCCGGGATTGCCGGTGGTGCCCACCACCGAGCCGATATTGACGATCCGGCCCCAGCGCGCCTTCATCATCGGGCGCATGACGCCCCGGCAGAGCCGCATCGCCGAGGTGAGGTTGACGGCCAGCACCTCGTTCCAGTCGTCATCCGACATCCGCATGAAGAGCTGATCACGGGTGATCCCGGCATTGTTCACAAGAATGTCCAGCCCGCCCATCGCGGCAATGGCCGCCTTGGGCAGCGCCTCCACCGCCTGCGCCTCGCTCAGGTTGCAGGGCAGCACATGGGCGCGCGCGCCCAACTCCCCGGCCAGCGCCTCGAGCGGCGCGACCCGCGTGCCCGACAGCCCCACAGTGGCCCCCGCACCGTGCAGCGCGCGGGCGATGGCGGCCCCGATGCCGCCCGACGCGCCGGTGACAAGCGCGGATTTTCCCGTCAGATCGGTCATGATTTCCTCTCCCAAACTTGGGCCGCGCGGCTCAGCCGAGCGACGCGGCGGCGTCTTGTGCCTCGGCGGGCGTGGCGATGGCGCGGCAGGTGATGGCACGATCAACGCGGCGCACCATGCCCGACAGCGCCTTGCCCGCGCCGATCTCCCAGATTTCGGTCACGCCCGCGCCTGCCATGAATTGCACCGATTCGCGCCAGCGCACGGAGCCGGTGACCTGCGCGACCAACAAAGCGCGGATGTCCGCCGGGTCGGTCACGGGGGCGGCGCGCACGTTGGCCACCAGCGGCACGGCGGGGGCTTTGATTTCGACCCCGGCCAGCGCCTCTTCCATCGCGTCGGCGGCGGGCTGCATCAGCGCGCAGTGGAACGGCGCGCTCACCGGCAGCAGCACGGCGCGTTTCGCGCCCCTGGCCCTGGCGATCTCCACCGCGCGCTCCACCGCAGCCTTGTGGCCAGAGACCACCACCTGCCCCGGATCGTTGTCGTTGGCGGCCTGGCAGACCTCGCCTTGCGCGGCCTCCTCGGCCACCGCGCGGGCGGTCTCGAAATCGAGGCCCAGAAGCGCCGCCATCGCGCCCACGCCCACCGGCACCGCCTCTTGCATGGCGCGGCCCCGGATGCGCAACAGCCGCGCGCAATCGGCCACGCCCAGCGACCCGGCAGCGGCGAGCGCGGAATATTCGCCCAGCGAATGCCCCGCGACGAAGCTGGCCGCGCCGATCTCCACCCCCTCGGCCTCCAGCGCGCGCATCGCCGCCATCGAAGTGGCCATGAGCGCGGGCTGCGCATTGGCCGTCAGCGTCAGCGCGTCGGGCTCGCCCTCCCAGATCAGCGTCGAGAGCGCCTCTCCCAGCGCCGCGTCCACCTCGTCAAAGACGGCGCGCGCCGCCGGATAGGCTTGGGCCAGATCGCGGCCCATGCCGATCACCTGCGCACCCTGCCCCGGAAATACGAATGCCCGGCTCATCTGCGTCCCTCTGCCCTTGAAAAATCGCCCCTGCGATACACGCCCGCGCCACGCATGGCAACGCGGTTTCACAGCGCCGCACGCGCCCTGTGCGCCAGCCGCGATTGCAGCACCGGCCAGTGTCGCTAGATTGCACGGCAACCGCAGCAGGAGAACCCGATGCCGATTGCCAGTTCCGCCACCACATATGGCAGCGTCACCAAGGTCTTCCATTGGCTGACCGCGCTGCTCATCCTCGCCAACCTGCCGTTGGGCTGGTTTGCCTCGCAGATCGCCGAAGAGATCACGACAACCGGCGGCACCGAGGCGCAAGTGGCGCGCGCGGCGCTCTTGTTCTCGATCCACAAGACCACCGGCGTCGCGATCTTCTTCGTGGCGCTGGCGCGCATCCTCTGGGCGCTGACGCAGGAGAAACCGGGGCTTTTGAACGGTGACCGCCCGGCCGAGGCCTGGGCCGCCGAGACGGTGCATTGGCTGCTCTACGGCTCGCTCGTGGCGGTGCCGCTCTCGGGCTGGGTGCATCACGCCGCCACCACGGGCTTTGCGCCGATCTGGTGGCCATTGGGACAGGGCCTGCCCTTGGTGCCGGAATCCGAGGGGGTGGCGGAGATCGCCGCGACGCTGCACTTTCTCTTTATCCTCGTGCTGGCGGGATCGCTCGCGGCGCATGTGGCGGGCGCGCTCAAGCATCACCTCATCGACGGCGACGCGACGCTGCGGCGGATGCTGCCCGGCGGCGCGCCGGCCCTGCCCACCGCACGACAGCCGGGGCATGGCGTGGCGGCCTTGAGCGCGCTGGTCATCTGGGCGGCGGTGCTGGGGGGCGCGGGCGCGCTCGGCTGGTTCGCGAAACCCGCCACCGACGCCGCTCCGGCACTCGCCGCCGTCGAAAGCGACTGGCGGGTCGAGGAAGGCAGCCTCGGGATCACGATCCGGCAGATGGGATCGGAGGTGACGGGCCGGTTCAAGGAGTGGACCGCCGACATCGCCTATGGCGAGACCGCCGATGCCGAGGGCCGTCACGGCACCGTCGAGGTGGTGGTGGCGATCCCGTCGCTCACGCTCGGGTCTGTCACGGATCAGGCGATGGGCACGGATTTCTTCAACGCCGAGGCGCATCCCACCGCTACCTTCACCGCCGATCTGCTGGCCGAAGGCGAGGGTCACGTCGCGCGCGGCACGCTCACCATCAAGGGCGAGAGCGTGCCGGTGGAGATGCCCTTCACCCTCGACATCGAGGGCGACACCGCGCGCGCCTCGGGCGGGCTCACGGTCGACCGGCGCGATTTCGGAATCGGCGCGGGCGCGCAGGACCCCGGGCAACTGGGCTTCGAGGTGGAGGTGTCGTTCGATCTGGTGGCACAGCGCGGCGGGTGAAGGGGGCGCGATAGGCGGTGTTTGGCCTGTTGCAGACGGTCACGCAACGGTCGAGAAGCCGCGCAAGAGGGCTTCTCCTTCAACGGCGGCTCAAGGCCCATATTCAGCCCTTCAGTGCGTCCAGACCTGCCGCCGCCTGGTCGCGAAATTCTCGGCATATCCAAGGGGGCGGATGTTGGGCTTGCGCTTGTGGGGGTCCTGCACCACGGCGTCGATCCCGTGCTCCTTGGCATAGTGCAGCGCCGCCTCCTTGGTGGCAAACCGCATCCGCACCTGCGCCTGCGTGTCGGCGTTGGAGGTCCAGCCCATAAGCGGGTCGATTTCGCGTGCGGTCTCGGACACGAATTCCAGCACCCATTTCTGCGTGTTGGCCACCCCCGATTGCGTGGCGGTCCGGGCGGGTTTGTAGATGCGTGCGCGCATGGGACTCTCCGATCCTGTCACTTGGTCGTTATTCCAGATTGCACGCCCCCCGGCAAGGGACCGATCGCCGCGATCACGCCGCCACCCCGTCGGTGAATTGCAGCCGCGCCAGCCGGGCATAAAGCCCGTTCTCGGCGACGAGACTGTCATGGGTGCCCTGCGCCACGATGCGGCCCTGATCCATGACCACGATGCGGTCGGCCTTTTTCACCGTGGCGAGGCGATGCGCCACGATGATCGTGGTGCGCGTCTGCGCCATTTCCTCGACCGCAGTCTGCACCGCGCGTTCGCTCTCGGCGTCGAGCGCGCTGGTCGCCTCATCCAGTAGCAGGACGGGGGCGTCGCGCAGGATCGCGCGGGCGATGGCGATGCGCTGTTTCTGCCCGCCCGAGAGCATCACGCCGCGCTCGCCCAGCCAGGTGTCATAGCCCTCGGGCAGCCGCGCGATGAAATCCTCGGCATGGGCGGCGCGGGCGGCGGCCTCGATTTCGGCATCTGACGCATCGGGGCGACCAAAACGGATGTTTTCCCGCGCCGAGGCGGCGAAGATCACCGGTTCCTGTGGCACCAGCGCCAGCGCGCGACGGAAATCGTGGCGCGCCATGTCCGGGAGCGCCACACCATCGAGGGTGATGCGCCCGGCATCGGGGTCGTAGAACCGAAGGATCAACTGGATGACAGAGGTCTTGCCCGCACCCGACGGCCCCACCAGCGCCACCGTTTCGCCGGGCTTGATCGTCAGGCTGAAATCGTCGAGCGCCGGGATCCCGGGCCGCGCGGGATAGGCAAAGCGCACGGCCTCGAACGCGATCCCGCCGCGAACGGGGCGCGGCACGGGCGCGGGCGTCGCGGGGTCCTTCACCGGGTCGTCGGCGCGCAGCAGATCGACCAGCCGCTCTGTGGCACCCGCCGCGCGCTGCAACTCGCCCCAGATTTCCGACAGCGCCGCCACCGCGCCGGCCACCATCACCGAATAGATCACGAACTGCACGAGGCTGCCCGCGCTCATCCCGCCCGCGCGCACATCGCGCGCGCCGATCCACAGCACGCCGACGATGCCCGTGAACACCAGGAAGATCACGATTACCGTCATCAGCGCGCGGGTGTTCACCCGCCGCCGCGCGGCGTCGAAACTGCGCTCGGTGACATCGTCGAACAGCATCCGGCTCTCGCGCTCATGGGTAAAGGCTTGCACCGTCTGCACCGACAAGAGCGCCTCGGACGCGTTGCCGGAACTTTGCGCGATCCAGTCCTGGTTCTCGCGGCTGAGCACGCGCATCTTGCGGCCCAGCAACAGGATCGGCACCACCACCAGCGGCACGATGAGCAGCACCAGCCCGGTGAGCTTGGCCGAAGTCAACAGCATCAGCACCATCCCGCCGGTGAACAAGAGCAGGTTGCGCAGCGCGATCGAGACGGACGAGCCGATCACCGACAGGATCAGCGTGGTATCGGTGGTGATCCGGCTCAGCACCTCGCCGGTCATCACCCGCTCGTAAAAGGCCGGGCTCATCCCGATCACCCGGTCGAACACCGCCTTGCGGATATCGGCCACCACCCGCTCGCCCAGCCGCGACACCAGCAGATACCGCAGCCCGGTGCCCAGCGCCAGAAGCGCGGCGATGAACAGGGCACCGCCGAAATACTGATCCAGCAGCGTGCCATCCTCGGCGTTGAAATTGTCCACCACCCGGCGCACCGCCATCGGCAGCATCAGCGCCACGGCGGCGGTCAGCACCAACGCGGAAATGGCGGCGGCCAGCAGCGCGCGATAGGGGCGCAGGAACGGCCATAGCTCGGACAGCGCGCGCACGCGTTTGGATTTCTCGCGATCCAGCAGGTCGGCCCCGTTCTCGGCCTTGCGCACCATCTCTTCCTCTCCGTCCCGTTCGCCCCGGTTCTTGGCGAGTGCGGCGCGCGGGGTCAAGTGCCCCGTATGGTCGCAGGCGCTCAGGGCAGGGGCGAAACGCCGATCAAACAGGGGTGCAGCGCGATGATCCCGGCGAAAGCCGCAAGGCCCAGCGCCAGACGCGCAAGGCAGCCGCGAGCCGAGGCCGGACGCGGCGGCCAGGGCGGCACGGCGCGGCACGCGGCGTCGAGCCGCGCCCACTGCGCCCCCATCAAACGCTTGCGGCGGCGGTCCACGATGCGTTGCCCGAGGATCGCGAACCCCGCGAACAGTCCGAAAAGCGCCACATGCGCCAGATCGCCATTGGGCACAAGGTGCCCTCCCGCCCACAGCGCCAGCGCCACCAGCAGCGGATGGCGCGTGTAGCGGATGAGGCCCGGGCGCGCCGGGTCGAACCCGTTGCCCCCGCGCCCGCCGAATGAAAACGGGTTGGGCCGCGCGATTGCCAGCGCCGCGAGCAGGCAGGCCACGAGCATCGCCAGCCATGTCACATGCACCTGCCACGCCGCCCAGCCCCAGAGCGGCACATACGGCGCGCGCCCCGCCGCCATCAGCACCCAGTAAAGCACACCAAGCGACAGTGCCGAGTATCCCAGAGAAAAGCCCCGCCGCCCCAGCCGCACCACCAGCGCCGATTTCACGCGCGGGCGCAGGGGCAGAGAATGGCTGAGGAAAAACACCGCCAGCGCCGCCGCGTATTCCGCCCAGCCCATGCCGCCTGCCCTTTCGAAATTCTACTGGCAGGTCACGGATACCGCGCGCAGGAGCGGCCCGGCAAGCGTGATTTCCGCTTGCGCGAATCCGTCACGGGGCGTATCGCGGACAGGCTTCGGTCCGGGAATGAACCCCCGGATAATAGGGAATACGGTGCGATCCGAGCGTTGGATCAAATCCGTGACTGCCCCCGCAACTGTAAGCGGCGAGCGAGGCCGGGAAATACCACTGCACCCCCTTATGGGTGTGGGAAGGTCCGGCCAAGCGATGACCCGCAAGTCAGGAGACCTGCCGAAGTGATCACCCTATCCGGGCGCGGGGCGCGCCGTGGATAACGGACCTTTCCGTAGTGGTGGCGCTTTCACCGTCTGCGGAGGGGCATGTCCTTTCCAATGACCAACCTGATGGAAAACACGATGCCGAAAACCGGTATTCTGGGGACATGACATGAAATATCTCACCACCTGCGCGCTCTGCGCCCTCGCCACCGCCCCTGCCCTCGCGCAGGAGGCGTTCGACCTCGACACGATCACCGTGATCGCGCAGCCTCACCCCGCAGGAAATCGCGCGCACCGGGGCCTCTGTCGAGGTGATCGACGGGCGCGATGTCGAAACGTCGGACACGGAACTCACCGACCATCTCAACCGGCTTCCCGGCGTGAACTCAATCAACCGCGGCCCGCTGGGCACCAATACCTCCACAGTGCGCAGTTGCGCGGCCTGCCGGCGCGCTATGTTGGCGTTCGCATCAACGGCATCGACGTAACCGATCCATCTGGCCCGCAGACCCAGTTCAATTTCGGCGGGCTCACCGGGGCCGGGCTTGGCCGGATCGAGGTGCTCAAGGGATCGCAATCGGCGCTCTACGGCTCTGAAGCGATTGGCGGGGTGGTCGATATCACCACATGGCGGCCCGAGCGTGACGGCCTTTCGGGAGAGGTGCGCGCCGAGGCAGGCAGATACGAGACCTATACAGGCGCGCTGAACCTTGGTTATCGCGGCGCACGCGGCCGCACCGGTCTGCGCTCAGCTATAACCGGATCGACTCCGACGGCTTTTCCGCCCGCGCCGGAGATGGCGAGAAAGACGGGTTCGAGCAGGACATGCTCACCATACGGGGCGAATTCGACGCCACCGAGAACCTGACTCTTGGCGGCACGGTTCTCTATCGCGACGCAACCGTCGACATCGACAATGTGAACTTCACAGGAGCCATCCTGCCCGCAGGCACCAATATCACCGAAGAAGCGGGGCTGCGCGGCTTCGCCCGGTTCCAGACCGGCGGGATCGAGCATGAACTGTCCTACGCCTATTTCGATGTCGAGCGTCGTGATACGTCTCCGGGAGCATTCACTCCGCGCTTTACCGGTGAACGCAACGAATTCGCCTATCTCGGAAGCGCCGATATCGGCGCAGCGGGCAACCTGACGTTCGGGCTTGAGTATACCGAGGAGGAATTCACGGCGACGGCCAGCGGCTCCAACGACAACCTTGCCGTGACCGGCGAATGGCTTTTGCCGGTGGGCGACGACCTCGACGTGTCTCTGGCGCTGCGCCATGACGAGGACGGTGATTTCGGCGGCGAATTGACAGGGCGTCTGGCCGCTGTCTGGCGTTTCGCCGAAGGCTGGGCGCTGCGCGGTGTTGCGGGCACCGGGTTTCGCGCGCCCTCGCTGTTCGAACGGTTCAGCGGCTTTGGCGACCCGAACCTAAAGCCCGAGGAAAGCGAGAGCTTCGAAATCGGTGTCGAGCGGCAATTCGCGGGTGGCCGGGTCGAGGCGACGCTGTTTCACATCACCGTCGACGACCTGATCGATTTCGATCCGGCCGCGACGGCCTGTGGTTCAGGCTTTGGTTGCTTCAACCAGGTGCCCGGCACCACCACCTCGCAGGGCGTCGAGGTGTCGGGCGAGGCCGATATCAACGCGTTTCTCGGCATCTACGGCAACTACACCTACACAGAGGCGCGAACAGGACGGCGCGCCAGCAGCTCGACGCTTACCCCGAAACATGATGCCGTCGTGGGGCTGGCGGCGCAACTCACCCCGCGCATCCGGGGCAGCTTCGATATCCGCCATGTGGCCGATGTGCGTGCCAGCGCCTTTGCTCCTGCCAATAACAAGGTCGGCGACTATACCCTCGTTGGCATGGGCCTGAGCCACGCCCTCGCCGATAGCACGACACCGCGTATGCCTTCCTGCGGGTCGAGAACCTCTTCGACGAGGATTACGAGACGGCGGCCGGGTTCAACACCTCCGGGCGCGCCGCCTATGTGGGGCTGCGTGCGTCTTTCTAGGCTCATATCGCTCGGGGCGGCCCTCGCGTTTGCGGGGGCCGCAGCAATGGCCGATGCGGCCCCGGCGCGCGTCGTGTCGATCAACCTGTGCACCGATCAGCTTGCCATGATGCTGGCCGCGCCGGGGCAACTCGTCTCGGTGTCAAAGCTGGCCGCCGATCCGCACAGCTCGGCGATGGCCGAAGAGGCCCGCGCCTTTCCCATCAACCAGGGCCGCGCCGAGGAGGTTTATCTCCTGCGCCCCGATCTCGTGCTGGCAGGCACCTACAGCGATCCCGCCACCGTCGGGATGCTGCGCCGGGTAGGGCTGCGGGTGGAACAGTTCGACACTGCCCGCTCGCTCGACGACACCCGCGCGCGGATCGCGCAGATGGCCCGCGTTCTGGGGCGTGAAGAGGCGGGCACGGCGCTCATCGCCCGCTTCGACACCCGGCTCGCCGATTTGCGCAGCGACGAGACGCGCCACAGTGCAGCCCTCTACCACCCCAACGGCTACAGCCTCGGCGGCGGCACCCTGTCGGATGACATCCTGCGCGCCGCCGGGTTCAACAACATTGCCCGCGATCTTGGCCTGCGCGGCGGCGGCACGCTGCCTCTGGAGCGCCTCGTCATGGCCGCGCCCGACCTGCTGATCCGCAGCGCGCCGCTGCCCGGTGCCTCGCGCTCCGAGGCGGTGATGACGCATCCGGCGCTCGCCGCCCTTGCCTCCGACACCGCCGGTCTGCGCGTCTCCTCGCCCGACTGGATCTGCGGCACGCCGCATGTGCTGGGCGCGGTGGAGACGCTGGTGGACGCACGCGAGGCGCTGGAATGAAGCCTCTCGCGCTCGCCCTCTCGGCGCTGGTCGCCGTGCTTTTCCTCGCCTCGCTCGCTGTCGGCCCGGCGAGCATCGGCCCGCTCGACGGGCTCGCCGCGCTGATCCTCGGCGGCGACGGGCCGGAGCCGCTGGTGATGCGCGAGATCCGCCTGCCCCGCGCGCTTCTGGGCGTGATGATCGGCGCGAGCCTCGGGTTGTCGGGCGCCGCATTGCAAGGCTACCTGCGCAACCCGCTGGCCGAACCGGGGCTGATCGGCGTCTCGGGCAGCGCGGCCCTGGGCGCGGTGCTGGCGATCCATACCGGGCTGGCCGCCATCTCCGCCCTCGCCCTCCCGCTCACAGCACTTGCGGGGGCGGCCACCGGCGTGCTGCTGATCCTCATGCTGGCAGGCCCACGCGGCGGGTCGATCACGCTCATCCTCGCAGGGATCGCCATCTCGGCGCTCGCCGCGGCACTCACGTCGCTGGTGCTCAACCTCTCGCCCAACCCCTACGCCGCCTCCGAAATCGTGTTCTGGATGATGGGCTCGCTCGCCGACCGGTCGATGACCCATGTCTGGCTCGCCCTGCCCTTGATGCTGGTGGGCGGCGTGGCGCTCGTCACGCTCGGGCGCGGCCTCGACGCGCTGACGCTGGGCGAGGACGCCGCCGAGGCGATGGGCCTGCGCCTCGCCCGCCTGCGGCTCACGTTGGTGCTGGGCACGGCGGCGATGGTCGGCGCGAGCGTCGCGGTGGCGGGGGCCATCGGTTTCGTCGGCCTCGTGGTGCCGCATATCCTGCGCCCGCTGGTGGGCGCGCGCCCCTCGCGGCTCCTGTGGGCCTCGGCCCTGGGCGGCGCGGCGATGGTGCTGGCCGCCGATCTGGCGGTGCGCCTCGTCCTGCCCGACCGTGATCTGAAACTCGGCGTGCTCACCGCCATCGTCGGCGCGCCCTTGTTCCTGCACCTCATCTACAAGACGCGGGGAGGGCAGATATGAGCCTTCTGTCGCTCCGCAACCTGTCGGTCCGCCTGCGGAACCGTGCGATCCTCGAAGGCGTCACGCTCGACGTGGGCGCGGGCGAATTCATCGGCCTCATCGGCCCCAACGGCGCGGGCAAGACCACGCTGATGCGCGCCGCCCTCGGCCTCTTGCCGCACGAAGGCACGAGCAGCCTCGCCGCCCTGTCCCCTGCCGCGCGCGGGAAAACCGCCGCGTGGATGCCGCAGGCGCGCGACATCGCCTGGCCGGTCACGGTGGAGACGCTCGTGGCGCTGGGGCGCACGCCGCATCTCGCCGGCTGGCAGGGCCTCGGGCCGCAGGACCGCGCGCATGTGGACGCCGCCCTTGCCATGATGGGGATGGACGGCCTGCGCCACCGCACCGCCACGCGGCTTTCGGGGGGCGAACAGGCGATGGCGCTCATCGCCCGCGCACTCGCGCAGGACACGCCCCTGCTGATGGCCGACGAGCCGATCGCCGGGCTCGACCCGGCCAATCAGATCGCCACGATGCAGGTCTTTGCCCGGCTGGCGCAGGAGGGCCGCGCCGTCCTCGCCTCGCTGCACGATCTGGGCCTTGCCGCGCGCCACTGCACGCGGCTCATCCTTGTGGGCGAAGGCGGGGTCGCCGCCGACGGCCCGCCCGATGCCGTTTTGACGCCAGACACTCTCGCCCGCATCTTCCATGTCACGGCGCATTACGCCCACACGCCCCAAGGCCCGGTATTCCAGCCGCTCGAGGTGATCCGATGACGCCGCCCCGCCTCGATCCACCCTGGCTGACGCTCGAACTCGCGCATGAAATGCCGGTGCTGAGCTGGTCGGTGAACCGTCCCGGCCTCACCCGCGCGCGGCGCATCCTGTGGCGCGAAGTGCGCAATGCCGACCTGCCCGAGAATCTCGACGTGACCGAGTGGCTCGACGCGCAACTCGCCGCGCGCGATGCCTGCGACGCGGTCTGCTTTCTCACCTCCTGCAACATCGCGCAATTCACCACGGCCACGGCGCAGGCGGACGGCATCCACGCCCGCGCCGTGGCCACCGTGGGCCTCTCGAACGCCGAATCGGTGGGCACCCGCCTGCCCCCCGCTGCCCACGGCTGGGGCACCATCAACATCGCCGTCGAACTCACCGAGAGCCTCACCGAGGCCGCCCGCCTCGAGGCGCTGAGCATCGCCACGCAGGCCCGCACCGCCGCGATCCTGAGCGCCGGGATCACGCTGCCCACCGGCCCGGCCACCGGCACCGGCACCGACTGCATCGCCATCGCCGCGCCCGAGGGCGACACCCGTTATGCCGGGCTGCACACCGGCGTGGGAGAGGCCGTGGGGCGCGCAGTGCGGGACGCGGTTGCGCGTGGCGTCGCGCTCTGGCAGGCGAGCGACATGGCACGGGAGGCCCGTCATGGATGAGACAACGCTTTTGGGCTTTCTCGACCGGGGCGGCCCGGCGCTGTGGGTGATCGCGGTCCTTTCGGTGCTGACGCTCGCGCTGATCCTGTGGAAGCTCTGGCGGCTGATGCTCACCGGCGCGTGGTCCGGGGCCATCACGACACGCGCGGTCGCACTCTGGCAGCATGGGCAACGCGCCGACGCCACCGCCCTCCTGCGCCCGCGCCGCAGCTTGCGCGCCCGCCTCGCCCTCGCCGCGATGGAGGCCGCAGAGGCCCCTCATTGGACCGAGGCGCAGGCCCGCGAGGAAACCACCCGCGTGGCCAAGACGCTGCTGGGTGAGTCCCGCACCGGCCTGCGCGCGCTCGAACTGATCGCCACCATCGCGCCGCTCATTGGCCTTCTGGGGACGGTGCTGGGTATGATCGCGGCCTTTCAGGCGCTCCAGACCAGCGGCACCAGCGCCGACCCGTCGGTCCTCGCCGGCGGGATATGGGAGGCGCTCCTGACGACGGCGGCGGGCATGGCCGTGGCGATCCCGGCCTCGGCGGCGCTGACATGGTTCGAGAGCGTGGCCGACCACGTGCAGGCCGATATGGAGGACGCCGCCACCCGTATCTTCACGGCACCGGGAGAGCGGCCATGATGCAGTTCGGCCCGCCCCGCGCCTCGCGCCGTCCCAGCCTCACGCCGATGATCGACGTGGTGTTCCTGCTCTTGGTGTTCTTCATGCTCGCCGCGCGCTTTGGCCATGACCTTTCGTTGCCAATGGCCACCGGCGGGAGCGGGGCCGCCTATGACGGCCCGCCCCGCCTCGTGGGGATCGGCCCCGACACCCTTACCCTCAATGGCCAGCCGGTCGCGCCCGAGGCGCTGCCCGGGGCGCTCGCCCCGCTGATGGAGACACCCGAGGATATCGTCGTCCTGCGCCCCGGCACCGGCGTGCCTCTCGGGCGGCTCATCGCGATCACCGACGCCCTGCGCGCCGCCGGTCTGACGCGCATCGTGGTGGTGGAGTAGGCCGATGCAGTTCTCCGCCCCCCGCCGCCGCCGCCCGATCGAGCCCATCGTGCCGATGATCAACGTGGTGTTCCTGCTGCTCATCTTCTTTCTGATGAGCGCGCAGATCGCCCCGCCCGCGCCGTTCGACCTGACCCTGCCGCAAGGCGCGCAAGGCGACCGCGCCGCCCCCGCCGACACGCTCTATATCGACACCGAGGGCCGCCTCGCCTTCAACGACGCCCGAGGCGAGGCGGTGATGGATGCCCTCGCCGCGCGCGCCACACCCGACACCCCCCTGCAAATCCGCGCCGATGCGGCACTGGAGGCCCGCACACTCGCGCGCCTGCTCCCGGCCCTCGCCGCGCGCGGCATCGAGCGGGTCGAGATCGTGACGGGCGCGCCATGATCCGGGGGCTGGAATTCGCGGGCTTCGTCGCCGTGGCGGCGGCGGTCCATGCCGGGATATTGTCGGTCGCGCCCGAGGGCGGCGGCGCGGGCGGCGACGGCGGCACCGACACGGTGACGCTCGCGGCCTCAACGCCGCAGATGGCCGCGCTCGTTGCGGCATGGGAGCGCCCGGTGCCGGTGCAACACGCGGCCCCCGCGCCACCCCACGCCCCCGCCCCCGATGCACAGCCCGTGGCGCTGCGCGAGGGTGAGGCCCCCCGATCAACCCCGACCCCCAAGGCCCTGCCCGACACCGCCACGGCCCCGCGCGCCCCGCGCATCGACACAGCCCCCCTGTCCACGCCGACACCCGCGCTCACCGACCGCGCCCCGGCGCTGGCAAAGCCGCAAGACACCGCGCAAGAGACTCCGCAGCCGCAGGACCACCGCACCACGGCCCCCCGCCCCGCAACTCCCGACGCGCCCCGCGCCCCGCAGATGGCCGCCCTGCCCGAGATCGACCACAGCCCCCCCGCCGCGCTCGCCCCGCCGCCCCCGGCCACGCGACCGCAGGCCAGACCAGCCACGAAACCAGCCGCGAAACCGGCAGCCCCCGCCCCCGCCCGCCGCAAGGAAACCGCGCGCGGCGAGGGCAAACAGCAGGCCGGAGGCCAGGCAAGCACAGCCGCCCCGGCCCGGATCGACGACGCCACGCGCACCAGCCTCATGGGCCAGTGGGGCGGCGCGATCCGCACCCGGATCGAACGGCAGAAACGCTATCCCGCAGGCACCCGCGCCTCCGGCACGGTGCATCTGGTGCTCGATGTAGGGGCCGACGGGCGGCTGCTCGGGGTGGGGCTGCGGCGCTCCTCGGGCAACGACCGGCTCGACGCGGCGGCGATGAATGCCGTCCGCAGCGCCCGCCTGCCCGCCGCGCCCGACCGCCTGCCCGGCACCTCGCACCGCTTCAACCTGCCGGTGGCCTTTTCCCGCTGAAGCATGTTGCTCAAAAGTGGCAACCGGTTTTGAGCTCCTCGAACATGCGGACTCATCAGCAAGAGCACGGCGCGTGAATGCAAATGAACGCGGGCGCGCTCTGAAGCGCACGCAGGCGTGACGGTGAGCGACCGTATTCCCCCTACATCCCAGAGGCGATCTGCGCTAAGACAAACCGTGCCGCAACGCAGCAAGGAGACCCGCGATGGCCAAACGGCAAAAACCCGTCAATCTCGCGCTGCAGGGCGGTGGCGCGCACGGGGCGTTCACCTGGGGCGTGCTCGATTACCTGCTCGAAGATGGTCGCCTGCGCATCGCCGGGATCTCGGGCACCTCGGCGGGCGCAATGAACGCGGTGGCACTGGCTGCGGGCTATACCCGCGCGGGGCCCGAGGGTGCGCGCGCGGCACTCGACGATTTCTGGCGCTCGATGTGCGCCAGCGCCCGCAACACGCCGCTGCAACGCACGCCGATGGACCGGGTGACCGGCAATTGGGGGCTGGAGAACAACCCGTTCTACCATTTCATGAACGCGCTCACCGGCGTGGCCTCGCCTTACCAACTCAACCCGCTCAACATCAATCCGCTGCGCGATCTGGTCGAGGAGAGCGTCGATTTCGACATGGTGCGCAAATGCGATGCATTCGAGCTTTTCATTTCCGCCACCAATGTCGAGACGGGCCGCGTCAAGGTCTTCCCCCGCGAGGACCTGACGGCGGACATGGTCATGGCCTCGGCCTGCCTGCCGCATATCTACCAGGCGGTGGAGATCGACGGCGTGCCCTATTGGGATGGCGGTTACATGGGCAACCCGGCGCTCTTTCCTCTTTACGGCAAGACCGGCACCGACGATATCGTGGTGATCCAGATCAACCCGATCGAACGCAAGGGCACGCCGCGCACCGCGCAGGACATCCAGAACCGGATGAACGAGATCGCCTTCAACGCAAGCCTTCTCAAGGAGTTGCGCGCCATCGACTTCGTCGACCGGCTGATCGAGCAGGGCAAGCTATCCACAGGTCACTACCGCCCCGTCAAGGTCCACCTGATCGAGAACGAAGGCGCGCTCAAGCCGATGGGGGCCTCGTCCAAGATGAACGTGGAATGGGCGTTCCTCACCCGCCTGCGCGATATCGGGCGCACGACGGCGGCCGCGTGGCTCGATGCTTGCCATGACCGGATCGGGGTCGAAGGCACCGTCGACCTGCGCACCATGTTCGAGGGGATCGGGGCCGAGCATCAGGGTTAGAGGGGCGCAAGCGCAGGTTTGCGGATGGCCTTGAGCGGACGTTGCGAATGATGCGCGGCGGCGCGCCAAGGCGCGCCTTGGTTCCGCGCAGGGGTGCCAAGCATCCACCGTCCGTTTCAGGCCAAAACCTTTCAGCCCTCTCACCCCACCCGATACGGCAACACCCCGCGCTCGTCCGGCGTGACCTGCAACCGCCGTTCCAGCGGCGGCACCGAGCGCTGATGGCATTCGGTGCGCTCGCAGATGCGGCAGGAAATCCCGATCGGCTCGAACGCACGGGCATTGGTCACGTCGAGATCGTCGGCATAGACCAGATCGCCCGCGTGCTTGACCTCGCAGCCCAGCGCGATGGCAAACCGCCGCGACGGGGCACCGAAACTGCCCCCCGGTTTCGACACATCGCAGGCGAGGCTGATATAGCGCACCCCGTCCGGCGTCTCGGCCAGTTGACGCAGGAACCGCCCCGGCGTCTCGAACGCGCGATGCACGTTCCACAAGGGACACGCGCCGCCAAAGCGGGCGAATTGCAGCCGCGTCGCCGAATGGCGCTTGGTGATCGTGCCCGCCTGATCGACCCGCACGAAGAAGAACGGGATGCCCTTGGCACCGGGGCGTTGCAGGGTCGAGAGCCGGTGGCAGACCTGTTCGATCGACGCCCCGAACCGCAGCGCCAGAACCTCGAGGTCGTGGCGCACCGTCTGTGCCGTGCTCAGGAACGCGCCGTAGGGCATGAGCACCGCCCCGGCGAAATAATTCGCCAGCCCCATCTTGGCGATGGCGCGCGCGGCCTCGGATTGGAACCGCGCGAAATCGAGGGTGGCCTCCAGCAGGTTATCCTGTGTCAGCAGCGCCAGTTGCAGCAGAAGCTGAAACCGCCGCGTCTCCGACGGCGCGCGCGCCGACAGCGTGAGGGTGCCGGTCTCGCGGTCGAAATGGCGCAGCGTCGTGGTATCGGCCTCGCTCACGCCAATCCCCATGTCCGCCAGCTTTTGCAGCGCCAGCGCCTCGATCCCGCCCGGTCCCGCGCCCTCGGCCAGCCGCTCGGCGGCGCGGTCCACGGCGTCGATGTAATTGTCGCAATAGTGAAAGAAATCGCGCACCTCGTCCCAGGGGCTGGCCGGGCTGCGCGCATCCTCGCGGCCCAGCGCCTCGTCAAGGCTCGCCAGCCGCTCGTGGGTCTGCCGGTAGGCGCGGTGCAATTCCAGAAACGCCCGCGCCAGCGCCGGGGCGTTCGACGCGGTGAGCCGCAGATCAGCGAGCGGTGGCGGCTCGGTGCCGAAAACCGGGTCCGCCAGCGCCTCGCGCATGTCCGAGACCAGCCGCTCGGCGTCACCGGTGGAGAGCTCGGTCACGTCAAAGCCGAATTCCTGCGCCAGCGCCAGCACCACGGTCGTCGAGAGCGGGCGGTTGTTGTTCTCCATCTGGTTGAGGTATGGCAACGAAACCCCCAGTTTCGCGGCAAAATCCTTTTGCGTGAGACCAAGACGCTGGCGCGTTTCGCGCAGCTTTGCCCCGGCATAGAGTTTGCGCACCGCCATGTCCCGGCCTTTCATTTGCAGATTAGCTCAGGAGAAAGGATAGATTTGCAAACCTGTCAGGGCAAGCGCTTTGACCACGAGGCCCGCACGCTCCAACCGAGGTTAGGATAACCACATCCAAGGTTGGCTTTCTGCAATTATTCCACGAAATATGACGGGGCAACTTACCCGCTAGAGTCGCAAAACTGCAACTCAAACCCCGATCTTCGGACCCAGACACATCAGCGGCTCGCGCGATTTGCGCACCTCGTAAAGCTCGGTCATCGCCGTCTCACCCTCGAACCGCGCCACCAATCTCCCGGTTCGACGCTCGAACCGCCAGCATTGCGGCTCGGGCCGCGTCTCGTAGACGAAGCAGATCAGCGGGCCGTCGGCATACCAGTGCCCCTCCTGACACTCGCCATCGAGAAACGACCAGCGCACCCGGCGACCGGGCAGGTATTCCTCGGCCCCGTAGGGCTCGGCCCCCTCGGCCCCGTAATGGAAGGTGTGCCCGCGCGTATAGGCGTCGAATTCCTCGGCGCTCATCCCGGCAAGGGCGGTCACGGAGCCACCAAGCACGGCGGCAAGGGCAAGCAACATCAGGCGCATGGCGTCAGCTTGCCAGATCACCCGACGCCGCGCCAGCCGTTTCGCGCCACCGCGCCGCCCGCCCGTCCATCATCCGCCGCCAGAGGGGCGGCACCAGCGCCACCACCGCGCAGACCGGCAGCGAATGCGGCAGGACCGGCATCGCATCGGGTGCAAGCTGTAGCGCCGGGTAGGGTCGCGCGGGGGTCACATGGTGATCGGAATGGCGCGGCGCGTTGAGCGTCATCGCCGAGGAATACCAATGCGGCGCGTTCCACGAATGCGCAGGCCCCACCGGCTCTGGCCGCCCGTCCGCGCGCCGCGCGCGGCGCAGCCCGTAATGCTGCACGTAATCCGAAAGCAGGATCTGCACCTGTGCATAGCCCGCGATAACACCATAGGAAACAATGCCTTGCCAGCCCCATGCCGCCGCAGACCCCGCCAGCATCGCCGCCGCGCCAGCGACATAAAGCACATAAGAATGCCGCCAGAACGCTCCGCGATGGCGGCGCGTCTCGGCGGCCAGACCGGCGCGGAACGCCCCCGGCCACGCCCGCATCGCGTAGCGGTAAAACCCCTCTCCGGGCCGTGCGCTGCTGGGATCCTTATCCGTGGCGACATGGGTGTGATGCACATGCAGATGCGCGCTCGCATGATGGCCAAAGAGCATCGAGGTATAGATGAGCCGCCCCAGCCGCCGCTTGCCCCGCGCGCCGCGATGGATCAGCTCATGCGCCACCGGGTGTGATATCTGCCCGGCCACCAGCCCCGCCGCAATCGCCAGCAACACCCGCTCGATCGCATCCAGACCACCTGCGCCGGAAACCCCGCGAACCGCCAGCGCCAACACCGCGAAATGCGCGATCCCCAGCGCCAGCAAAAGCCGCTCACCCCCCGGAAATTCGGCCTCCGGGTCGGCATTGACGGCGGCCCGCGCGATCAGCCGGTCAAGGCAGAACACCAGCACCGTCACATAGCCCACCGCCAGCCAGCCCCAGACCCCGCCCCAAAGCGCCGCCGCCGCCACGAGGGCGAGCGGCACGGATGTCGCGAGCGTAAAGAGAAACATGCACCGACCCCGGCTTGCGATTTGTTTCCGGCCCGCGCAGATTAACGCGCAAAGCATGGCGCGCACAGGGCACAACCCGCGAAATCATGCGGCATTTGCCGGCAATCGAACGCATCCGGCGCGGCAAATGTCGCTTTTGGTCCCGCTGCGCGCGCCCCGGGCGGATATGGCTTGGGCAGCGACGCAGGAGGACAGCGCAATGGCACTCGACGAACGCAAGGGCGTCTGGAAATCCGGCAAGGGCAAGGGGCGGCACACGCCCAAGGGGCGGCAACTCGACGACACGGCGTGGGACGAGGTGCGCGCGCTGTTGGGCGACGCGCCACGGCGGCGCGATCTGCTGATCGAGTATCTGCATCTCATTCAGGATGAATACGGCCATCTGTCGGCGGCGCATCTGCGGGCCCTGGCCGAGGAGATGCGCATCGCGCAGGCCGAGGTCTACGAGGTGGCGACGTTCTACGCGCATTTCGACGTGGTGAAGGAAGGCGAGACACCGCCCCCCGCGCTGACCATCCGGGTGTGCGATTCGCTGTCGTGCGAGTTGGCCGGCGCGCAGGCGCTCAAGGCGGCGCTTGAGGACGGATTCGACCCGGGCGAGGTGCGCGTTCTGCGCGCGCCCTGCATGGGCCGCTGCGACACGGCCCCGGTTTGCGAATTGGGCCACAACCATATCGACCACGCCACACCCGAGGCGGTGAAGGCAGCCGTCGCGGCGGAAGAGACGCACCCGCATATCCCGCAATATCAGGGGCTTGGCGCGTATACCTCATCCGGCGGCTATGCCACGCTGCGCGAACTGCGGCAGGGCGGCGATTTCGAGACCGTGCAGCAGACCCTGCTCGACGCGGGGGTGCGCGGCCTTGGCGGGGCGGGCTTTCCGTCGGGGCGCAAATGGGGCTTCGTGCGCGCCGAGGCGGGCCCGCGCTACCTTGCCGTCAATGGCGACGAGGGCGAGCCGGGCACCTTCAAGGACCGCTTTTACCTTGAGCGCGAACCGCATGTTTTCCTGGAAGGAATGCTGATCGCAGCCTGGGCTGTCGAGGCCGAGACCTGTTTCATCTACATGCGCGATGAATACCCGGCGGCGATCGAGATTTTGCGGCGGGAAATCAAGGCGATGGAGGACGAAGCTCTTGTCGCGCCGGGCTATATCGAGCTGCGCCGGGGTGCCGGGGCCTATATCTGCGGCGAGGAATCCGCGATGATCGAATCGATCGAGGGCAAGCGCGGGTTGCCGCGCCACCGCCCGCCCTTCGTCGCGCAGGTGGGTGTTTTCAACCGCCCCACGCTCGTCAACAACGTGGAGACGCTCTACTGGGTGACGCGCGTTCTGCGCGAGGGCGGCGCGGTGCTCTCGGGCGTGGAAAAGAACGGGCGCAAGGGGTTGCGCTCCTACTCGGTGTCGGGCCGCGTGAACACCCCCGGCGTGCATCTTCTGCCCGCAGGCTCCACCATCCGCGACGTGATCGACGCGGCGGGCGGTATGCTGGATGGCCACACCTTCAAGGCCTATCAGCCGGGCGGGCCGTCCTCGGGCCTGCTGCCCGCGTCGATGGATGACGTGCCTTTGGACTTCGACACGTTGCAGCCGCATGGCAGCTTCATCGGCTCGGCGGCGGTGGTGGTGCTGTCGGATCACGACCGCGCGCGCGACGCCGCGCTCAACATGCTGCGGTTCTTCGAGGATGAAAGCTGCGGGCAATGCACCCCCTGTCGGGTGGGCTGCGAGAAGGCGGTCAAGCTCATGCAGGCGGATCGCTGGGATCAGCCCCTGCTCGAAGAGCTGTGCAGCGCGATGGCCGACGCCTCGATCTGCGGCCTCGGACAGGCCGCGCCGAACCCCATCCGCCTGACCATGACGCATTTCGCCGACGAAATCTGAGCCGCGCGACCCTTCCATCCGCCCCCGATCCGCAGTAGGGATCATCGGGTCGGCATGGAGGGCGCATGGCGTTTTTCTCGAAACTCAAGGAACGGCTGTTCAAGTCCTCGTCGAAGCTCGACGAGGGGCTGGAGGCCATTGTCGAGGAGGCGACGGAGGAGGCAGCCCCCCCCGCGCCCGAACGCCCCGGCATCCTGGGCCGCCTTGCCGGGCGCGAGCGTGCCGAGGCGCCGCGCCGCGCGCTCGACGACGCGATGATTGAGAGCCTCGAAGAGTTGCTGATCACCACCGACATGGGCGTCGAGACGGCCCTGCGCGTGACCGCCAACATGGCCGAGGGGCGCATGGGGCAGCGGCTCTCGTCGCGCGAGATCAAGGGGCTGCTGGCGCAGGAGATCACCCGCATCATGGAGCCGGTGGCGCGGCCCATGCCGCTCTATGCCAAACGCCCGCAGGTGGTGCTGGTGGTGGGCGTCAACGGCTCGGGCAAGACCACCACCATCGGCAAGCTGGCGGCGCAGTTCAAGGCGGCGGGCAAATCGGTGGTGATCGCGGCGGGCGACACGTTCCGCGCGGCAGCCGTGGAACAATTACAGGTCTGGGGCGAGCGGGCGGGCGTGCCGGTGATGACCGCGCCCGAAGGCTCCGACCCGGCGAGCCTTGCCTTCGATGCGATGACCCGCGCCGAGGCCGAGGGCGCGGACCTGCTGATGATCGACACCGCCGGGCGCTTGCAGAACCGCGCCGACCTGATGGAGGAGCTCGCCAAGATCGTCCGCGTGATCCGCAAGAAGGACGCGGACGCGCCGCACAACACGCTTCTGGTGCTCGACGCCACCACCGGGCAGAACGCGCTCGCCCAGGTGGAGATTTTCCGCAAGATCGCCGATGTGACGGGTCTGGTGATGACCAAGCTCGACGGCACCGCGCGCGGCGGTGTTCTGGTGGCGCTCGCCGACAAGTTCGGCCTGCCCATCCATGCCATCGGCGTGGGCGAGCAGATCGACGATCTGGCCCCATTCGACCCCGAGGAATTCGCCGCCGCGCTCACAGGACTCGACGCGGAGTGAGCCAAGCCTGTGTTTCTTCTTGGCGGAAATACTCCGGGGGGTCGTCATTGTTGCGCCATTGGTCCGAGCGACAATGGCGACGGGGGCTGGCCCCCCAATGAGCGAATGGCTCCTCTCCCTCGAAGGCACCGAGGCGGGCACCCATCTTGCCACCGCGCTTGCCATCATGGCCGCCTTTCTGCACGCGGTGTTCGGCGCGCTGCAAAAGGGGCGGCACGATCCGTGGCTGAGCCGGGGCGCGATCGACGCCTCCTATTGCCTGATGGCCGCGCCCTTCGCGCTTTTCGTCGTGCCCTGGCCCGAGCCGCATATGTGGCCCATCTTCGCGGGCGCGGTCGTGATCCATATCGGCTACAAGGTGTTGCAGGCGATGGCCTATTCGCGCGGGGCCTACACGGTGGTTTATCCCATCGTGCGCGGCACCGGGCCGCTTTTCGCGGTGATCGGCGCATGGCTCATCTTTGGCGAGCGGTTCACGGGGGTGCAGTGGCTGGGGCTTGCGGTGCTGCTGTCGGGCATTTTCGGCCTCGCGCTCTACAACCTGCGGTTCTACCCGTTGCAGCGCGACACGCTGCGGATGGCGCTTGGCCTTGCGGTGGCGACAGGGCTGTTCGTGGCGCTCTATACCACCTATGACGCCTACGGCATCCGGGCGGCTGCCGACCCGTTCACCTTCCTCGCGTGGTTCTTCATGCTCGACGGGCTGTCGATTCTGCCCATCGCGTGGAGCCGCTGGCGGGCGATGCCGGTGCGGCCCGCGCCGGGGCCGCTGATGGTGCGCGGCGTGGTGGGGGGCCTCGTGGCGTTCCTGTCCTTCGGCTCGATCATGCTCGCCACACGGCTCGACAAGGTGGGCGAGGCGGCGGTGCTGCGCGAGACCTCGACGGTCTTTGCCGCGCTCATCGGCTGGCTGGTGCTGCGCGAGACCGTCGGCCCCCGGCGCATCGCGCTCATGGGGTTGATCGCGGCGGGGGCGGTGATAGTTGAATTTGGCGGCTGAGAAAGGACATCGCATGACCGACACCCCTGCCCCGAAATGGGCCAAACCGGCGCTGGAATTCGGGCCGATCTGCTGGCGTTCTTCGCGGCCTATCTCTGGCTCAAGGACGACGTGTTCGAAATCGGCGGGCGCGACTATGACGGCTTCATCGTCGTGACCGCCGGGTTCATCCCGGTGTTTCTGCTGTCGATGGGCCTGCTGTGGCGGCTCACCGGGCACCTGAGCCGGATGCAGGCGGTGACGGCGGTGCTGATCGTCGTGTTCGGCGGGCTGTCCGTGTGGTTCAACGATCCGCGCTTCTTCAAGATGAAGCCGACGATGATCTACCTGCTGTTCGGCGGCGTTCTGGGGGTCGGGCTGTTGCGCGGGCGCTCGTGGCTTCAATCCGTGATGAACGACATGATGCCGCTCACCGACCGGGGCTGGATGATCCTGACGCGGCGGCTGATGCTGTTCTTCTTCGGGCTGGCGGTGCTGAACGAGGCGATCTGGCGCACACAGACCGAGGAGGTCTGGGTGTATTTCAAGACCTTCGGGCTGACAGCGGCGATCTTCGTGTTCTTCATGACGCAGGGCAGGCTTTTCAAGGAGCACGGGGCACCGGGAGAGGACGAGGAGTGAGCGGGTATGTGGGGCTGTTTGAGGACAGAAGCAGACGCCCTACGCCCGTACCGCCCCGTCCCCCGTCACGAGATACTTGAAGCTGGTGAGCTGTTCGGCCCCCACCGGCCCGCGCGCGTGCATCTTGCCGGTGGCGATGCCGATTTCCGCGCCCATCCCGAACTCGCCCCCGTCGGCGAATTGCGTCGAGGCGTTGCGCATCAGGATCGCGCTGTCGAGCCGGGCAAAGAACCGCGCGGCGGCAGCATCATCCTCGGTGATAATGCAATCGGTGTGCCCCGATCCATAGCGCCGGATATGCCCGATGGCGGCGTCGATATCGTCCACCACCCGCGCGGCGATGATGCTGTCGAGGTATTCGCGCCCCCAATCGTCCTCGCCCGCAGGGACCACGCCGGGGATCTCCTGAAGGTCCGCATCGCCGCGCACCTCGACGCCCGCATCCATCAGCGCGCGGATCACCCCCTGCCCGATGGTGTCCGCGATATCGCGATGGAGGAGCAAGCATTCGGCGGCGCCGCAAATCCCCGTGCGCCGGGTCTTGGCATTCAGCACCACGCGCAGCGCCTTTTCCGGGTCAGCGGCGGCGTCAAGATAGATATGCACGATCCCTTCGAGATGCGCAAAGACCGGCACCCGCGCCTCGGCCTGCACGAGGCCCACGAGGCTCTTGCCGCCGCGCGGCACGATCACATCGATCGTGTCGGTCATGGTCAGCATCGTCTGCACCGCCGCGCGGTCGCGCACCGGCACACGCTGGATCGCGTCCTCGGGCAGCCCGGCGGCGCGCAGCCCCTCGACAAGGCAGGCATGGATCGCGGCGCTGGAGTGAAAACTCTCCGACCCGCCGCGCAGGATCACCGCGTTGCCGGATTTCAGGCACAGCGCGCCGGCATCGGCGGTCACATTCGGTCGGCTCTCGTAGATCACGCCGATCACGCCAAGGGGCGTGCGCACGCGCTGGATATGCAGGCCCGAGGGCCGGTCCCATTCGGCGATCACGGCCCCTACGGGATCGTCCTGCGCGGCCACGGCGCGCAGCCCGGCGGTGATGCCCTCGATCCGCCCCTCGTCGAGCGTGAGCCGGTCCATCATGGCAGGCGTCAGCCCCTTGTCGCGCGCCGCCGCGAGGTCGCGCGCGTTGGCAGCGAGGATCGTGTCGCGGGCCTGCCAGACGGCATCGGCGGCGGCCTCGAGCGCGGCGCATTTCGCCTCGGCGCTGGCGGTCGCAAGCTCTGCCGCCGCCGCGCGGGCACGCGCACCGATCTCGGCCATGAGGGCGGGAATGTCGTGGAGGTCTTTCATCGGTGCAGCCTTCCGTCGCGATCCGCGCGGATTATAAGGGCCGCGCCCGCGCGCCGCAACGGCGCGCTCAGCCCACGGCCCCCTGCAAATCGAAGATCGGCAACAGGATCGCCAGCACGATCACCAGCACCATCGTGCCCACCACCAGCATCAGGAGCGGATCGAGAAGCGCCGCGACGCGCTTGCGCTCGTTGGTGTGCCAGGATTCCACCAGCACCGCCGCGCGTTCGGTCATGCGCCCCAGCCGCGCTGATTGCTCGCCCGCGAGGATAAGCTGACGGCAGACCGGCGGGATAAGGCTCATCCGCGCGAGGCCCTGGCTGAGGCTCTCGCCCCGGCGCACGGCCTCTGCAAGGTCCGCCGCCTCGTCGCGGAACCGGCGGACGACCAAGACCTCCGAGGCCGAGGCCACCGCGTCCACCACCGCCTGACGGCTGGAGATGACCAGCGCCAGCGTGCGCAGGTATTGCGCCGCCGCCGAGAGCCGCATCAGCCGCCCCACCACCGGCAGGCGCAGCGCGACGCCGTGCCAGCGGTCGCGGATCGCGGGCATGCGCAGGGCGAGTGCGAGGCCGAAGATGAAGCCCGCCGTGCCCAGCCCGAGGGCGAGCGCGTTGGCTTGCACGAAATCGCTGATCGCCATCACGCCTTGCGTGAGCGGCGGCAGCGGGCGGCCCGTGGTGGCGAACATGGCGGCGATCTCTGGTGCTACATTGACCATCAGGATGCCCGCCACCAGCAGCGAGACGGCGGCGACGAAGGCGGGGTAGATGAGCGCGGTGGCAAGCTGCGCCCGATCCGCGCCCGCGCTTTCGAGGTAGTCGGCCAGTTGCTCGAACACCTGCGCCAGATCGCCCGATCCCTCGCCCGCGCGCAGCGCCGCGATGTAGAAGCGCGGGAAGCCCGCCCCGGCCATGTCGAGCGCCACCGAGAGCGGCTGGCCGTCCATCAGCGCCGCCTTGGCCTCGGCGGCCGCCGCCTCGATCACGGGGGCCGTGCCGGAGGCGCGCACCGTTTCCAGCGCCGCCTCGGCGGTCAGATCCGAGGCGAGCAGCACCGCCATCTGCCGGGTAAAGACCGCGCGCATATCGGCGTTGAGCCGGGTCCGGCGGCCTGTGATGCTGCGCCGGGTGCTGGCCCGCTTGGCGGTGATCGCCTCGGCGAAAAGACCCTGTCCGCGCAGGATGTCGGCGGCCTGTGCCTCGCTCTCGGCCACCAGCGTGCCGCGCTTGCGCGCGCCCTCGGCGGTGAAGGCGGTATAGGCGAACGCCCTCACAGCGCGTCGCCCACCACCCGCAGCGCCTCGGACAGGCTGGTGCGCCCGGTGGCCACCTGGTGCAGCGCCTGGCCAAAGAGTGTCTCGGCGGGCGGCAGGGCGAGCGGCTTCATCTCGGTTTCGGATTTGCCGGCGTCGATGGCGGCGCGCAGCGCGTCGGAAACCTCGAGAATCTCGAAAATCCCGACCCGGCCCGCATAGCCGGTGCCGTGGCACGCCGCGCAGCCCTGCGCCGCGTGATGGACCGTTGGCGCGTCGATCCCCGCCATCGCGAAATGGCGCGCGGCCTCTTCATCCACCGGCTCCGCCGTGCAGCATTCGGAACAGAGCCGCCGCAACAGGCGCTGCGCGATCACCCCGCGCAGGGTGGCGGAAATCAGGAAATCCTCCAGCCCCAGATCGCGCAGCCGCACCACCGCACCGACCGATCCGTTGGCGTGCAGCGAGGAAAATACCAGATGCCCGGTGAGCGACGCCTGCGCGGCGATGCTCGCGGTCTCGCCGTCGCGGATCTCGCCCACGAGGATGATGTCGGGGTCTTGCCGCAGCGCCGCGCGCAACCCGGCGGCAAAGGTCATGCCGATCTCGGAATTGACCTGGGTCTGGCTGATACCCGGCAGATCGTATTCGATCGGGTCCTCGGCGGTGAGGATGTTGCGCACCTCGTCATTGGCGATTTGCAGCATCGAATAAAGCGTCGTCGTCTTGCCCGAGCCGGTCGGCCCGGTGGCGAGGATGATGCCGTTGGGCCGATCCGCAAGACGCCTGAGCGTGACCTCCTGTTCGGGGCGAAGGCCAAGCTGTTCCAGAGGCACAAGCCCCGCCGCGCGATCCAAAAGCCGCATCACCACCCGTTCGCCGTAATTGCCCGGCAGGGTCGAGACGCGCACGTCGATGGCCCGCCCGCCAAGGCGCAGCGCGATATGGCCGTCCTGCGGCAGGCGCGTCTCGGCGATGTCGAGCCCGGCCATCACCTTGAGCCGCGAGATCACCCGCCGCACCGGCACGTCGCGCCGGTCGAGCACGGTCTGAAGCATCCCGTCCACGCGCATCCGCGCGCGCAAGCCCGCCTCGTGCGGCTCGACATGCAGGTCCGACGCAGCGGCACGCACCGCGCGGCGCAAGAGCTGGTTCACAAGCTGGATGACCGGGGCCTCGTCATCGGCTTCCAGAAGGTCGCGCGGCCCCTGCCCGGTGCCGTCCGTCTTCGAGATCGAAGGTCAGCCCCTCATCGTCTGCTCCCATCTCGCCGTCGTCGCGGTAGAGCGCGGCGAGCCGCGCCTCGAAATCCGGCCCGTCGAGCCGGTCGAGCGCCAGCGGGATGCCCGCGCGGCGGCGCGCCTCGCGCAGACCCATCGCGCCCGCCTCCGGCCCGGCCATGAGCCGCCCGCCCTCGATCAACACCTGCATGTCGCGGGCGAGCGCAAAGGGCAGAACCGGCGCGGCCACGGCCTAGCGGTCCGCGAAGGTGAGCGGCGAGGGCAGCGGCGGCAGCCGCCGGGCCCGCGCCGCCGGGTCGATGAACCCTGCGTCAAAGGGCTGGTCGAGATCGGCCCCGTCGAATGGCAGCGCCTGATCGGGCTGTTGCGGCCAGGTGCCGTCATCGGGCGGCGCGATATAGTCGCTGGCGCGCTTTGCGGCCTTGGCGAGGCGCCGGGTCTCGCGACGTGCATCGGCATCGGTCGACAGGATGCGGGGCCGCAGCATGATGAGCAGGATACGCTGATTTTTCGACGCGGAGCGCGCCTTGAAGAGCCGCCCGAGAAGCGGCAACTCGCTCAAGCCCGGCACCCGCTGGTTGACCGCGCCGGAGCCGTTTTCCAACAACCCGCCCAGCATGATGACATGCCCGTCGCGGACCAGAACATTGGTGCTCAGCTCGCGCTTGGCGGTGATCTCGCTGCCGGCGGCAGAGGCGGAATTGGTGAGGTTCGACACCTCTTGGCGAAGCTGGAGCCGCACGGTGTTGTCGCGGGTGATCTGCGGCGTCACCGTGAGGGTGAGGCCGACATCCTGCCGCTGGATGGTCTGGAACGGCTGGTTGGGCACGGCGCTGTCGCCCACCGTGGCAAAGCTGCCGGTCACGAACGGCACGTTTTGCGCGACGATGATCTCGGCCTCGCGGTTGTTGAGCGTGAGGATCGACGGGGTCGACAGCAGCCGCGTGGAATTCTTGGAGACGAGCGCCGCGAGGAACCCGCCGAACCCGCTGCGGTCAAAGGCCGCGATGCTGCCGCCAGTGCCGCCGCCGGTGGGCTCGGCGCCCGAGAGAACGGTGGTCACAAGGCTGGTGAGCGTGGGCCGCCCCTGCGTTGCAAACTCGACGCCGCCCACGGTCGCATCTTCGATCACGCCGCCGAACTGGAACGACAAGTCCGAGAAGCCATCGACCGAAAGCTCGAAGATCACCGCCTCGATGAGCACCTGATCGGGCCGCTGATCGAGCCCGCGCACGGCGGTGATGATCGACGCGATCCGGTCGGGGGGCGCGGTGATGACAAGCGCGTTCTGCGAGGTTTCAGCCACGATGGAGATGCCGTTGCTGGCCGGCGCGGCCCCGCCCTCGCCCGCCGTCGCCGTGCTGCCGCCGAAACTCTGGCGGATGACCTCGGCCATGTCCTCGGCCCCGGCATAGTTGAGGCGCACCACCTCGGTTGTGAAACTGCGCTGGGGCTTGTCGAGTTGCGCCACCACGCGGCGCACGCGGTCGCGGAACTCCGGCGTGCCCGAGACAATGAGCGCGTTGGAGCGCGGGTCCGCCGACAGGCTCGCCCCTGCGGGCGTGATCGACAGCGCGTTGATGACGCCGAGCATTTCCGCCGCCTTGCCGTTGCGCAGCGGGATCGTCTCGATGGCGCTGCGCGACGGGCTGTCGAGCCGGTCCACGAGCCGCACGATTCGCTGGAAATTCTCGCGCCGGTCCGACAGGATCAAGAGCCCCGCCTCCGCCACCACCGACAGCACCGCCTCGCCCGGCAGAAGCGGGCGGATCACCTCGGCGATTTCCTGCGCGGGCGCGTTGCGCAGCGCGATCACCCGCGTCTCGAAATCGCCGCCGCGCCGCGCGCGCTCCGCGCCGGGGGCAAGCTCGCGCGCCACGTCGATGGGCACGATCCGGTCGGTCTCGTCGCCCTCGATGATGGTCAGGCGGTTGAGCTCGAGCACGTTGAGGAAAATCTCGTAGATCGCATCGGAGGACACCTCGTTGGGGGCCACCACGGTGACGCTGCCCTGCACCCGGTCATCGAGGATGAAATTGCGCCCGGTGGATTGCGCCACGATCTGCACGAAATCGCGCAGGCTGGCATCGCGCAGATCCAGCGAAACCTGCGCCGCCGCCATTTGGGGCAGGGCCGCGCAGAGGGTCAGGAGCAAAGCCGCAAGTCGTAAAAATCGCATCGTCAATTCAATCTTCAAAGCCTAATCAAAGCGGGATCGGACGGCGAATGCCGGCCACCTCTTCACGCCACCGTGAAACCCTAGCGCATTTGTCCCGCCCTGACCATCGCCAAGACGCCTTGGGGGTGCCCAGGGCACAGCGTCGGCATTTTTCCGTCAGACCCTGTCTTTTGCGTGGTCATACCGCGCCAAGACATGGTATTCGCAAACGCAAAGCGACTGGCCAAAGCATTATGATAAAACAACTTGCGACAAAATTTCTGACCCTCACCGCAGTGACGGTGATGCTCGCGGGGTGCGAGGCGGGCGCGATCAGCGAGGGGGCGGATTTCCAGCGGAAATACTCCGGCGCGCGCAAGGCGCTGGAAGAGGGCAATTACGATCTCGCCGCGCGCAACTATGCCGCGCTCATCCCCTCGGCGGGGCCGCTCGCGCCGCGTCTGCGGCTGGAATATTCCCACGCGCTGTTGCGCGCCGGGCGCAACGACGAGGCGGCACAGGTGGCGGGCAAGCTCGCCTCGGAACTCGAGGGCGGCAACCGCGCCGCCGCGCTGGCGGTCGAGGGCACGGCGCTGCACGAAAGCGCGCTGGCGCGGATGCAGGCAGGGCGATCGGGTGCCGAGGTGACGGACCGGCTGCGCCGCGCCGATGCCGCGCTCGAAGAAATGCTGTCGCTCGACCCTTCTCTCGATCCGCTGGGCGCGATGGAGAGCCGCCGCGCCGAGATCGCCCGCAGCCTCGGGCGCGGCTGACCGCTCACCGCGCCGCCGGAACCAGCCGCAGATCGGCGGCCACCACGTCCTCGCGCGCCCCGCGCTCGAAGGTGAAGGCATCGAGATCATACCCCCATTGCCCCGATTGCGCCGAAAGCCACGCCGCCAGCTTTGAGAAGCGCACCGCGTCGAAGCGCAGGGTGATGCCGCCATCGGCGGTGTTGGCCAGTTCGGTCACGGCGTCGCGCAGTTCCGCCTCGCGCAGCGCCGCCTCGATGCCGCTCATGCCCACGGGGGCTGCGGCGCGGCCCTCGCCGCCCCCCGCCTCGCGCATCAGGCGGGCGTGCAGAACCGCCTGTTCAGCCACCCAGACCTCGGTGGCGCGGGTCTCGGCCAAGGCGGCGCGCGCGGCCACCTGCCGATCAAGCAGCGGCACCGCCACGCCCTGCCACAGGCCCAGCGGCAGCGCCACCAGCACGAGCAGCGCCAGCAGCCAGCGTTCGCGGCGGCTTCGCTCCATCAGCAGAGCGGCAAGCTTATCGAACAACGCGCTCATTGCCGCTGCCCCCCGCGATCCACCGCGAGGGCAAGCACCGCCTCGACACCGCGCCCCTCCCGCGCGACGGATTGCGCCACGCGCGCGCCGGTCCCGGCGGCAGTCAGGTCGCCGACAAGCGCGTCAAGCGCCGCGAAATCGCCGATCTCGAGGTCGATGACCAGCCCGGGACCGGGCTGAAAGCTGACCCGCGTGACACGGCAGCCATGCGCCGCGAGCACCTCGCCCGCCGCGCGCAACACGTCGAGCGGGCGGGCGCTACCGCGCGCATCGTCGGCCTGCGCCCGTGCGCGGCCAATCGCCCCCTCGACCTGCGCGCGGATGTCGAGCACGGGGCCCGAGGGCACCAACCCGGCGCGTAAAATCTGTTCGGCATTGCGGCGATAGGTCAGGTCCTGATCGCGGAGCCGATCCGTCTCGATCTGCACCGACGCCGCCCAGAACCCGAACCCGCCCAGCGCCAGCACGAGCACGGCGGCGATCCGGCGCAAGGTGCCGCGCAGGGCGGTGCGCAGGGCCTCGGGGTCGCGCGCAAGATCGAGCGCCAGCTCGCCATGCCCGAGGCGGACGGGCGGCGCGACCGCTTCGGGCAGCGCCTCGGGCGCGTCGCAGACCGGCACATCCAGCGTGGCAAGCCACGCGTCGAGCGGCGCACAGGGCGCACCAAGCCGCAGGATCGCGGCGGGCGGGGCGGCGCGCGCGGCCTCTTGCAACAGTGCCAGCGCGAGGTCAGGCTCGGCGGCAAAGCCGTCCTCAACCCCAAGCCGCGCGCGGATCGCACCCTCGTTCCAAGCGTCGATCACCCAAAGCCCGCGTGCGGCAGGCAGCGCGAGATAGTCGGGCAGCACCGCGCGGCACCGCTTGCCCGCCCCGGCCACCTGCCGCGTCCACTGCGCCCGCAGCGCAGCATCGCAGACCAGCATCCGTGCCCATGCCTCGCGCCCCGGGCCAAGCCGCGCGGGCCGCAGATCAAGCCCTCCGCCGCAGCCTGCGTCGCGCAACTGCCGCCGCGCGACCCGCTCGCGTGCCACGCCCTTGAGCCCCGGCGGCAGATCGAGCGGCAAGAGCGGCGCATCGGCCCCCGGCACCGTGGCCACGAAGGGGCCATCGGGCACGGGCGCGGCGCTCTCGACCGGGTGGATCGCAAGCGATGGTTCCGACGATGCGGCGGGGCGGTGACGACGCGCGTTCATGGCAGGACCATCCGACGGTGAGCGATCAGCGCCGCGCCATCCTCGGGCGAGCGCTCGAGCGTCAGGATGCGCCTGTAGACGCGCCCGTCAAGATGCAGATCGACCTCTGCCTCGAACCAGCGGGTGGAGACGGCAAATCCCCCGGCGGGGGCCTGCGCCTGCGCGACCACCCCCGGATGGATCAGCCGCCGGGCGCGCTCTTCGAAATCGGCCATGTCGGCAAAGGGGGTGACCGCGCGTTCGGCCACCAGCCGCGCGGCATCGGCGGGGGTGGCGGCGGGCAGCAAAGCGCCCAGAACCTCGGCCGGGGCGGTGTTGACGTTGAGCGGCGTGCGCAGCGGCAGCGTGGCGACGAAGGGCACGAGGCGGGCGTAATACTCTTCGGTCATGCCGCGCACAAGGCGCAGCGCCTCGACCCGGTCCACCGCGCCGCCCTGCACCCGCACCGGCACCGGGCGCGCGGCGTAATCGCCGGGCCGCACCGGGCCGCGCGGCTGCAAAAATCCCGCGATCTCGGAACCGAGCGACACCGGCAGGCCAAGCCCGCGCAACAGCCGCTCGAAACCGCGCGCCGCCCCTGCGTCAGAAGCATTGACGAGGCTGTTGACATTGAACCGCCCCTGAAGATCGGCCAGCCGCGCGACCATGCGGCCCCGGCCGATATCGGCGTCAAGCGGCGCGCGCGCCCATGCCTCGTTCAGGTGATCAAGTTCGGGCGCGCGCCGCCAATCCGCGCGCAGCACCGGATCGACCAGAAGCAGCGCCGTATCAAGGTGCAGCGCCGCCTGTTGACTGCTGCTGACATGGGCCATCCGGTCATGGCTGCGCCCGGCCTCGATCATCAGCCCGGCAGCCAGCGCCGCGATCGCCGCCACCATGATCAGCGCATTCAAGAGCGCGATGCCCCGCTCGCCCCTCATGGCAACGCCACCAGCACGCGCAGCGATCCGTAACGCTCTGATTCCACGATGACTTCGACGGCGCGCGGCAGGCCGGGACGGGCATTGTCCGTCTCCTGCCCCCAGCGCCCGACCCAGCCCTCCTCGGGGCCCGAATAGGCGCGCAGGCGCAGGCCCGCGACATCCTCGAAGATCACCGTTTCCGCGCCGCGCGCCGCGTCCGAGGCGGGGCGCAGCACCGGCCAGACGCTGCGCAACAGCCGCTCGCCCTGCCGGTCATGCCGCCAGGTCACGCGCTCGGTTCCGGCGGTCTGCGCCCCCGGCAGCACGGCGCGCGCCTCGGTGCTGAGCGCGAAACGCCCCTCCTCGGCGCTGATATCGAGGAACGGCGGATCGGGCTCCACCGCGTCCGGCGGCCAGAACGGCAGATCGACCGCCGCCTTGAGATCGGCGCGCAAGAGCACGAGACCACGCGACAGCGCCGCCGCATCCATTGCGGCCTCGGACGTGCGGTCGCGCGCCCGGATCATCCCACCCAGCGTTTGCAACCCCATCACCGCCACCAGCGCGAAAGATCGCCATCGCGGCGACCAGCTCCACGAGGGTAAGCCCACGCTCGCCTTTTGGCATCGTCCCGGTCATGGCGTCACCACGCGCGGCGCGATCACCGCGATCTGCGCGCCGGGGCCGCTATCGCCGCGCGCCACGATGGTGGCCAGCACATGGCCCGCGCGGGTCGGCTCCTCGCTCACATCGAGCCGCCAGACCGTGCCGCCGGAGCGCGCCTCGCGCGGCAGCCCGCCCGCCACCCGCGCACCATAAAGGCGGTATTCCTCGGCCCGGTTGAGCGCCGCTTGCAGCGCCAGCACGCGCGCCGTCTCGCCGCCCAGCGCGCGGGTGGCGTGATCGGTGCTGCGCAGCGCCGCCATCGTCGCCATCGCCAGCACCAGCACCGCCACCACCAGCTCCAGCAGCGTGATGCCGCGTGTTCCCTCGGTCGTCATCGGACGGCACAAACGAGGCCCGCGAGCCCCTGTGACCGGCAGGCGGTGATGGTCGCGTCGGTCACGAACACCGCCTCGAACGGGGTCACCTCGCCATCGGGCAGAAACACGATATCGGGTTGCGGCAGACGGTCGTCGGGTGGCGTGGGCAGGATCGGGCCACCCTCCCCCTCGAAACGCACCTCGGAGCGGAATTTCACCGCTGCGCCAGAGGTTTGCCAGCCCCCTTCCGCGCCCTCGCGCGGCACCAGCACCTGCCAGCCGCCGGGCACGAGGCGCAAGCCGCGCCGGGCCTGACCCAGCAGCGCCGCGTCGCGCAGCGCATCATAAACAGAGGCGAGGCGCGGCGCATCCGCCGTCTCGCCGCGCGGCCCGATAGAGAGGCTCGCCCCCACCGAAAGCGTGGCGATGACCGCCACCACCACGACCATTTCCAGAAGCGAAAAGCCGCGATCCGGGGGGGTGTTCAGCCGTCCCATGACCCGATATCCGCATCGAGCCCGGTGCCGCCGGAGACCCCGTCCGCGCCCAGCGTGAAAATGTCGAAATCGCCATGCACACCCGGCGAGAGGTATTGGTAATCGTTGCCCCACGGGTCCTGCGGCAGACGGTCGATATAGCCACCCTGCGCGTAATTGCCGGGCACCGGCTCGATGCCCGGGGCATCGACCAGCGCGGCGAGGCCCTGCTCGGTGGTGGGATAGCGGAAGTTGTCGAGCTTGTAGAGCTTGAGCGCGCCCGAAAGGGCCGCGATATCGGCCTGCGCGCGCGCCACGCGGGCCTGATCGGGCCGGTCGATGATGCGGGGCATGACCACCAGCGCGAGGATCGACATGATGACCACCACGACCATCAGCTCCAGCAACGAGAACCCGGCCTCTCCGCGCCGGGTGCGGCTCGATACGGAACGGGGTGACATATTGATTTTCATGGTAAATTCTGTCCGGGAAATGCTATAGTTTCTGACATTGACGATAACCGATGGCCGGGCTCGTGACAATCGTCTCGCGCCCCGGTTCGATCCTTTTCCGCCGGTGACGCCCGATGCAGAGCCTGCTGCCGCTCGCCCTTTTCCTTCTCGCCACAGGCGCAGCCGTGGGCTCGTTTCTCGCGCTCTGGGCCGAACGGCTGCCGCACGAAGAGGACGTGGTGGCACGCGGCTCGCGCTGCCGGGGCTGCGACGCGCGGATCGGCTGGCGCGATCTGGTGCCGGTGCTGTCGTGGCTGCGGCTGGGCGGGCGCTGCCGGGCCTGCGGCGCGGCGATCCCGCGTTGGCTTTGGTATGCCGAATTGGGCGGCGTGGCGCTGGCCTCGGCGGCGATCCTCACGGCCCCCTCGCCCGCGCTCATGGTGCTGGGCGCGCTGTGGCTGTGGCTGCTCATGGGGCTGGCGCTGTGCGACCTGACGGCGATGCGCCTGCCCGACCCGCTGAACGCGGCGCTCCTGGCAACCGGCCTCGCGCTCGGCGCGCTCGGGCCGGGGCTTGGGGCGGCACTCATCGGCGCGGGCGCGGGCGCGGGCGCGTTCCTCGCGATCCGCCTTGGATACCAAGGCCTGCGCGGGCGCGAGGGGCTGGGGATGGGCGATGTAAAGCTCATGGCCGGGATCGGCGCGGGCCTCGGCTGGCAGGCGCTGCCGCTGGTGGCGCTCCTCGCGGCGCTCGGCGCGCTCATGCTGACGCTGATGCTGCGCCGTGGGCCCGTCGCGCGGGATGCCGAAATTCCCTTCGGGGCCTATCTTTGCGGTGCGGCGGCGCTGATCTGGATCGCTGCGGGTGCTGCGGGCTGAACAAGGCACGGGCGGCAGGTTGCCCCGCCGCCCGCTACGCACCCTTTGGCCCATTACTCAAAACCTCAGGGTACGATCCAGTCGCTGACCACCCGGTAACCCAGCCGGGTCTCGGGGGCCAGTTCGGCGATGAACGCGCCTTTGGAGGCGAACCGCTGCCCCGGCCCGAGTGCCAACTCGGGATGGGTGCCGGGGTTCAGCTCGTTCTCGGCCTGATGCTCGATGATTTCCAGCATGTAGTCGCGGTAGAAATCGTCGATCATGTGCATCAGGCTGAACTCTGCCATCGTCAGCGCGTAATAGGTTTGCAACTGGATGAGCGGGTGGCTCACCTCGAGCCGCCGGGAATGCATCCAGCCGCGAATGCGGAACTTGCGGGGGTGATAGCCGCCGGGCTTGTCATAGGGCCAGACCAGCCGCGTGCGCGCCATCACCTCGGGCGGCAGCGCCGCGAGCGCCTGATCCTTGGCCCCCGACGGCAGGAAGATGCGCGCGGCATCGGGCGCGGCATCGGCCAGCGCCGCAAGCGCCCCGGCCATGTCCGACGGCCAGACCGCCAGCACATCCGCGCCGCCCGCCGCCGACAGCGCCGCATCGAGCGCCGCCGCGTCCGCATAGGCCATCGTCTCGACCGGCACATCCGGCATCACGCGCGCCATCGCCGCCTCGAAGGCGCGGGCGGGCCGCGTGCCCTCGGGGCCGGGGCCGTGGATCTGCACCACGCGGGCGGGGGCCGTGGCCTGATCGCCAAGATAGAGGCTCAGCGCCTCGGCCTCGAGCGCGAGGCCACGGTTGAAGAACACCGAATAGCCATAGCGCCCCTCGCCCGGCGTCGGCAGTTCGGTATTGGGAAAGATGCAGGGCAGGCGCATGTCATCGCAGAACGCGCCGATCTCGTCCCACGGCCCCTCGACCAGCCCGCTCACCGTGGCGAACACCGGCTGCTCGGCATACTTCGCCTCAAGCTGCGCGCGCCATGTCTCGGGCGGGCCGTCGAGGTGCCATTCGTGCAACTGCCAATAGCGATAGGCCGAGATGAAATTCGACTTGTAATTGGGCGAAAACGTCGGGTTCTGGGTGTCGCCCTCGGTGTCGATGTTCATCCACTCGACAAACAGCCGCATCGTGCGCAACATGGCGTCGGTCGCCTCCGGGTCGGCACCGGGGCCGATGATAGTGGCGAAATGGATGTCGCGCTCATCGACGCCCGGCGAAATCTCGTTCGAGAGCGTGCGCAGGAACGCCGCGAGATTGGCCACGTCCTCGGGTGCCAGATCATAGCGCGGCATGATCGGCGCAAACTCGTGGCCGCCGGGGTCGATGCCGTCGCGCAGCGCCCGCGCGAGGCTTGCCTCGTCATAGGCGGGCCGCATCCGCGGCTGGCGCACCCGCGCCCAGAAACCGGGGGGCTGCACCTCCTGATACAGTTCCTTGAAATTGCGGTTGCGGTCGGCGGTCTTGGCGTTGAACAGCACCTCGCCGATGATGGGCGGCATGTAATTGCCGCCCTCCGACGTGCCGAACCCGCTGGGGCGGTGGCAACTCACGCAGGAAAACTGCGCGCCGGTCACCTCGACATCGCCCTGGGTCACGCCCCGGATCGGCGCACCGTCGGCACCGATCCCCTGCCAGTAGAGTTTGCGGCCAAGGTCGGCATCGCCCGCCTGCCCCGCGCCCGCGAGCATGGGCACAGAGGCGAGAGCCAGCACAAGGGTGGCGGCCCGCATCAGTTTCGCGCGCATCAGTTGACCTCGGGTTGCAGAAGTTTGGCATATTCCCCGATCAGTTCCTCGGCCCCGAGCAACCCCTCGAGCCGCAGCCACGGCGCGTCGGCATTGGCCCGCAAAAACGTCAGCGGGCGGTGATACATCTTGTTCTCGCCCTTGTAGACCGCATCAAAGGCCCGAACGACCGCGAAGATATCGTCGAACCCGCCGGTCAGCATCACCCAGTTGTCGCGGGCGTCGTGCAGATCGGCATACTCGCGTAGGCGGCGCGGCGTGTCGTATTCCGGGTCGATCGAGACCGACACCATCAGGTAATGATCCTCGATCGCCGCGAGGTCGGGCTGCACCTGACCAAAGGTCGCGCTTTGCACCGGGCAGATGGTGGCGCAACTGGTAAAGATGAAATTCAGCAGCACTGGCCCGTCGAATTCGAGCATTTCGGCAAAATCCGCTTTGCGCCCGTTGCGGTCGCGCAGGGCGACGGCGGGGGCGGCATAGGCGTTCATGCTGCGCTTGAAGCCGAACCCGTCGGGGCGCATGGCCATTTCGCCGGCATTGCCCTCGTCCATGCCAAGGTGATCGGGCATCCGGTGATCCATCGCGACGTTATCCATCGTCGCATGATCCATCGTCGCGTGGTCTGCGCCATGCGCACCGTGCGTCGTGGCCTGGCCACCGTGACCGGAATGGTCCGCCATCTCGACCTTCGGGGCATCGGCCATCTCGGCCTTCTGCCCATGCGTGTGCCCGTCATCGGCCAGCGCGGAAACTGCGGGGAAAAAAGACAAGGCGCTCACGGCGATGACCGTGGCGCAGGGAAAGGATTTCAAAGAGAAGGTCATGTCAACCTCGATTGAAGCGAGTGAGTAATGATGTCTGGCCGGGACCGGCGGCGTCAACCGCCGGTCCCCGTTTTTGTCGTCGCGGTCAGTGAACCGACCACACCGCCACGTCGTGGTGCAGCGCGTCGAACTGATACATCCGCAGCCGGCGCGAGGGCTCGTAGGTGAAGGTCACCTCGAGGTTATGTTCGCCCACGCCATCGGTGTTGACGTAATCGCCCATCTCCTGCTGCATCCCGCCCCAGGCAAAGCTGCTCCCTAGACCGGCAATGCGCCCCGGTGTCCAGCCCAGCTGGCTCACCGGCGTCGGCGAGGCCTCGGCAGGCCGCGTCGCCGGCGGCACCGGGATCGGCCCCTGACCTGCGACATGGATCCAGAAGTAGTTGCGCCCGAAGGTAAAGAGCGGACCGGCACCGCCGACAGGCAGCGTGTTGTGGAAGGTATTCTCCCACCCGCGCAGCCCGCCGAAATCCACCAGCACATAGGCATGGGGGAAATAGTCGCCATTCAGAAGCTGGATGTCGACCACGTCACCGCGCTTGTCCCAGATGCCCTTGTCCATCCGCACCTCGGCATCCCCGTCATGGCCCTTGAGTTTGCCATACATGGTGTTGTTGAGGAAAAGCACCGTCATGTCCGCGCCCTCGGCCATCTCGTAGCCGGTGGGCAGGGTGCGGCGGTTCTGCCAGTCATAGAAAGCCTGACGGATCAGCTCCATCTGCGCCTGCACGACTGCGCTGTTACGACCCCGGAAACTACGCTGGAATCCCGGCCCGGTATCCATCGCTGCAAGCTCGCGGAACATCCGCCACATGCGCTTGGCGGGCGCGGTGTCGCCGATCATGTTGATCGCGTCGAGCTTGGCCTGCTCGCTGGCGCGCGGGTTTTCCCCGAACACGGCCAATTCGGCAAAGTTGCGCGGGCGCGGATTGCCATCGGCATCCAAACCGAGCGGCACGAGCACGTTTTCCGTGACCTGCACGCGCGGCGGGTGGTTGCGCCAGCCCCAGTGATAGCTGAGGTTCCAGAACCGCGCCGGAGGCATCTTCATGTTGAGCGTGTATTCCAGCCCTTCCTCCATCGGAAAGAAGGTTTGATCCATACCCACATTCGGCAGACGCGGGAACGCCGTGCCTCCTTGCGTGAGGTCGGGCCCGCCGAGGTCCGTCAGGTCCAGCTCCTTGGGATCGTCGAAGAACATCGCGTAAGGCGCGAAATCCTCGTGACCGCGGTTGAGGATCTTGACGACATAGTTGATCGTCCATTCCTCGTCGTTGACCACCGTGGGATCGATATAGGCCACATCCGACTCGATATGCGTGTCATACCAGAGTTGGGTCACGGTGATGGTCTTCGTGTCGGGATCGACCGCCTTGGTCTTCAGCCCGCCGAGATAGTGCAAGAGCGGGAAACCCTCATACTCGCGGTCTCGGAAGCGCCCGCGCAGGTCGTTGCCCTCGATGATATCCACCGCATCCCGCGCGAGATCGCGCACCTGGCCGATATTCACCCGACGGGGGATCGCGTAGCAGAACTGGTAACCCCGGAAATTCCGGCAAAACCGACGCGGCTCGGACATCGCCTCGATCTCGTCCATGATCCAGTCGAGATCATCGGTGGGCGAAGTCTTGTCGATCTGGCGGATCACCGGATCGTCATGCAGGTTGTAGGGGTTCTCGGGTGTCGAGGGCAATGTGTGCGGAATTTCGTTGCCCCGGCACGTCTTGGCGTTCTCGTAGATGGTCGGCAGCATGTTGGACGGGTTGGGCGTAAAGCTATCCCCGTTCGGATAATCCGGATTTGACGGAAAAACCGATCCCCCGCCCGCAGTCGTCAACGTCGTCGTGTTGCCGACCGTTTCGCGGATTTCGAAAGGAACCCGGGGCTGTTGTCCGCCGGCGGCATGGCCGCCGTTCTCGCAGAACATGTTGAGCCCGGCTGGCCCCTGCGCGAGGGCAGTATTCCCCCACAGGCCGATGACGGGCAACGCCATCACCGCGACCGTTTTCATGGATTTACGAAACATTTCGTTTGTCTCCGTTTCAAATGATTTTCTCGGCCCCGCCTCGGGCGGGGCGCGGAATCACGCCTCGCGGTTGTGGTTGCGCGAATCGGCAAGGTCGAACACGCGCGGACCGGCACGGCGCGGCGCCTCACCGGGCGCGGGCGGACGTCCGGGCATCACCCAGGTGACCCGCTCGGCGGCGTCGTCGGGGCGGATATCCCAGGGGAACGTGCCCCACAGGCCCGCCTGGCCGTTGCCGTAGAACACCACGTCGACCTTGCGCTTGCCGGGCAACGTCGCATGAGGCATCCGATACATGCGGAACGCAAGATCGGCGCAATGCTGCGGCGTGCCGGTCAGGAAATGCCAGCCCTCGGGCGCGTTCAACTCGCGCGCATAGGCCGCCATCCGGCTGGGCGTATCATGCTCGGGGTCGCGGGTGATCGAATAAACGAACACATCGCGCCCGACCTTGTCGCCCAGTTCGCGCACGACATCGGCCATCCGCCGCGTGATCGGGAACTGCGCCTCGTCCCGCAGGCTCATGAAGTGCATCATCACCACCTTGTTCTCGATAAAGCCTTCGTAAAAGGCCATCCCGAGACCGTCATGATTGACCATCATCACGTTGGGAAAGGAATCCCGCGCGTTCTGGTCGATGATGCCGCCGCTGTCGACAGGGTTGCACAGGATCGGCGTGTCGTTGGGATGCGCGGTTGCGGCTGCGTCGCGCAGCCGCGCCCGGGCCTCGGCTGCCGCCGCCGCCGCACGTTCCTGCGAGTTGCCGGGCGTGGTGTAGAACCCCGCCGTCACCCCCGCAGCCGCCGCGACCGGAAGGCTCGCCATGAATTGACGTCTGTTGGTCATGTCTTTTCCTCTCTCTTTCAGAGAATTCCGATACGGCGTGCTCAGTCGCCCTGGCCCGGCTCGACGATATCCCAGCGGATCATCATCGCGTGGTCCTCGTGGACGACGTTGTGACAGTGCATCACATGCTTGCCGAAGAAGTCGCGCCAGCGGCTGAAGAACGTCACCTCGTCCCCCGGTCCGAGCGAGACCACGTCCTTGCGGGACTGTTCGACCGCCGAGTCGGCTTGCGACCGTTGACCTCGAGAATCTGGAACTCTTCGAAGTGGGTATGAACCGGGTGCGCCCAGGCGTTGCCCTCGTTGCGGAAGGTCCATATCTCGGCGGAGCCCTGCTCGATCTTGGCATCGACGCGGTTGGGGTCCATCAGGCGACCGTTCACCGTCCACAGCCCGTTGTCGTAGTCGAACACAAACAGGCGCTTGCGCCGCACTTCCGACATGCGGATTTGCGGCAGCCTGCGCATGGTGCGCGGAACACGCGACGGGTCGCGCACGCGGCCACCCTTGGCGCGGAATTCCATCACCGGCATCATGTTGTCCTCGTCCAGCGTATAGCCGGTCGGCCCCGCGCCATCGTCGCGGATTTCGAGATCGTTCAAGACCTGAATCTTGTCGCCATCCTCGTATTTCGAGAAATCCACGATCACGTCGAACCGGTTGGCCACCCACAGGTTGAACGAGGGCTCGACCAGCGGCTTTTCCAGCAGGTTGCCGTCGTTCGACAGGATGATCCAGTTGTCGAAATAGGGCGCGCCACCATCGCCGGGCACAACCCGGAGCCGCGGACGATAGAGCCGCGACGGACCGCCGTTGAGGAAGCGGAAGCGATACTTGCGCCGATCCACGTCGAGATAGGGGGTGATGATCCGGTTGACCGTGATGTGATCGCCCACCATGCCCTGCGTGGTGTATTGCAGGCGGTTGGAATCGAAACTGTCTGCCGTGCCTTGCGAGTTGCCCACATCGACCGGTGCGGGGCGCGTCTCGGGGTTGGGCTGATCGCCGTCGGGCAGGAAGAAATCCCACCGGACCTGGCCATTGGCCTGGAACTGCACGTCGTGCAGGATGAGCGGGATGTCATACTTGCCCGAGGGCAGGCGGAATGCCCGGCGGTTGCGATCACGCTCGTTGTTCGAATCGCGCTCATCGAACAGCAGGTAGAAGCCCGTGAGGCCCGGCATAGGCATTGGTCGCCGTGAAATCGAGCCGGTGATCGTGATACCACAGGGTATTCATGATCTCGCGGTTATAAGGGCTCCACCCGAACGGCGACCCGGCCGGGAAGTTGGCGTAGTGATGATCCCAGAATTCGCCCGGATTGAAAAAATCCTGCGGAATCCCGTCTGATTCGGACGCGGTATGCGCGTTGTGCAGGTGGATCGTGGGCGAGGGCAGCGCGAACTGCACATTGCCCGCCCCCACCGGCGGCAGCAGGTTGTTGCGGCGCAGGAACACCGGCTCGCCGTAATAGGCGTGATAGGTCTCGCCCGGCGTGATGCCGTTGAACCCCCAGTGCCACGAGCCGACATCGGGCTGGCCGTCGCGGCCCACGACATCCGGCGTGCCGTCGCCATAGGGGGGCTGCCAGTGGTATTTCCAGCGGAACTCGCTCAGCACCTCTTCGTAGTGTTTCTGCGGCGGAAAATCGTCGAACCGCTGATGCCGCGCCGGTTCGATCGGCGGATCGTATGTGGCGGGGTCCACCGGCTCCGCGACCGGCATGATGTTGAGCGGGGCCGTGAACGGCTCCACGTAAGGGCTCGGCTCGGTGACGATGCTCGGCTGAAATGTGTCGGGAAACACCAGGCCCGATTGCGTCAGGCCATCTGCGGCGCTGTCGGGCCATTGTTCGATCTCGACCGCGCCGGCCTGCGTTGCCGCAACCGTCGCACCAGCCGCACCAAAGCCAAGCTTCAATGCATCTCTTCGTTTCATGCTTTGTCCTCCAGCAGAAAAAGCTCTTGTTAAACAAAACGGGCAGGCAAAATGCACACCCTCCCGTGCCATCCACATGCCACGGGCAAGAAGGGCCAGGGCCCCGTGAAGGATGACACGCGCGGCTCCAGCGCCGCTTGCGTCAGTCAGGTTTGGTTCGGGCGAATGCCCTGAGCTTGGGAGACAGGCCGGAAGGATGAGTAATGTGTGGCCCGTGCGTGACCGTGATCACGCGAATTTGGTTCAATAGGGTTTAGAGCAGTCGCTCCTCTTCGATAAATGCGCGATGTGCGCACGTGTCGCAGTGATAAAAACGATAACAGTCACACTCTTATGACATGCAAAAACCATATTTAGTTGCGCGAGGCAACGATAACATTTTCGTGATGTTTCGTGACATCGCTTGTTTGGTAGCAAATGATGTGACGCCGCTCCACCATCCCTATGGTTGAGTTGCGGTTTTCAAATTGTCAAAGTCGGGATTTTCCTTGTATCGAGCGCCTCCCGGCTATCCGCGCCCGGTGACGCGCACCCGAATCGTGCGCCGCTGTCCCGCGCGAAGGATCTCCACGGCCAGCTCTTCGGCCTGCCCGATCATGTCCCTTGCCGTCGACAATAGCTCGGAATCGAACACATTGTGGCCGTTGACGCGCAGCACCTTGTCGCCCTGCCGAAGCCCGATCAGGTCATAGATATGCCCCTTGCGCACCCACAGGATTTCGGGAACGAGGTCTCCCTGCCCGCCATTGGGGGCCACCATGCGCACGCTGCCCGCGCGCCCCAGCACCAGCCGCATGTCGCGCCCCGCCAGCAGGCTGAGCGGCAACTCGGCCTCCAGCGGCGCGTCCGACGCATTGGAAATGAGATCGGCCAGCAGCGAGCGCGGCGTCTTGTCGAACCCGACGCGCAATTCCTCGCCGTCGCGCAACAGCCGCACGCCCGCCTCCTCGATCGCCACCACCTCCGTGGCACCGCCGATCCGGTCGCCCTTGCGCACGATCTGCTCGCCGCCCGTGCCCGACAGGATCGCCCAGCCATCCTCTCCGCCCGCGACAAGGCCCACGAGGCGCCAGCTCTGCTTCGGGCGCGGCGCGGCGGCGGGTTTCGGCGGGTCGGGCACGTAGACGTCAAAGATCGCGGGCCAGGACGCGGCGGGCGCGGGTGCGGCGCTGCGCGCCACCTCGGCAAGGGCGTCGTCGATCTTGACTGCGGGCGGTGTCGCGGGGCGTTCGGCGTAAAGCGCCCCCCACAGGGCCCAGCCGCCAAGGCCAAACCCGGCCCCCGCCATCAGCACCAACAGGTAAAGCACCGCACGCATCACGCCCGGCCTCGCGACCGGGGATGCCAAAACCGATGGGATAGGCTGCGATGCTGCATGAAAATCAACCTGTAAAACGCCCCCCGATCTATAGCGTAGCGCGCCCCCGCCGGGCAAGCGCGGCAACGCTCACGGCAGCGGCGGCACGCTCAGCGGCTGCGGCCAGCCGCTCACGGGCAGGGCCCGCGCCTCCTCCGCCGGGCGGGCAAGCAGAACCTGCGCGTGAAAATGCCCGGTCGTCTCGACACCCTCGGTGTCATGACCGGCGGCGCGCGCGTTGGCGATGGCGCGGGCCTGCTCGCCCTCGCTCTCGAACCGGCGATGCACGAAGGGCGGCACCGGCAGCCGCTCCTGCACCATGCCGTGCGCGCGCAGCACCTCCCCGGCCGCCGCGCGCTCGTTGCCGCGAATGGGCGAGGTCATGATCCACGGCTTGCGCGGTCCCGCCGCAGCCAAAAGCCGATCAAGCGCGCGCGGCATGAGCTGCGCAACCGAACCGCATTCCACGATCATGTCCACCTGCCCCAGCGCGGCGGCAAGGCCCCCGGACGGGTCAGAGGCCTCGAGGTCGTCGGTATAGCCTTCATCAAACAGCCCCACCGCGCGCCCATAGGCCACGGCGTTGGGCATGATGTCGATGCCGGTCACATGCAAGCGGGGCGCGCGGTGGGGCAAACCCGACAGCCAGTCGCGGTCGCGCGCGATCACCTGAGCGGGTGACATCCCGTCAAACCTGGGATCGCGGTAGCGCGCGAACACATCGCCCAGCGTCACATCGAACCGCATCAGCAGGCTGACGATGCCGTAACTCGACGCGAAATCGAGCAGGCGTGGCGCACTGATCCCGCGCGCATCGCACAGCACGGAAAGCCCCGCGCGAAACGCGGCGGTGGCATGGTGCTGATTGCGATAGCCCAGCGCATCCATCATTCGGAAATAGGCCCGACAATCGGGCTGATCGTAGGTGTCGTCGAAGATGGTGACAAAAGCCTCGGTGGCTTCGGCCTGCGGCTCATCGGTCATCTGCACGCTCCTTGCGCCGGTGTGATCGCATCCAAGCTGCGCGCCCCGCCCGCGAAAGGCAAGCACCCGCACGCCAGCGTGATCCCGGGGCCGCGCGGGGGGCGATCCATGAAACAATGTTGCGCGGCGATTGACGCATCGTGAACCACCGTGCGCCAAAGTCATTTGCACAGCGCGCGGCTCTTGCCCATTGTCGGGATGAATGGTCACGCGTGGCGAAAATAAGGAATTCGGATGGCTCAGGTCAGCGCTCAGGCAATACCCGACAATTCACGCCTGATGATGGGCGCGAGCCTTGCGTGGCTCGCGGTCGTTATCTTTGCCGCGGGCAATTCCATCGTCTCGCTGCTCGCGGAGATCGGCGCGAACAATCAGGTGCAGGGCCGCAACGTCATCACCTATTGCAACCTGCTCTTCGTCGGCTCGCTGATGTCCATCGTGCCGATGGGCTTCATGTTCTGGCGCGACTGGACGCTGGAAAACCTGAGCAAGCTCACGCGCAGGCACTGGGTGATCCTGACGCTGTCGGCGTTTCTTTCGTCGGCGCTGACCCCCGGGCTCTTCTTTTATGCGCTGGAAAAGACCACCGTGACCAACGTGGTCCTCATGGGGCGGATCGAGCCGCCGCTGTTTCTGCTGGCCGCGTGGCTTTTCCTGCGCGAGGAGTTCGAGCCCTGGGCCTTTGTCGCCGGTCTCGTGGCGCTTGTGGGCGCGGTGCTGATGCTGTGGCTCAATGGCGGCGGCGCGTTCGACATGGGCAAGGGCGAGATCGGGGCGCTTCTGGCGACACTGTCGTATATCGCCTCGACGCTGGTGGCGCGCACCGGGCTGCGCGGCATCCCGATGGGGATTTTCGCGATCTACCGCACGGTGCTGGGCACGGTGTTCTACTTCTTCCTCGCCATCTATCTCTTCGGGCCTAACCATTTCCAGGACGTGTTTCACCCGCTGGTCTGGGAATATGTCTGGATCTACGCGCTGATCGTGGTGCTTGGCGGACAGTTCGCCTGGGCGCTCGCGCTGAAACACGCCCGTTCGGGCGATGTGTCGCTGGCCACCTCCTTCACGCCGCTGGCGGGCATCCTCATCGCGATGGTGCTTCTGGGCGAGGACCCCGGCCCCGGCCTCATCCCCGGCGGCGTGATCATCCTGCTGGCCATCGGCCTCGGCCAATACGGACGCATCCGCTCGCGCCGGACGCGCGAGGATTGCGTGACGACAAGACTGGCCCGCGAGCGCGCGCTCGAACACGAAGGCGAGGTGAATTTCAAGGGCGCGTGAGGGCGAGGCGGCACGTCATCCTCGGGCTTTATTCTTGTCATCCTCGGGCTCACCCGAGGTTCTCATCCGAGATCTCGGGTCAAGCCCGAGGATGACGCGCTCTGTTACGCCTGCCCCAAGACCCGAAACATCTCGCGCGTGGAGGTGCCCCCCGACAGCCCCAGCCGCTCCAGCGCCGCGCGCCTGAGTGCCGCCCCCGCGCCGCTCTCGGTCGCGATATCGGCCGCAAACCCCGCCGCACCGGGCATTTCCCACACCTCCACCGGCACCGGCGCGTCGGGCACCTCGCACCCAATCCCCGGCGCTCGAATAATCCGCAGCCGCGTCGCATTGGCATGGGGCGTGTGGCGCGCCGCCCCGGCAAGCGGCGCGCGGCGATAGGTGGGAAACCCGGCGAACACCGCGTCGAGCGCCTCGCCCTCTCCGTCCACATACACGCTCACCCGCGCCCCGGCGATCAGCTTGGCCGCCATCACGCCGCTGGCGTGGCGGATCACCTCGTCTTCGCTGCGCGCCACCACCGCCACCTCTTCCAGCAGCCCAAGCGGCTGACGCGACAGGAAGAAGGCGAGGATTTGCTCGGCCATGCGGCTGTAGTGCCCCGGATCGCGGCTGTCATGCACGATGCGCCCGATATCGACCTCGGCCACAGCCGCCCCGGCGGCGTGAACCCGCAGCATCACGTCGAGATCGACCGCGTAGTCGCCGGTGAGTCGCTCATGCGCGATCCGCGACCGGTCAAACAGGTAAATCCCCGAATTGGGCGCGCGCAGCCCCCCCAGCCCCGGAAACATCTGCCGCAAAGCGGGGGCCACCAGAAGCCGCGTCATCGGCATCGGGTCGGCGGGGTCGTTCCACGCCCCCTTGACCAGCCCCACCCCCGGCGCGCGCGCCTCGGCCATTCGCGCGAACAGCGCGGTGTCGAACCGGCCCAGGTCGGCATCGACCTTCATCACCCAGTCATGCTGCGCCGCCGCCAACCCGCTGCGCACCGCGTGGCCCATGCCGGGGCGCGTCTCATGGATCACCCGCGCCCCCGCCGCCTCTGCCTGCGCGACCGTGTCGTCGTTTGAGCCGTTGTCGATCACCACCACTTCGGCCACGCAGGCCAGGCCGTGCATCGTGGCCACCACCTGCGCGATGGTGCCGCCCTCGTCACGGGCGGGGATGATGACGCTGATCGGGTCGGACATGGCGGCTCCTCGGTCTGGCCGGAGCCTAAGCGCAGATGCGACGTATCACAACGCCGCGCGGCCTCAGAACGATAGCGTTGCCGTGACCGCCCGCGCCCAGGCCGCGCATTTGCGCGCGCGCTCGGCCTCGGCCATCGCGGGCTCGAACCGGCGTTCGAGCGCCCAGCCGCGCGCGAACTCCTCCTGTGCAGGATAAATCCCCGCCTGCATCCCCGCGAGCCAGGCCGCGCCCAGCGCCGTGGTCTCGAGCACTTGCGGCCGGTCCACCGGCGCGTCGAGAATATCGGCGAGGAACTGCATCGCCCAATCGCTGGCACTCATGCCGCCGTCTACGCGCAGCACCGCATCGGCCCCGTGCCCCGCCCAGTCGGCGCGCATCGCCTCCAGGAGGTCGCGGGTCTGGAACCCCACGCTTTCCAACGCGGCGCGCGCCATTTCCGCGGGTCCCGTCCCGCGCGTCAGGCCAAAGATCGCGCCCCGGCAATCGGGCCGCCAATAGGGCGCGCCGAGACCCGTGAAGGCGGGCACCAGCACCACCTCCTGATGCGGGTCGGCCTTTTCCGACAGGGGGTGCGTCTCGCGCGCCTCGCGGATGATGCCCAGCCCGTCGCGCAGCCATTGCACCACCGCACCCGCAACAAAGATCGACCCTTCGAGCGCATAGGTCGGCTGCCCGTTCAACTGATACGCGATGGTGGTCAGCAGCCGGTTTTGCGAAACGACCGGCTCCGCCCCGGTATTGAGCAGCGCGAAACAGCCCGGTGCCATAGGTGGATTTGAGCATCCCCGGCTGAAAGCACGCCTGCCCGACGGTCGCCGCCTGCTGATCGCCCGCGACCCCGAGGATCGGGATTTCGCGCCCGAACAAGATCGGCGCGCGTCAGCCCGAAATCGGCGGCGCTGTCGCGCACCTCGGGCAGCATCTCCATCGGAATATCGAGCAGGTCGCAGATGGTCGCGCTCCACCGTCCCTTGCGGATATCATAAAGCAGCGTGCGCGCGGCGTTGGTGGCGTCGGTGGCGTGAACGCGCCCGCCGGTGAGCTTCCAGATCAGGAAACTGTCCACCGTGCCAAACAGCAGATCACCCGCCCGCGCCCGCGCCCGCGCGCCCTCCACATGGTCGAGAATCCACGCCAGCTTGGTGCCCGAGAAATACGGATCGAGCAAAAGCCCGGTGCGCGCGGTCACCATCGGCTCGTGCCCCGCCTCGCGCAGGCGGGTGCAGGTCCCGGCGGTGCGGCGGTCCTGCCAGACGATGGCGCGGTGGATGGCGCGCCCGGTGTGGCGGTCCCAGACCACGGTCGTCTCGCGCTGGTTGGTGATGCCGATGGCGGCCACCTCCGCCCCGGTGATCCCCGCCTTCTCGATGGCCGCGCGGCAGGTCGCGGCGGTGGTCGACCACAGATCATTCGCATCATGCTCGACCCAGCCGCTGTCCGGATAATGCTGGGCAAATTCCTCCTGCGCGGCGGTCACGGGCTTCATCGCCTCGTCGAACAGGATCGCGCGGCTCGACGTGGTGCCCTGGTCGATGGCGAGGATATGGGTCATGGGTTCGGTCCGTTTGTTTCCCACGTCATCCCCGGGCCTGACCCGAGAATGACAGCGGCCACCGGGGCACGCAGACACGCGCGCCCCGGGGCGTGTCGTCACTGCCAGGACTTGATCAGCTCGTCATAAGACACGGTGACCGGCTCCTCGTCCTCGTTGGCGAGCTTCGGATACGGCGCGCCGGGCTGGCTCAGCCAGTACTCCGGGTCGCGCTCCTCGTTGAGCTTCGGCCCGATATCGCCCTGCACACCGGCCCGTTCGAGCCGTTCGAGCACCCGCTCCTGATCCGAGCAGAGCCCGTCGAGCGCCTCCTTGGCGGTTTTGGCACCCGACATCGCGTCGCCGATATTCTGCCACCAGAGTTGCGCCAGCTTCGGGTAATCCGGCACGTTGGTCCCCGTCGGCGACCATGCCACGCGCGCGGGCGAGCGGTAGAACTCGACCAGCCCGCCAAGGCGCGGCGCGCGCTCGGTAAAGTGGTCCGCGTTGATCGTCGACTCGCGGATGAAGGTCAGGCCCACATCGGATTTCTTGAGATCGACGGTCTTGGACACCACGAATTGCGCATAGAGCCACGCGGCCTGCGCGCGGTCCACGGGCGTGGATTTCATCAGCGTCCAGGAGCCCGCGTCCTGATAGCCGATCTTCTGGCCTTCCTTCCAGTAGGCGCCGTGCGGCGAGGGGGCCATCCGCCATTTCGGCGTGCCGTCCGCGTTCATCACCGGCAGGTCGGGCTTGACCGTGGCGGCGGTGAACGCCGTATACCAGAACATCTGCTGCGCGATATTGCCCTGCGCGGGGACCGGCCCGGCCTCGGAGAAGGTCATGCCGGCTGCGGAGGGCGGCGAATAGTTGTCGAGCCAGTGGATCGCCTTTTCGACGGCATAGACCGCCGCCGGGGCGTTCGTGGCCCCGCCCCGCGCCATGCAGGAGCCGACAGGCTGCGAGTTCTCGTTGACGCGGATTCCCCATTCGTCGACCGGCAACCCGTTGGGTTCGCCCGTGTCGCCCATGCCGGCCATCGACATCCACGCATCCGTGTAGCGCCAGCCGAGGCTCGGGTCCTTCTTGCCATAGTCCATGTTGCCAAAGACCTCGCCCTCGACATCGAGGTGGCTCAGGTCGCGCCCGGTGAAGAACGCGGCGATATCCTCGTAGGCCGACCAGTTGACCGGCACCCCGAGGTCATAGCCATACTCGGCCTTGAAATCGGCCTGGTTCTTCTCGTCGTTGAACCAGTCGTAGCGGAACCAGTAGAGGTTGGCGAATTGCTGGGTCGGAAGCTGATAGATCTTGCCATCCGGGCCGGTGGTAAAGCTGATCCCGATGAAATCGTCGACATCCAGCCCCGGGTTGGTCACATCCGCGCCCTCACCCTCCATCCAGTCGGAGAGGTTGCGCACCTGCTGATAGCGCCAATGCGTGCCGATCAGGTCGCTGTCGTTGACATAGGCGTCATAGATGTTCTGGCCCGACTGCATCTGCGTTTGCAGCTTTTCGACCACGTCGCCCTCGCCGATGAGGTCATGGGTGACCTCGATCCCGGTGATCGCGGTGAACGCGGGCGCGAGCACCTGGCTCTCGTATTCATGGGTGGCGATGGTCTCCGACACCACCTTGATATCCATCCCCTGATAGGGCTTGGCGGCGTCGATGAACCATTGCATCTCGGCCTCCTGATCGGCGCGGCTCAGCACCGACAGGCCCGCGATCTCGTCATCGAGGAACGCTTGCGCGGCCTCCATGTCGGCGAAGGCCGGCCCGGCCATCAGGCCAAGCGAGACGATCGCCGTGGTTGTTTTCATTGCCAAGTTCATGTTGTCCTCCCTTATGAACTTTCGGTTGTTTTCCCCGCTACACCCAGCGAAACACCGCCGCGGCGTAAACGAGGCAGACGATCAGCGCGTAGGGTTGCTGCGCGCCGACGAGCCCGAGCCAGGCCAGGTTGATGAAGGCCGAGCCCAGAAGCGTGATGAAAAGACGATCCCCCCGCGTCGTCTCGATGCGCAGGACGCCCCGGCGCGGGGTCTCGGGGTATTTGATCCCGAGGATCGTGAAGGTGATGAGCAGCCCCGCGATCACCATGAAGAAGATCGCCGTGGGCCATGTCCATGCCATCCAGGCCATTATTGCCTTTCCACATGCCGGTCCTGCGGCCCGTCCGCGATGCCGTGCCCTCCGACCTCCGAGGCGTTGCGCGTCGACCTTGGGCAGGGCTTCTGGCCACGCATACGCCCAGCGCTCCTGGCAACTCCGCAGCTCGTCACACCCTCCCCAGGGCAAAGCCCTTGGCGATGTAATTGCGCACGAAATAGATCACCAAGGCCCCCGGCACGATGGTCAGCACCCCCGCCGCCGCGAGCACGCCCCAGTCGATGCCCGCCGCCCCTTGGGTGCGGGTCATGATCGCGGCGATGGGCTTGGCGTCCACGCTTGTGACCGTCCGCGACAGCAGCAATTCGACCCATGAGAACATGAAGCAGAAGAACGCCGCCACGCCGATCCCGCTGGCGATCAGCGGCGTGAAGATCTTCACGAAGAAATGCCCGAACGAGTAGCCGTCGATATAGGCGGTCTCGTCGATCTCCTTGGGCACACCGCGCATGAACCCTTCGAGAATCCACACCGCCAGCGGCACGTTGAAGAGCGTATGCGCCAGCGCCACCGCGATATGCGTATCGAAAAGCCCCACCGAGGAATAAAGCTGAAAGAACGGCAGCGCGAACACCGCAGGCGGGGCCATCCGGTTGGTCAGCAGCCAGAAGAACAGGTGCTTGTCGCCCAGGAACCGGTAGCGCGAAAACGCATAGGCCGCCGGCAGCGCCACGGCCACGGACAGGACCGTGTTCATGGTGACGTAGATGATCGAGTTGACATAGCCCATATACCACGCCGGATCGCTCAGGATGGTGCGGTAATTGTCGAACGTCAGATCGTCGGGCCACAGCGTGAAGGTGTTCTGGATCTCGGTGTTGGTCTTGAGGCTCATGTTCAGCAGCCAGTAGATCGGCAGCATGAGGAACACGAGGTAGAGGATCATCACCCAGTTGATGCGCATACCGGCCATCACTTGCCCCCCTGCTTGTCGAGATTGGTCATCACCGTGTAGAAGACCCAACTCACCGCGAGGATCACGAGGAAATACATGATCGAGAACGCGGCCGCCGGGCCAAGGTCGAACTGCCCCAGCGCCATCTTGACGAGGTCGATCGACAGGAAGGTGGTGGCGTTGCCCGGCCCGCCGCCGGTGACGACAAAGGGCTCGGTATAGATCTTGAAGCTGTCCATGAAGCGCAGAAGGATCGCGATGGTCAGCACGCCCGTCATCTTCGGCAGCTCGATATAGCGAAACACCGCCCAGCGGCTCGCCTGATCTATGCGCGCGGCCTGATAATACGCGTCGGGGATGGATTTGAGCCCGGCATAGGCCAGCAGCGCCACCAGCGACGTCCAGTGCCAGACATCCATCACGATGAGAGTCACCCACGCGTCAAACGTGTTCTGCGTATAGTTGTAGTCGATCCCCATCGCCGCCAGCGTGCGCCCCAGAAGGCCGATATCGACGCGCCCGAAAATCTGCCAGATCGTGCCCACCACGTTCCACGGGATCAGCAGCGGCAGCGACATCAGCACGAGGCAGACGGACACCATGATGCCCCGCTTGGGCATGTTGAGCGCGATGAACACCCCCAGCGGCACCTCGATGGCGAGGATTATGCCGGAAAAGATCACCTGCCGGCGCAGCGCGTTCCACATGCGCTCATCCTCGATCACCTGCCGGAACCAGTCGAGCCCCGCCCAGAAGAACGTGTTCTGCCCGAACGTGTCCTGCACGGAATAGTTGACAACCGTCATCAGCGGGATCACGGCGGAAAACGCCACCAGCACCAGCACCGGCAACACAAGGAACCACGCCTTCTGGTTGACTGTCTTTTCCATCACGCGGCCTCCTCGGCGGTGGATTTCGGCGACACGCGCCAGTCATCGGCATAGACGTTGACGGCGTGCGGTATGAGGCGCGCGCGCACGTCGCTTCCGGGCAGCGGCGCCCCCTCCGGCACGATCACGTTGAGCGGCGCGCCGTGAAGCGTGCAGCGCGCGATCCGGTGGCGGCCCACATCCTCGATCCGGTCCACCGTCACCGGCAGGCCCTCATCCCCAAGGCTCACGAATTCGGGCCGCACGCCGATCTGCACCCGGCCCTTTGGCGGCGCATATTCTGCCCCGAGCGGCACCTCTTCGCCGCCGACGCGCGCGCGCGTCCCCGCGACCTCCGCGTCGAGCAGGTTCATCCCCGGCGAGCCGATGAAATACCCCACGAACGTATGCTCCGGCCGCTCGAAAAGCTCTTGCGGCGTGCCCACCTGCACCACGCGCCCGTCATGCATCACCACCACCTTGTCGGCGAATGTCAGCGCCTCGGTCTGATCGTGCGTGACATAGATCATCGTGTGCCCGAACTCGTGATGCAGCGCCTTCAACTGCGTGCGCAGCTCCCATTTCATGTGCGGGTCGATCACCGTCAGCGGCTCGTCGAAGAGCAGCGCATTGACGTCCTCGCGCACCATGCCGCGGCCAAGGCTGATCTTCTGCTTGGCATCTGCCGTCAGCCCCTGCGCCTTGCGGTCAAGCTCCGCCTCCATGCCGATCATGCCCGCAATCGCCTGCACGCGGGTGGCGATATAGCCCGCCTCGGCACCGCGATTGCGCAGCGGAAAGGCAAGGTTCTCGCGCACCGTCATGGTGTCGTAGACCACCGGAAACTGAAACACCTGCGCGATGTTGCGCTGCGCGGTGGCCTGATCGGTGACATCGGCATCGTTGAACAGAATGCGCCCCTGCGACGGGTGCAACAGCCCCGAGATGATGTTGAGCAGCGTGGACTTGCCACAGCCCGACGCGCCCAGGAGGGCATAGGCCTCGCCATCGCCCCAGACATGGTTCAGCTCCTTGAGCGCCCAGTCTTCCTCTGCCTTGGGCTTGGGCAGATAGCTGTGCGCCAGGTTATCAAGCGTGATCTTTGCCATCGTCTCCCCCCTCAGGCCGCGAGCGCATAGGCGGCGGGCGCCACCAGCGCGCCATCCGGCCCGAATACATACACATGCGCAGGATCAAGCCACACCCGCAGGTCCGCGCCGATCTTCAGATCGCGCACCCCGTGGACAAGCCCCACCCAGCGTTCGCCGTGATGGTCAAGATGCACGAAGGTCTCCGACCCGGTGATCTCGGTCACGCTCAGCCGCGTGTCAAAACCCATCACCTCCTCGCCGTGCCGCTCGATCTCCAGATGGTTGGGCCGGAACCCGGCGAGATACGGGCCATCGGCCAATTCAGCCAACGCGCCCAGCGCCGCCACCTCCTGCCCGTCGCCAAAACCGATCCGGTCGCCCTGCTTGGTCACGCGCAGGAAATTCATCGGCGGATCGCTGAACACCCGCGCCGTGGTGGCGTCGGCGGGTTGACGGTAAACCTCCGCCGTCGGCCCGAACTGCGTGATCCGCCCCTCCCACAGCGTCGCGGTATTGCCACCCAGCAGCAACGCCTCCTCCGGTTCGGTCGTGGCATAGACAAAGATCGCGCCGGACTCCTCGAAGATGCGCGGAATTTCGAGCCGCAATTCCTCGCGCAGCTTGTAATCGAGATTGGCCAGCGGCTCGTCGAGCAGCACCAGCCCCGCCCCCTTGACCAGCGCGCGCGCGAGCGCGCAACGCTGCTGCTGCCCGCCCGACAATTCCAGCGGCTTGCGGTCGAGCATCGGGGTGAGTTTCATCATCCCGGCGGTCTTGCGCACGCCCGCATCCACCTCGGCCTTCGATTTGCCCTGAAGGCGCAGCGGCGAGGCGATGTTGTCGTAGACGCTCATCGACGGATAGTTGATGAACTGCTGATAGACCATCGCCACCGCCCGGTCCTGCACGCGCATCCCGGTCACGTCCTCGCCCTGCCACAAGATACGCCCCGAGCTTGGCGCGTCGAGCCCGGCCATCAGCCGCATGAGCGAGGTCTTGCCCGCCAGCGTCGGCCCCAGAAGCACGTTCATCGTGCCGGGCGCGAGCGTGAGGTCGGTGGGGTGGATATGCACCGCGCCATCCACCACCTTCGATATACCATCGAGTATCAGCGTCACGCCTTGGCCCTCCCCTCGTGTTCTGCGCCCGCACGCGCCGCGCGCATCCAGTCATCGAGCGCGGCGATCTCCTCCCCGGTCATCTTCAGCCCCAGCCGCGTGCGCCGCCAGACCACGTCCGCCGCCTCGCGCGCATATTCACGGTCCATCTGCCAGCGCACTTCGGCCTCGGTCAGCGTCGCGCCGAAATCGCGGCCCAGATCGTCCGCGTCTCGCGCATCGCCCATAATCTCCGCCGCCTCGGTGCCATAGGCGCGCACCAGCCGCCGCGCCCAGTCGCGCCCGAGAAACGGGTATTGCGCCTCCAGATTTTCCACCAGCGCCCCGAACCCGTCAACGGCGAAGTCGCCACCCGGCAGCGCCACCCCGGCAGTCCAGTCACCGGCGGCTCGCGGAAAATGCGGCGCGAGCCGCGCCAGCGCCGATTCCGCCAGCCGCCGATAGGTGGTGATCTTGCCGCCAAAGACATTGAGCAGCGGCGCGCCACCGGTCTCGTCCAGCGACAGCACATAATCGCGCGTCGCCGCCGTCGCCGATTTCGCCCCGTCATCGTAAAGCGGGCGCACGCCGGAATAGGTCCACACGATATCGTCCTCGGTCACGGGCGTCTTGAAATACTCGCTCGCGAACCGGCACAGATAGGCGGCCTCCTCGGGCGTGCATTCGGGCCGCGTATCGGGGTTTTCATGCTCGGCATCGGTGGTGCCGATCAGGGTGAATTCGCCCTCGTAGGGAATCGCGAAGATGATCCGCCCGTCCGTGCCTTGAAAGAAATAGCACTTGTCGTGATCGTAAAGCTTGCGGGTCACGATATGGCTGCCGCGCACCAGCCGAACCCCTTCGGAGGAATTGAGCCGCAGCGTGCCGGTGATGACGTCGCCCACCCAAGGCCCCCCGGCATTGACGAGGGCACGCGCACGCACCGTCTCGATCGCCCCGGTCTCGCGATCCTCCAGCCGCACATGCCACAGCCCGTCGCGCCGCTCGGCCCCGGCAACGCGCGTGCGCACCCGTATGGTGGCACCCCGTGCCTCGGCATCGCGCGCGTTGAGCACCACCAGGCGACTGTCCTCGATCCAGCAATCGGAATACTCGAACGCGCGGGCGAACTTGTCCTTGAGCGGTGCCCCCTCGGGGCTGTCCCGCAGATCGAGCGTCCGCGTGCCCGGCAGGATATCGCGCCCGCCGAGGTGATCGTAGAGGAATAGCCCCAGCCGGATCAGCCAGGCAGGCCGCCGCCCCTGCATCCACGGCATCACCACGTTCAGGATGCGCGACGTGGGCGTCTGCCCCTCGAACCGCATGTCGCGATGATAGGGCAGCACGAACCGCATGGGCCACGAGATGTGCGGCATCGCCCGCAGCAGCACCTCGCGCTCTTTCAGCGCCTCGCGCACCAGCCGGATCTCGAGATATTCGAGGTAACGCAGCCCGCCGTGAAACAGCTTGGTCGAGGCCGAGGACGTAGCCGAGGCGAGGTCGCTCATCTCCGCAAGCCCGACCGACAGCCCGCGCCCCGCCGCATCTCGCGCGATGCCACAGCCGTTGATCCCGCCTCCGATGACGAACAGATCGACGATATCGCTGTCAGCTTGTCTCACGCGCACGCCCTCCCCTGCGTGAAACCAAACGAAGCACGATTGTTACATATCAGTCAATAACGAATGTTCGTTTTCGCTCCTTTTAGACAAAATTTCCCCGCGCGATCGGAAAAATGCCAGCCGATGCCAACTCTTGCAGCGCACGCAAAAACGAACATACTCGAACAACCAGCCAGCGAGGTTCCCCCATGTCGCAATCCTTCCGCCAGCCCGATATCCTCGAGATCGCCCGCGCCGAGGGCAAGGTCATGGTCGAAGACCTCGCCCTTCGCTTCAACGTCACCGTCCAGACCATCCGCCGCGACCTCACCGAGCTTGCCAGTGCCGGCAAGCTCGAACGCGTGCATGGCGGGGCGATCCTGCCCTCGGGCGTCAGCAACATCCTCTACGAGGAACGCCGCCGCCTCAACGAAGCGGCCAAGACGGCCATCGGGCGCGCCTGCGCGGCGGCCATCCCCGAAGCGACGTCGCTCTTTCTCGACATCGGCACCACCACCGAGGCGGTGGCGCAGGCGCTCATCGACCATCGCGACCTGATGGTGGTGACCAACAACATGAACGTGGCGCATATCCTGCTCGCCAATCCCGATTGCGAGATCGTGCTCGCGGGCGGCGCGCTGCGGCGCTCCGACAGCGGGCTCGTCGGCCACCTCACCGCGCGCAGCATCGAGAATTTCAAGTTCGACCACGCGATCCTCGGCTGCTCGGCTCTCGACGAGGATGGCGACATGCTCGATTTCGACATCCAGGAGGTGCTCGTCGGCCAGACCCTGCTGCGGCGCTCGCGCGAGGTGATGCTCGTCGCCGACCACTCGAAATTCAAGCGCAACGCCCCGGCGCGCATCGGATCATTGCGCGATGTCGATCACGTCTTCACCGACGCGCCCCTGCCCGCCGCCCTCGCCGAAAACTGCGCCTCCTGGGGCACGCAAATCCACATCACGCCCCCGACGGCCTGAATTTCTTCTTGGTCCAAATACTCCGGGGGAGTCGCCGCAAGGCGACGGGGGCAGCGCCCCCAGCGCCGCCGCCGCCACCGCGCGCCCGATGGTGCCGGTCGCTCCGAGGATCAAAAGCCGCGTCACGGGCCGATGAAACTCGCAAAGGGAATATAGCGCACCGGGTCGCCGGGGCCGATCTCCGCCGCGCCATCGGGCAATTCCACCAGCCCTTCGGCCCAGCTCAGCCCGCTGATGCGCCCCGACCCTTCGGATTTGAACACCTCCACGCGCCCCCCCCGGATGCGCGCGCGCAGGTATTCGCGGCGTCCCGGCTTCTTGCTCTTCCCGAACGCGGCGGGCACGTCAAAGCCTTGTGGCGCGCGCCATTCGGCCCCCGACAGCACCGCCATCGCGGGCCGCGCGAAAACCAGCGTGCAGACCAGCGCCGCCACCGGATTCCCCGGCAGGCCAAAGACCGGCACGCCGCCCCACAGCCCCAGCGCCAGCGGGCGTCCGGGCTTGAGCGCCACGCGCCATTCGGCCATCGCCCCCGCCTCGTTGAGCAGTGCCGAGACGTGATCCTCGTCGCCCGAGGACGCCCCGCCCGAGGTCAGGATCACATCCGCCTGCCCCGCGCCCCGGTCAAGCGCCGCGCGCAAGGCCGCGCGGTCATCCGCCACCCGGCCCAGATCGACCACGTCATACCCCATCTGCCGCGCAAGGGCCGTCAGCATCGGACGGTTGGCATCGAATATCTGCCCGTCGCGCGCCGTCTGCCCCGGCTCCACCAGCTCATCTCCGGTCGAGATCACCGCAACCCGAAGCCGCTCGAACACCGTGAGGTCTGCCACCCCCACGGCGGCACAAAGCGCCATGTCGGCAGGCGTCAGCACCCGCCCCGGCGCGAGCGCGGCCTCGCCCGCCGCAACATCCTCGCCCGCGTTCCGGGTGTTGGCCCCGTGCTTCAGCCCGCCGCGAAACGCAATGCGCCCCTCACCAACGGTCACATCCTCTTGCAGGATCACGGTATCCACGCCCTCGGGCAGCGCCGCGCCTGTCAGCACCCGCACCGCGTGCCCCGGCGGCACAGCCCCCGGATAAGGCACCCCCGCCGCAGAACGCCCCGCGACCAGCGGCAACACCTGATCGCCCTCGCCCAGGCTCGCATGGGCAAACCCATACCCGTCTACAGCCGTGTTCGCCTCCGGCGGATTGGCCCGCCGCGCCACCACCGGCGCGGCCAGCACCCGGCCCAGCGCCTCGCGAAGCGGCACGGCCTCCTGCCCCACCACCGCGCGCAGCCGGTCGCGCAGCATCGCCAGCGCCTCGTCCACCGGCGTCCAGTCCACCCCGGCGGGCAAGGCAAAGCAATCGTCGCGCAACGGGGGCGGTCTCAAGGTATCGTCGCAGGCTTTCATCAACGCCTCCTCGTGGCCAAGGCCGAATATCCAGCCCTCTTCGGGGGCCTCTACCGCCAGCATGACGGCGAGCCGCGCGGGAGGCAAGCGGGCCAGCCCCCGCGCCATCAGCCGCACCTGATGGGCGTCGCGGATACCGCCCTCGGCCTCGGCGCGCTTCACCACCGGGTTGATCAGCCCCGGCCACACCTCGACCAGCGCCACCGGACGATCCAGCGGCTCATAGGGCCAGACCGCCACCTCGCCCGCAAACCGCCGACGCAAGCGGTTCAGCACCGGCAGCCCGATCAGCACCTGCCCGCCCACGGCCCCAGCGCCGCCCATCTGCCAGGCGCTGAACGATCCCGGCGCAGTGTCATCCGCACGCCGCCGGTCGGGCAGCCCGTGCCCGTGCCGTGTATCGCGGCGCGGCAGCCCGTCGATGTCGCGCTTCAGCCCGTTGAACCAGAACGGCCCCACGCCGGGAAACCGCGCGTTGATCTCGGCGGCCACGTCGAACCGGTTGTTGCGCTTGGGCGTGTCCTCGATCCGCGCCTCCAGCCAGTCCCAGACCGCAAAAGGATCATCGCTCCCGGTCAGCCGCGCGGTGAAGCCCGCCGGAAAGCCGAACGGGAAATCGCAGCCGACGAACAGCCGCCGCCCCGCCGCGCGCTCCTGCTCGATCAGCGCCGCCAGCGCCGCCTCGGCCTCCACACGGTTACGCATGTAGCGCGGTGCCTTCTCCACCCCGCCCCGCACGCATCCCAGCCAGATCGCATCGCGGCGCGGGCGCGGCCCGGTATCGTTGCCGCTCGACCAATCGAGCATCGCGAACGTGTCGAACGGGGTCAAAGCCCGACCTCGGCGAGGATAAAATCTGCAATCGCCCCGGTGTCGTCCAGATCAAACACCGGCCGGTCCAGATCGAGCGCCACATCGCTCGCCACCGCGCGGATCGTGGGATCATCCGTCGCGATAAGCGCATTGCCGGTCTCGGCGCGGAACGCCTCGATCTTGGGATGGCGGTCGCGCTTGTAGCCCTCGATCAGCACCAGATCGACGGGCGCGAGCTTTTGCAACAGCGCCTCCAGCACCGGCTCTTCCTCCCCCCGCATCTCGTGCATCAGCGCAAAGCGGTTGCGTGACGCGAGCAGCACCTCGCGCGCACCTGCCACCCGGTGCCGGTGGCTGTCCTTGCCGGGATGGTCCACGTCAAAGCTGTGATGCGCGTGCTTGACGGTCGAGACGGTGAAACCGCGTCCGGTGATCTCGGCCACCAGCCGCTCCATCAGCCCGGTCTTGCCCGCGTTCTTCCAGCCGGTGACCCCGTAGAGCTTCATGCGCCTGCCCTCCGTCTTGCGAGGGCCAGGTCCTCCGGCGTGTTGACGTTGAAAAACGCGTCCGCGTCGTCAAAGAGCGCCTCGCGCCCACCATGCCGGTCGGTCCAGATCACCACCTTGCGCAAGCCATCCATCAGCGCCGCGCGCAGATCGTCGCGCAGCGCCACCGGCCAGAGGCCGAACGTGGGATGCCGCACCTGCCCGCCCCGGCTCATGGATTTGGTCTCTTCCTCCCCGCGCGGCGTGGCGGCAAGCACCAGCGGATGCGCCATGCCCTCCGCCGCGCCTCGCAACCGCGCCACCAAATCGCGCGGAAAGAACGGCGTATCGGCGGCCACCGTCACGATGGCCTCCGCCCCCTCGCCCGCTGCCCAGTCAAGCCCGGCGAGAACCCCGGCCAGAGGCCCCGGAAAACCGTCGATCAGGTCGGGCAGCACCGGCAGATTGAGACGCGCAAAGCGCGCGGGATCGCCATTGGCGTTGAGCGCCAGCGCCCCCGCCTGCGGCGCCAGCCGGGCGATCACGTGATCGAGGATGGTCGCGTCGCCCAAGCGTAAAAGCCCCTTGTCGCCGCCGCCCATCCGCGTCGCCTGCCCGCCGGCGAGGATCACACCGAGCGGCGCGCTCATTCCCGCGCACTCTTGCGGCGGGCCTTTGGGCTTTCCTCGGCAACGCTTTCGGGGTCGGCATCGCGCAGCAGCCGGTCCTCGCCCGCGAGACAGACAAAACGCCGCCCGCGCATCCGCCCGATCAGCGTCAGCCCCACCTGCCGCGCGATCTCCACCCCCCAGGCGGTGAAGCCCGAGCGCGAGGCGAGCACCGGAATGCCCATCAGCGCCGTCTTGATCACCATCTCCGAGGTCAGCCGCCCGGTGGTGTAAAGCGTCTTGTCGCCCGCCGCGACACCCTCGCTGAGCATCCAACCGGCGATCTTGTCCACCGCATTATGCCGGCCCACATCCTCCATGTAGACCAGCGGGCGCGCGCCCCGGCACAGCACCGTGCCGTGGATCGCCCCCGCCTCGAGATAGAGCGAGGGCGTGCGGTTGATCTTCGCCGCGAGCGCGTAGAGGTCCGAGGTCTTCACCTCGACCTCGGGCAGGCGCACCCCCTCCAGCCCCTCCATCATGTCACCAAAGACCGTGCCCACGGCGCAGCCGCTGGTGCGGGTCTTCTTCTTGAGCTTCTCCTCGTAAGAGGTCTGCCCGTCGGTGCGCACCACCACCGTTTCCAGATCGTCATCGTAATCGACGCCCAGCACCACCTCGCCCTCGCCCAGCATCCCCTGATTGCGCAGGAACCCCAGCGCGAGATAGTCGGGGTAATCCCCGATGGTCATCGCCGTCACGATCTCCTGCCCGTTGAGAAAGATCGTCAGCGGGCGCTCCTCCACCACCGAAATCGTGGTGCGGTGCCCGTCGTGATCCACCCCCTCGACCGCGCGCGTCAGGCGCGGCGCGGCAGGATCGGGCGCGATGATATAGTCCGAAATGTCGCTTTGAGCGGTCAATTGCATCTCCTCCCCGCATCCGATACGCCAAAGGAAAACCCGACCCGGAGCCCCCCGACAATGCCAAGGCAAACCACCAATTCGCCCTATTGGCAAGGCGTGCGCGACGGCGCGCCCTTCATCCTCGTGATCGTGCCGTTCTCGCTGCTCTTCGGCGTGGTGGGCACCGAGGCGGGGCTGCATATCGCGGAAACGATGGCATTTTCCGTGCTGGTGATCGCGGGGGCGGCACAATTCGCGGCGCTGCAACTGCTGACGGACAACGCGCCGACGCTGATCGCCCTCGTCTCGGCGCTCGCGGTCAACCTGCGCATGGCGATGTATTCGGCCTCGCTCACCCCTTGGCTCGGGGGCGCGCCGCTCTGGCAGCGCGCCGTCGCCGCCTATTTCACCGTCGACCAGAGCTATGCCTGCGCGGTGGTCAAGTTCGAGGATCGCCCCGACTGGTCGGTGCCCGAGCGCATGGCCTATTTCTTCGGCGTGGTCACGCCCATCTGCCCGCTGTGGTATGTCTTCACCCTCGTCGGCGCGCTCGTCGGCAGCGCGATGCCCAGCGGTCTGCCGCTCGATTTCGCGCTGCCCATCACGTTTCTCGCGATGATCGGCCCGATGCTGCGCACGCCCGCCCACGTCGTGGCGGCGCTCACCTCGGTGACGCTGGCGCTGGTGCTCGCGGGGCTGCCGTGGAATCTCGGGCTGCTGCTGGCGGGTATAGCGGGAATGGTGACGGGCGCGCAGGCCGAGGTGCTGATCGAGCGCCACCAGACGCGAGAGCACACATGATCGACGGTCCCGCCCTCTGGCTCTTCATCGCCGCCCTCGGGCTTGGCACGTTCGGGCTGCGCTTCGTGTTCCTCGGCCTGATCGGCAACCGGCCCCTGCCCGCCTGGCTGTTGCGGCACCTGCGCTACACGGCGGTGGCGGTGCTGCCGGGGCTTGTGGCCCCCTTGGTGGTCTGGCCCGCCGCCACCGGCGGCACGCTCGACGCCCCGCGCATGGCCGCGGCCCTTGTCACCCTCGGTATCGGCTACTGGCTGCATAACGTCATTCTCGCCATCGCCGCAGGCGCGCTCACGCTCTTCGCAGGCCTCGCCCTCATCGGCTGACCGGTTTCTTCTTGGCCGAAATACTCCGGGGGAGTCGCGCGGATGCGCGACGGGGGCAGCGCCCCCTACTCCCGCTCCGCCGCCGCGCGGCGCAGGCGGTCGTTGATCGCCCGGCCAAGGCCCCGCTCGGGCACCGGGGCCACGGCGATCCCCTCCACCCCTGCGTCGAGCGCGTGGAGGTGGTGAAAGAGGTTCGCCGCCGCCTCCACCAGATCGCCGGTCTCCGACAGGCTCAGATCGCCCGCCACCGCGCCGAAGCCCAGCATCGCCTCGCCCGCGCGCGGCTCCACGGCCTCCAGCCGCACCCGCGCCCCCGGCGCGTAATGCGAGCGCATCTGCCCCGGTGCGCTCACCGCTCCGGCCTCGTCATGCAAGGCCACCGGGCCGCCCAACGCCGCCTCGAGCGCCTCCACCGGCACGCCGCCGGGGCGCAGCAACGTCGGCGCGTCCGCCAGCCCGAGGATGGTCGATTCCACCCCCACCGGACAGGCCCCGCCATCGACCACCGCCGCGATCCGGCCCGAGAGGCCGGACAGCACATGGCCCGCCTCCGTCGGGCTGATCCGCCCCGAGGGGTTGGCCGAGGGTGCCGCCACCGGCCCGCCGAATTCCGCCAGAAGCGCGCGCGCCAGCGGGTGCCCCGGCACCCGCACCGCCAATGTATCAAGCCCCGCCGTCACCAGCGGCGATATCCCCGCACCCGCGCGCAAGCGCAGCACCAGCGTCAGCGGGCCGGGCCAGAAGGCGCTGGCCACCACCTCTGCCGCGTCGGACCATTCGACGAAGTCCCGCGCGCGCGCCGCGCTCGCCACATGCACGATGAGCGGGTTGAACCGGGGCCGCCCCTTCGCCTCGAAGATCGCCGCAACCGCCCGGTCGTCGCGCGCATCCGCGCCGAGGCCGTAGACCGTCTCGGTGGGGAAGGCCACGAGGCCGCCCGTCCGCCAGATCGCGGCGGCGCGCGCGATCCCGTCGGCATCGGGTTGCAAAGTTACGGTCACATTTGGCATTTATGATCCCTGACGCGGCGTTCGGCTTGCGGCCCGGGTGCCACCGGCTACGCTCGGCACCAAGGCAGGCTGATTACAGCCCTTGCAACCGGATGCCAAGCCGCACCGGGACCCGTGGAAAGGAAAGACAAACATGCCCTATCATGCGCCGGTCGAGGATTACCGCTTTCTGCTTGAGCATGTCATCGACCTTGCGGAGGTCACGGCCACCGACCGCTTCGCCGAGGCGACGCCGGACATGACGGCGGCCATCCTCAGCGAGGCCGGGCGCATGTGCGAGGAGGTGCTCGCCCCCCTGCAACGGGCAGGCGATCTGCACCCCGCGCATCTGGAGAACGGCGTGGTGCGCACCTCGCCCGGCTATGCCGAGGGCTATCGCGCGATTGCCGACGGCGGCTGGATCGCGATCAGCGCCGCCTCGGAGCACGGCGGCATGGGCCTGCCGATGGTGGTGACGACGGCGGTCAACGAGATGATGGCGGCGGCGTGCCTGTCGCTGCAACTCGCGCCGCTGATGACCCAGGGCCAGATCGAGGCGCTGGAGCATCACGCGAGCGACGAGCTGAAGGCGCTCTACCTGCCCCGGCTCGTCAGCGGCGAGTGGTCGGGCACCATGAACCTGACCGAGCCGCAGGCGGGATCGGACGTGGGCGCGCTGCGCACCCGCGCCGAGGATAACGGCGATGGCACCTACGCGATCACCGGGCAAAAGGTCTATATCTCCTGGGGCGATAACGACTTCACCGAGAATGTCTGTCATCTCGTGCTCGCTCGCCTGCCCGACGGGAGCCCCGGCACCAAGGGGATCAGCCTCTTTCTGGTGCCGAAATTCATCCCCGACGAGGCCGGCAAACCCGGCGCGCGCAACAGCCTCTCGGTGGTCAGCCTCGAGCACAAGATGGGCCTGCATGGCAGCCCGACCTGCGTGATGCAGTATGATGGCGCCACCGGCTGGCTGGTGGGCGAAGCGCATGATGGGATGCGCGCCATGTTCACCATGATGAACAACGCCCGCCTCGGCGTGGGCGGGCAAGGGGTCGGCGTGGCCGAGGGCGCGTTTCAGCACGCGCTTGCCTATGCGCAGGATCGCCGTCAGGGCCGCACGCCCCTGAAGAACGGCACCGGCGCCATCATCGAGCACGCCAACGTGCGCCGGATGCTGGGGCAGATGCGGGCCGAGACCTTCGCCGCGCGGGCCATCGCGCTGGCCTGCGCCAAGGCCATCGACATGCAGACTGCCACCGGCGCGGACGCTTGGGCCGCGCGCGCCGCCCTGCTCACGCCCATCGCCAAGGTCTGCGGCACCGAGACCGGGATCAATGTGGCCAATACCGGCATCCAGATCCACGGTGGCATGGGCTATATCGAGGAAACCGGGGCTGCGCAGTATCTGCGCGACGTGCGGGTGACGGCGATCTACGAGGGCACCAACGGCATCCAGGCGATGGACCTCGTGGGGCGCAAGCTGATGGACGGGGGCGAGGCCGCGTTCGCCCTCATCGAGGAAATCGAGACGGCGGCGGAGGCCGCGCGCGCCACGCTCCCCGATCTGGCAGGCCCGGTCTGGCAGGCCACCGAGAGCCTGCGCGAGGCGACCGACTGGATGCTCGCGCAGTCCGACATGACCGAGCGTTTCGCCGGAGCCATGCCGTACTTGCGCGGTTTCGCCCGCGTTCTGGGCGCGCATTTCCACCTCGCGGCGGCGCTGGCGGAGGGTGGCGACGGTCCGCGCACCCGGCTCGCGCGGTTCTTCATCACCCGGCTCCTGCCCGAACACGCGGGCCATTTCGCCCATGCCTGCGCCGGGGCCGAGGCGCTTTATGCGCTGACACCTGCGGATTTCGCCGCATGATGGACGGGGGCGAGATCATCCGCCACCCGTGGGACGCCCCGCCCCCCGAGGGCGGCGCGACCGAGGTGGCCCCCGGAATCCTCTGGCTGCGCCTGCCGCTGCCGATGGTGCTCGATCACGTCAATGTCTACGCGCTCGACGAGGGCGAAAGCTGGACCATCGTGGATACCGGCATTCATTCGCGCCGCGCGGTGGCGCTGTGGGAGGGGCTGCTGGCCGGGCCATTGCAAGGCAAGCCCGTCTCCCGCGTCATCCTCACCCATCACCACCCCGATCATGTCGGCATGGCGGGCTGGCTGATGGGCCGCTTCGGGGCCACGCTCTGGGCCTCGCGGACAAGCTGGCTGATGGCGCGGATGCTGATCCTCGACGAAGAGGACCGGCCCACGCCGCAGGCGCTGGCCTTCTGGCGCGCGGGCGGGATGGATGCGGAGATTTATGCCCAGCGCGCGGCCGAGCGCCCGTTCAACTTTGCCGATACCTGCGCGCCGCTGCCGGTGGGCTATCGCCGGATGCAGGAGGGCGAAGTGATCCGCGCGGGCGGGCGCGACTGGGATGTGCGCATGGGCGGCGGCCACGCCGCCGAGCATGTCACGCTCTGGTCGCGCGACGACAATCTGGTGATCGCGGGCGATCAGATCCTGCCCGGCATCAGCCCCAATATCGGCGTCTACCCGACCGAGCCCGAGGCCGATCCGCTCAAGGACTGGCTCGCCGCCTGCGCCCGGCTGTCAGCGCACGCGCGCGCCGATCATCTGGTGCTGCCGGGCCACAAGCTGCCCTTCACCGGCCTGCCGCTGCGGATGCGGCAACTGGCCGAAAACCACCACGCCGCATTGGACCGGCTGCGCGAATTCCTGCGCGCGCCGCACACCGCCGCCGACTGCTTCCCGCTGCTGTTCCGACGGCAGGTGGACGCGGGCACCTACGGCCTCGCGCTGGTGGAATCCGTCGCCCATCTCAACCATCTGCTGCACGCGGGCGAGGTGACGCGCAACCGGCGTGCGGACGGCGCGTGGCTTTGGCAGATGACCGACAGCTTGACGCGTGACAGCGCGCCGGAAATGCAGTAATCCGCACCCGACCCGATGAAGCATGTCAGAAGGAGAGCACGACATGGCCGAGCACAAGCATGGCGAAATGGATACCAGCGTTCAGGAAAAGACCTTCGAGGGCTTCGTCAAGGCCACCGCATGGGCGGTCGCCGGCATCGCCCTATTCCTGATCTTCCTCGCGATGGTCAACGCCTGAGCCGGACCCCGCAGCGGAGGGCACGATGCGGTCGATATTCCTGGCGCTTGGTGCCGTGTTTTTCCTGGCCGGGTGCGCCGCCGAATCCGTGCAATCGCCGATGGAAGAGGTGGCGCGCGCCGCCTATCGCCATGACGGACCACCGCGCCTCACCGTCTATACGATGATCAACAACAACTCGGGCGCGGGCGCGCACTCGGCGCTGATGATCAACGGCGCGCAGCGGGTGATCTTTGATCCGGCGGGCACGTTCAACAATGGCCGCCACCTGCCCGAGCGCGACGATGTGCTCTACGGCATCAACCCGGCGGTGGCGGATGTCTATACCCGCTACCACGCGCGCAAGACCTACCATGTGCGCATCCAGCGGCTCGACGTGTCGCCCGAACTGGCGGCGCGCGCCATAGCGCTGGTCGAGGCCAACGGCCCGGTGCCGAATGCCGCCTGTTCGCTGGCGACCTCGCGCATCCTCGGGCAACTGTTCCCCGGACAGGTCGGCACCTCGTGGTTCCCGAAAAAGGCCGCCGATGATTTCGCCCGCATCCCCGGCGTGACCGAGGAAACGCTCCACGAATACGACAGCGACGACAATTCACGCGTGCTGGCCAAGTGGAACCCCGCGCGCGCCCGCGCGCAGTGATCGCGGTGCCGAAAATGTTCGGGGTGGCCTGAAGCTGCCGTTGCGCCTGGAGCGATGAGCCGCGCGAAGGCAAGATCGCAACGACAGCTCCAGCCCGCTACAGCCCTCACCGCGTCGGCACCGGCTCCTCGCCGCGATAGTCGTAAAATCCCCGCCCGCTCTTGCGCCCGAGCCAGCCCGCCTCGACATATTTCGTCAGCAGCGGGCAGGGGCGATACTTGGTATCCGCCAGCCCGTCATGCAGCACGTTCATGATCGCCAGACAGGTATCGAGCCCGATGAAATCCGCAAGCGCCAGCGGCCCCATCGGGTGATTGGCCCCCAGCTTCATCGACATGTCGATGGAGCGCACGTTGCCCACCCCCTCGTAGAGCGTGTAGACCGCCTCGTTGATCATCGGCATGAGGATGCGGTTGACGATGAAGCCGGGGAAATCCTCGGCGCTCGCCGCCGTCTTGCCCAGCCGGTCCACCACCGCGAGACAGGCGTCGAACGTGGGCTTGTCGGTGGCGATGCCGCGAATGAGCTCGACCAGTTGCATCACCGGCACCGGGTTCATGAAGTGAAACCCCATGAATTTCTCGGGCCGGTCGGTCCGGCTCGCCAACCGTGTGATCGAGATCGACGAGGTGTTGGAGGTCAGGATCGTGTGATCGGCCAGATGCGGCAGCAGCGCGTCGAAAATCTTCTGCTTGATCTCCTCGCGCTCGGTGGCGGATTCGATGATGAGATCGCAGGTGCCGAGGGTCTCGAGCGCCGTCTCGGGGATGATCCGCGCCATCGCGGCGTCCTTGTCGGCCTCGCCGATCTTGTCGCGGCTGACCTGACGCTCCATGTTCCTGGTGATCGTCTCCATCGCCTTTTCCAGCGCCTCGGCGCTGACATCGTTGAGCCGCACCTCATAGCCCGCAAGCGCCATCACATGGGCAATGCCGTTGCCCATCTGGCCCGCGCCCACAACGCCCACTGTCCGGATGTCCATGCACCGCCCCCTTATTTCACGACAGCGTCAGCATAGGCCCCGGCAGGGGCAGGCCGCAAGGGGCGCGGGTCGCTAAAATACGCCGCGAATTCGAGGTTTAGGAGATTGGAAAGGCGAATCGGGCAGGCTCGGTTCCGGGTGATAAAAACGGGTGGGACCGATGACTTATGAACGCCTGGGGCCGCGGCCCCTCGATTATTGTCCTGTGCGCTACGCGGGCTCCAGGCTGGCCTTCCGCGGACCGCGCCGCAACCTCGGGGGCGGCTATGTCGCCTGCCTGGGCGGCACAGAGACCTATGGCAGCTTTGTCGCGCGGCCCTGGCCCGCGCTGCTCGAGGAGGGGCTCGGCACGACATGCGTCAACCTCGGCCTGCCCAATGCCGGGCCGGATGTGCTTGGCCATGATCCGGGGCTGCGGCGCATGGCGCAGGGCGCGCGCGCCGTGGTGCTGCAACTGCCCTGCGCGATGAATCTGACCAACCGCTTCTACCGGGTGCATCCGCGCCGCAACGACCGGTTCGTCGAAGCGTCCCCGCCACTGCGCGATCTCTACCCGGACGTGGATTTCACCGAGTTCCACTTCACCCGCCACCTCATGCACCGCCTTGCCGCGATCTCGCCCGCGCGCTTCGCACGGCTGCGCGCGGGCGTGCAGGAGGCATGGGTGGCCCGCGTGACCGCGCTTGTGCACGACATCACGCCGCCGGTGGTGCTCTTGTGGCTGGCAAATCACGCACCGGGCGGCGGCGCGGGCAGCGCGGCCCCGGGCGACGACCCGGCCTTTGTCAGCCGCGCCATGCTCGACGCCGTAGCGCCCCGCGCCACGGCCCTCGTGCTGGCCGTCATTTCCGGCACGGCCCGCGCACAGGGCACGCTCGGGATGCGGTTTGCGCCGATGCAAGCGGATGTTGCCGCAGCACTCCCCGGCCCGCTCGCCCATCGCGAGGTGGCCGAAGCCGTGCGCTCCGTGCTCATGACGCTCCTGAAAGATTAGCGGTCCGCGCACTGATTCACCATCCGTGAGTTCCGGCGTGGAAGTTAGGCTATGTCGGAGCGGGGCAGTCGGCGAGAATTGGCCTGTTGCGGACAGTCGCGCAACGGTCGGGGAGCCGCGCAGCGCCCGACCGCGGGTGGGCGCTGCGACGGTGAGACGACGCGATTTATGGTGCGGTATACTCCAACGTTATCAATAACTTGTAACGTTGAATAGCGCCCGCCCGGGGGGCGGTCGGGCGCTGCGCGGCGGTGCCTTGCGGCACCTTGATTCCGCGCAAGGGGGCTTCGCCTTGACCGTCCGCTTCGGGCCAAACCCGGACCTTTTCAACATCACCCCGCAAGGCCCACCGCGACCCCATTGTCAGATATTGAACGAAAAGGGCCCGCGCCACGCGCGAGCCCCACCCGATTCACATGGCCCGTCCGGCTCAGAGCTTCTCGACAAGCTCCGGCACGGCGGTGAACAGATCGGCCACGAGGCCGTAATCGGCCACCTGGAAAATCGGGGCCTCCTCGTCCTTGTTGATGGCGACGATGACCTTGCTGTCCTTCATCCCCGCGAGGTGCTGGATCGCGCCGGAAATCCCCACCGCGACATAGAGATCGGGGGCCACCACCTTGCCGGTCTGGCCCACCTGCCAGTCGTTCGGCGCGTAGCCCGAATCGACCGCCGCGCGCGAGGCCCCGACGGCAGCGCCCAGCTTGTCGGCGAGGCTCTCGATCAGCGCGAAATCATCCTTGGAGCCGACACCGCGACCGCCCGAGACAACCACGCCAGCCGAGGTCAGCTCCGGTCGGTCGCTCTCGGCCACCTTGTCCTCGACCCATTCGCTCAGGCCCGGATTGTCGCCCGCGCCGATGGTCTCGATGGCGCAGGCCGCCTGTTCGCCCGCCGCGTCAAAGGTCGAGGTGCGGATCGAGACGACCTTCTTGGCGTCCTTCGACTTCACCGTCTGGACGGCGTTGCCCGCGTAGATCGGGCGCTCGAATGTATCCGCATCTACAACGCCCGACACGTCCGAGATCACCATCGCATCGAGCAGCGCCGCCACCCGTGGCAGCACGTTCTTGGCATCCGTCGTCGCCGGGGCCACGATATGATCATAGTCACCGGCGAGGCTCACGATCAGCGCCGCCGTCGGCTCTGCCAGACGGTGCCCGAGCGAGGCATCCTCGGCTACCAGCACCTTCGAAACCCCGGCAATCTTCGCCGCCGCCTCGCCCGCTGCCGAGGCCTGCGCCCCGGCACAGAGCACGGTCACGTCGCCAAGCGTCGCCGCCGCAGCCACCGCCTTGGAGGTCGCGTCCAGGTTCATCTCGCCATCGGTCACTTCCGCAAGAAGAAGAACAGCCATCACACGACCCCCGCTTCCTTGAGTTTCGCCACCAGCTCGTCCACCGAGCCCACGATTTCACCGGCCTTGCGCGTCGGCGGCTCCTCGGTCTTGAGCACCTCCAGGCGCGGGGCCGGATCGACGCCGTAATCCTGCGCGGTCTTCTCGTCGAGCGGCTTTTTCTTGGCCTTCATGATGTTGGGCAGGCTCGCATAGCGCGGCTCGTTGAGGCGCAGATCGACGGTCACGATGGCGGGCATCGTTACCTTGATCGTTTGCAGCCCGCCATCCACCTCGCGGGTCACCAGCGCATGATCGCCTTCGATCTCCAGCTTCGAGGCGAACGTCGCCTGAGACCAGCCCAGAAGCGCCGAGAGCATCTGCCCGGTGGCGTTCATGTCGTTGTCGATGGCCTGCTTGCCGCACAGCACGAGGCCGGGGGCCTCTTCCTCGACGATTTTCGCGAGGATCTTGGCCACGGTCAGCGGCTCGATGTCGTTCTGAACGTCATCGGCGGCGATCACCAGGATCGCGCGATCCGCGCCCATCGCCAGCGCCGTGCGCAGCGTCTCCTGCGCCTGTTTGACGCCGATGGAGACGGCGATCACCTCCTCGGCCTTGCCGGCCTCACGCAGGCGGATCGCCTCTTCGACGGCGATCTCGTCGAACGGGTTCATCGACATCTTGACGTTGGCGAGATCGACACCGCTGCCATCCGCCTTGACGCGGACCTTGACGTTGTAATCGATCACGCGCTTGACAGGCACGAGCACCTTCATTGCACGGTCTCCCTTTCAGTGATGAGTGGGCCGCAAGGCCCCTTCGCTGCGTTCATCCTCGCTTGATACCGATTGGTGCCGGCGGGAAACAGGGTAAAATCGTCGCGTTATGTCCCGCCGACGCCACGTTTTCGCGATGGCGGATCACCGGTTGGCCCCGGGAACCCAGAGCACATCCGCGCGCCCGCTGTCATTGGCCATGCGCGCGGCCACGAAGAACCAGTCGCTCGCGCGGTTGAGATAGCGCACCGCCGCCTCGTTCACCGACTCCAGCGCCGCAAGCTCCACCACCAGACGTTCGGCCCGGCGCGCCACGGTGCGGCAGAGGTGCAGATGCGCCGCCAGCGGCGAGCCGCCGGGCAGGATAAAGCTGCGCAACGGCTCCAGATGGCCGTTCATCGCGTCGATCTCGGCCTCGAGCCGGTCAACTTGTGACGGCACCATGCGCAGCGGCGTGTAGTCTGCCTCGGCGTCTTTCTCCATGTCGGGGCGGCACAGGTCGGCGCCAAGATCGAAGAAGTCGTTCTGAATCCGCGCCAGCGCCGCGTCGGTCTCGCCCTCGGCATGAAGCCGCGCCAGCCCCAGCGCCGCGTTAAGCTCGTCCACGGTGCCATAGGCGGTGACGCGCGCCGAATGCTTGGCCACGCGCGCGCCATTGCCGAGCGCAGTCTCGCCCGCGTCGCCGGTGCGCGTGTAGATCTTGTTGAGCACGACCATGAAATCAGCCTCCCTGCCTGCGGAAATAGACGAATACGAGGATCAGCAGCACCGCCACGAATTGCGCGATCAGCCGCCAGCGCATGAACTTGTTGGCACGTTTGGCGTTCTCGACCCCCTCCTTGCCAAAGGTCGAGATGCCCCGGATGAGGATCAGGGCCGTCACCAGACAGGCTGCCGCCACGAGCAGGAAAAGCGGGTCGGTGAGCATGGTCCCTCCTTGCGTTCGAATCGCGCCTGAGGCGCATCTAGGACGCCGCGCAGGTAAAGCGAAAGGAAAAATCGCGCGCGCGAAGCGCCTCTCACCCCTTCGCGATCAGCCAGTCAAGCGCCCGTGTCGGCAACACGCGCCGCAGCGTGCCCATCATGTAGGTCGGCGTCGTGACATAATAGCGTGCCCTCGGGCGCGGCGAGTCCAGCGCATGGATCAGCCGTTTCGTCACCGCCGCAGGCGGCAACTCGAACCGGTCCTTGCTGTAGTCCCCGTAAAGCCGCGGGCGCAGCTTGTCGCGATATTCATCCGAGCGATGCGCGTTTTCCCAGTCGATCCAGCGCTCGAACGGGGCGCGGGCATTCTCGCGGATGCGCGTGGTCACCGGCCCCGGCTCGATCAGGCTCACATGGATGCCGGTGCCGCGCATCTCCACGCGCAGCGTGTCGGTCAGCCCCTCGATGGCGAACTTGGTGCTGACATAGGCCCCGCGCCAACCGATCGCCACCAGCCCCAGAACCGAGGAATTCTGCACGATCCGGCCCTCACCTCGCGCCCGCATCAGCGGGATCACCCGCCGCGTGAGATCGTGCCAGCCGAACACGTTGGCCTCGAAAATCTCGCGCAGCGCGCCGCGCGGCAGGTCCTCGATCAGGCCGGGGCAGGCATAGGCCCCGTTGTTGAAGAGCGCATCGAGCCGCCCGCCGGTGGCCTCGACCACCTCGGCAAGGCCACTCGCGATGCTCGCCTCGTCGGCATAGTCGATGCGCGGGGCCTCGAACCCCTCGTCGCGCAGCCGCGCGCAATCGGCCTCGCGGCGGCACGAGGCGAAGACGCGCCAGCCCCGCGCCCGCAACGTGTGCGCCGCGTCCAGCCCGATGCCCGACGAACAGCCGGTGATGAGGATGACTTTCCCGCTCATGCCCGCCTTGTGGCCCGCCGTGCCGCCTCATGCAAGCACGCACGGCCCTGTCCCCGCTTTACGCCCCCGCGCGGCGTCTGTATCACCCATATCCATGACCGACCTGCTCGACGACCCCAACATGCGCCCCGAGGCCACCCCGGAACCGCTCCGCCGCGCCCTCGGCGAGCGGTATCTGACCTATGCGCTGTCGACCATCATGCACCGCGCGCTGCCCGATGCGCGCGACGGGCTGAAACCCGTGCATCGCCGCATCCTCTACGCCATGCGCGAGCTGCGCCTGTCCTCCACCGGGGGCTTCCGCAAATCCGCCAAGATCTCCGGCGACGTGATGGGCAATTACCACCCGCATGGCGATGCCGCGATCTACGACGCGATGGCCCGCCTCGCGCAGGATTTCGCGGTGCGCTACCCGCTGGTGGACGGGCAGGGCAATTTCGGCAATATCGACGGCGACAATCCCGCCGCCCCCCGCTACACCGAGGCGCGGATGACCGTCTTTGCCGAGGCGCTGCTCGACGGTCTTGCCGAGGACGCGGTCGATTACCGCGACAATTACGACGGCACATTGCGCGAACCGGTGGTGCTCCCGGCGGCCTTCCCCAACCTGCTGGCCAATGGCTCTTCGGGCATCGCGGTGGGCATGGCCACCAACATCCCGCCGCACAACATATCCGAGCTGATCGACGCCTGCCTGCACCTCATCAAATCCCCCGAGGCGCGCGACGAGACGCTCCTGAAACACATCCCCGGCCCCGATTTCCCCACCGGCGGCGTCATCGTCGAGCCGCCCGAAAACATCGCGCAGGCCTACCGCACCGGGCGCGGCTCCTTCCGGCTGCGCGCGCGTTGGGAGGTGGAGGAGCTTGGCCGCGGCGGCTGGCAGATCGTCGTCACCGAGATCCCCTACCAGGTGCAGAAATCCAAGCTGATCGAGCGCATCGCCGACCTCATCCAGACCCGCAAGGTGCCGATCCTCGCCGATGTCCGCGACGAGAGCACCGATGACGTGCGCCTCATCCTCGAGCCGCGCGCGCGCACCGTCGATCCGGACATGCTCATGGGGCTGATGTTCCGCAACTGCGATCTGGAACAGCGCTTCTCGCTCAACATGAACGTGCTGATCGACGGGGTGACGCCGCGTGTCTGCTCGCTGCGCGAGGTGCTGCGCGCCTTTCTCGATTTCCGGCAAGAGGTGCTCTTGCGCCGCTCGGCACACCGGATGGAGCGGATCGACCACCGGCTCGAGGTGCTCGAAGGGCTGATCGTGGCGTTTCTCAATCTCGACCGCGTGATCGAGATCATCCGCTACGACGACGCGCCGAAACCGGCGCTGATGCGCGAGGACTGGGGGCGCACGTTTACCCGCGCCACGTCCGAGGCCGATTACGTCTCGCCCGCCCCGTCGGACGATCCGGGGCTGTCGGATGTGCAGGCCGAGGCGATCCTCAACATGCGCCTGCGCTCCCTGCGCCGCCTTGAAGAGATGGAGCTGCGCGCCGAGCGCGACGCGCTGATGGCCGAGCGCGCCGGTCTCGAAGACCTGCTTGATGACACCTCCCTGCAATGGTCCGCCGTCGCCGATCAATTGCGCGAGGTGAAAAAGACCTTCGGCAAGTCCCACCCCATCGGCGCGCGCCGCACCACCTTCGCCGAGGCGGGCGAGGCGCAGGAGGTGCCCATCGAGGCGATGACCCCGCGCGAGCCGATCACCGTGGTGTGCTCGCAACGCGGCTGGATCCGCGCCATGACCGGGCATATCGACCTCGGTCGCGAGTTGAAATTCAAGGATGGTGACGGCCCGCGCTTCGTCTTTCACGCCGAGACCACCGACCGGCTTCTGGTTTTCGGCACCAACGGGCGCTTCTATACCCTGTCGGCGGCAAGCCTGCCCGGCGGGCGCGGCATGGGAGAGCCGCTGCGCCTGATGGTCGATCTGCCCAACGAGGCCGGGATCGTCGATCTGTTCATCCACAAACCGGGGCGCAAGCTGCTGGTGGCCTCCACGGCGGGCGACGGCTTTGTCGTGGCCGAGGACGAGGTCCTCGCCCAGACCCGCACCGGCAGACAGGTGCTCAACCTGCGCGCCCCCGCCCGCGCGCTCTTGTGCAAGCCGGTGACGGGCGATCACGTCGCCTGCGTCGGCGAGAACCGCAAGGTGCTGGTCTTTGCCCTGGACGAATTGCCCGAACTGGCGCGCGGCAAGGGCGTGCGGCTCCAGAAATTCAAGGATGGCGGGCTGAGCGATGCGATCACCTTCACCCTCGCCGACGGGCTGAGCTGGCGCGACCCGGCAGGGCGCACCCGCACCGAAAGCGACCTCACCGAATGGCTGGGCAAGCGCGCGGGCACGGGCCGCATGGCCCCGCGCGGCTTCCCGCGCGACAACCGGTTCACCTGAGAGAGGGGATCGGGCCTTCTCCCGCCCTTGCTTTGAGCCGCGCCACCGCATGGCCGCGGGCAGGCGGGCCGACGGTTTTTCAGGGCCCCCGAACCCGCGCGGGAGCGTCATGACACCCGTCCCTTACAGACCACATCCCGCCCCCGACACGACCCGTGACAGTCCGTTTGCGACACCGGTCGCAAACACGACAGACAGGCCGTGCCGATTCGGGATCACTTGATTGCGGGAGGAAGGCGTCATGGCCCCACGCAGCAAGATCGCGCTCGTGTGCCGCACCATCGGGGCGGACCGTGGCCTTGCCGCGCGCGGGCGACCGGGCGGCGGCCCGGACAGCCACACCTGACCCCCAAGATCATCCCGAAGGATACATGACCCGATGACAGCCCTTTCCCCGCGCCGCTCCGGTGGTCGCGCAGCGCGTGTCGATGCGCGCGCCGCCCCCCTCGCCGAGGCCCTGCGCCCGGTCCGTCCCGGCCTCGACGGCGGGCTCTACCGCCCGCTCTCCGAGGCGCAGATGCGCGCCATTCACAGCGCCGTGCTCGACGCGCTCGAACAGATCGGGCTGGCAGATGCACCGCAATCGGGGATCGACTACATGACCCGCGCCGGGGCCGTGCTCGGCGATGACGGACGGCTGCGCTTTCCCCGCGCGCTGATCGACGATACCGTCGCCCGCGCGAACCGCGCCATCCCCCTGCATGGCCGCGACCCGCGCCACGACATGCAGCTTTCGGGCAACCGCGTGCATTACGGCACGGCGGGGGCGGCGGTTCACCTCGTGGACGTGGCCACGCGGGATTACCGCGAATGCACCGTGCAGGACCTGCACGATGCCGCGCGCATCGCCGATGCGCTCGACAACATCCATTTCATACAGCGCCCGATGGTCTGCCGCGACATCGCCGACAACCGCGAGATGGACCTCAACACGCTTTACGCCTGCTGCGCGGGCACCACCAAGCATGTCGGCGTGTCCTTTTCCGAGCCGGGCTTCGCGCGGGACGCGATGGAGATGCTGCACCTCATCGCGGGCGGCGAGGACAAATGGCGCGCGCGGCCTTTCGTCAGCAATTCCAACTGTTTCGTCGTGCCGCCGATGAAATTCGCCCACGACGCCTGCCTCGTGATGGAGGAATGCATTCGCGGCGGGATGCCGGTGCTGCTGTTGTCGGCGGGTCAGGCCGGGGCCACCGCCCCCGCCCCCATCGCCGGGGCCATCGTGCAGGCCACGGCAGAGTGCCTCGCCGGGCTGGTCTATGTGAACGCCATCGCCCCCGGCCACCCGGCGATCTTCGGCACCTGGCCCTTTGTCAGCGACCTGCGCACCGGCGCGATGTCCGGCGGGTCGGGGGAACAGGCGCTTTTATCGGCGGGTTGCGCGCAGATGCACAAGTTCTACGGGCTGCCGGGCGGCGCGGTGGGCGGCATCGCCGATTCCAAGCTGCCCGACATGCAGGCGGGGTGGGAGCAGGCCACCTCCAACGTGATGGCCGGGCTCGCGGGGCTCAACATGGTCTACGAGGCCGCCGGGATGCACGCCTCGCTGCTGGGCTTCTGCCACGAATCGCTGATCCTCGGGGATGACCTCATCGGGCAGGCGCTGCGCTGCGTGCGCGGCATCGAGGTGGACGAGGACACGCTCAGCCTCGAGGTGATCCGCGAGGCCTGCATCGGCGGCCCCGGCCATTACCTCGGCGCGGGCCAGACGCTGGCGCGGATGCAGACCGATTACCTCTACCCCGCCTGCGCCAACCGCGCCTCGCCCAAGGAATGGGTCGAGCAGGGCCAGCCCGATCTCATCGCCACCGCCACGGCGCGCAAGGACCGCATCCTCGCCACCCGCGCCCCCGCCCGTTTCGACCCGGCGACCGACCGCGCGATAAGGGAGCGATTCGCCATCCACCTTGCCCCGTGAGAGGCGCGACGGTTTTGGCCTGATGCGGACGTTGAAGGAGAAGCCCCCTTGCGCGGAATCAAGGTGCTGAAAGCACCGCCGCGCAGCGCCCGACCGCCCCCCGGGCGGGCGCTATTCAACGTTGCAAGTCGTAGTGATCGAATTGGAGCTGTTCCGCACCATAAAGTGCATCATCTCACCGTCTGAGCGCCCACCCGCGGTCGGGCGCTGCGCGGCTCCCCGACCGTTGCGCGACCGTCCGCTCCAGGCCAAAACCTGCCGGATCATGTATCGCCCCCGCCCGGCGGCGGGCCGAGCGAAGCGCGCCACTTGATCCGCGCCTCCAGCCGCAGCTTGGGCGGTGGCGGGCCGCCCGCGCGCATGTCGAGCAGCATCCGCGCCGCGCGCCGCCCCATCTCGCGATGGGGCACATGCACGGTGGTGAGCGCGGGCGTCAGGATCGCGGCCAGTTCGATATCGTCGAACCCCGTGACCGAGACATCGCCGGGCACGTCGAGCCCGTCCGCGCGCGCCTGCGTGATCGCGCCCGCCGCCAGCACGTCATTGCCGCACAGCACTGCGGTGGGGCGCGGATGCGTGGCCATCAGCCGGGCAAACGCGGCGGCACCATCGGCGATCGCATAAGGCACCTCCTCCACCCGCAACGCGGCGGGATCGAGCCCCGCCGCCGCCATCGCCGCCTCGACTCCCTCAAAGCGCGCGCGCGCCCGGTCGTTGCCCTGCCGGTCGGCGGTGATGACGCCCAGACGGCGATGGCCGAGGCCGATCACCTCGGCGGTCAGCGCCTGCATCGCGGCGCGGTTGTCAAAGCCTGCGCAAGGACGCGGCGCATCCGCATCCCACGCCCAGGCGACAAGGTAGGGGATGCGCTGCCGGTCGAGCAGGGCATAGGCGGCGGGCGTGCGGTCATGGCCGATAAGCAAGAGCGCCTCGGCCCCGCGCGCGACGAGGGCGCGGATCTGATCCTCCTCCTGTTCGGGCTTGTAGGACGACGATGCCACCAGCAGCGTCACCCCCTCGTCACGCAAGGCGTCTTGGAACGCCTGGAGCGCGCGCGCGAAAATGGCGTTGTCCATCGTCGGGATCACCGCGCCGAAGGTGTTGGTGCGCCGGGCGGCCAGCGCGCGCGCCCCGAAATTGGACGCGTAACCCAGGTCAACGACCGCCGCCGTCACCCGCGCGCGCGCGCTCTCCGAGACCCGTTCGGGCGCGTTGAGACAGCGCGAGACCGTCGCCGTGGAAACGCCCGCGCGCGCGGCCACGTCCCTCAGCGTGGGGGCCATGCGGTCGGGGTCTGGTCGGCTGGGCGCCATGCGGTGCGGTCTCCGAAAGTGCCACTCACTCTAGCCGCAGGATGCAAGCGCTTGCAATCGCGCTTGCCTCATCGGATGTAAGCGCTTACATTCAGAGTGAATCATGGATTTCCTGGGGAGGAGAGGACCATGTCGCTCGCGGTCTCGTCGCTACTGGCAGCCGTTTTCATGCTGAACATAGCACTCGGCGCGTCCGGGTCGGGCACGTTCCTGAGCGACGTTCAGGAAATGCTGGTTCTGCTCGCCGCCTCCATCGCCTTCGTCGCCGCGATCCTGCGGCGCGAGGCGCAGGCGCGCGGCCAAACCGATCAGACACACCAACAGGACTGAACCAACCGGGAGGACAAGATGACTGCTGACATCACCGAGCGCGTGAGCGAAGAGCGCCGCAATTTCCTGAAACTCGCCGCAAGCGGCAGCTTTACCGCCGCGCTCGTGGCCGGGGCCGGGGGAATGCTCTGGTCCTCCGAGGCCGCCGCGCAGACCGCGAACGAGGAGCGCGAGCGCGAGGCGGCTGCGGATCATGTGATGACGCTTGCCACCGAGTACGTCATCGGCACGACGCGCAGCTATCCGATGATGCAGCTCGATGTGAAAGAGAACCTGCAAAACGCCTCGAATGGCAAAATATATGTGAAACTTGCCCCCGGCGGCCAGTTGGGCGTAGGCTCTGCCCTCGCGCAAAAGGTGCAGGGCGGCACGATCAATGCCGGGCAGTTCTCACTGTCCAACTTCGCGCCGTTCGCGCCCGCGGTCGACCTGATCAACATGCCCTATTTCTGCGGTGCCAATCAGCGCTTTGTGAACCTCGTCACCTCTGACATCTGGAAAAAAGAGGTGGACGCTCTGGTAGAGGCGCGCGGCTTCAAGCCGATGTTCTACTTCTGCATCGATCCGCGTGTCATGGCCGTGCGTCGGGGCGGCGGCGGGCCGATCATGACACCGGGTGACCTGCAAGGGGTCAAATTTCGGGTGCCGGGCTCGAAAATGCTCCAGCAATTCTACCGTATGGGCGGGGCCAACCCGACGCCCGTGGCCTGGGGCGAGACGCCCTCGGCGATCAAGCAGGGCGTGGCCGATGCGCTCGATCCGGCGGTCGGGGCTCTCTATGCCTTTGGCTTCAAGGACATACTGAGTCACGTGACGTTTACCCAAGCGGTGCCGGACAGTCAGACCTATGCCTGCAATCTCGAATGGTTCAACGGCTTGCCCGGCGACGTGCAAGACGCAATCGAATGGGCGTCCGAGATGAGCTTTCACCAGAACCTCGCCAAGGTCCCCTCGGCGCGGACATTCGCAATGGCGGAAATGCGCAAGTCCGGCGTCGAGTTCCACTCGTTGAACGCGGATCAGCTTGCCGAGTGGCAGGAGACCGTAGGGTATCAACGGTCGGAATGGGATACGTTCAAGACCGAATTGGCCGGCTCGATGGAGATCTTCGACAAGCTGGTCGAGGCGGCGGGAACACAGGGCAGATACTACGTCCACGACGCCTGATGCCGATTGGCCGGGCGCAAACTACGCGCGCCCGGCCCCTCCACCAATGACACGGAAACGGACAGGGTGGCCAACGCGTCCCTGAACCCGGAAGGTATGACATGCTCGGCACTTTGGACCGCAACCTGGAGCGGTGGGCGCTTCTGATCTTTTACACGATGCTGGTCATCACCATGGCGATCGAGGTGATCCGGCGCGAGGTCTTTGCCTATTCCTCGGTCTGGGGCGAAGAGATCGTGCGCTACGCGTTCATCTATCTCGCATGGATCGGCGCGGCGGCAGCAGTGCGCGAAAGGGCGCATATCCGCATCGACGTGATCATGCACTATGTTGGCCCCCGCATGAAGGCGGCTCTCTATATTCTGGGCGACCTGGTAATGGCGGTTGTGGCGGTCATTGCACTCTACTGGTCATGGGAGACCGTTCTTGTCTCGGCCAAGTTCGGATCCGTCAGTGCCGGTCTGCGCGTGTCGATGGTGTGGTTCCTGATGGCGGTGCCCGTGGGCTTCGGGTTGATGCTCTTGCGCCTCGTGCAGTCCTTCTTGCGCGATCTGCGCGCACTTCGTGACGGGACGCCCGTTCACGAAGGCAATCAATTGTTCGACTGAGGCGCGCAGGTCATGTGGAATACATTTTCGCAGACAGCCGAACTGGGCTGGGATTTCTACGGGCCGGTGCTGATTTTTGTGCTGCTTGTCGCCTTGGCCGTCCCGGTCTGGGCGGCGATCGGGGCCGGGGCAATCCTGATGCTGATGTGGTCTGGTGCGTTGCCGCTCAGCCTTGTGGGAGAGAGCCTTTTTGACGGAATCGACGCCTTTGCATTGACCGCTGTGCCACTTTTCATCCTCACCGGCGACGTGCTGGTGCGCACCGGGCTCAGCCGCAAGTTTCTCAACGTGGCCGAAGCCCTTACGCAATTTGCAAAGGGCGGGTTCGGATCGGCCACGGTCCTGGTCTGCGGCATGTTCTCGGCGATCTCGGGCTCGGATGCGGCGGGAGCTGCCGCCGTGGGCCGGATGACCATCGCGCGGCTCGTGGAGTCGGGGTATCCGCGCCCCTATGCCTGCGCGCTGGTGGCGGCGGGGGCCTGCACCGGCATCCTCATTCCGCCGTCCATCGCCTATATCATCATCGGCCTCGTTCTGGGCATTTCCGCCTCGACGCTCTTCATGGCGGCGCTTGTTCCGGGGGTGTTGATCCTGGTATCGATCCTGATCACCAATCTCGTGGTCAATGGCATCTATGGCTACGAGGGCGGCGGCAATGTCGGCTTGCGCGAGTATCTCTCGAACCTGGGGCGGGCGCTCGCATCGGGCTGGTACGCCTTCATCGTGCCGGTGATCATTTTTTACGGCATTTTTTCGGGCCGGATGACGCCTACCGAAGCAGGCGCGACCGCCGTCGTCGTGACGGTGATCCTCGGTTTCATACTCGGCACGCTGCGGCTGGCCGATTTTCCTGCGATGCTCATCAGTTCGGCCAGGGTCAACGGGGTTATATTGCCGATCATCGCCTTCTCGCTGCCGCTGGCGCAGGCGCTGGCGATCATGGGCGTGCCACAGGGCTTTGTCGGGGCCGTCACCGGCATCAGCGATGAGCCCGCAGTCCTTATCCTGCTTATGATCCTCATTCTGGTCGCGGCGGGCTGCGTGATGGAGACGACACCCAACATCGTCATCCTCGCCCCGATCCTGAAGCCCTTGGCCGACAATATCGGCATGAACGAGATTCAGTTCTGCATCATGATGATCACCGCGCTCGGCGTGGGCTTCATCACGCCGCCGCTGGGCCTCAACCTCTTCGTCGTCGCGGGGCTGACGGGCGAATCGATCCTCAAAATCGCGTATCGCGCCGTGCCCTTCGTCTTCTTCATGCTCGTGGTGACGCTGATGATCGCCTACATCCCGGCGATTTCCACCACGCTGCTTCCCGACATCTACAAATAGGAGTCCTCCATGACGCGAGACTATCTCAAGAAAGCCCCCCGCCATTCGCGCAGCGACGCGACCGAGACGCGCGAGATCGTGAAGGGCATCCTTGACGATATCGAGGCGCGCGGCGACGCGGCGGCGCTGGAATATGCCGCGAAATTCGACCAATACGACGGCGATCTGGTAATGCCCCCCGAGGCCATCGCCGCCGCCGCCGCCCTCGTGCCGGAAAAGCTGCGCCGCGACATCGAGTTTGCCCATGACAACGTGCGCCGCTTTGCCGAGGCGCAGAAAGCCACCGTCGCCGATTTCGAGACCGAGGTGGTGCCGGGCCTCATCGCCGGGCAAAAGGCGATCCCGGTCCACGCGGCGGGCTGCTATGTGCCGGGCGGGCGCTACAGCCATATCGCCAGCGCGATCATGACCGTGACCACCGCCAAGGTGGCGGGGTGCGGCAATATCGTGGCGTGTTCGCCGCCCCGTCCCGGTATCGGCATCCCGCCCGCCATCACCTATGCCGCCCATATCTGCGGCGCCGATCAGATCCTCGCGATGGGCGGCGTGCAGGGGGTGGCGGCGATGACCTTCGGCCTTTTCGGTCTGCCCAAGGCGAACATCCTCGTCGGTCCCGGCAATCAGTTCGTGGCCGAGGCCAAGCGGATGCTGTTCGGCCGCGTCGGCATCGACATGATCGCGGGGCCGACCGACAGCCTGATCCTCGCCGACGCCACCGCCGACCCGATGATCGTGGCCACCGATCTGGTGGGGCAGGCCGAGCATGGCTACAACTCTCCCGTCTGGCTGGTCACCGATAACCGGCCGCTGGCCGAAGAGGTCATGCGCCTCGTGCCGCTGCTGATCGACGACCTGCCCGAGGTCAACCGCGACAACGCCACCGCCGCCTGGCGCGACTATGCCGAGGTGATCGTCTGCGCAGATCGCGAGGAAATGGCCGCCACCTCGGACGCCTACGCGCCCGAGCACCTCACCGTGCAGGCCGAGGATCTCGACTGGTGGCTGGCGCGGCTCACCTGCTACGGCTCGCTGTTTCTGGGCGAGGAAACCACCGTCGCCTATGGTGACAAGGCGGCGGGCACCAACCATGTGCTGCCCACGGGCGGGGCGGCGAACTATACCGGGGGCCTGTCGGTCCACAAATACATGAAGATCGTGACCTGGCAGCGCGCCACCCGCGAAGGGGCCAAACCGGTGGCCGAGGCCACCGCCCGCATCGCCCGGCTCGAGGGGATGGAGGGCCACGCCCGCACCGCCGACATTCGCCTGAAGAAGTATTTCCCCGGCGAGAATTTCGATCTCTCGGCAGAGGGTTAGGATGAGCGATCCGCTCTTTTCCGTCGCGGACAAGGTGGCCTGCGTCACCGGCGCAAGCTCCGGCCTCGGTCGTCACGCGGCGCTCGTTCTGGCGCGGGCGGGCGCGCGGGTGGTGGGCGTGGCGCGGCGGCAGGCGGCGCTCGACGCGCTCTGCGCAGAAGCTGGCGAAGATGTGGCGGCGGTCGCGGGCGACGTGGCCGCCGACGATATGGCCGATCTCGCCGCAGCCATCGCCGCCCCCTTCGGCCCCCCCGATATCGTGGTCAACGCCGCCGGGCTGAACCTGCGCCAAGCCGCCGATGACGTCACGCAAGAGGGCTGGGAGGCGACGCTCGCGGTCAACCTCACCGCGCCCTTCTTCCTGTCGCAGGCATTGGTGCCCGCGATGCAGGCGCGGGGCTGGGGCCGCATCGTCAATTTCGCCTCGCTGCAATCCTATCGCGCCTTCCCGTCGGGCATCGCCTATGGTGCCTCCAAGGGCGGCGTCGCACAGATGACCCGCGCGATGGCCGAGGCATGGTCGCCCCACGGCATCACCGCCAACGCGCTCGGGCCGGGGTTTTTCCCCACCGAACTGACGGCGGCGGTGTTCGACGATCCCGACCGCGCGGCGCGCAATGCCGCCGCCACCTGCATCGGGCGCAATGGGCGGGCCGAAGACCTCGACGGCCCGCTTCTGTTTCTCTGCTCGGACGCCTCGGCCTATGTCACCGGGCAAATCCTGATGGTGGACGGGGGGTTCACGGCACGATGAAAGCATTGGTCTATACCGGCATTGAATCGCTCGATTTCCGCGACACGCCCGCCCCTGCCCCCGAACCGGGCGAGGTGCTCATCAAGGTGCGCGCCGTGGGCATCTGCGGCTCGGACATGCACGCCTATCTCGGCCACGACGCGCGCCGCCCCGCACCGCTGATCCTCGGGCACGAGGCGGCGGGGGTGATCGCGGGCGGGCCGCGCGATGGCGAGCGGGTGACCGTGAACCCGCTCGTGACCTGTGGCACCTGCCCCGCCTGCCGCGCGGGCCGCGAGAACCTGTGCGAGACCCGACAGATCATCTCCATGCCCCCGCGCGAGGGGGCCTTTGCCGAATTCATCCGAATGCCCGAACGCAACCTTGTGACGGTGCCCGATCATGTGCCGCTCGATATCGCCGCCCTGGCAGAGCCGCTGGCGGTAAGCTGGCACGCGGTGCGGCTGGGGCTGGCGGCGCTCCACGACGGCGGCAGCGGGCGTGCGCTGGTCATCGGCGGCGGGGCCATCGGGCTGGCGGCGGCGCTGGCGCTCCGGGCGCAGGGCTGCGACGCGGTGACGGTAGTGGAGCCCAACGCCGTCAGGCGCGACTACCTGGCGGCGCGCTGCGGTGTGACGGCGCTGGCCACGCCCGAGGGCGCGTGGCCGCTGGTGGTGGACGCGGTGGGCTTTGCCGCCACCCGCGCCACCGCCTCGGCGCTGACGGAGCCGGGCGGCGTGATCACCCATATCGGGTTGGGCGAAGACACCGGCGGCCTCGATATCCGCCGCATGACGCTTCAGGAGATCACCTTCATCGGCACATACACCTACACCGCGCAGGACTTCCGCGACACCTGCGCGGCGATGTTCGCAGGCCGCCTCGGCCCGCTCGACTGGGCCGAGACGCGGGCCCTCTCGACGGGTGCCGCCGCCTTCGCCGACATCCGCGCAGGCCGCGTCGCCGCCCCCAAGATCGTGCTGCACCCCGAGGGGTGAGGGGGCGTCCGGCGCATCTGCCTGGTCTGCTGAGAACGCGGACCGCGAGGGCGGGGTCTGGCCTGAAGCGGACGGTCGGGGTGAGCCCCGCGCGCATCGACAGGCCGCGGGCTGGCGATCCGACGGTGTTCAAGGGCACTTATCTCCAGCATCCGCGAAACCTCAGGTGGCGCGCATACTTCGACGAAATCGCCAGTCCGGGGGGCGGGTCATGCTGAAAGCATGCCTCCGGCATGACCGATGGCGCGGCGGCCTGCGGCCTTGATTCCGCGCCGGGGCCGAGATCGAGCGTCCGCTCCAGGCCAATCGCGCCCTCCTCCAAACCACCCCCTCACACCCGCCATTGTGCCCGCGCGCAACCATGCTACCCTCGCGCACGAACAATGCGGGAGTCGGGGCATGGCCTCTCGGGTGATCCCGGTCGATCCGTTCGACCTGGTGATTTTCGGCGGCACGGGCGATCTCGCGCGGCGCAAGATCGTGCCCGCGCTCTACCGCCGCTTTGTCGCCGGGCAGTTCGGTGCCGATACCCGCCTCACCGCCGCCGCCCGCACCGAGATGGACACCGCCGCCTACCGCGCCTTCGTGGCCGAGGCGCTGGCCGAGTTCGCCCCCGAGGCAGGCGATACTGCCTCGCGCGATGCGTTCCTCGACATGCTCGCCTACATCACCCTCGACGCGCAGGGCCGCGAGGGCTGGGAGGCGCTTGGCCACAGAATGCGCGAGGGCCGCATCCGCGCGTTCTATTTCTCGGTGGGTCCCGCGCTCTTCGGCGACATCGCCGAACGCCTGCACCACCACGGGCTGGCGGACGGGTCGGCCCGCATCGTGGTGGAAAAACCCTTCGGCCACGACCTCGCCAGCGCCCGCGCGCTCAACCACACCCTCGCGCAACATTTCCAAGAGCACCAGATCTACCGGATCGACCATTACCTCGGCAAGGAAACCGTGCAGAACCTGATGGCGATCCGCTTCGGCAACGTCCTGTTCGAGCCGCTTGTGGAACAGCCAATACGTCGATCACATCCAGATCACCGTGGCCGAAAGCGGCGGCATCGGCGGGCGGGCGGAGTATTACGACCGCGCCGGTGCCATGCGCGACATGGTGCAGAACCACCTGATGCAGCTTTTGTGCCTCATCGCGATGGAGCCGCCGGCCCGCTTTTCCCCCGACGCCGTGCGCGACGAGAAGCTCAAGGTCATCCGCGCGCTCGACCCGCCCCCTCCCGCCAGCGTCGTGCGCGGGCAATACGAGGGCACCGGCGACCAGCCCGGCTACCTCGACGAGACGGGCAATGCCGACAGCCGCACCGAGAGCTTCGTCGCCCTGCGCGCGCAGATATCCAACTGGCGCTGGGCGGGCACGCCGTTCTATCTGCGCACCGGCAAACGGCTCAACGCGCGCACCAGCGAAATCGCCGTGGTGTTCAAGGACGCGCCGCACTCGATCTTCGGGGCCGAGGCGGGGCGGCACCGCAACATCCTCACGATCCGCCTCCAGCCCAACGAGGGGATCGAGCTTGGCGTGACGATCAAGGAGCCGGGACCGGGCGGGATGCGCCTCATCGACGTGCCGCTCGACATGACCTTCGCCGAGGCGCTGGGGCCGGAAGAGGCCGATTTTCCCGACGCCTACGAACGCCTCATCATGGACGTGATCCGGGGCAACCAGACGCTGTTCATGCGCGGCGACGAGGTCGAGGCCGCCTGGGCCTGGACCGATCCGATCATCGCCGGATGGCAGGCGGGCGACGCCCCCCTGCCCTATGCCACCGGCTCCTCTGGCCCCGAGGCGGCCCTCATGCTCATGCAGCGCGACGGGCGGCGCTGGCGGGAGATAAAACCATGACCCTCACCGACTATGCCGATGCCGAGATGATGGCGCTCGACCTCGCCAACCTGCTCGCAGGCAAATTGCGCACCGCGCTTTCCCACAAGGACCGCGTGCTTTTCGTGGTGCCCGGCGGCACCACGCCGGGGCCGGTCTTCGACGCGATCTGCGACACCGACCTCGACTGGGACCGCGTCGATATCCTGCTGTCGGACGAACGCTGGCGGCCCGAGGTGCATGTCCGCTCCAACACCCGCCTGATCCGCAAGCGGCTGCTGACGGGGCGCGCCGCGGCGGCGCGCTACCTGCCGCTCTACGCCCGCGCCGACACGCCCGAGGCGGTGATCGACGAGCTCGAGGTGAACATCCACCCAGCCCTGCCCATCGACATCTGCCTGCTGGGCATGGGGGCGGACATGCACACCGCCTCGCTCATCCCCGGCGCCGACGGGCTCGAGGCGGCGCTCGCCGATGACGCGCCCATCCTCTGCCCGATCCGCGCCAAGGGCGAGGACGAGCCGCGCGTGACCCTCTCGGCGCGGGTGCTGGCGGGTGCCATCAACACCCATATCGTCATCACCGGCGACAAGAAGCGCCGCGCGGTCGAACGCGCGCGCCACATGCGGCCCATCGAGGCCCCGGTCGCCGCCCTGCTCGAAGGGGCCACAGTCCACTGGGCCCCGGAGGACTGACGCGCATGTGGGAGGCCCTCAAGACAGCCGCAAAAGCCGCGCAAGACCGCAGGATCACCGACCTCTTCACCGCCGACCCGGACCGCGCGGCGGCCTTCTCGGTGCGCGCGGGCGGGATGCTCTTCGACTATTCCAAGACCACCCTCGACGCCGAGGCCCGCGACCTGATCCTGACGCTCATCGAGGCACAGGGCTTTGCCGCCCGCCGCGACGCGATGTTCGCGGGCGACCCCATCAACGAGACCGAACACCGCGCCGTCCTGCACACCGCCCTGCGCGCGCAAGGCGATACGCCGATCATGGTGGACGGCACCGACATCCTGCCCGGCATCCGCGCCACCCGCGCCCGCATGGCCGAATTCTCCCTTGAGGTTCGCGCCGACGGCTGGACCGACGTGGTCAATATCGGCATCGGCGGCTCGCATCTCGGCCCGGACATGGCCACCCGCGCGCTCTCGCCTTACCATGACGGGCCGCGCTGCCATTTCGTCTCCAACGTGGACGGGGCCGATATCGCCGACACGCTGACGGGTCTCGACCCGGCGCGCACCCTGTTCCTCGTCGCGTCCAAAACCTTCACCACCATCGAGACGATGACCAACGCCGCCACCGCCCGCGACTGGCTGGCGCGGCATGGCCGCGATCCGGGCGCGCAGATGGCCGCCATTTCCTCGGCCACCGACAAGACCGCCCAATGGGGCATCGACCCCGCGCGCGTCTTCGGCTTCGGCGATTACGTGGGCGGGCGCTATTCGGTCTGGGGGCCGATCGGGCTGTCGCTGATGATCGCCATCGGACCCGACCGCTTCGCCGATTTCCTCGCCGGGGCGGCAGAGATGGACGCGCATTTCCGCGACGCGCCCCTGACCTCGAACATGCCGGTGATGCTGGCGCTCACCGGGCTCTGGCACCACCAGGGCTGTGGCCACGCCACCCGCGCGGTGCTGCCCTACGACCAGCGCCTCGCGCGCCTGCCCGCCTACCTCCAGCAACTCGAGATGGAGAGCAACGGCAAGGGCGTCACCATGTCGGGCGACCCGGTGCCCGCGCCCACCGGCCCGGTGGTCTGGGGCGAGCCCGGCACCAACGGTCAGCACGCCTTCTACCAGCTCATCCACCAGGGCACGCAGGTGGTGCCCTGCGAATTCATGGTCGCCGCCGAGGGGCATGAGCCGGACCTCGCCCACCACCACCGGCTTCTGGTCGCCAACTGCCTGGCGCAGTCCGAGGCGCTGATGCGCGGGCGCTCGCCCGACGAGGCGCGCGAGATACTGCGCGCGGCGGGCCTGACAGGCCCGGAGGCCGACGCCCAGGCCGCCCACCGCGCCTTTCCCGGCAACCGCCCCTCCACCACGCTGGTCTATGACCGCCTCACGCCGCGCCGCCTCGGCCAGATCATCGCGCTTTACGAACACCGGGTGTTCACCGAAGGAGTGGCGCTCGGCATCAACTCCTTCGATCAATGGGGGGTGGAACTGGGCAAGGTGCTCGCCACCGGGATGGCGGACCTCCTCGACGGCGCGGATGCTGCTGAAAAGGATGGCTCCACCCGCGCGCTCCTGGCCTTTCTGCGCGGCCGGTGGGGGGCGCTGCCCCCCGTCGCGCCATGCGCGACTCCCCCGGAGTATTTCCACCAAGAAGAAGCCCGGCGCATTTCTTCCTGGTGAAAATACTCAATTCCGCCATTTTGCATCTTTTCTACGCCTTTCGATTTGGAATTGAAGTTGCTGAACCGCCAATCTATAGTAACTTACTTTTTCCATAAACGAGGCACCTGAATGGCCAATCCCGATCTCAACGCGCTTTCGCTCAAGGAACTGCGCCAATTGCAAAAAGACGTGGCCCGCGCCATCGACAGTTTCGAGGAACGTCAAAAGGCCGAGGCCCGCGCCAAGCTCGAGGCGATGGCGCGCGACATGGGCTATTCGCTCGCCGATCTGGCCCCGTCGGGCAAATCCGGCGGCAAGGCCCCGAAATATTGCCACCCCGACGATCCGCGCCTGACATGGTCGGGCCGCGGGCGCAAACCGGGATGGTTCAAGGAGGCGATCACCGCCGGTCATGATCCCGACGACATGCTGATCGCCAATCGCGGCTGATCCCGCGCTCTGAGATGTGATCGTGGGGCACGCGCGAAACATTTGCCTTCGCGCGCGCACCCGGCCAAGACTGTTGGCATGATACGTTCGCTCCTCATCGCCCTTGCGCTGCTCGGCGCCACCGCCGCGTGGACCGAGCCGCGCGGCACCTTCCGCCATGCCCATAACGTCGGCTTCGGCGCGCAATCGAGCCTTGATCCGGCCTCCAACGGCCGCGTCCTCCAGATCATCGAGAAGATCCAGAGCCGCCTCGTCCGCCCCGGGCGCGACGGCACCCCCTCGCCCGATCTCGCCACCGCGTGGCAGCCCAACGCCGACGGCACCGTCTGGACCTTCCATATCCGCGAGGGCGTGCGCTTTCACGACGGCAGCGCGCTCGACGCGGGCGACGTGGTCTATTCCCTCAAGCGCGTGATCGACCCCGACTATGGCAGCCCCGCCCGCGCCGCCGTCAAGATGGTCAAGGCGGTCGAGGCCACCGGCCCGCACACCGTGCGCATGGCGCTCACCTCCACCTTCGCCGATTTCCCGCTGCAACTGATGGACCCGCGCCTGCGCATCATCCCCGCAGGCTCGGGCGAGACGGTGGGGCAGACCGGCATCGGCACCGGGCCGTTCCGCGTCGGGAAATTCGACCCCGACGGCATCACCGTGCTCACCGCCTACGAGGACTATTACGAAGGCCCCCCAAGGCTCGACCGGATCGAGGTGATCGGCGTGCCGGACGCGCAGGCCCGCCTGCAAGCGTTCCTCTCCGGCCAGCTCGACATGGAGCGCGGCATCGCCCCCGTGCTGCGCCGCGCGCTCGACAAATCGCTGCGCTACCAGCTTCTGGAAATCCCCACCGGCAACTGGATGGGGCTGGTCTTCCGCACCGATTACGCCCCGTTCGACGACGTGCGCGTGCGCCGCGCCCTGCGCATGGTGGTGGACCGCGAGGAGATGCTCGGCCTCGCGCTCGACGGCGGCGGCGTGCCGTCGTGTGACACGCCCGTCGCCCCCAATGACCAGTATCGCGTGCGCATGGACTGCCCGCCGGACCCCGACGGCGCCCGCGCCCTGCTGGCCGAGGCCGGATACCCCGACGGCATCGACATCGAGATCAACGTCTCCCCGCTCGATCCAAGCTGGCCGGTGCTCGGCGTCGCGTTTCAGGAACAGGCGGCGGCGGCGGGCATCAGGGTGGAGCTGGTGAACGCCTCCGCCGATGGCTACTGGTCCAATGTCTGGATGAAGAAACCCGCCTTCGCCACCTCCTGGGGCGCGCGCCCCGCCGATCAGGTGCTCAACGAGGCGTTCCACTCCTCGGCGAAATGGAACGAGAGCCATTACAGCGACCCCGAATTCGACCGGCTGCTGGAGACCGCCCGCGCCGAGCTCGATTTCGACAAACGCCGCGCGCTCTATGTCGAGGCGCAAGAACACCTCGCCCGCACCTCCGGCACCCTCATCCCCTTCCACGTCACGCAGCTCGTGGTGCTGTCCAACCGGGTGACGCACTTTGACCCGGTCCAGAACGACGCGCTGCGGTGGCATCTGGTGTCGGTGGTGGATTCAAGGGGCGGCTCAGCCTAAAGTAAACGGAACGTGTAGACAGAGCCGCTCGGATTGAGTAGTGTTTTACAAACTCTACAACCTAGGCTGCGTATGCCACGTCACTCTTATACAGCTTTTCTGGCCAAGGAGGGGTCAAGAAAATTTCGAGGTGTCTCTAACCGATAATGCTCGGCTGAGAATTGGCACACCTGATCGCCAAATAATTGCTGTCGATGACCTTGGAGAGGCACGCGGCTACTCTGCACGTCTTCCGCGGCAGTTAGGGGCCACCACCGTGGATGAGGCGCTTGGCCCAAAGAACACCCGAAGTCCAGCTCAGTAAATCGTCGATCCGTTGCACGCTTCTATTGGTCCATTTCGAACAACACGTGCTCGTAGTTTCCTATTCACATGGATGGATGTTGCTGGAAGACAGCTTTGTTCAGAGTCAGATTTCGGACTTTTAGTGGCAATCAATTCTCTTGATCCAGAAAAGTTAAAGCGACTGGAGCGGGCTAATCTGGGTAACACCTACAAGGGGTCTCCATCTCCTTTGACGAGATTTTAATTCGTTTGGAATGGATGATGCACTTGACCTTGTAAAAAAATTAAGCGGGGCAGCGCAAAGTGAAAGCGGATTGGACACGGTGACGGGTGCGCGCTCCCTTAAGATCACGGGTGACTACACCAATCGACGATGTGTTCGGGATGGCGAATGATATTATAGGATTATTTACTTCGACGAGATACCGAGAAACAGAGTTTCGCGTGATGAACTCGGTGAGGCCTGTAACAGATGGGCCTCTTAATTCTCAACTTTTCCAAATAGCCGTTGATAGTATAAAGGCAAAAGGAGATCGTTTTGAACTTGGTTTGCCCGCGAACTCAGAGGCTGAAGGGGTAAGTTTCAGGTTCTCAGGCCCGCGTCTAAAGCATTCCTACCCTGATCGTCTCTCTTCGGCACTATGTTAGAGCAATGGGTGAAAGCATCAACTCAATCACGCCAAAAAACACTAGTCAATCATAGAATCATTTCGGAGTTTGACGGCAGGCCGATGATTGGCGTGGCCACTGAAGGCTTTACTTGGTTCTGTTTCAATAAACGAAGAAAGATATTGCAATAAACGATGGACGGTGGTACAGAGTCGGAATGGAACTTTTAGAATATCAGTTGAAGATAGCTTCGCAGAAATAGTTAGCAGGCGGGATATACCAAAACCAAGCGCAATAAGAAAAATCTATGGCGAAAAAATCAAAATGGGCAAATAGAATCAGAAGCTGACTATAATGAGAGAATCGCACAAGAACTTGGTCTTGCTTGTAAGATCGAACTCAAATAACCATCCCCGAGGCTCTAGGTCTGGATTTGAGCCCTGCGACTTACTAGACGTGACCAACAAACGCTGTATTCATGTATAAAAATTCTCGGCGGTCCGACATTCTTAGATCATCTATTATTCGGAGAAGGCATCGCGTTCAGGATCAGCAGTTTCGTCAAGTGCCCGCGACTTGGCTTCGCCTGATTCAAATCTAGTCCAGACGCTGGCCACCGATGGAAGCTACTCTGCCTGACGAGCAGATCGATAATCCAAGCGAGGGTTGGTAGATCGAGCGCTGCGATCTTGCAGACGCTCCGGACGGGAGAAGGGTGGATTTAACACTCCGTTCTTTCGGGTTTCTCTATCGTGACGAGGTAGATCGCGTTACGCGCTATGCGATATAATGCGGCATTGCGAATTCACCGAGCTCACCAGCCGAACACATTGATGATCTTTGTGACCCCTGCAAATACCGTTAACTGCGCATTGCTATCCACACCCTCACCCCAACGCCCCCTCCAAATCCGCGATCAAATCCCCAGCATCCTCGATCCCCACCGACAGCCGCACCAGAGTCTCCGGTATCCCCGTATGCGGCTCGATGGAGTGGCGGTGTTCCACGAGGCTCTCGACGCCGCCCAGCGACGTCGCCCGGTGAAACAGCCGCAGCCGCCCCACCACCTCGAGCGCGCGCGCCCGGTCGCCCTTCACCAGAAACGACAGCAGATACCCATACCCGCCGCGCATCTGCCGCGCCGCCACCTCGTGCCCCGCGTGCCCCGGCAGCCCCGGATAGAGCACCGCCTCGACGCCCTCATGCGCGTCGAGCCATTCCGCCAGCGCCATCGCGTTGGCGCACATCCGCTCCATCCGCAGCGGCAGCGTCCGCATCCCGCGCATGAGCAGCCACGCCTCGAACGGCCCGATCACCGCGCCCGCATCGTGCCGGTCCGTCGCGATCTCGCGCCACATGGGCAAGGCTCTCATCGCGGCACGACAGCACCCCGGCGAGCACGTCCGAATGCCCGTTGAGCGCCTTGGTCGCCGAGTGCATCACCACGTCCGCGCCCAGATCGAGCGCGCGGGTCAGCACCGGCGTCGCCGCCGTGCCGTCCACCACCAGCACCGCCCCCGCCTTGTGCGCGTGCCCCGCCGCCGCCACGATATCGACGGTGCGCAGCCACGGGTTCGACGGCGTCTCGATCCACACCATGTCCGCCGAGGACCGGCACGCCGCCGCCAGCGCCTCGGCATCGCTTGCGTCCACCTCGTCGAGGAGGATCGCCCGGCGCACGCAATACTCGCGCACCCATTTGAGCGTGCCCCAGTAGATGCCGTTCTGCATCACCACCCGCGCCCCCGAGGGCAGCGCCCGGAATACAGCGGCCACCGCCGCCATACCGCTGGGAAACAGCATACTCGCCGCCGCGCCTTCGAGTTGGCGCACCACCTCCTCGGCCTGCCGCACGGTGTCGTTGTGGTCGCGGCCATAGGTGTTGTCGGGGCGCAACAGCGCGTAATCAGGCCCGCGCAGATAGGTCGTCGCCAGCGAAATCCCCGGCACCACGCCGCCCGTTTGATCCTCCACCGCGCCGCCTGCCTGCGCCGCGATGGTGGCAGGCTTGAGTTTATCATCCATGCCTTTTCGGTCCTTGTTCTTGTTTATCATAGCGCAAACAGCCGCCCCGGCCCCCAGCCGCGCGCCCGCTCCCCCGCGCCCGCCAGCCGCAGCATGTGCCAGAACATCGCCTGGTTGGACGTCACCACCGGCTTGCCCAATGCCGCCTCGGCCTCGGCCACCACGGCCATACTGCGCAGGTTGGTGCAGGAGGCGAACACCGCCTCGACGCCGGGCCGCTGCCCGACATCGAGCATCCCGCGCAAGGTCGCCGCCTCGGGAATGCGCCCCACGATCCGGTCATCGCTCTCGCCGAAACTCTCCGACGCCACCGCCTCGATCCCGGCCTTGGCCAGCGCCGCCTGCATCGGCGCGACGACGTCCGGCAGATAGGGCGTCACCATCCCGATCCGCGCGACCCCAAGCGCCCGCAGCGCCGCGATCACCGCGCTCAGCGGGTTGGTCACCGGCACGCCGGGATGCGCCTCATTCACGCGGCGCGCCACCTCCTCCGGCCCGATCACGGTGGCGCCCGAGGTGCAGCCATAGCCGACCGCCCCCAGCCCCGGCGGCAAAAGCGCCGCCGTGCGCGTCAGTTCCGGGGCCATGTGGGCGAGGTCCTCGGGCGTGACATGATCGCGCGCCGGGATGCGCGTGTGCAGCACATGCGCGGGCCGCCCGGCGAACACCTGCCGCGCCTCCCATTCCAGCCCCGTGTCCACGCTCAGCACGATCAGGCCCAGCCGCAACCCGCCGCCCGGGCCTTCGTCAAGCTCATACTCCATCCCCACTCCTTTCCGGACGGCTGACCGTCCCCCCCGAGACGGCGGCGCGCACCCCCGTGGTGCCGGGGCAGGAGGTGGGCAACCCCCGCGCCACCCGCACCGCCAAATGCGCGAAAGCCTGCGCCTCGAGCATATCCCCGTCAAGCCCCGCGTCCTCCACCGGCCCCACCGGACAGCCCAGCGAGGCGCGCAGCATCTCCATCATCACCGGGTTCTGCCGCCCGCCGCCGCAGACCAGCACGCGGGCGGGCGGCGCGGGGCAATGCTCCATGCCGCGCATCACCGCCGCCGCCGCCATCGCGGTCAGCGTCGCGGCGGCGTCCGCATCGCCCAACTCACCCACCAGCGCCACCATTTCCGCGAAGGCATCGCGGTCGAGCGACTTGGGCGGCATCCGCAAAAACCACGGCTCATCCAGGAACAATTCCAGCGCCCCCTGCGCCACCCGCCCCCGCCGCGCCAGCGCGCCGTCGCGGTCATAGGCCTGCCCCAGCCGCGCCTGCATCAGGTCGTTGAGCGGCGCATTCGCAGGCCCGGTATCGAACGCCAGCAGCGCGCCCGCGTCCTCGGGCCGCGCATGGCGGGGATCGACCCATGTCAGGTTCCCCACCCCGCCGAGATTGAGAAATGCCAGCGGTGCCGTGGCCCCCATCCATTTCGCGCAGGCGAAATGATAGAACGGCGCCAGCGGCGCGCCCTCGCCGCCGAAGCGCACGTCCGCGCTGCGGAAATCCCACACCACCGGCAGGCCCAACGCCCCGGCCAGCCGCGCGCCATCCCCGGCCTGATGCGTGCCGCGCCCCTGCGGCTCATGCGCCAGCGTCTGCCCGTGAAACCCGATCAGCGCCGCGCCCTCAAATCCGCGCAGCACCTCCACATGCGCGGCCTCCACCACGCGCGCCGCAGCCTCCACCTCGGGCCCCGCCCAGCGCCCCAACGCGCCACGCAACACCGCCCGCTCATCGTCCCCATAGGCGCGATACGCCACCGGCCCGAAGCCGAAGATCGCCTCGCCATCGGTCTCGATCATCGCCGCATCGACCCCGTCGAGCGATGTCCCCGACATCGCCCCCAGCGCCCATAGCCGCCCGGCCTTCAACATGGTCTTTTCCTTCACCCCGCGACTGCCTATACATGCCGCGCAAATCAAAGCGGGACAAGCATCATGACCTATCAGCCGAAATCGGAGTTCCTGCACATCATGCAGGCGCGCGGCTACCTCGCCGACTGCACCGATCTCGAAGGGCTCGATACCGCCCTGCGTGCGGGTCCCGTCACCGCCTATATCGGCTATGACGCCACCGCGAAATCGCTCCACGTGGGGCATCTTCTCAACATCATGATGCTGCGGTGGCTGCAAAAATGCGGGCACCGGCCCATCACGCTCATGGGCGGCGGCACCACCAAGGTGGGCGATCCGTCGTTCCGCTCCGACGAGCGCCCGCTGCTCGCGCCAGACCAGATCGCCGCCAACATCGCCGGGATGAACCGGGTCTTTTCGCGCTACCTCTCTTATGAGGACAGCGCGCTCATGCTCGACAATGCCGAATGGCTCGACGGCCTCAACTACCTCGATTTCCTGCGCGATATCGGGCGGCATTTCAGCGTCAACCGGATGCTGTCATTCGAGAGCGTCAAATCCCGCCTCGACCGCGAGCAATCGCTGAGCTTCCTCGAATTCAACTACATGATCCTGCAAGCCTACGATTTTCTCGAGCTTTACCGCCGCCACGGCTGCATCCTGCAAATGGGCGGCTCGGATCAATGGGGCAACATCGTTTCGGGCATCGACCTCACCCGCCGGGTGATCGACGCCGAGGTGTTCGGCCTCACCTCGCCCTTGCTCACCACCTCGGACGGGAAAAAGATGGGCAAGACGGCGGGCGGGGCCATGTGGCTCGATGGCGACATGCTGTCGCCTTACGAATTCTGGCAATTCTGGCGCAACACCACCGACGCCGATACCGGCCGCTTCCTGCGCCTCTACACCGAATTGCCGGTGGACGAGTGCAACCGCCTCGGCGCGCTCGCCGGGGCCGAGATCAACGAGGCCAAGATCATCCTCGCGAACGAGGTCACCACGCTTCTCCACGGGGCCGACGCCGCGCAGGCCGCCGAGGCCACCGCCCGCGAGGTGTTCGAAAAGGGCGGCGTGGGGGATGATTTGCCCACCCTCGACCTGACCCCCGCCGAGGTCGCGGGCGGCATCTCGGTGGTGCAACTGATCGTGCGCGCGGGTCTCGCCAAATCCGGCAAGGAGGCCAAGCGCCTCATCGCCGAGAACGGTGCCCGCCTCGACGACGCGCCGCTGACCGACGCAGGGCTCATCCTCGACGCAGCCGCCCTCGCCTCGCCGATCAAGCTCTCGGCAGGCCGCAAGCGTCACGCCCTCGTGCGCCTCGCCGGCTGAGCGCACCTCCTGTCACGAAACCGTCACACCGCTCGTCTACCCAAGCCGGGATGTATCGGCAATCTGCGATACGAAACCGCGCGCTCGAGGAGGATTTCATGTCCGACACCGCCCCCCGCAAGAACGTCCTGTTCCTCTGCACCGGCAATTCCGCCCGCTCGATCATGGCCGAGGCGATCATCGGTCGCGTCGGCATGGGCAAGTTCAACGGCTACTCCGCCGGCTCGCAGCCAGGGAGATCAACCCGCGCACGCTCGGCCTGCTCGACCGTCTCAACTCGACGTCGCGGTTCCGCTCCAAGAGCTGGGAAGAATTCGCCGGCCCCGACGCACCGAAGATGAATTTCGTGTTTACCGTCTGCGACCGGGCGGCTCAGGAGGCATGCCCGGTCTGGCCCGGCCAGCCCATGACCGCGCATTGGGGCATCACCGACCCGGCGCTCGCCACCGGCACCGATGCCGAGATCGCCCTCGCCTTCTCCGAGGCCTACCGCATGCTGCACACCCGCCTGTCGATCTTCGTCAGCCTGCCGATGGCCTCGCTCGACAAGCTCTCGCTGCAGAAACGCCTCGACGAAATCGGCGAAACCGACGACAGCACGCAATCCGCCTGAGGGCGATGGTTGCCTCAGTCCTGCACGACCGCGCGCTGCTCGCGCGAACCGCGCGGTTAGCGCGTCTAACCTGTCGGTTCAGCTGGCCGATGCCGCCAGCGCGTCGTCGAGAACCGCCCGCACCGAATCGGGGGGCACGTCCGAGGTGATGAAGGCGTCGCCGATCCCCCGCACGAGGATGAATCGCAGCTTGCCATCGACCACTTTCTTGTCCTGCGCCATGAGCGCGAGGAGACCCTCGGTATCTGGCAATTCCCCTTCGATATCAGACAGATCAACCTTCATCTTCATGTCACGCAGATGGGCGCGCACGCGGCTCGGCTCCTCTTGGCTACACAGCCCCAGCCGCGCCGACAGCTCGAAAGCCAGCGCACAACCGATCGCCACGCCCTCACCATGCAAGAGGCGATCCCCATCATATTGTGTCGCCGCCTCCAGCGCATGACAAAATGTATGGCCCAGATTGAGCAAGGCGCGCTCCCCCTGTTCGGTCTCGTCGCGCGTCACGATCTCCGCCTTCATCTCGACCGAGCGTTTCACAAGATGGATCCGCGCCACCATATCCCCCGCAGCCGCATGTGAAGCATGGCCTTCAAGCCATTGATAGAAATCACTATCTCCGAGCAGCCCATATTTCACCACCTCGCCGTAACCCGCGAGGTAATCCCGCTCCGTCAGCGTCCCCAACACCTCGGTATCCGCCAGAACAAGGCCCGGCTGATGAAACGCCCCGATCAGGTTCTTCCCTTGGGCCGAGTTGATCCCGGTCTTTCCCCCCACCGAACTATCCACCTGAGCCAGCAGCGAGGTAGGGATTTGCACGAACCGCACCCCCCGCCGGAGGATCGCGGCGGCAAAGCCCACGAGGTCTCCGATCACTCCCCCGCCGAACGCCACGACAACGTCGCCGCGCTCTACTTTCTGCTCCAGAAGCCACTCGACAACGCGCTCCAGACAGGGCCAGGATTTCGTGCCCTCACCCGGCGGCAGCCGCAGGCACTCTGAAGAAATTCCCTTTTTTTCCAGACCATTGCGGAGCGTTTCCCAATGCAGCTTCGCCACCGTTTCGTCACTCACCACGGCGACGCGGGGCCGCGTCAGCAGCGGCGCGATCCGCGCCCCCGCCTGTGCCAATAACCCCGGCCCGATCACCACATCATAGGCGCGCTCACCCAGCGGCACATGCACCGTTTCGATCATCCCACAGCCTCCAGAACATCCGCCCGCGCCGCCAGTGCGGCCTCGACCTGCGCGGCCATTTCCTCGATCGCAAAGTCGCGATGCGCCTCGACCCGCAAATCCGCCAGCGCATAAAGCGGCACCCGCGCCTCATAGAGCGCGCGCAGCGTCTCGCGTGGATGAACTGTGCGCAGCAAGGGTCTGGTATTCTTGCCTTTTACCCGGGACCACAACAGCTCAAGATCGGCATCGAGCCACACCGACAGCCCCTTTTTCGCGATCATCTCCCGGTTGCGCGCGGCCAGGAACGCGCCGCCCCCCACCGACAGGATTGCGGGTGCCGCATCGAGCAGCCGGTCGATCACCTCGCTTTCGCGCGCGCGAAAGAATTCCTCGCCATCCCTCTGAAATATCTCGGAAATCTCCATGTTCGCGGCTTTCTCGATCTCGACATCGGAGTCGAGAAACGGCACCCCGAGGCGTGCCGCGAGCACCCGCCCCACGGCGGTCTTGCCCGCGCCCATCATCCCCACAAGCACGACCGTCTTCTTCAGTTTCCAGCGCTTGCCTGCCGACACACCCGGCGCTCCCTTGCCTGTTCGCGAGATTTTGCACTCAATGGCGTGATCTTGCCCGGAATGCCAGCTATAGTTGGAAAAAATCACCCTCAGAGCAGACGGGCCACAGCATGTTTCGCCTCATCAAATGGTTGTTTTATCTCGCGATTCTGGGTTTTATCGTGTTCGTTGGCTATGCCTATCTCGGTCCGTTCTTCGGCGCGGATTTCACGCCCGCGCAATCCGACATCAGGCAGGACATCATCCTTGAGATCGACTAGCGCCCTCCTCGCCGCCCTCTTGTGGCCCGGCCCGGCCACGGCGCAGGCCCCGCTCTCGGCCATCGACTGGCTCAGCGAGATGGAGCCGGTCACCGTCGCACCGGTTGCGCCCACCGCCGAAACCGTTATCCGCCCCGACGTGACCGTCACCCCCCTCGGCGCGCCGCGCGCCGATGCGGTGGGCCTTTTGCCGGGCACGACGACCGGCCTGCCCCGCACACTCTGGAGCGCCAGCCCCACCGCGACGCTCACCCGCTATCTCGAGCGCCTGCCCGAGCGCCCGCTGCCGGCCACGCAGGCGCTTTATTACACGCTGTTGCTGGCCGAGGCCGACGCCCCCTCCGACACCGCCGACGGTGCCCCGTTCCTGCGCGCGCGGATCAAAGCGTTGCGCCGCTTCGGCGCGGTGGAGCCGGCACTGGCCCTGATGGAGCGGGCGGGCGGGGCCACGCCCGCACTGTTCGACGCGTGGTTCGATCTCGCGCTGCTCGATGGCCGCGAGGACGCGGCCTGCGCCGCATTGGCCGCCGCGCCGCACCTGAGCGCCGATGCGCGCGCCCGCATCTACTGCCTCGCGCGCGCAGGCGACTGGCCGACCGCAGCGCTGATCCTGCACGGGGCCGAGGCCAGCGGCGCGATCACCGAGCCCGACGCGACGCTTCTGGCGCTCTACCTCGAGCCAAATCTCATCGAGGACATCGCCCCGCCCGTCCCCCCGACCGAGATGACGCCGCTGCGCTTTCGGCTCTACGAGGCCATCGGCGCACCATTGGGCACCCGCGATCTGCCGCGCGCCTTCGCAATGGCCGACCTGCGCGGCACGGCGGGCTGGAAAGCCGAGATCGTGGCCGCCGAGCGGCTGGCGCAGACCGGGGCGCTGGCCGCCACGCGGCTTCTTGGCGTCTACACCGAGCGCAAGCCCGCCGCCTCGGGCGGCGTTTGGGACCGCGTCGCGGCGGTGCAGGCGCTCGACCGCGCACTTGCTGCGCGCGATGGCTCCGGCCTCGCCGAGGCGCTGCCCGCAGCGTGGGAGGCCGCGCGCGCGGTGGGGCTGGAGGTGGTGCTGGCGGAGGTCTTCGCCGATCGGCTGCTCGCCGACGCCCCGCTGGCAGACCCGCTCGCCGCGCGTGCGACCGACATGGTGCTTCTGTCACCGCTCTACGAGCGCGCGCACGACCTGCGCGCACCGACCTCCGCGCGCGACCGCCTTCTGGCCGGGATCGCAACCGGCACGCCACGCGCGGCGGATGCCACCACCCCGATGCAATCCGCGATCACCGCCGGTTTCGCCTCCATTACCGCCGCACCCGAGCATCAGCGGCTGATCTCGGAGGGACGGCTCGGCGAGGCGATCCTCGCGGCGGCGGCGCTGCTCGACAAGGGGGCGGATCGCGCCGCGCCCTCGGCGGTGCGGGCCGCCATCGCCACCCTGCGCGCCGCCGGGCTCGAGGACACCGCCCGCCGCGCGGCCCTGCAAATCCTGATCCTCGGACCGGACCGATGAGCCCCGCGAGTAGCCGCATCGACACCTTCCTGGAGGCACAGGCGGCCGAGCTTGGGGCTGCGCGCAACACGCTCATGGCCTATGGCCGCGATCTGAACGATTACGCGCGCTGGCTCGCGGCGCAGCAGGGAGGGCGCGATCTGCTGGCCGCCTCGCAGGGGGATGTGGAGGCCTATCTCGTGGCCTGCGATGCCGAGGGGCTGGCGCAGGCCACCCGCGCGAGGCGGCTCTCGTCGATCCGGCAATTCTATCGCTTTGCCGTGGACGAGGGCTGGCGCGCCGACAACCCGGCCATTCGCCTGCGGGGGCCGGGACGCCGCCGCAGCCTGCCAAAGACGCTTTCCGAAGCGGAGGTCGAGCGCCTGCTCGACGCCGCCGGCGCGGTCGGGCGCAGCGATACGGAGCGGGTGCGCAACGGCGCGTTGCTGGCGCTGCTCTATGCCACGGGGATGCGGGTGAGCGAACTGGTGGGCCTGCCACTGGCTGCGGCGCAGGGGGACCCCGAGATGCTTCTGGTGCGCGGCAAGGGCGGCAAGGAACGGCTCGTGCCGCTCTCGCCGCCGGCGCGCGCGGCGCTGGCGGCGTGGCTCGCGGTGCGCGCCCGCGACAAGACGCGCGCCGCCTCGCCGCATCTTTTTCCCTCGGCAAGCCGCGCGGGGCATCTCACGCGGCACCGGTTCTACAGCCTCATCAAGCAGATCGCGGCCCATGCGGGGATCGACCCCGACACGGTCACCCCGCACCGGCTGCGCCATGCCTTCGCCACGCATCTGCTGGCAAACGGCGCCGATCTGCGGGTGATCCAGACGCTTCTGGGCCATGCCGACCTTGCCACCACCGAGATCTACACCCATGTGCTCGACGCGCGGCTGCGCACCCTGGTGGAGGCGCATCACCCGCTCGCCACCGCGCGCCGCAAGACCGAGGCAGAGGGCTGAGCGCCCGCCCGCCTTGATCGCGCCGCCCCGAGACCGCATAACCACGCCATATCAGCCCAAGGACGCAAACCGATGGATTCGCTCGCCGCCACTCTCGACCCGACCTTCTGGATCACCTCGCTGTCGATCCTCGGGCTGCTGGTGCTCTCGGGGTTCTTCTCGGGCAGCGAAACGGCACTGACAGCGGCCTCGCGCGGCAAGCTGCGCGCGCAAGCCGAAAAGGGCTCGAAGGGGGCGGAAACCGCGCTCACGATCACCGAGGACAACGAGCGCCTGATCGGCTCGGTGCTTCTGGGCAACAACCTCGTCAACATCCTCGCCGCCTCGCTCGCCACCGCGCTCTTTACCCGGCTCTTCGGCGAGAGCGGCGTGGCGCTGGCGACGCTGGTGATGACGCTGCTGGTGCTGATCTTTGCCGAGGTGCTGCCCAAGACCTATGCCATCACCAATCCCGAGACCGCCGCCTCACGCACCGCGCCGTTGATCGTCTGGGTGATCCGCGTCTTCGATCCGGTGGTGGCCGCCGTGCGCTGGCTGGTGCGGCTCATTCTGCGCTGCGTCGGCGTGCAGACCGATCCAGACAGCCATATCCTCGCCGTGCGCGAGGAAATCGCCGGCGCGCTCTGGCTGGGGCAGTCCGAGGGCGTGGTCGAAAAGGAGGACCGCGACCGCGTCCTCGGCGCCCTCGACCTCAGCGACCGCGCGGTCGAGGAAATCATGCTGCATCGCTCGCGCATCGAGATGCTCGACGCCGTGGCGCGCCCGCAGGACATCCTTGCGCAATGCCTCGCCAGCAACCACACGCGCCTGCCGCTCTACGACGGCGACCCTGACAACATCGTCGGCATCGTCCACGCCAAGGACCTCTTGCGCGCCATCCACAAGGTCGCCGTGGAGGACGGGAAGGGGGGAGACGATCTCGAGGCGTTCGACGTGCGCACCATCGCGCGCGAGCCTTATTTCGTGCCCGAGACCACCACGCTCGACGAACAGATGCGGCAGTTCCTGCGGATGCGCAGCCATTTCGCGCTGGTGGTGGACGAATACGGTGCCCTTCAGGGCCTCATCACGCTGGAGGACATCCTCGAAGAGATCGTCGGCGAGATCGTGGATGAGTTTGACGCCGAGACCGATCACCCCCTGCGCCGGGCCGCCGATGGCGATTATGTCGTGGACGGGGCGATGACCATCCGCGACCTCAACCGCGCCACCGACTGGACCTTGCCCGACGAGGCCGCCAACACCGTCGCCGGGCTGGTCATCCACGAGGCGCAGACGATCCCCACGGTGGACCAGGTGTTCAGCTTCCACGGCTTCCGCTTCCAGGTCATGGCACGCAAGGACAACCGCATCACCCGGCTGAAGATCCGCAAGCTTTGAGGGGCGGCGGCGCGGGGCTGGTTCTGGCCTTGAGCGGACGGTGAGGGATTGGCCCCGGCGCGGAGTCAAGGCCGAAGGCCGCCGCGCCATCGCCAGGCCGCCCCCGGCCGGTCATCCCCGCTGTCACACCGGCTTCGCTTCGGGCTTCGGCACCAGCACGCCGAGGGGCCGCCTCACCGTTTCGCGCAGGCCCGGCCCGCTCGGGGCCTGCACCCGCTTGGTGGCCTCCACCATCAGCACGCCGCCCGCCGCCAGCACCGAAATGCGCGCGCCCATGCGCTCCCACATTCCCGCCGTGCGCCGCCAGAAGGGCCGGTCGGACGGCGGCTGATAGAGCGTGGTGGCGTGTTTCTCGGGCAGGAATCCGTGGGATTTGAGCTGCGTCTCGAGCTGCGTCTGGCTGTAGGGCCGCCCGAAGCCGAACGGCGTGCGGTCCGAGCGCGACCAGAGCCCCGCCCGGTTCGGCACGATGAAGAGCGCCGATCCGCCGGGCCCCAGCACCCGCAAGCACTCGTCCAGAAGCGCGCCGGGCTGTTCCGAGGTCTCCAGCCCGTGGACCACCAGAAGCTTGTCCACATGCCCCGTCTCCACGGGCCAGAACGTTTCTTCGCACAGCACCGAGACGTTGGGCATCCCCTGCGGCCAGCCGATCACGCCCTGCGGCGCGGGCATCAAGGCCGTCACCCGCCGCGCATCCGCCAGGTAGGGGCGCAGGAACGGCACCGCGAAGCCGAACCCGGCGATGCTCTGCCCGTGCCCCTCGGGCCAGAATTCGGCGATGCGCGCGCGCACCACCTTCTGCACCCCGCGCCCCAGCGGGTTGCGGTAGTAAAAATTTCGCAGGTCCTGCACGTCGAGATGCATTGCAGTGCCGCCCCTGTTCCGTCACTCTGACGCTACCACCTCATCGCACCGGGGAACATAGCATGAGCCTGCAAATCCTCACCATCCCCTGCCGCGCGGATAATTACGCCTATCTCGCGCATGACGCGGCGACCGGGGCCACCGCCGTCATCGACGCCCCCGAGGCCGCGCCGATCCTCGACGCGCTCGCGGGCACCGGCTGGCGGCTTTCGGATGTGCTGCTCACGCACCACCACGCCGACCATGTCGAGGGGTTGGGCGAGCTGCTCGCCCACTCCCCCGCCCGCGTGGTCGGCGCGGCGGCGGATGCCCACCGCCTGCCGCCGCTCGACATCGCAGTGACCGAGGGCGACGAGGTGACCATCGGCGACGAGGCGGGCCGCGTGATCGACGTGTCGGGCCATACCGTGGGCCATATCGCGTTTCACTTTCCCGGCAGCGGCGCGGCCTTCACCGCCGACAGCCTGATGGCGCTGGGCTGCGGGCGGGTGTTCGAAGGCACGATGGCACAGATGCACGCCAGCCTTGCCAAGCTCGCGGCGCTGCCGCCCGAGACGCGCATTTATTCGGGGCACGAATATACCGAGACCAACGCCGCCTTCGCGCGCACCGTGGATCCCGACAACCCCCGCCTCGCCGATCGCGCCCGCGAGATCGCTGAGACCCGCGCGGCGGGGCAGCCCACCGTGCCCGCCTCGCTCGAACTGGAACTGGCCACCAACCCCTTCCTGCGCGCCCACGATCCGGCGATCCGCACGCATCTGGGCATGGCACGCGCCACCGATGCAGACGTGTTTGCCGAGATTCGCACCCGAAAGGACCGATTCTGATGGTCATGTTACGGACATCACCCGATTCCCTGACGAAAAGTGAGGCGGTTTGACAAAAAACTCCTTGAAGCCGGGGCGTCATCGACCAAACTTTAAGGTATTGAGGCCAAGGTCGTCGGGGATCATCCCCGTCGGCCAAGATCAGAAGGAGCACGACCGTGCCTTCATTCTCGACCACACTTGAACAGGCAATCCATGCCGCGCTCGCGCTCGCCAATGCGCGACGGCACGAATTCGCGACGCTCGAGCACCTGCTGCTCGCCCTCGTGGACGAGCCCGACGCAGGCCGCGTGCTCAAGGCATGCAGCGTCGATACCGAGGAATTGCGCACCACGCTGGTGGATTTCATCGACGATGACCTCGCCAACCTCGTGACCGATATCGACGGCTCCGAGGCGGTGCCGACCGCCGCCTTCCAGCGCGTGATCCAGCGCGCCGCGATCCATGTCCAGAGCTCCGGGCGCACCGAGGTGACCGGGGCCAACGTGCTCGTCGCGATCTTTGCCGAGCGCGAATCGAACGCCGCCTATTTCCTGCAGGAACAGGACATGACCCGCTATGACGCGGTCAACTTCATCGCCCACGGCGTCGCCAAGAACCCCGCCTTCGGCGAATCACGCCCCGTGACCGGCTCCGCCGAGATGGACGAGGAAGGAGCCGAGAAGCATGTCGAGACCGAGGCCGTCGAAGCGGGCGATTCGGCGCTCGCGAAATACTGCGTCGATCTGAACGAAAAGGCACGGCGCGGGGATGTCGATCCGCTCATCGGTCGCGATTCGGAGGTCGAGCGCTGCATCCAGGTGCTGTGCCGTCGGCGCAAGAACAACCCGCTCCTCGTGGGTGACCCCGGCGTCGGCAAGACCGCCATCGCCGAGGGGCTTGCCCACAAGATCGTCGGCGGGGCCACGCCCAAGGTGCTGTCTGGCACCACGATCTACTCGCTCGACATGGGGGCGCTTCTGGCGGGCACCCGCTATCGCGGCGATTTCGAGGAGCGGCTCAAGGCCGTGGTGACCGAGCTTGAGAAACACCCCGACGCGGTGCTCTTCATCGACGAGATTCACACCGTGATCGGCGCGGGGGCCACCTCGGGCGGGGCGATGGACGCCTCCAACCTTCTGAAACCCGCGCTTCAGGGCGGCAAGCTGCGCTGCATGGGCTCCACCACCTACAAGGAGTTCCGCCAGCATTTCGAGAAGGATCGCGCCCTCGCGCGCCGCTTCCAGAAGATCGACGTGAACGAGCCCACGGTCGAGGACGCGATCAAGATCCTCACCGGGCTCAAGCCCTATTTCGAGGATCACCACTCGGTAAAATACACCCATGATGCGATCCGCACGGCGGTGGATCTGTCGGCGCGCTACATCAACGATCGCAAGCTGCCCGACAAGGCCATCGACGTGATCGACGAGGCGGGCGCGGCGCAGCATCTCGTGGCGGCGTCGAAACGGCGCAAGTCCATCGGCGTCAAGGAGATCGAGAACGTCGTCGCCAAGATCGCCCGCATCCCGCCCAAGAACGTGTCGAAATCCGACGCCGAGGTGCTCAAGGACCTCGAGGGCAAGCTCAAGCGCGTGGTGTTCGGCCAGGATGACGCCATCGTGGCGCTTTCCTCGGCGATCAAGCTATCGCGCGCCGGGCTGCGCGAGCCCGAAAAACCCATCGGCAACTACCTCTTCGCCGGGCCCACCGGCGTGGGCAAGACCGAGGTGGCCAAGCAGTTGGCCGATACGCTCGGGGTGGAGCTTCTGCGGTTCGACATGTCCGAATACATGGAGAAACACGCGGTATCACGCCTGATCGGCGCACCGCCGGGCTATGTGGGTTTCGACCAAGGCGGCCTGCTGACCGACGGGATCGATCAGCACCCGCATTGCGTGCTGCTGCTCGACGAGATCGAAAAGGCGCACCCGGACGTGTTCAACATCCTGTTGCAGGTGATGGATCACGGCACGCTCACCGACCATAACGGGCGCAGCGTGGATTTCCGCAACGTGGTGCTCATCATGACCTCCAACGCCGGGGCGAGTGAGCAGGCCAAATCGGCCGTCGGCTTTGGCCGCGACCGGCGCGAGGGCGAGGACACGGCGGCGATCGAGCGCACCTTCACGCCCGAATTCCGCAACCGTCTGGATGCGGTCATCTCGTTCGGCGCGCTTCCGCCCGAGGTGATCCTCAAGGTGGTCGAGAAATTCGTCCTCCAGCTCGAGGCGCAGCTCATGGATCGCGATGTCACGATCGAGCTGACCGACGAGGCCGCGAAATGGCTCGCCGACAAGGGCTATGACGACCGCATGGGCGCGCGTCCGCTTGGCCGCGTGATCCAGGAGCACATCAAGAAGCCGCTAGCCGAAGAATTGTTGTTCGGCAGGCTTGCCAAGGGCGGCACTGTCTGCGTGGGCGTGCGCGACGACAAGATCGTGCTCGACGTGGACGGTCCGGCCACCCGCCGCCTCTCGGGCAAGAAGAAGCCGCCGCTGCTCACCGCGGAATGAAACAGGCGGCGGCGGCCCTCGCGCTGGCGCTCTGCGCCGCGCCGCCCGCCGCCGCCGATCCGCCGCGCCTGTCGCTGCCGCTCGACTGCGCCTACGGTACCACCTGCGTGATCGAGGATTACGTCGATGCCGATTCCGGCCCCGGCCAGCGCGATTACGCCTGCGGCCTCAAGAGCCGCGACGGCCACCGGGGCACCGATTTCATGCTGCTTTCCTTCGCGGCGATGCAGGCGGGGGTTGAGGTGCGCGCCGCCGCCCCCGGCACCGTCGCCACCACCCGCGACGGCATGGCCGACACGCCCGTGACGCCCGAGACCCGCGCCACCATAAGGGACCGCGAATGCGGCAACGCCGTGCGCGTCGATCACGGGGAGGGGTGGCAAACACTTTATTGCCACATGAAGCGCGGCTCGCTCATCGTGCGGCAGGGCGACCGGGTGGCGCGCGGCGATGCGCTGGGCGCGGTCGGGCTCAGCGGGCTCACCAACGCGCCGCACCTGCACCTGGGCCTGTTGCACGAGGGCCGGATCGTCGATCCGTTTGACCCGCAGGGCCGCGGCACCTGCGATTCCGCCCCCGGCACGATGCTCTGGGATGCGGCCCTGCCCTATACTCCCACCGGGCTGTTCACTGCCGGGTTCTCCACCACCATACCCGAATTCGAAGCGGTGCAATCCGGGGAGGCCCGCGCCACGAGCGCACCCACAGACGCGCCGCTCATCCTTTACGGCCACGTCTTTCACGCCGAGCCGGGCGACCGGCTCACGCTCAGCGCGCGCGGCCCCGGGGGCGGGATTTTCCGCCATTCGCTCACGCTCGATACCCCCCGCGCCCGGCTTTTCCGCGCCTTCGGGCGCAAGGCCCCCGAAGGCGGCTGGCCCGCCGGGGCCTATCGCGGGCATGTCCGGCTCTGGCGGGGCGAGACGCTCATCGCCACGCGCCACGCCGACATCACCGTGGCCCCCTGACGCGGCCCGTCACCGCGTGGTCAGCTTCAATTCGATCCTCCGGTTCTGCGCGCGCGCCTCGGGCGTGTCGGCAGGGTTGAGCGGCTGATACTCGCCATACCCGTTGGCAGAGAGCCGCCCGGGCGGAAACCCGAGGAAATCCACCAGGTAGCGCACCACCGACAGCGCCCGCGCCTGGCTCAGTTCCCAGTTGTCGGCAAAATCTTCGCTGCCGCGTGATCGGAATGTTGTCGGTATGGCCGTCCACCTGCAAGACCCAGTCGATGCCCTCGGGAATCTCATCGATCACGTCGCGCAGCAGCCCCGCGACCTTGGCGATCTCGTCCTCGCCCGTCGCCGACAATTCCGCCTCGCCGGGAGCAAAGAGCACTTCTGACGAGAACACGAAGCGGTCGCCGACAATCTTGACGCCCTCGCGACCGCCGAGGACCTCGCGCAGCCGTCCGAAGAATTCCGACCGGTATTTCTCGAGGTCCTCCTTCTCCGCCGCCAGCCGCTCGGCCTCGGCCTCGAGCAGGCGCGCGCGCTCTTCCTCGGCCTGCCGCCGCCGTCGTTCCTCGGCGGCCACCCGCGCCAGCGCGGTGTTGAGCTCGTTGCCCAGCGATTGCAACTGAACCTCGGCCTCGGCCTCGCGGGCCCGGGCATCGTCGAGCAGCGCCTGAAGCTCCGAGAGCTGCGTGCGCAGCGCCGCCACCTGGCTGTTGAGCAGCGCCTGCTGGCGCTGCGCCTCCGCCGAGACGGCCTCTTGCTCGGCCAGCTTTTCGCGCGCCTCGGCCAGAAGCACGGCTTGCCGCTCGGCCTCGCTCATCCCCTCTGCGGCCCGCGCCTCCGCCGTCTTCTGCGCGACCAGCGCCGCGATGAGCCGCGCGCGCACCTCCTCGGCATCGAGCGCCTCGGCCTGCGCATCGGCCCGCGCTGCCATTGCCTGCGACAGGTCGGCCTCCAACGCGCGGATGCGCGCCTGCGCCCGGGCCAGCGCGGCCTGCGTTTCCTCGATCGTACCGCCCGCCTCGCTGAGCGCAGCCTCGGCCTCGCCGCGCCGCGCGCGCTCCTCCGCCAGCGCCGCCTCGCGATCCGCGAGCACGCCGCGCAGCCGCGCCAGTTCTGCCTGCGTCTCGTCAAGCGTGCCGCCGGTCTCGCCAAGCGCCGCCTCCGCTTCGGCCCGTGCCGCGCGCTCTGCCTCAAGCGCCGCCTCGCGATCCGCGAGCGTGCCGGTCAGGCGATCAAGCGTCGCCTGCGCCTCGCTGAGCGCCGCCTCGGCCTCGCTGCGCGCCGCGCGCTCGGTCTCGAGCGCGGCCTCGACCTCGCCGATCCCCGCCTCGCGGGCCGCCTGCGCCTCCTCGGCACGCAAGAGCGCCTGCGCCAGCGCAGCGTCGAGATCGTCGCGCGCCGCCTCCGCCGCCGCCAGCAGCGTGAGCGTCTCCTCGGCGCGCCTGCGCTCTTCCTCCAGCGCCATCGTCATCGCGGTCAGTTCCGTCTGCGCATTTTCAAGCCGCTTGCGCAGCGCCGCCGCGGCCTCGGCCTCGGCGAGCCGAGCCGCTTCCTCCTCGCTCAGTCGATCCTCGAGTGCGGCCACCTCCTCGCCCAGTGCGGCCCCGGCCTGCCGCGCCTCGGCATTGCGCGCGCGCAGATCGGCGACCAGCGCCTCCAGCGCCTCGCGGCGCGCGGCGGCCAGCCGCGCCGCTTCGGTCTGCGCGTCCACCTCGTCGCGCAGCCCCGCGAGCCTGTCCTCCAGCGCCGCCTGTTCGTCGCGCAACGCGGCCGTCTCATCCTCCAGCGCGGCCACTTCGTCGCGCGCAGCGTCGCGCGCGCTCTCCAGATCGGTCGCCCGTGCCCGCGCCGCGTCGCGCTCGGACAAGAGGCTTGCCACCTGTTCCTCGAAGGACGCGATCCGCCCCTCCGCCTCTACCAGCGCCTCGGCCTGCGCGGCGCTCTCGGCGCGCAGCGCCGCCACCAGCGCCGCCTGTTCCTCGGCGCGCGTCCGGGCATCGCCCAGCGTCGCGGTAAGACGGCCCACCCGCTCCTCCAGCGTGGCATTGCGGTCCTCGGCCAGCCCCAGCGCCCGCGACAGCGCCGCCACCTCTGACGATAGCTCATCAAGCTTGGTGGCCTGCCCGCTGATTTCCTCTCGCAGCACGAACTGCACCACCATGAAGATGGTCAGCACGAACATCAGCACCAGCAAGAGCCCGGTCATCGCATCAACAAAGCCGGGCCAGATCGCGCTCTGGAACCGCGCGCCGGTGCGCCGCGAAAGAGCCATCTCAGCCGCCCTCGCCAGACTCTCCGGTTGCTTCGCCACCGCGCGGCACCACCGGGCGCACCGGGCGCGGCGTGGCTCCGCGCCCCTGCCCCATGAGCCGTGTGAGCGCTGCCAGATCGGTGCGCAACTCGGTAATGGTTTCCTGCCGCCCGGCGCTGATCTCTTCGAGGATGCGCAGCATCTGCACGTCGATCGAGCGCAGGCGCATCCGGCTCTCGGCATCGAGCCCCTCGGAGGTCTCGCGCGCGCTGACCGCCTCGATGAGCCGCTCCTGCCCGTCGGCGACCCGCATCAGCGCCACCTGCACCGGGTTCTGATCGCTCATGCGGTGGGTCAGCCGCTCGATGGAATCCGCCAGCACCCCGAGTTTTTCATCGACCCGCGCGCGGTTCATCTCGGATTGCGAGAACATCGACTGAAGCGTGTCCATCTGCTCGCCCATCTGTTCGGCCATCGCGTCGAGCACATGGGCCACGCCGCCGCCCTCACCTTCGCCATCGGCAATGCCGAGCCGGGTGATCGTCGATATCCATTCCTCCAACTCGCGGTAGAACCGGTTCTGCCCGTGCCCCGCGAAAAGCTCCAGCAGCCCCACGACAAGCGAGCCGGAAAGCCCCAGCAGCGACGAGGCAAAGGCCACGCCCATGCCGCCAAGCTGTGCCTCCAGCCCGGTCATCAGGCGGTTGAAGATATCGACGCCCTCTTCGCCGGGCCTGGGCGCGAGGCTGCGGATCGTGTCCACCACCGCCGGGACGGTGGTGGCAAGGCCGTAGAACGTGCCCAGAAGCCCGAGGAAGATCAGCAGGTTGACGATGTAGCGCGTGATCTCGCGCGCCTCGTCGATGCGCTGCGCCACCGAATCGAGGATCGAGCGCGCCGAGCCCGAGGCGATCTGCATCCGCTTGCCCCGCCCGCGCAGCATGGTTGCGAGCGGTGCCAGAAGCGATGGCGGGCGGGTCAGGTCATGCCCCGGGGTCTGCGCTGCGAACCCCTCGATCCAGCGCGCCGAGCCGATAAGCTGGATGACCTGCCAGAAGGTCGCGATCACGCCGATCACGAAGACGAAGAAGATGAACCCGTTGAGCCACGGGTTGGCCTCGAACACCGGCAGCACCCGCGGCAGTGCCAGAAACGCCCCCGCCCCGGTCAGTGCAAGCACGATGAGCATCAGCACGATCTGCCGATAGGGCGTGGAAAACTGCGGCTCGACCTCGCGGTCCGGCTGGTCCATCTGGACGCTCCCGACACGTTGATTTATGGGCCGCACCCTACGCCGCCCGCGCCTTCAAGCCAAGGCTTATCCACATAAAGAGCGCACCCGGCGCACCAGCCAGTCCAATTCGCGATCACCAAGACCCAGCTCGCGCAAATGCGTATCGGTATTGAACAGGTATTCGGTATTCGGCCCGCGCCCGCCGTGAGCCCGCGCGATGATCTGCGCCTGTTCCTCGAGGTCGATCCCGCCGCAATACTGCGCGTGATCGGGATCGACCACGTAGGTCACCGCCTCCACCGTGCGGCCGTCGGTCAGATGCACGTCGAGCCGAGTCTCGTGATAGGCCGCCGAAACAAGCTCGCGCTCGCGCAGGTAGGCCAGCACCTCTTCGGCGCGCTCCGGCGCGGCGCGCAGCGCCACGCCCGAACAGTCGGTATCGTCCGCGCGGTCGAGCGCCAGCACCAGCCCCGGTGCCTCGGGCGTGCCGCGATGGTGGATCGAGCGCATACAGAAACTGCGCCGATAGCCCGGCAGCCGCGCGATCACCCGCTCCACCGTGTCAAAGCCCGGATTCCACACCAGCGAGCCATAGCCGAACACCCACATGCCTTTTCCCCTGTTCCTCGCGTTTGGCCCCCTGTAAACACCCTTCGCGAAGGGCATGAAAGGGGCAAGCCATGCGCGCACTTCTCGCCGTCATCCTGCTCGCCGCCGGGCTCTGGGCCGGGTACTGGATCATCGGCAGCCGCGCGACGCTCAGCGCCTTCGAGACGTGGTTCGACGCGCGCCGCGCCGAAGGCTGGGTGGCCGAGACGCGCGAACTCGACGTCCAAGGCTTCCCGAGCCGTTTCGACGTGGTGTTTCAGGACCTGATGCTCGCCGATCCCGCGACCGGGCTGGCATGGGAGGCCCCCCGCTTTCAGATCGACGCGCTGAGCTATCGCCCCAACCACGTCATCGCCGTCTGGCCCGACACGCAGCGCATCGCCACCCCGCAGGAAAAATTCCGCCTTTCGAGCAAGGACATGCGCGCCTCGCTGGTGATCGCGCCCGACACCGCGCTCGCGCCCCGGCGGATGACCCTGACCGCCGATTTCCTCGAGATCACCCCCGAGGGGCGCGCGGGCGAGACCACCGCGCTTTCGACCCTCAGCCTCGCCGCCGAGCGGCTGGAGGGCACCGACTATCGCCTCGGGCTGCGCGCCGAGGGGCTGACACTCGCCGCGCCCGCGCGCGCGCGGCTCGACCCCGAGGGCCGCCTGCCCGATCGCATCAGCGGCTTTTCCGCCGATGTCACGGCCACGTTCGACAAGCCCTGGGACCGCACCGCCATCGAACGCGCCCGCCCGCAACCAACCCGGCTGCGCGTGCGGCTGGCCGAGGGGCGCTGGGGCGATCTGCTCCTTCAGGCGGCGGGCGAGGTGGATGTGACCCCCGAGGGCTGGCCCGAGGGCGAGATCACGCTCAAGGCGCGCAACTGGCGCGAGATCGTGACGCTGATGCGCATGGCGGGGGCCCTGCCCGAGAGCCTCGCCTCGAGCGTCGAGAACGGCCTCGGCATGATGGCGCGGCTCAAAGGCAACCCCGACACGCTCGATATTCCCCTGGGCTTCGGCGGCGGGCGGATGTGGCTTGGCCCTGTCCCCCTCGGCCCCGCCCCGCGCCTGCGGCTGCGCTGAGCACCGCGAACAGGCAAATACGGCTCCGCCCGGGAGGATTTGTGCTCACAGACTGATCGGGAAAGCCGCCTGTTCGCCCCCGCCGTGGCGGCAGGCCCGGTCAGCGGGGAATCGAATTTCCTTCGGAGAGTTACCGGCTCAACAGCCCCTGCTCCCGAACACCGTGACCAGCGTGCGCCTGAAAATGTAGAGATCGAGTCGCAGACTCATCTTATCAATATAACGCAGGTCCATGATCACCTTGTGACGCGTGCCCTCGCTGCCATCCACATAGCCGAGGTCGGTCTGCGCCAGACCGCTGATGCCGGGGCGAACGTCATACCGGCGGCGATAACCGGCCACGCTGCGCATGTAGCGCCGCGCATGATGAAAGTAATCGGGACGCGGACCGATGAGGCTCATCTCGCCGCGCAGCACGTTGAGGACCTGAGGCAACTCGTCGATGCGAAAGCGCCGCAGGAGACGCCCCAGCGGCGTGATCCGGTCATGCTCGAGCGGGTCCTCGGCGCTGCGCGCGATGCGGCGAATCGGCGTCATCGTGCGGAATTTTATCGCGCTGAACGCGCGGCATCCGCGCCCCATCCGGGGCTGCATGTAGAACAGCGGACCCTGATTGAAAAACGGGTTCAGCACCAGAAGACCCAAGCAGAAAACACCCAGAAGAGGCAGAAGCAGAAGGCTCATGACGACGTCAAAGCCGGGCTTGACCCAGCGTGCGTAAGGCTTGTCTAAAATTTTCGAGCGGGCATCGACACACTGTCTATCGACCTTGAAAGTCTCTTGTTTCAATCGACAATCCTCCGGTGACCGCAATAACAACACGTCACTTGGCATCAGCTTTGCATGAGCAACACACTTTATAGACGAGTAGCAGTGAACTCCACGAAGGTTAAGTGAATTTTTCAGGTCAAAAGCCACGTTCTTCCACTGGCATGCGCACACCGAAGGGCTGTGCGCACTATCCATTCGGATAACCGTTTGAAGTGAAGGACCACCGGCTGACGCCGGTGGCATCACTTGGAGGAATGTAATTCCAGATACTGCTTGATGATGTCGTCAGTCACGTTTCCCGAGGTCGTGGAGAAATATCCGCGCGCCCAAAAGCGCCTGCCCCAGTAGCGCTTGCGCAGCTCCGGAAACTCCATCTGGATGCGGCGGGACGAGCGTCCCTTGATGCGCTGCATGACATCGCTGAGCGACAGCTTCGGCGGGATCGACAGGAACATGTGGACATGATCGCGCGCCAACACGCCCTTCACGATATGCACCCCCATCTCGTTGCAGGTCTGGATGACGATCTCCCGGATCCGGTCGCGCATCGCACCGTGGAGCACCTTGTAGCGATATTTCGTGACCCACACGACGTGGAACCTGTGGTAAAATCGCGTGTGCGCGGATGACGAGTAGCGCATGATCTCTCCTCCCGGATTTTGAAGCCTTTACCCCTTCGGGGGCTTCAAAATCCGGGAGGAGAGATCATCAGGACAGTCGCTGAAGCGGACCGGCTGGAAGCCGGTGGTTTCGGTCCAATAGGTAAAATCAATTTCATTTTCCGCCCGGACTGGCGTGCTGCGCTGTCCGGAGGAAAATTGCCGGATGCGCGCATCCCCTTGCATCCTGCCCCGCCCCTGCCTAAGCCGCGCCCATGACCGCCCTCATCGACCAAGGCCCGCCACCGCCCTGCCCTGCGCCCTTCAACCTTGCGGCGCATGTGCTCGGGCGGGCGGCAAACCTGCCCGACAAGGTGGCACTCGCCGTGATCGGGCTCGCGGGCGCGGAACGCTGGAGCTTTGCCCGCCTCGAACGGGCCGTGCGCGGCACCGCCAACGGGCTGCTGGCGCAGGGGCTCAAGCCCGGCGACCGGGTGCTGATGCGGCTCGGGAACACGGTGGAATTCCCGCTCGCCTATCTCGGGGCCATCGCCGCCGGGCTGGTGCCGATCCCCACATCGCCCCTGCTCACCGCGCCCGAGGTCGCGGGCATCATCGCCACCACCGCTCCGCGCCTGATCCTGCGCGGTGCGGGCATCGCCTGCCCCGGGACCGACCTGCCGGTGCTGGACGAGGCCGCGCTCGATGCGATGCGCGGCCTGCCCCCCGCGGATTATCACATGGGCGATCCGCACCGGCTCGGCTATATCATCTACACCTCCGGCACGTCCGGGGTGCCGCGCGCGGTGATGCACGCGCACCGCGCGATCCTTGCCCGCGCGATGATGCACGAGGACTGGTATGGGCTTTCAGAGGTTGACCGGCTGTGCCACGCGGGCGCGTTCAACTGGACCTTCACGCTGGGCACCGGGCTGCTTGACCCGTGGAGCGTGGGGGCGACCGCGCTCATTCCCGCACCAGAGGTGACACCCGCGCAATTGCCGCTGCTGCTGGGACGCCATGACGCCACGCTGTTTGCTGCCGCCCCCGGCGTCTATCGCAAGATGCTGGCGGGTGGCGAGTTGCCGTCCCTGCCGCGGCTGCGCCACGGGCTGGCGGCGGGCGAGAAGCTGTCGGACGCGATTCGCGCGCACTGGCAGGACGCCACCGGCACCGCCATCCACGAGTCCTATGGCCTGTCGGAATGCTCCACCTTCATCTCCGGCAGCCCCGCACGCCCGGCGCCTCCCGGCACGCTCGGCCGTCCGCAGCGCGGACGCCGCGTGGCCCTTATCGGTGCGGATGGCACGCCGGTGGCGCATGGGGCCGAAGGCACCATCGCCGTGCACCGCGACGATCCCGGCCTGATGCTGGGCTACATGGGCGCGCCCGGGGCCACGGCGGCGAAATTCTCAGGCGACTGGTTCCTCACCGGAGATCGCGGCGCGATGGACGAAGACGGCAACGTCACGTATCTGGGCCGCGCCGACGACATGATGAACGCCGGCGGCTTTCGCGTCTCGCCCATCGAGGTGGAGGCGGCGCTGGGCAACCATCCCGGCGTCACCGAGGTTGCAGTCACCGATATCGAGGTGAAAGAGGATGCGCGCGTGATCATGGCCTTCTATACTGGCCCCGAGACCATCGACCCCGCGAGCCTCGACGCCCATTGCCGCGCGCGGCTCGCATCCTACAAGTGCCCGCGCGGCTTCTTTCACGTCGAAAGCCTGCCCACGGGCGGTAACGGAAAACTCCTGCGCCGCGAATTGCGGCCGATATACGAGGCCCTCAATGGTCCGGCTTGACATCATCTCCGATCCGATCTGCCCCTGGTGCTACATCGGCAAGACCCTGCTCGACCAGGCGCTGGCAGAGCGCCCCGATCACCCGTTCGAAATCCACTGGCAGCCGTTCCAGCTCAACCCCGACATGCCCCCCGAGGGGATGGACCGTGCGGCCTATCTCGAGGCCAAGTTCGGCGGGCGCGAGGGCGCGGCAAAAGCCTATGCGCCGGTGATCGAGCGCGCCGAGGCGGCGGGGCTCGAGATCGACTTCGCGTCGATTCCGCGCACGCCCAACACGCTCGACGCGCATCGCCTGCTTCATTGGTCCGAGGTCGAGGGCTGCCAGGATCGCATGGCGATGGCGCTGTTTCGCGCCTATTTCCATGAGGGGCGCGACATTTCCGACCACGAGGTTCTCGCCGATCTCGCCGACAGCCTCGGCATCGACGCGGCCCTCGTCTCGCGGCTGCTGGCCTCGGATGCCGACCGCGAAGAGATCGCGACCCGCGACGCGCAGTTCCGCGAGATGGGGGTGACCGGCGTGCCCACCTTCATCGTGGCGGGCCAGCACGCGGTGCCCGGCTGCCAGCCGCCCGAGATGTGGCGGCAGGTGATCGACGAAATCGCCGCACAGGCGGCCGCCGGAACGGGCTGAGCGCGCGGGCGGCCCCCTATTCCGCCGCCTGCTGCCGCAGCACGGCCGACACCGGCACAAGCGCGACGCTGGCCGCGCGGTCCTGAAGGCCCCAGAGCAGAAGCGCGCTGATCGTGTCGGCGCGCAACCGGCCCAGCATGATGACGCCGTTCTCCTGCTGGCCGGCGCGCATCGCCGCCTGATCGAGAAAGCGCCGCACGGCGGCGGCATTCTGCCCCTGCGCATCGAAATCGCGAAACAGCGTGGCCGAGGGCACGCCCTCGCGGGCGATAAGCTTTTGCGCCGTGTCGAGTCCGTTGGGCCGCATCACGAGGCCGTGGCCGGTCTCGAGCAGGATCGGGGCAAGCTGCGCGCTGGCCTCGCGGCTGGATTGCAGCCCGGTGCCATCGCCCTCGATCACCGCCGCGGCCTGCGGCATGCGGTCGAGCCACGCGGCCATCGCCGTCTCGACATCCGCAGGCCCTGCCCCCTCGGGGAGATCGGCGGCGAGCAGCACCTCGAACCCGGCCTCGCGATAGCGTGCCGCCGCCGCGCCCGCATCCGGGCGCGTGGCGGGAATGGCGATGCTCAGCGGGTAGGGAAACGCCCCGAGCGCCTCGAGCCCGAGCGAAGCGGTGCCCTCGTCAATGAGCACGATGGCCATGAGCGGCTTGCCCGGCGGCACCTCGGCCTCGACCGCGTTGCGCACGAGCGCGGCCCCGGCACCCGCATCGGCCCGACCGGCCTCGCCCGCCTCCGGTGCCTCCTCAGGCCTCTCCTCCGGCGGCGTCTCGCCGATGCGCGGCAGGCGGTCGGTGGTCACCCCCCCGGCGCGATCACCGGTCAGCGCGCCGCCGCTCTCGGGTTCGACCCGGCGCGGGGCCGGGGTGGCCTCGGGCTCGCCCTCGTCTGGAGCGATGGCGGCGATGCCGCCCTCGGTGCCCTGCGTCTCGGGGGGCTGCGTGCCGGTCTCGCCGGTCGCAGCCTCCGGCTGCGCCGCGTCCTCCTCCGCGGGCCGCGCCAACCCGGCATCGCTCTCGCCGGGATCGGGGCTTGGCGGCTGCGCCGGGTCTGTCGAGATCGACAGCCGCGCCTCATCCTGGGGCCGGGCGGGGGCCTGCGCCTGCGGGCTGGGCAGGACCGGGCTCTCGCCCCCGACCGCAACGCCGCCCGCGCCCTCGTCATCCGCAGACGGGGCGGCGAGCGATGTTGCCTCGCCAGTGGCGGGGGCCTCGGTCGGGGCGGTATCGGCTCCGCTCAGCGAAACGGTTTCATCCGGGGCGGGCGCGGGCACACGCGGTGCAGCCCCGGCCTCGGGGCTGTCCCCGGCCTCCGGCAGCGCCGCCTCGCGATCCTCGCGCACCGCATCAAAGCCCGAGCCGGGCGGCACCGCGACGGCATCCGCCTCGGGCGCGCTGTCGCGCAGCACCGCCATGTCGGCAAGATCGATCACCACCGATGCGGTGCCGAGCACACACCCCGACACGACAAGCCCCGTTATCAATCCCGCCAGAACACCGCGCATTGCCGCCCTCGCCCCTTGTCTTGTTCGCCCGTTTGCCGCCGTTTCCGGCGTAGCGCCCCTTGACGGTCCGGCGCAAGCCTGAACAAGTATACCGCGACCGGCCCCAAGGCCAACAGCCCCCTTGCGAGAGGACAGGCGCGATGCTGCTCTTGATCGACAATTACGACAGTTTCACCTACAACCTCGTGCATTACGTGGGGGAATTGGGGGCCGAAACCCACGTCGTGCGCAACGACGCGCTGAGCGTCGACGAGGCGCTGGCGCTGCGACCTTCGGGCATCCTGCTGTCGCCCGGCCCCTGCGATCCCGATCAGGCGGGGATTTGCCTGCCGCTGACGCTTGCGGCGGCAGAGGCGGGTATCCCGCTTCTGGGCGTGTGCCTCGGGCATCAGGCCATCGGGCAGGCGTTCGGCGGTCGCGTGATCCGCCATTCCGAGATCGTGCATGGCAAGATGGGCGAGATCCACCACAGGGGTGGTTCGGTCTTCGCGGGCCTGCCCTCGCCGTTCGAGGCGACGCGCTATCACTCGCTGGTGGTGGAACGCGACAGCCTGCCCGACAGCCTCGAAATCACCGCCGAACTGAGCGACGGCACCATCATGGGCCTGCGCCACCGCGCCCATCCCATCCACGGCGTGCAGTTCCACCCCGAATCCATCGCCTCGCAGCACGGTCACGCGCTCTTGCGGAATTTTCTCGACATGATGCAGGTGCCGGCATGAGCGACATCAAGCCGCTCATCGCCGCCGCCGCCGACCGACCGCTCACGCGCGCCGAAGCCGAGGCCGCGTTCACCATCCTGTTCGAGGGCGAGGCGACGCCCGCGCAAACCGGCGGCTTTCTCATGGCGCTGCGCACGCGCGGCGAGACGGTGGACGAATACGCCGCCGCCGCCGCCGTGATGCGCGCGAAATGCCACAAGGTGCGCGCGCCCGAGGGCGCGATGGACATCGTCGGCACCGGCGGCGACGGCAAGGGCACGCTCAACATCTCGACCGCCGCCGCGCTGGTGGTGGCGGGGGCGGGCGTGCCGGTGGCCAAGCACGGCAACCGCAACCTCAGCTCCAAATCCGGGGCGGCGGATGCGCTGGGGATGCTCGGCGTCAAGGTGATGATCGGCGCCGAGGCGGTGGAAAAGGTGCTTCGCGAGGTGGGCATCGCCTTCATGATGGCGCCGATGCACCACCCGGCGATGGCGCATGTCGGCCCCGTGCGCGCCGAGCTTGGCACCCGCACGATCTTCAACATCCTCGGGCCGCTCACCAACCCCGCCGGGGTGAAACGCCAGCTCACCGGCGCGTTCTCGCGCGATCTGATCCGCCCGATGGCCGAGACGCTGGGGCAATTGGGCTCTGAGCGCGCGTGGCTCGTGCATGGCAGCGACGGCACCGACGAGATGACCATCACCGGGGTGACATGGCTCGCCGCGCTGGAAGAGGACGGCAGCATCCGCGAGGCAGAGCTTCACCCCGAGGATTTCGGCCTGCCGGTGCATCCGTTCGAGGCCATTCTCGGCGGCACACCCGAGGAAAACGGCGCCGCGCTGCGGGCGCTGCTGGACGGGGTGCAGGGGGCCTATCGCGACGCGGTGCTGCTGAACGCCGCCGCAGCACTCACCGTCGCGGGCCGCGCGACCGATCTGCGCGAGGGTGTCGCCATCGCCGCCGAAAGCATCGATTCAGGCGCGGCGCGAGCGCGGCTTGCAGCGCTCGCCAAAGCCACAACGGAGGTTGCATGACCACGCCAACGATTCTCGAACAGATCAAGGCCTACAAGCTCGAGGAGATCGACGCGGCCAAAACCGAGCGACCACAGGACACCATCGAGTCCGAGGCCCGCGCCGCTCCCCCGGTGCGCCCCTTCGCCACAGCATTGTTGCAGGCCACCAAGACCGGCTATGGCCTCATCGCCGAGATCAAGAAGGCGAGCCCGTCGAAGGGCCTGATCAGAGAGAATTTCGACCCCGCAGCGCTGGCCGCTGCCTATGCCGAGGGCGGGGCCACGTGCCTGTCCGTGCTGACCGACGGGCCGAGCTTTCAGGGCGCGCCGGAGTATCTGCGGCAGGCCCGCGCGGCCTGCGACCTGCCGGTGCTGCGCAAGGATTTCATGTATGACCCCTACCAGGTGGCCGAGGCGCGGGCCTGGGGCGCGGATTGCATCCTCATCATCATGGCAAGCGTGTCCGACGCGCAGGCGCTGGAGCTCGAGGAGGCGGCGCAGCAGTGGGGCATGGACGTGCTCATCGAGGTGCATGACCGCGCCGAGCTTGAACGCGCCGGCGCGCTCTCGTCGTCGATGATCGGCATCAACAACCGCGATTTGCACACGTTCGAGACCTCGCTCGACACCACGCGCAAGCTGTCGAAATTCGTCGATCCCGATGGTCTGATCGTCAGCGAGAGCGGGCTGGCCACGCCCGAGGACCTGTCGGAGATGGCGCGCTACGGCGCGCGCGCGTTTCTCATCGGCGAGGTGCTGATGCGTGCCGATGACGTGGCCGCCGCCACCCGCGCGCTGCTGGCCAATCCGCTCACCGCCGGGGGCATGTGATGGCCGGGCTTACCCATTTCGACGGCAAGGGCGATGCCCATATGGTGGACGTCTCCGACAAGGCGGTCACGGCACGCGTGGCCACGGCCGAAGGGCATATCACGATGGCCCGCGCGACCTATGACATCATCGCCGGGGGCCGCGCGAAAAAGGGCGACGTGCTGTCGGTGGCGCGGCTCGCCGGGATCATGGGGGCCAAGAAGACGCCCGACCTGATCCCGCTGTGCCACCCGCTGCCGGTGACCAAAGTGGCGGTGGAGCTGACGCTCGACCCGGACCTGCCGGGCGTGCGCATCGAGGGCACCGTCAAGACCACCGGGCAGACCGGCGTCGAGATGGAGGCGCTGACCGCCGTGTCGGTCGCCGCGCTCACCGTCTATGACATGGCCAAGGCGGTGGACCGCGCGATGGAGATCGGCGGCATCCGCGTTGTCTTGAAAGATGGCGGCAAATCCGGGCGCTTTGAGGCGGAATGATCACCGTCGCCGAAGCCCTCGACCGGCTCTTCACGCTGGTTGCCCCGCTTGGGATCGAGGAGGTGCCGCTCACCGAGGCGGCGGGCCGGGTGTTGGCGCGCGCGGTGGCGGCCACCCGCGATCAGCCGCCTTTCGCGGCCTCTGCGATGGATGGCTACGCCATCGCCGACACCCCCGCCCCCGGCGTGCGCCTGCGCCTCATCGGCGAGGCGGCGGCGGGGCATGGCTTCAATGGCCGCGTGGGCGCGGGCGAGGCGGTGCGCATCTTCACCGGCGCGCCGGTGCCCGAGGGCACCACCCGCGTGGTGATGCAGGAGGACGTGACGCGCGACGGCAAGGCGATCACGCTGGGAGACCGGATCGGCCCCAAGGACAATATCCGCCCCGCCGCCTGCGACTTTCATGCCGGGCAGGTCATGACCGCCCCCCGCCGCCTGCGTCCCGCCGAGATCGCGCTTCTGGCGGCGATGAACGTGGCCGTCGTTCCGGTGCGCCGCCGCCCGCAGGTGGCGCTCATCGCCACAGGTGATGAGTTGGTGATGCCCGGCGATACCCCCGGCCCCGATCAGATCATCGCGTCCAACGCGTTCGGCCTCAAGGCGCTGTTCGAGGCGCAGGGGGCAAAGGCGCGCCTCCTGCCCATCGCCCGCGACACGCGCGCCTCGCTGGAAACCGCGCTGGGGCTGGCCGAGGGCTGCGACCTTGTCATCACCATCGGCGGCGCCTCGGTGGGCGATCACGATCTGGTCGCCCGCCTCGGCCCGGAACTGGGGCTGGAGCGCGCCTTCTACAAGGTGGCGATGCGTCCCGGCAAGCCCCTGATGGCGGGGCGGATGGGCGCGGCGGCGATGGTCGGGCTGCCGGGCAACCCGGTTTCGGCGATGGTCTGCGGGCAGGTCTTTGTCGCGCCGATGATCGACGCGATGCTGGGGCTGGGCAAGGCCCCTGCCCCGCGCCTGACGGCCCGCCTCGCCGCCCCCCTGCCCGCCAACGGCCCGCGCGAACACTACATGCGCGCGCGGCTGTCGGAGGCAGGCATCAAGGCGGAGGACAAGCAGGACAGCTCGCTTCTGAGCATCCTCGCCCACGCCGATGCGCTGCTTGTGCGCCCGCCGGACGACCCGGCGCGCGAGGCGGGCGAGATGGTGGAATATCTGCCGGTCTGACGGGGGGGCAGGGTCGGGATATGACCTTGAGCGGACGGTCGATGCCTGGCCCCGGCGCGGCTCAAGTCAACGTCCCCTCCAGGCCAAACCTGCCACCTCAACCGCGCTCCACCCCGCTCACGTAATGCAACCGGTCGAATTCCCGTCGCCAGCCCGACACTTCGGGCAGCAGCGCCCCCGCGTCCTTTCCCCGCAGCGCACGAGCGACGAGGGCGGCCATCCGGGGCGCGTGAGCGGGCGTCATGCCCCAACGGACGAGTTCCGGCGTGCCGATCCGGAGCCCGTTCATGTCGCCCGCCACCGGCGGCACCGGCAGGCCGATGCCGCAGGCGAGAAAGCCCGCGCGGCGCAAGGTCTTCGCCGCCGCCTGACCGCCCCCGAAACCGCCTGCCTCGAGCGCGAACTGATGCGAGGCCGTGGCCATGCCACCGGCCTTGAACACCGGCAGTCCCTCGGCTTCTAGCGCCGCGGCCAGCGCCTGCGCCAGCGCCACCATCTGCGCGGCATAGGCGCGACCGTGGTTTTTCCAGTCGCACAGCGTGATCGCCAGCGCCGCCGCGCGGCCCGCGTCGGAATTGGCGGTGAGGCCGGGAAAGGCGATGGCGTCAAGCCGCTGCGCGAGATCGGCCTCGTTGGTCACGATCAGCCCCCCGGCGGGGCCGCCAAGGCTCTTGTAGGTGCTCATGGTCATCAGGTGCGCGCCCTCTGCGAGCGGGTTCTTCCACGCGCCCCCGGCGATGATCCCGCATTGGTGGGCAGCGTCGAACATGAGGTGCGCGCCGACCTCGTCGGCGATGGCGCGGGTCTCGGCGACGGGGTGCTCGTGCAGGTTCAGGCTTGACCCGAGGGTGATGAGCCGGGGGCGGACCTCCTGCGCGAGCGCGCGCAGGGCACCCACATCCACGCTGTAGCCATCCGCCGCTACCGGGGCCTCGATGATGCGCAGCCCGTAAAGCCCGGCGCAGCCCGGCCCGTGATGAGTGACGTGGCCGCCGATGCTGGCGGGGGGCGCGATGATCGTGTCGCCGGGCTGGCAAGTGGCCATGAAGCCCATGAGATTGGCAATGGCCCCCGAAGGCACGCGGATCTCGGCATATCTCGCACCAAACACCTCTGCCGCCAGTTCCGCCGCGATCACCTCGGTCTCCTCGATCGCCTCGAGCCCGGTCTCGTATTTGTCGCCCGGATAGCCCAGCGAGGGGCGCGAGCCGAGACCGGCGGCAAGCAACGCCTCGGCGCGCGGATTCATCACGTTGGTGGCGGGGTTGAGGTTGAAGCACTCGGCCTCGTGGATGCGGCGGCTCTCCGTCGCCAGCGCCTCGACCCGCGCGGCGATGTCGGCGGTCTCCTCGGCGGCGGTGCGGGTGGCGATGGTCTGGATCAGGTCTTCGCAATAGCTGGGCACCCAAGGGCGGCGGGCAAGGGGCATGGTGGTCTCCGGTCAGGTATCGCGGCGCAGTCTGCGCGCGATGTGCAACGGGCGCAAACCGGAAATGCGCAGGGGCCGATGGCTCTGGCCAATGGTGGGCCGCTGCGCTATCTGGGCGCGGGTAGGAAAAAGGGGCGCGCCATGACCGAGAGAGCCGCATTCGAGACGCCGGGGCCGGTGGAATCCGACCTGCGCGAGGCGATTTCGCCCACGGAAGAGATCATCGCCGAGATCGCTGCGGGGCGGATGGTGATCCTCGTCGATCACGAGGACCGCGAGAACGAGGGCGACCTGGTGATCGCCGCCGAGTTCGCCACGGCGCAGGCGGTAAATTTCATGGCCACCCACGGTCGCGGCCTGATCTGCCTGCCGATGACCGCCGAGCGGATCGACCGGCTGGGCCTGCCAATGATGGCGGTCAACAATTCCTCGCGCCACGAGACGCCCTTTACCGTGTCGATCGAGGCACGCGAGGGGGTGAGCACCGGCATTTCCGCGCCCGACCGCGCGCATACCGTCGCCACGGCGATAAACGAGCAGAACACGATGGCGAGCCTTGCCACGCCGGGCCACGTCTTTCCCTTGCGCGCGCGGCGCGGCGGGGTGCTGGTGCGGGCGGGCCATACCGAGGCGGCGGTCGATATCGCGCGGCTGGCGGGGCTGAACCCCTCGGGCGTGATCTGCGAGATCATGAACGAGGATGGAAGCATGGCGCGCCTACCCGAGCTTATCGGGTTCGCCGCCGCACATGGCCTCAAGATCGGGACCATCTCGGATCTGATCGCCTATCGCCACCATCACGACAACCTGGTGCTTGAAACCGGGCGCGAGCGTGTCACCTCGTGTTTCGGCGGCGCATGGGAGATGCGTATCTTCGCCGACCAGATCACCGGGACAGAGCATGTCGTGCTCACCAAGGGCAACGTCACCGACGGCGAACCGGTGCTGACCCGCGCGCACGCGCTCAACGCGCTGGAGGATGTGCTGGGCATCGGCGCGCAGGCGGGGCACGGCCCGGCGGGCAAGCTGCCCCGCGCGATGGAGATTATCGCCCGCGAGGGGCGCGGCGCGGTGTTCCTGTTCCGGCAACCCCGGCCGGAACTGGCGGGCGAAATGGCCGACGAGGACAGCCCGCGCACGATCAAGCATACCGGGCTTGGCGCGCAGATCATGGCGGTGCTGGGCATTCAACGCCTGATCCTCGTGACCGACAACCCCGACACGCGTTACCTGGGCCTCGACGCCTACGGGATCACCATCGAGGGCACGCGCCCGCTGAGCGGAGAGTGAGGATATGGCCGAGCATGAGTATACCCTGCCGCACGCGGAATTCGACCGTCCGGTGAAGGCGCTGATCGTGGTGGCTCCGTTCTACCGCGACATCGCCGACAACCTGATCGAAGGCGCGGTGGCCGAGATCGAGGCGACGGGCGGCACACACGAGATCGTAGAGGTGCCCGGCGCGCTGGAGATCCCCACCGCTATCGGCATAGCCGAACGAATGTCGAATTTCGACGGCTACGTGGCGCTGGGCTGCGTCATCCGGGGCGAGACCACGCATTACGAGACGGTGTGCAACGACAGCTCCCGGGGGCTGATGCTGCTGGGCCTTCAGGGGCTTTGCATCGGCAACGGCATCCTCACGGTGGAAAACCGTGCACAGGCAGAGGTGCGCGCCGATCCGGGGCGCATGAACAAGGGCGCGGGGGCAGCGGCGGCGGCCTTGCATCTCATCGCGCTGGCCCGTAAATGGGGCGGCCCGCGCAAGGGGGTGGGTTTCAAGCCCGCCTCGGATGACTACCGGATCGCGGGCGATATGAAGGACGACCCCAAGGCATGAGCGACCATCCCGCCCCGGCACGCCCGGGCAAGCACAGCATGAAATCCACCGCCCGGCTCTATGCCGTGCAGGCGCTCTACCAGATGGAGCTTTCGGGACAGGCCAGCGACGCGGTGCGGCGCGAGTTTCTCGACCATCGCTTCGGGGCCGAGATCGACGAGGGCGTGGATATGGCCGAGGGCGATGCCGGGCTCTTTGGCCTGATCCTCGACGAGGCGGTGAACTGGCAGGGCAAGATCGACCAGATGACTGATCGCGCGCTGGTGGCGAAATGGCCGATTGCCCGGATCGACCCGGTGCTGCGCGCGCTTTTCCGTGCCGCCGGGGCCGAGTTGGGGCAGAAGGGCACGCCACCCAAGGTGGTGATCATGGAATATGTCGAGGTGGCCAAGGCGTTCTACCCCGAGGGGCGCGAGCCGAAATTCGTCAATGCCGTGCTCGACCACATGGCACGCGAGGCCAAACCGGAGGCGTTCTGAGCCGTGCGGCTGGTGCCTGGGCGGCATATCCCCGGGCTTCGCCGCGCGAGGATGGCTCACCGGCCCGGGGCCGGGCAACACCTCAATGAATCTTGCGCCGGATCCGCTGCACCATCCACCAGACAAGCGCCACCACCGGCAAGGTCACGGCGGCAGTGACCATGCCCTTGCTCACCGCCAGAACCTCGGTCAGCGGATAGAGCAGATACCCCGCCAGCGACACCGCGTAATAGCTGATCGCCACCACCGACAGCCCCTCCACGGTGCGTTGCAGGCGCAGTTGCAGATCGGCGCGGCGGTCCATGCTCTCCAGCAGGCTCTGGTTCTGCGCGCTGCGCGCCACGTCCACCCCGGTGCGCAACAGGTCGCCCGCCCGCATCGCCCGGTCCGACATCGCGCGCAGCCGCTCCTTGGTCGCGGCCACGGTGCGCATGGCCGGATCATAGCGGCGCATCATGAACTCGTGAAAGGTCTGCCGCCCCTCGAACCGCGTCTCGCGCAGCGCCTCGATGCGCTGATGCACGATCTGCTCGTAGGCCGCCGTCGCCCCGAACCGGAACGAGGATTGCGCCACCAGCGCCTCGAGCTCCGCCGATACCTCCAACAGCCCTTCGAGCGTATCCTCGGCGGGCTGGCTGCCGCTGGTCATGTCATCCACCAGGCGGCTCAGGCGGCTGTCGGTCTCGCCCATCTGGCGGCTCATCTCGCGCACCCGCGCGAACCCCAGCATCGACATGGTCTTGTAGGTCTCGATCTCGAACAAACGCTGCACGATCCGCCCGATCCGCCGCTGCCCGGTATCGGGCGCGACGTGCAGCGAAAACCGCAAATGCCCCGCCGGGTCGATACGGAAATCCCCGGCGATCACCCCGGCATCGTCGAGCACCCGCGCGACCGCCACGCTCTCGGCCACGAACCACTTCTCGACATCGGTGCGCGTGGCCTCGCGGCTTGCCCAGGGCACCACCCGGATCATCGCCGAGGTGATCCGCTGCCCCGGCGCCTCGGCCAGCCATTCCGCCGGGAACACGTCGTAATCCACCGGATCAAATGGGCGGTCGCTGACCCCGTCGCTGAAAACCGTGTAGGTCACCATCTCGGTATGGCTTTCCCATTTGAGCCGGTGCCGCCCGATCTCGCCGAAATAATGCGTGGCGCCGGGCTGCGGATGCTTGGCTCCGTAGCGATCAAGCAGCGCCGTGAGATGCGCCCGGTCGGCGGCGCGGTCGCGCTTGGCGGCGTCCTGCTCGCGCTTGACGGCCAGATACACCGCCGTGCAGGGCGCTTCGAGCGTCGGAAAGGGCCGCGCGTGCAACTCGTTGGTCAGCTCGTAACGCAGCGGATGGTCGGCGATGGGGGGCATGGAACGGTCTCCTGATCTGCCCCGCGTTTAGCGCGCGCAGCACCCGCGAAAAAGCAGTTTTCCCAAAACCCCAATGATTTAGCGGAACACATCTGCATACCGCACAGGCTTCGGGCTTCTTCTTGGCAAAAATACTCCATTCCGACACCTGCCACAAACCCGCCGCACGAAAAAGGGGCGCGGCCCGCAGGACACGCCCCCCAATCCCGCGCGCAGGTCGCGCTCAGTCGATCTTCGGCAACAGGCTCGACACGCTCGCCTTGGCATCGCCGTAGAACATCCGCGTGTTCTCCTTGTAAAAGAGCGGGTTCTCGATCCCGGAATAGCCCGTGCCCTGCCCGCGTTTCGAGACGAACACCTGTTTCGCCTTCCACACTTCCAGCACCGGCATCCCGGCGATGGGGCTGTTGGGATCGTCCTGCGCGGCCGGGTTGACGATGTCGTTGGAGCCGATGACGATCACCACATCCGTGTCGGGGAAATCCTCGTTGATCTCGTCCATCTCCATGACGATGTCGTAAGGCACGCGTGCCTCGGCCAGCAGCACGTTCATGTGCCCCGGCAGACGCCCCGCGACCGGGTGGATGGCGAACCGCACATTCTTGCCCCTGGCGCGCAGTTTCTGGGTGAGCTCGCTCACCGCCCCCTGCGCCTGCGCCACCGCCATGCCGTAGCCCGGCACGATGATCACTGAGTCAGCCTCGTTCAATGCCTGCGCCACGCCGTCGGCGTCGATGGCGATCTGCTCGCCCTCGATCTCCGCCGCAGGCCCCGAGGTGCCGCCGAAGCCGCCGAGGATCACGCTGACGAACTGCCGGTTCATCGCCTTGCACATGATATAGCTCAGGATGGCACCGGAAGAGCCGACCAGCGCCCCCACAACGATCAGCAGGTCATTGCCGAGCGAGAACCCGATCGCCGCCGCCGCCCAGCCGGAATAGCTGTTGAGCATCGACACCACCACCGGCATGTCGGCCCCGCCGATCCCCATGATCAGGTGATAGCCGATGAAAAACGCCAGCAGCGTCAGCAGCACCAGCGTCCAGATACCCGCGCCGCCCAGATACATCGCGGCAAAGAGCAGCGACAGCGCCGCCGCCGTGGCGTTGAGCACATGCCCACCCGGCAGCTTTTTCGCAGCACCATCCACCTTGCCAGCAAGCTTGCCATAGGCAACGACCGAGCCGGTGAAGGTGACCGCCCCGATCCAGATGCCCAGCATCAGCTCGACCTTGAGAATATTGATTTCAACCGCCGTCTTCTTGGCGACGATGGCGGCAAACCCGGTGAACTGCTTGGCGAACGCCGCCGCCTCGGTCGAGACCTCCTCGGGCCGCGGAAAGGCGAGGCCCGCTTCGCCAAACGCCGCCGCGACGCGGCTCATCTCCAGATCGGCGTTGAAGCCCACCAGCACCGCCGCAAGCCCCACGAGGCTGTGCATGATCGCCACCAGCTCCGGCATCTGCGTCATCTGCACGCGGGTTGCGAGCTGATAGCCCACCATCGCCCCGGCAGCGATCAGCACCACCGACAAGAGCCACAGCCCCTGCCCCGGCCCGACCATCGTCGCGACAACGGCGATGGCCATGCCGGTGATGCCGTACCAGATCGCGCGCTTGGCGCTTTCCTGCCCCGACAGCCCGCCGAGCGACAGGATGAAGAGAACCGCCGCGACCGCGTAGGCCGCTATGGTGAATCCGAAATCCATGATCCCCTCCGCCTTATGATTTCTGGAACATGGCGAGCATGCGCCGTGTCACGAGGAAGCCGCCGAAAATGTTGATCGCGGCCATGAACACCGCGAGCGCGGCGAGGATCGTGATCAGCATCGAGCCCGAGCCGATCTGCATCAGCGCGCCGAGGATGATGATCGACGAGATCGCGTTGGTCACCGCCATGAGCGGCGTGTGCAGGCTGTGCGCCACGCCCCAGATCACCTGGAAGCCCACGAACACCGCCAGCAGGAACACGATGAAATGCTGCATGAAGCTCGCCGGGGCCACGAGGCCCACGCCCAGCACCAGCGCGCCGCCGATGGCCAGCAGCGTGACCTGGCTCTTGGTCTGGGCCTTGAACGCGGCCACTTCCTGCGCGCGCTTTTCTTCCGCCGTCAGCTCCTTGGGCTTTTCCTTGGCCGGGGCGGCGGCGATGGCGGCCACCTTGGGCGGCGGCGGCGGAAAGGTCACCTCGCCGCCATGCGTCACCGTGGCCCCGCGGATCACGTCATCCTCCATGTCATGCACCGGCTTGCCGTCCTTTTCGGGCGTCAGATCGGTCATCATGTGGCGGATGTTGGTGGCATAAAGCGTGCTGGCCTGCGTCGCCATGCGGCTGGGGAAATCGGTATAGCCGATGATCGTCACGCCGTTTTCGGTCACGATCTTCTCGTCGGCGACCGTCAGCTTGCAGTTGCCGCCCTTCTCGGCGGCCAGATCGACGATGACCGAGCCGGGCTTCATCGAGGCCACCATGTCCTCGGTCCACAGCTCGGGCGCCTCGCGGTTGGGGATGAGCGCGGTGGTGATGACGATATCCACCTCCGGCGCCAGCTCGCGGAACTTGGCAAGCTGCGCCTCGCGGAACTCCGGCGAGGACACCGAGGCATAACCGCCCGTCGCCGCGCCGTCCTTCTGCTCTTCCTCGAAATCGAGATAGACGAATTCCGCGCCCATCGATTCGACCTGCTCGGCCACTTCGGGGCGCACGTCGAAGGCATAGGTGATCGCGCCCAGCGAGGTCGAGGTGCCGATCGCGGCAAGGCCCGCCACGCCCGCGCCCACCACCAGCACCTTGGCCGGCGGCACCTTGCCCGCCGCGGTGATCTGCCCGGTGAAGAAGCGGCCGAAATTGTTGCCGGCCTCGATCACCGCGCGGTAGCCCGCGATATTGGCCATCGAACTGACAGCGCGTCCATCTTCTGCGCGCGGCTGATGCGCGGCACCATCTCCATCGCGATGACGGTGGCGCCCTTCTTCGCCGCCGTCTCGAGGCCCGCCTCGTTGCCGCCGGGGTTGAAGAACGAAATCAGCGTCTGCCCCTCGCGCAGCCGCTTCAATTCGGTGTCGGTGGGCACGCGCACCTTGGCGACCACGTCGCTCGCCTTCCACAGCGCTGCGGCGGTCTTGACGATCTCGACGCCCGCCTCCTCGTAGGCGGCATCCGTGAACCCCGCAGCAGCCCCCGCGCCGGTCTCGATGGCGCAGTCATATCCCAGTTTCTGAAGCTGAAGGGCCGAATCCGGCGTCATCGCGACGCGGTTTTCCCCCTCCATCACCTCCTTTGGCGTTCCGATCTTCACGTCTTCTGTCCCCCTCTGGCAGATCCTGTCTGTCTTTGGCCACCGGTCCCCGGTGCCGGGTCTTTTCACGAAACCGGTTATTTCATACTATTTTGCGACTTGCGATATCAACTTTGACGCAGGGCCTACAGCCAACGCCGGGTTTTTTCGCAATAGCGGGCGAAATCGGCCCGGAACACCCGGCGCATCCGGTTCTCCTCGGGGATCACGAACCGGCGCTCGATCACCCAGACAAAGATCGGGATGAGCGGTAACGCCAGCACCGCGTCCCAGCGCAGGATCAGCCCCGCGAGGATCAGCGCGTCACCGAGGTAGATCGGGTTGCGCGAGCGCTTGAATATCCCCGACTGGATGAGGCGGGCGGGCGTCTCGTGCGGCACGATGGTGGTCTTGTGCTTGCGAAACTCCATCGCCGCCAGCGCAATGAGCAAAACCCCGCCCCCCACAAGAACACCACCCGCGAAATCCGCCCAGCCCCCGCCGAACCGCAGGCCCATCGGCAGCCACGTGGCCTGTGCCCAGGCAATGGCGATAAATCCCACCAACCAGACCGGGGGCATGTCGATCCATTTCAGCATAGGGTCTCGCTCCCGCGTTGTGTCAACGGCACCATGCACGGGATGGCGGGGATGTCAAAACCCCACGGCACCCCGCGCCCGCCCCCTTTCGCCGCAAACGGGCCGGGGCGCGGGCGCTTCCAGCCTCAGCGCGACGGGTGAGGAGCCGCCCAGCACCCGGCCGTCACGCCAAAGGCGTGCCGCTCCTATCGGCGCACCTTTGGTGCGACGGGTGGCGTCATGCCAGAGGCATGGCTCTGGCATCACCGCTGCGCGGCGGCGTGCGAGCACGCCTCGATTCCGCGCCGGGGCTTCGCCTTGAATGGCAGTTCAAGGCCACAAGCCGCCCGCCTCATCCCCCGCCGGGAACACGAAACACCGGTCGCGCCGGATCATCAGCCACAGTGGCTTGCCCGGTTTCGGCAGGAACACGTTGGGCACGCTCGCCTTGATGAGCGAGCCGTCGTGATCCATGCGGAACTCCACGAGGCTTTCGGACCCCATGAACCGCGCGCGCGTCACCACTCCCCGCGCGGGCGTCCCATCGAGCGGCGTGGGGTTGGGGCCGCGCCCGTTGCGGTCGAAATCTATCTTGATGTGCTGCGGGCGGATCACGATCTCCACCGCTTGCCCGTCGGGCACGCCGGGGGCGAGAAACTGGCCAAAGGGCGTTTCGGTGAGCGCGCCGCGTACGGTGCCCCGGATCACGTTGATCTCGGAAAAGAACGCCATCGCGCTGCGATCGACCGGCGCATTGTAGACGTTGTAGGGCGCGCCCTGCTGCACGATCCGCCCGTCGCGCATGAGCGCGATCTGGTCGGCCATGCGCATCGCCTCCTCGGGCTCGTGCGTGACCAGCAGAACGGCGGTGTCCTCCTCGCGCAGGATGTCGAGCGTCTCGTCGCGGATGCCGTCGCGCAGGCGGTTGTCGAGCCCGGAAAACGGCTCGTCCATGAGCATGATCCGCGGACGCGGCGCCAGCGCGCGGGCCAGCGCCACGCGCTGCTGCTCGCCGCCCGACAACTCGTGCGGATAGGCGTCGATGTGATGCGCAAGATGCACCCGCTCCAGAAGCTCCATGACCCGCGCGCGCCTGGCGCGGCGCGGCCCGTCAAGGCCGAAGGCTACGTTCTCGGCCACGCTCAGATGCGGAAACAGCGCGAAATCCTGGAACATGAGGCCGATCCGCCGCCGTTCGGGCGGCACCCGGAACACCGTGTCGCAGACCAGCTTGCCATCGACATGGATTTCGCCCGCGTCCTGCATCTCGACGCCCGCGATCATCCGCAGCGTGGTGGATTTGCCGCACCCCGACGGCCCGAGCAGGCACATCACCTCGCCGGGCATGACCGAAAGCGACACGTCGTCCACCACCAGCCTCCCGTCATAGCGGCGCATGACGTTCCTGATTTCCAAACGGGGGGTGGGGCTCTGCACGGTCGCCTCGTGTCCTCTATCCGACCGATTTCATCGGCCTTTGACCGCAGCCCATAGCAACCCCGCCCCCCCCGTGCAAGCATCACCGGCCCCGCACCCGTTGACAGAACCGGAACGAAGTGATTGTTTGCGATGGCGATTTTGAACCGGAGATTCACCCATGCGATTTGTAACCGGTGCCGTTCTGGCGCTTTGCCTTGCGCTCCCCGTCCATGCCGAAAGCGACCGCGACGCGCGGCTCGCCGTGGCGCAGGACTATGTCGAGGCCAGCATGGCCGACATGGACATGCAGGAATTCATCCGCCAGCTCTGGCAGCCGATGGTGCAGCAGATGGCCGCCACGCGCCAGGCGCTCCGGCCCGGCCAGATCGAGGATATCGAACAGCTTTTCTCCGACGAGCTGACCGGCCCGCTGACCGGGGTGATGCACCGCCAGGACGAGATTCTCGCCGATCTGCTGAGCCTTGAGGAGTTGACCGCGCTGCGCGATTTCTACACGTCCGAGCATGGCGGCGCGGTGATGCGCAAGATGCCGCAACTGGCGCAGGCGCAACAGCCGATGATCTCTGCCGTGCTGCAAAAGGCCATGCCGGAAATGATGCCGAAGATAGAGGCGATCACCACGCGCGAGGCGCAGGCGGACTGACACCACGCCCCGACCGCCCCGATCCGCGCAACCGGCTTGCCTACGTCACCCCGGCGGGGCACTGTCGGCGGTGGACATCACCGAAGGAAACGGCGCTATGATCGAGGTGCAGGGGGTTGCCGGGCAGCGTGTGGCGGTGCTGGGGCTTGGGCGCTCGGGGCTCTCGGCGGCGCGCGCGCTGCGCGCGGGCGGCGCGCAGGTGCTGGCCTGGGACGACACCCCCGCCCCGCGCGACGCGGCCCTCGCCGAAGGGTTCGAGATCACTGACCTCGCGCGCGACGGCGCGTTCGACGGCGTGGCCACGCTCATCGTCTCGCCCGGAATCCCGCATCTCTACCCGGCCCCCAACCGCGTAGTCGCCGCCGCACTTGCCGCCGGTATCCCGGTGGACAACGATATCGGCCTCTTTTTCCGCTCCCTCGCCACCACAGACTGGCACGGCTATGACATCGCCCCCCGCGTCATCGCGGTGACGGGAAGCAACGGGAAATCAACGACATCCGCACTCATACACCATGTGCTCGACAGCGCGAACAAGCCCGTGCAGCTTGCCGGCAATATCGGGCGCGGGGTGCTCGATCTCGACCCGCCCGGCGATGGCGGGGTGGTGGTGCTGGAACTCTCCAGCTACCAGATCGAGCTTGCCCGCGCGCTGACCCCCGATGTCGCGGTGTTCACCAACCTCTCGCCCGACCATCTCGACCGGCATGGCGGTCTTGGCGGCTATTTCGCGGCCAAGCGGCGGCTCTTTGCAGAGGGCGGGCCGGACCGCGCGGTGATCGGCGTGGACGAGGTCGAGGGCCGGTTTCTCGCCGGTCAGCTGAGCGAGGGGCCCGCCGACGACCGGGTGATCCGCATCTCCTCGGGGCAGAAGCTCTCGGGGCCGGGATGGGCGGTCTTCGCGCGCAAGGGGTATCTCGCCGAAACCCGCAAGGGCCGCCAGACCGCCTCGATCGACCTGCGCGAGATCAAGGGCCTGCCCGGCGCGCACAACCACCAGAACGCCTGCGCCGCCTATGCAGCCTGCCGCGCCCTCGGCCTCGCGCCGCGCGTGATCGAGCAGGGCTTTCACAGCTTTTCCGGCCTGCCCCACCGGTCGCAGCTTGTCGCCGAGACGGGCGGTGTGCGCATCGTCAACGACAGCAAGGCCACCAATGTCGATGCCGCGCTCAAGGCGCTTCTGGCGTTTCCCCGCATCCGCTGGATCTGCGGCGGGCTGGAAAAGGAGGGCGGGCTTGCCGGGCTTGCCCCCGGCCTGCCAAATGTCGTCAAGGCCTATGTCATCGGGCGCGAGGCGGCGCAGTTTGCCCTCGGCCTCGACGGGGTGGAGGCCGATATCTGCACCACCATGTCCGCCGCCGTCGAGGCCGCGATGGCCGAGGCGCAACCGGGCGAGGTGATCCTGCTCGCCCCGGCGGCGGCGAGTTTTGACCAATATGACAATTTCGAGCAACGCGGCGAGGATTTCATCGCCGAGGTCCGCGCGCGTCTGCCGGGTTCATAAGCCGCGACGGCTGACCTTTTGCGCCCGGCACGGGAAACCGCACGCGCTGTCACGTTTTGGCGAGAGCCGTGGCGCGGCAACGGCCCCTGTGGCACGCTGAGCACAGCTTCGAAAGGACCAGCCATGCCCCGCCTGCCCCTGCTCGCCGCCCTCCTGCTGCTGCCCCTCGCCGCCATCGCGCAGGACGCGACGCCGGACGCCCCGCCCGAGGCCGAAACCACGCCGCAAGGTGCCCCCGAGCCGGACATGACCCTCGACCGGCTCGACGCAATCATCCGCGCGCTCGACCCCGAGGCACAGAGCAACGGCACGGTCTGGCAATTCGCCGTGGGCGAGGTGCAGGTCCTCGTCGTCACCGACGAGAGCGCAGACCGGATGCGCGCCATGACCCCGGTCGCGCGCAGCACCGATATCCCCCCCGAACAGATGACCCGCATGATGCAGGCCAATTTCGACTCGGCGCTCGATGCCCGCTACGCCATCGCGAACGACGTGCTGTGGTCAGCCTATATCCACCCGCTTGCGCCCCTCCAAAAGGATCAGCTCATCTCGGGCGTGGGACAGGTGGTCAACCTCGCGCAGAGCTATGGCACCCTCTATTCCTCGGGCGCGATGCTCTATGGCGGTGGCGACAGTGGCGCGCTGCAACGCGCGCTCATCGACGAGTTGCTCAAGAAGGGCGAGGAAATCTGAGCCTCCCTTGCACAGGCGCGTCACGAGGTTTACATCTTTTTATCAAGACACAACGGGAGACAAGCCGATGGCCCTTCTCGCTTCCGATCTCGAGGCACTCATCCGCGAGGCCCTGCCCGAGGCGAAGATTACCGTCGAAGGCGATGACGGCGTGCATTTTGCCGCCGAAGTCGTCGACGAGAGCTTTCGCGGCATGAACCGCGTGCAGCAGCAACGCGCCGTCTATGCCGCGCTCAAGGGCCGGATGGACGGCCCCGACGGCGCGATCCACGCCCTCGCGCTGACCACCAAGGCCCCCGGCTGATGTCGGGCGGGGCGATCATCACGATCCTGTCGGGCCTCGTGCTCTTGCTCGCCGTGCTGCGCGCCGCGCAATCCATGCGCCACGATCCGACAACCGGGCGCGGCACCGAGCCGGCCCCCGGCGACAGCGTGATCGAATCGCACTATTCCTCGGGCGTGAGCGGCGGGCAATCCATGAGCTACCGCATCTCCCGCGATCCGCAAACCTACGCCAAACTCTTCATCCCGAAGGACCGCAAAAAATGACCGACGCCAAGACCCGCATCGCAGAGACCGTCAAAGCCAATGACGTGGTGCTCTACATGAAAGGCACCAAGGACATGCCGCAATGCGGCTTTTCCAGCCGCGTGGCCGGTGTGCTCAATTTCATGGGCGTGGATTTCGCCGATGTGAACGTGCTCGCCGACGAGGACATCCGCCAGGGCGTCAAGGATTATTCCGACTGGCCCACCGTCCCGCAGCTCTATGTCAAGGGCGAGTTCGTGGGCGGCTGCGACATCATAACCGAGATGACACTCTCGGGCGAGCTCGACCAGTTGCTCGAGCAGAACGGCGTGACCTACGACAAGGCCGCCGCCGAGAAAATCCGCGAAGCCAATGCGTGACCGGCATGTCGCCACACGCGCTCAAGGTTGAACTATGACGGCAAGCAGCCTCGCTTTAGTCATCCTCACGCCCTTCGTCGTGATCTTTGTCTACTCCGGGTGGCACGAATGGAAACGGGCGCGCGACAGCGACGGTCCCGACAATTACGGCCTCGCCTACGATCCCGAGACCGACAGCACCCATGTGACGCTGCTCGATGAGGGTGAGACGGGATACGACCCCGAAACCGACAGACCCGAAAGCGAAGCCGGAGCGGACGAGCCCAAGGCCTGATCACGGCAAGAGGGTTGGTTCTGCCCTTCAGCGCAAGCGCACCTCAAGGTCCCCGCGCGAACTCAAGCTGTGGAAACCGCCACTGTGCGAGCGCCGCTCGATTTCCGGCCGGAACCCGTGCTGTCATCCCGCCATCGGCGCGGGCGGGCGCAGGGCATCGGCCAACTCACCGTGGAGCGTCTTGCGCTCGTCCTCGGACAGGAACGCGCCGATCTCGACCTCGCGCCCACCTCCCGCGAGCGTGAGGTAATGCGCCACCGGCCCGCCCTCGGGGTGCATCCGCACCTTGGCCCAGTAGCGGTTGCAAGCCCATTCCTGCACGTTGCCGCGCGGGTTGGTGCGGACCAGATGCACCCTGTCGGGCGCGATGGTGAGCACCTCGGTGATGCGCGCGCTGCGATAGGTATGCTCGAGCGCCCACCACACGCCGCCCACCGCCAGCAGGAGAAACGGCAGCAGCCCCCACAGCACCACCGTGCCCAGGAGCGGGAAAAGCGGGATGGTGATGAGGATGAACGTGCCCAGCACGAAGGCGGCAAAGCCCCGGCGCGGCAGCGACCGGTGCGGCCAGAGTTTGAGCGCGATATTCGGGTCCGCGCCTTGGGGCGGTTTGCTCCAGTGATAAGGCATGACCCGGTTGTAGCCTGCCTGCGGGAAATGAAAAGAGCGCGCGGAGGGCCTGTAAGCCGGATTCTGTCCCGGGGGCGTGCCCCCTTCGGATGACCATTCGTCTCGACACGCGGTTACCCGCGCGCCTCTAGCTGCCTACCCGGACCGCCGGGCCAAGACGTGGCCTGCGGGCGGTCTCGGTTGCCCGACCTGTGCCCCGCGCGCGGTCCCTATTCGGCATTGCTCCCGGTGGGGCTTGCCGTGCCGGTCCGGTTGCCCGTCCCGCGGTGGGCTCTTACCCCACCGTTTCACCCTTGCCCCCGGCTTGCGAGGGCGGTCTGTTTTCTGTGGCGCTTTCCCTCGGGTTGCCCCGGCCGGGCGTTACCCGGCACCGTCGCCTTGTGGAGTCCGGACTTTCCTCGCCACGCCCCGTCAGGGCCGTGTCGCGGCCATCCGGCCCTCCGCGCGGGGTTCCGCTTAGGCGCTTGGCCCCGCGCGGTCAACGGGAAAGCGCGCAGCGAGATCGGCGATGCGGGCGCAATCGGTGGCCGAGAGCGGCCCGGTGGCGTCAGGCCGAAAGCGCAGGCGAAAGGCGGCGAGGAGAACTTCGGGGGGCACATCGCCCACCGGATAACCGAAGCGCCGGGCCGCGTCTTCGAACGCGGGCCGGTCGGCTGCGCCCGAGGCCTGCGCCTCGGACCAGACCGAGAGCCCCGCGCGCGCCAGCCCCCGCCAGTCGAAGCGCGGGCCGGGATCGGCCTTGCGCCCCGGAGCCATGTCGGAATGGGCGATCACACGGGTGTGCGGGATGGACCAGCGCGCCATGATCCCGCGCATGAGCGCCTCGAGCGCCGCCATCTGCGGTGCCGGGTAGGGATGGTCGCCGCGATTGGCGATCTCTATCCCGATAGAGCGGGAATTGACATCTCGCACGTCGCCCCAGCGCCCGGCCCCCGCGTGCCAGGCGCGGGCAGCCTCGGGCACAAGTTGCCAGGTGCGGCCCCGCTCGCAGATCAGGTAATGCGCCGAAACCCCTGCCGCCGGGTCACACAGCCGGTCGAGCGCGGCCTGCGCGCTGGCCATCGCGGTGTGGTGCAGCACGATGAGATCAGGCCGCACCCCGCCCCGGCGGGAGCCGTGATTGGGCGAGGGATACGGTGCGGGATCAGTTGCCACGCGCACGGCGATAGGGGGCCGGATCCCACCCGCAGGCATAGCCATCGCCATCCGGGTCGAGCGCCATGCGGTCACGCTCGGGCCCGCCCTTGCTCAGGAAATCGATCTGCGCCTGGTCGGGCGAGGCGTATTCGCGGCAGTTGCGCTCGTGTCGGCTCGCGGTGCCGATGCCGCCCCGGCGATACAACTGCGTGCCGACGGGATGGTTGGTGGACAGCGCGTAGGCCACGATATTCGGGCCGACATCATTAGGGCGCTCGCCGATCGCCTCGGGCTGGATCACCTCGTATTGCGCGCGGTTGCGGGCGATGCGGGCGGCGTCCTGTTCGATCGAGCGCTCGGAATCGACCGCGTCGAAGCTGTTCTCGCGCGAGATGCCCGCGTCGTTGACCACGGCGGGCGGCGGGTTGGACGGGCTGGCCTGAAGCGGGTCGGCTTGCGATCCGTCGCCCGCCCCGGCGGCGTCGAGCGCCGCGCGGGCCTCGGCAGCGATGTCCGCGGCCTCGGGATTCTCGGGGGCCGCGGTGGCGCCGCCGGTGGCGTCGAGCGGCTCGGACGAGACCGCGCCCGGGGGCGGCAGGGCATTACCCGCCAGCGCCGCCTCGCGTTCCGCCTTTTCGCGCTGATACGTGTCATAATCGCCAAAGCCCACGCCAGTACCGGGATCGGCACCGGCCCCGCTGTCGGGGATCGCCGGGGCGCAGGCCCCGAGCGCCGCCATCACCAGCCCACCAATCATCAGCCGCATGTTCATCATCCTGACCGAAGCCTCCCGAGGCAGATCGTTTACCACCATTTCACCGGCTTTTCCACGAATCCCGCCGCGCGTTCGAGCGCATGGGCGGTATTGAGCAGATCGCCCTCTTCCCACGGCCGCCCGATGAGTTGCAGCCCCAAGGGCAGCCCCTGCCGGTCAAGCCCCGCAGGCAGCGCGATGCCCGGCAGACCGGCGAGGTTCACCGTGACGGTGAACACATCGTTGAGATACATCTGCACCGGGTCGGCGTCCTTCATCTCGCCAAGGCCGAACGCCGCCGAGGGCGTGGCGGGGGTCAGGATCGCGTCGATGCCGTCGGCGAACACCGTCTCGAAATCGCGCTTGATCAGGGTGCGGACCTTGCGCGCGCGGTTGTAATAGGCGTCGTAGAACCCGGCCGAGAGCACATAGGTGCCGACCATGACGCGGCGCTGCACCTCCGGCCCGAAGCCCTCGGCGCGGGTTTTCTCATACATCTCGGTGATGCCGTCGCCCTGCGCCAGTTTGGCGCGGTGGCCATAGCGCACCCCGTCATAGCGCGCGAGGTTCGACGACGCCTCGGCGGGGGCGATGACGTAATAGGCAGGCAGCGCATACCTGGTGTGCGGCAGCGAGATGTCGCGGATATCGGCACCCGCGTCACGCAGCATCCGCGCGCCTTCGGACCACAGCGCCTCGATCTCGGCGGGCATTCCGTCCATGCGGTATTCTTTAGGAATCCCGATCACCTTGCCCCGGATATCCCCGGAAAGCGCCGCCTCGAAGTCCGGAACCGGATAATCGGCGGAGGTGCTGTCCTTGGGGTCGTGGCCGCACATCGCCTCCAGCATGATCGCCGCGTCGCGCACCGATTTGGTCATCGGGCCAGCCTGATCGAGGCTTGAGGCAAAGGCCACGATGCCCCAGCGCGAGCAGCGCCCGTAGGTGGGCTTGATGCCGGTGATGCCCGCGAAAGCCGCCGGTTGGCGGATCGAGCCGCCGGTATCGGTGCCGGTGGCGGCAAGGCAGAGATCTGCGGCCACAGCCGTCGCCGAGCCGCCCGAGGAGCCGCCGGGTGTAAGCGGCGTCGCGTCATTGCCGCGCCGCCACGGGTTGACCACGTTGCCATAGCAAGAGGTCTCGTTCGAGGAGCCCATCGCGAACTCGTCCATGTTCAGCTTGCCCAGCATCACCGCGCCCGCGTCAAAGAGGTTCTGCGTCACTGTCGATTCGTATTCCGGGCGGAAGCCATCGAGGATGCGACTCGCAGCCTGACTTGGCACGCTGCGCGTGCAGAACAAATCCTTGATCCCCAGCGGGATGCCGCACATCGCAGGGGCATCGCCCGATTTGATCCGCGCATCCGCCGCGCGGGCCTGATCGCGGGCGAGATCGGGCGTGGGGTGGACAAAGGCGTTGAGCGCCCCTGCCCCATCCGCCGCCGACAGGCATGCCTCGGTCAGCTCGAGGCTCGTCACCTCGCCCCGGCGCAGCGCGTCGCGCGCCTCGGCGATGGTCATTTCGTTGAGATCGGTCATCACTCCACCACTTTCGGCACGGCGAAAAAGCCCTCGCGCGCGTCGGGCGCGTTGGACAGCACCTTGTCCTGCTGATCGCCCTCGGTCACCACGTCGGCGCGGCGTTTCAGGCGCATGCGGCGTGACGCTAGTCATCGGCTCCACCCCCGCGACATCGACCTCGTTCAACTGTTCGATGAAGCCGAGGATGGTGTTGAATTCCTGCGCCAGAGCGGGCAGCGCGGCCTCGTCCACGCGGATGCGCGCGAGCTTGGCCACCTTCGCAGCGGTCTCTAGGTCGATGGACATGGGGCCTCCGTATTGCGGACGCTCCGCCTTTACCCGCGCGGGCGGGCAGAGGCAAGCGGTGGCCCCTTCCCTCGCGGCGCGAGCCTGTTAGTCTGGCGCACGACCAAAGAGGAGGAAACCCCCATGCGCATCATCTGGCTTGGCCACAGCTCGTTCCGCATCGAGATCGGCGGGCAGACCCTGCTGATCGACCCGTGGCTCGACGGCAACCCGATGCTGGCCGAGGACCAACATGGCGCGGCGACCGAGGGTGCGACCCATATCCTCGTAACCCACGCGCATTTCGACCATGTGGGCGGGCTCTTGCCGCTGGCCAAGCGGCTTGGCGTGCCGGTGGTGGGGCAGTTCGACCTGATGACCCACTGGGCGGAGACCGAAAAGATCGAGACGGTGGGGTTCAACAAGGGCGGCACGGTCGACCTGGGCGGGGTGCGGGTGACGATGGTTCACGCCACGCATTCGACCTCCATCGCCACGCCCGACGGCCCGCAGGTGACGGGCAGCGAATGCGGCTACATGATCGCGGGCGAGGGGCATGTGATCTATGTCTCGGGCGACACCGACGTGATGGCGGATATGGGGGTGTTTCATGACCTGCATAGGCCCGATATCGGCATCCTCTGCGCGGGCGGGCATTTCACGATGGACATGGCGCGGGCGGGCTATGCGGCCAAGACATTCTTTGATTTCAAGGTGGTGATCCCGTGCCATTACCGGACCTTCCCGGTGCTGGAGCAATCCGCCGAGGCGCTGGTTGCGGCGCTTCCGGGTGTCGAGGTGATCGAGCCGCAGGTGATGGAGGCGATCGAGGTCTGAGGGCCGGAGTGGGGGGCGCTGCCCCCATCGCCGCGGGGCGGCGATTCCCCCGGAGTATTGGTGGCCAGAAGAAATCAGGTGCGGCGGCGGCGTTGCGGCTTGGGTTTCGGCTTGGGCGAAGTCGTGGCGCTGTCGTCCGTCATGCCCAACTGGTCGCGCAGCACGCGGGGGCGGATTTCCTCGACCGCGCCGGGGGCGAGATTGCCAAGCTGGAACGGGCCGTAAGAGAGCCGGATCAGCCGGTTGACGACCAATCCCACCGCCTCCATCGCGCGGCGCACCTCGCGGTTCTTGCCTTCGCGGATCGACACGGTGGCCCAGGCATTGGCCCCCTTCTGGCGGTCGAGCGTGACGGTCATCGGCTGGAACCGCTCTCCGTCGAGGGTCAGCCCCTTGCGCAGCGGCTCGAACGTGGCGTCGGTGGGCGTGCCATTGACGCGCACGCGGTAGCGGCGCAGCCAGCCGGTGGAGGGCAGTTCCAGCTTGCGCTTGAGCCCGCCATCGTTGGTCAGAAGAAGCAGCCCCTCGGAATTGATATCGAGCCGCCCGACGCTGATGACGCGCGGCATATCTTCGGGGAGGTCATCGTAGATGGTGGGGCGGCCCTGCTCGTCGCGCGAGGTGGTCACGCGGCCCTTTGGCTTGTGGTAGAGCCAGAGGCGGGCGGGTTCGGGCGCGTCCAATGCACGGCCATCCACCACCACCTTGTCGGTCGGGGTGACGTTGAGCGCGGCGCGGGTGATCTTTTGCCCGTTCACGGTGACGCGGCCCGCCTCGATCAGGCGCTCGGCCTCGCGGCGGCTGGCGATCCCGGCGCGGGCGATCACCTTGGCGATGCGGTCGCCGGGAGGGGTTTGGCTCGTCATGCCTGCGCGCATAGCGCAAAGCCGGGGCTTGCGAAAGGGCGATGCGCGCGCCACAAGCCCGCTATGGTGAGCAAGGGGCATATGCAGGCCGCGCTGCACGAAGCGCGCGCCGCCGCCACGCGCGGCGAGGTGCCGGTGGGCGCGGTGGTGGTGGCACCTTCGGGCGAGGTGGTGGCGCGGGCGGGCAACCGCACCCGCGAATTGAGTGACCCCACCGCCCATGCCGAGATGCTCGCGATTCGCGCAGCCTGTGGCGTGCTGGGCAGCGAGCGGCTGGTGGGGCACGCGCTCTATGTCACGCTGGAGCCTTGTGCGATGTGCGCTGCGGCCATATCTGCGGCGCGGATCGCGCGGCTGTATTATGGGGCGTCCGATCCCAAATCAGGCGGGGTGTTGCACGGCGCGCGGGTGTTCATCCATCCGCAATGCCACCATGTGCCCGAGGTTTATGACGGCATCGCGGCCACCGAGGCGGAGGCGCTGCTCAGGGCGTTTTTCGCGGCGCGGCGTGGATCATAGGATGGTCACCCCGTCGGCAAGGAACGGGTGCGCGGCAATGGCGGGGGCGACAATGGTGTCCGTCAGGATCGGCTTGAGCCGGGCCGCGAGCGTTTCCGGCATGTCCTGCAAGATGCCCTTGCGCGCGGTGACGGCGATGGTGCGGGTGAGCGGCGCGAGGGGCAGTTCCATCACGTCGATCTGGTCGGCGAATCGCCGTGCCCGCATCAGCGCCAGCGGCGTCAGGATCGACCAGCCGGTGCCCTGCCCCACCAGCGCCAGGATCGAGTGATAGCTGTCAAGCTCGAACCGGTAAGGCAGGTTGATGTCCTCGCGTGCGAGATGCGCCGAGATGAGCCGCCCCATGTAATGCCGCTGCGTATACTGGATGAGCGGCAGCCGCTTGAGCTGCCGCAGAATGTCGCGATCCGCGCGAATCGCGCCGCGCGGAGCGACGGCGACGAAGCGCTCGCGCAGCACCGGGTGGACCTCTGTCCAGTCGGCGGTATCGCCAAGCCGTGCCGAGACGATGATGTCGAGCGCGCGCGCGTCAAGCTGGTCGTAGAGGTGGTGGCTCGCCCCCGTCTCGAGCAGGAACTGGCAGCCTTTCAACTCGCCCGCCATGTGGGTGAGCAGTTGCGGCGTCACGTCAGCTTCCAGATCCTCGATCATGCCGAGGCGAAAGCGGGTGAGCGTGCTGAGATGCGACATGGCAAGCTCTGCCCGCGCCTGCGCCGCCTCGTTGAGGATCGCCTGCGCGCGGCGGTGCATGATCTCGCCCGCCTGCGTGAGGCGGATGGGGCGCGCGTTGCGTTGCAGCAGGGTGGCTCCCACAGCCCCTTCGAGATTGGTCAGTTGCTGGCTCACGGCCGAGGGGCTGGCCCCCAACCGCCGCGCAGCCGCCGAGATGGAGCGCTCGTCGGCAGCGGCCATGAACACCTCGATCCCCCAGAGCGTGATCCGGCCGCTTTTCTCGACCATTGCGCTACTTGTCGAGCTTGGAAAGCTTGTCCTGCAACTCGGCAAGCTGGCGGCGGATGCTTTCGAGATCGTCGCCCGAGGGCTCGGTCTTGTCGTCTGCGTCATCCGCGGCGTCGCGGCCCATGCCCGGCCCGGTGCCGCGCAGGCCCCCGAGCCCGCCGGTCATCGCCTTGACAAAGGCCTCTTGCTGGACGCGCATCGCCTCCATCCCGGGCATCGCGGCAAGCGGGTTGGCCTTGGTCATGTTTTCGAGCACCTTGGATTGCCCGTCGCGCAGCATCTCGAAGCTGGCGGCGAGGAAATCCGGCACCACGCTGGTGGCCTGGGTGGTGTAGCTGCGCACCAGATCGGTGAGCACGTTGATGGGCAGCACGCTCTCGCCGCGGCTCTCGTGCTCGGCGACGATCTGGAGAAGGTATTGCCGGGTCAGGTCGGCACCGGATTTCAGGTCGATGATCTGCACCTCGCGCCCCTCGCGGATGAAGCCGGCGATATCCTCGAGCGTCACGTAATCCGAGGTCTCGGTGTTGTAGAGACGCCGGCTCGCGTAGCGTTTGATCAGGAGCGGTTTTGTCGTGTCGGCCAAGGGGGATCCTCCAAAGGGATGCAGCACTGCGGCAAAGCTTAGACGCAGGCGCAGCAAATTGAAAGGGCGAGCCTTTCGGCTCGCCCTGCAACGTCGCGTCCCGACCGGGAGGGGGGTGGGACGCGATCTGCTGTTCGTCTCCGCGCTTACTTGGAGGCGGTCGCCTTCTTGGTGGCGGTGGTCACCTCGTCGGTGGCCTTCTTGACGGCGGCGGCTGCGTCTTCCTGCATGGTCTTGCCCGAGGCGAGCAGCAGCTCGACGGTTTCCATCTGGACCTTCTTGGCGACTTCGGCGAAGGCGGCCATGTGCTCGGCGGCCACTTCGGCGTTGGCCGAGGCGAAATCGGTCGCGGCCTTGGCGTAATCGGCGGGCTCGGTCTTGGCTTTGGACATCTCGGTCATCTTGGCGAGCGTCTCTTTGGTCCACTTGTTGGAAATCTCGACCGATTGCTCGGCGGCGGTCAGGGCGACGCCCGACAGCTTCTCGTTCAGGGCCGCCTGGCTCTTGAACGCGTCTTCCATTGCCTTCGAGTCAACGGGGAAGTTGCCCATGACGTCTTTGAACATCGCGGTGAAATCTGTGGTCTTGGTCATAGTCTCGTCCTTTCGGTGTGAGCGGCGGGGACCGCTTCTTTGCTACTGGAACTGAATATACATGCTGCATCGCAGCATTTCAAGGATTTTTCTGCGGCGCAGCAAAATTTCATAAACAGGGTGCTGGACAGCCAATGAGGTGTCCGAGGTCTTGCGCACATAGGCGTCGGGGGCCGGTTCTGGCCTTGAGCGGTCGTTGACATGAGCCGTGTATCGGCGGGCCGCGGTGCGGTGATCCAACGTCGGTTTGGCAGCGCTTTATGCCAGCCAAATCCGAACAACCTCGATACGTGGCGCAGGTTGTAGCCAGATCGCCGCCCCCTCACCGGCTTGAGGCACGAACCGACAGGTGCGCACCATGAGCCATGCGCCGATCATCCAAGGGCCTTGACGGTCATATGGCAAAGACCGGCAGGCACCGGGCCGCGCGCACGCGATGGGTTGACCCCGCGCGCGCGGTTGCCGACACCGGTGCAGTAACAACCTGCGAGACACCCGATGCCCGATCCCAATCCCGCCGCGCTGGCTTTTCTGCAAACCCGCCGCTCGCGCCCGGCCAAGACCCTTGGCCTGCCGGTGCCCGACCGCGCCACGCTGCGCCCGCTCCTTGAGATCGCGCTGCGCTGCCCCGATCATGGCAAGCTCGAGCCGTGGCGGCTTATCGTGCTGGAGCGCGCAGCCCTCTTGCGGCTTGCGGGGCTGGTGGAGGAGACGGGCGCGCGGCTGGGCAAGGCCGAGGCCGACATCGCCAAGCAGCGCGCGCAATTCGCCGATGCGCATCTCGCCGTCGCGGTGATCTTCTCGCCCAAACCCTCCGACAAGGTGCCCGAGGCCGAGCAGGGCCATTCCGCCGCCTGCGTGGCCTATGGCCTGCTCATGGCGGCGCTGGCAGGCGGCTGGGGGGCCAACTGGCTCAGCGGCTGGGCAAGCCACGATCCCGCGTTCGCGCGCACAGCACTCGGCCTCGCGAATCACGAGCGGATCGTGGGCGTCATCCATATCGGCACCGAGTCCGCCACCCCGCCCGAACGCCCGCGCCCTGACATGGACGCCCGCACCACATGGATGGACGCATGATTTTCGCCGCCTTTCTCAAGACCCTCGGCCAACTGGGCGACCGGCGCTTTCGCAAGGTGCTGTTTCTTGGCGTAGGGCTGACGCTGGCGCTGCTGGTCACGGCCTATGCAGGCGTTCTGTGGATCATTCAATCCGCCGTGGGCGATACCACCGTGCTGCCGCTGATCGGCGAGGTGGCATGGCTGGGCGACCTGCTGAGCGGAGCGTCGCTTTTGCTGATGGTGGTGTTGTCGGTGTTCCTGATGGTGCCCGTGGCCTCGGCGATCACCTCGCTGTTTCTCGACGAGGTGGCCGCAGCGGTGGAGGACCGCCATTACCCCGACCTGCCGCCGGTGGCGGGCGTGTCGTTCGGCGAGGGCCTCAAGGACACGGTCAACTTCCTCGGCATCATCCTCCTCGCCAACACGCTGGCGCTGATCCTCTACGCGATCTTCACACCGTTTGCGCTCTTCATCTTCTGGGGGCTCAACGGATACTTGCTGGGGATGGAGTATTTCACCCTCGCCGCCATGCGCCGCCAGGGACGCGCGGCGGCGATCCGCCTGCGCAAGAAGCACCGCCTGACGATCTGGGCGGCGGGGGTGCTGATGGCGATGCCGCTCTCGGTGCCGGTGGTGAACCTGCTGATCCCGATCCTCGGGGCGGCGACATTCACCCATATCTACCATGCTATCCGGCGGAAGGCGGGCCCATCCGGTTGAACATGTCGATATCACGCACCGAGATCATCCCGGACAAAATCACATAAGCGCAGATCGCCCACAGGATTGCGGCGATACCGGTGGTGATGAGCGCCTTCTTCTTCAGGTGATGATGCTCGGGCGATCCCGCCTGCGTGCCGGGCACGATTTCGCCCAGATCACCCTGCGTCTGGATGCGCACGGGCAGCACCACGAAGAAGGTCAGGAACCAGATCACCACGTAGAGCACGATGGCCGAGGTGATGCCCATCAGACCTGCTCCAGTTCCACCAGGCACCCCTGGAAATCCTTCGGGTGCAGGAACAGCACCGGCTTGCCATGCGCGCCGATCTTCGGCTCGCCCGTGCCCAGCACCCGCGCGCCCGACGCTTTCAGATGGTCGCGCGCGTCGAGGATATCCTCGACCTCGTAGCAGACATGGTGGATGCCGCCCGCCGGGTTCTTTTCGAGAAAGCCATTGATCGGGCTGTCGTCGCCCAAGGGGTGGAGCAGCTCGATCTTGGTGTTGGGCAACTCGATGAACACCACCGTCACGCCGTGGTCCGGCTCGTCCTGCGGCGCACCGACATTTGCCCCCAGCGCATCGCGATACTGCGCGCTCGCAGCCTCGAGATCGGGCACGGCGATGGCGACATGGTTGAGACGTCCGATCATGGGGCACTCCTTCGCTGACGTTTGGTCATGTTATGGGGCCGATGCCCGCCCGTGGCAAGCGAACGGGCCGTCGCAGCCGCACGTTAACCGCGCATTCACCAATGCCGGGCCATGCTCGAGAGGTCACTGAGCAAGAAGGGATCACCGCCATGCGCGATCACGACACCCTCGCCCCCCGCACCACACCGGGCACCGCGCGCCCGCTTCTGGGCATGACCGTCCTCGTGGTCGAGGACAGCCGTTATGCCTGCGAGGCGCTGCGCCTCATGTGTCTGCGCAGCGGTGCACGCATCCGCCGCGCAGACAGCCTCGGCGCGGCACGGCGGCACCTGTCGGTCTATCGCCCCTCCGCGGTCATCGTCGATGCCGGGCTGCCGGATGGCTCGGGGCTCGATCTCGTGACCACCCTCGCGCAGGCACAGCCGCGCATTGGCGTGATCCTCGCGATGAGCGGCACGGACGGCATCGCCGCCGCCGCGCGGGCGGCGGGGGCGGACGGGTTTCTCGGCAAACCGCTCGACAGTCTCGGCCTGTTCCAGGCGGAAATCCTGCGCCACCTGCCGCCCGATCACGGCACGTCCGGCCCCCGCGTCGTGCCGCGAGACTGCATCGCCCCCGACCCGCTCGCCTATCGCGACGATCTCGACAACATGCGCGACCTGCTCGCCGACACCCCCGACGACGCGGCGCTTGCCTATGCCGCGCAGTTCCTCTCTGGCGTGGCGCGCGACGTCGGCGACACCGCGCTCGCCCGCGCGGCCAGCGGGCTTACAGGCCCCGGCGCGGGGGCCTCTTTGGCCCATGTCATGGGTCTCATCGACCACCGCCTCGCCGAACGGGCCGCGCTCTGACCGCGCACGGCCCGGCGCGGTGGGCTGTGCCGGGCGCGAATGGCCTGTTGCTGCCATTCAAGGCTCATCCCACTTGCGCGGCTCCTCGACCGGTGTCGCAAGGTCCGTTCAAGGCCACAAACCACCCGGTCAGACAAACCTCAGGGACAGGCGCGCGCCGCGTCGAGAGAGTCGGGGCCGCGATACACACCGATCCCGACACTGAGGAATTCGCCCCGGCGATACTGCGTGGCCATCACGCGTTGCCAATCGTGAGACACCGTCATGATCTCGGGAAACGCGCCGCAATGGCGGATGCCGCCGGGGATGAAATCCCAGCCGATCTTGTGATTGGTGAGCCCCGCATGGTCCGCCACATGCCCGAGCGCGCCGTCGCGAAAGCGCCATATCCGCAACACCTGATTGAGATGCGGGCGGTCGATATAGGCGATCTCCACATGCCCGTCGCCATCGAGGTCTGCTGCCCCGATAGGCGCGAGCCAGCGGTTGCGCGTGCCGATATGCGGCGTCGCGGCGATGCGGCCTTCGGCCCCATAAACGGCCAGCCGCGCGCCCCTGGTGAGGCTCGATTCCACCACGATCACCTCCGGCGCACCATCGCCGTCGAGATCGGCGAGGCGCGGCGCGATATCCTCGAACACCAGAGTCTGGGGCAATGTGATCCGGCGTGTGGTGCCATCGTCGAGCGCGAGCGTCATCGCGCCCCATTCGCCGCCCGCCCCCAGCACCCGGTGGCCATAACGGTCTGTGGGCGCAGCATAATCTGCCGCGATGATCGCCTGCGCCGCCACCATGCCCGGCAAGAGCAGCGCCGCAAGGATCAGCGCCGCGCGCATCGCCTCAGATCTGGCGCTCGGGCATCTGCACCACCAGCCCGTCCAGCGCATCGCTCACCTTGAGCTGGCAGGTCAGGCGCGAGCGTTCGGGATCGGGCTCGTAGGCGAAATCGAGCATGTCCTCTTCCATGTCCTCCTTGGCGGGCAGCTTCTCCACCCATGCGGGATCGACATAGACATGGCAGGTCGAGCATGCGCAGGCCCCGCCGCAATCGGCCTCGATACCCGGAATGCCGTTGTCGCGCGCGCCTTCCATCACCGTCAGGCCGTTGGCCACCTCGACCTCGTGGCGCGTGCCGTTGTGCTCGATATAGGTGATCTTCGCCATGATGCGGGATACTCCTTTGACAGCAATTCAGAAGGCTACGTAGTCAACCGCCCGTCCCGAGGCCAGCCCCATTTGCCGCGCGGCGGCAAAAAGTCTTGTAGCCATACGCATATGTTCTATCTTTGTTTTAATGACGCATTCCCTGCCCCGCCCGCCTTCGGCCCTTGTCGCCACACGCCTGCCCGAGGTGCCGCCGGGGCGGCGCGTGGCGGTGGCGGGGCTGGTGATCCTGCGGCAACGCCCCGGCACGGCGCAGGGCGTGGTGTTCCTCACGCTCGAGGACGAGACCGGGGTGATCAACGTCATCGTCTGGCGCAAGCTCTTCGAGCGATACCGCCGCGCGGTGATCGCCGGGCGGTTGCTGCGGGTGACGGGCCGGGTGGAGCGGCAGGCCGGGGTGATCCACGTCGTGGCCGAGGAAATCGAGGATATCTCGCCCCTGCTCGACCGGCTTGCCGGTGCCGAGGCCGCGCTTCCCCCGCAGGCGCAAACCGGCTAGGCTCTGCGCGAAGCCACCACCGGGACTGTTCCACCGCCCATGCCCCGCCGCCTGCTCCCTGCCCTTGGCCTTATGCTCGTCGCCTGCCAGCCCCTGCCGGATGCCCTCGCGCCGCCTCCCGATCTGGCCAAGGCCCCGCCCGGCGCGCCCCCGGGCACCTGCTGGGGCAAGCAGGTCTCGCCTGCGGTGATCGAGACCGTCACCGAACAGGTGCAGACCACCCCCGCCGTCACCGCTCCCGATGGCCACACCATCACGCCCGCGCGCTATGCTACCGAGACGCGGCAGGTGATCGTCGAGGAACGCCGCGTGCGCTGGATCGAGACCCCCTGCCCGGACGTGCAACCCCCTGATTTCATTGCCTCGCTGCAACGCGCGCTGATCGCGCGGGCGCTGCATACCGGGCCGGTGACCGGGCGGATGGACGCGCGCACGCGCAAGGCTGTCCGCCGCTACCAGTCCGAACGCGGGCTCGACAGCGACATTCTCGCGCTCGAGACCGTTCGCGCCCTCGGCCTCGTGGCCTTGCCGCGCTCCGGGTAAGGGCTCATTCCCCGCCCGCAGCCATGCCGGGCGCAGCACGACGATGCTGGGCCGGTCGGGCAGGCTGCGCAGCGAGACCCCGATCTCGCTGGTGCCGGGGCGGTGAGGGCCGAATCAGGGTTAACGCGTTGGAATCGGGGGAAATGCCGGGGCGGTATCGCGTCGGTATCCTGTCGGTATCGCGTCGGTGCGGTTTGCGGCAGGGGCCGGGATTAACGCGGCGTGCGCTGGACTTGGGGCAAAGGGCGGGGCAGGGTTCGGGGGGATGGTGGAGATGTTTCGGATATCAGGGACCGGGAGAGCCTCGAGGCGTGGCTGGAGGATCAGCCGCGCGCGGTGGCGATGCGCGTGGTCTCCACCTGACAAAAGGCTCCCAGCCTGCCTCTGGTTTGCACCCGGTTGGTCGGACCATGGCCCCGGGGGCGGCTATGCGGACCTTGGAAACGTTCGCTGCAGATGCGCGATTGCCGTTCGCTTCTGCCGGATACCCGACGGAGAGATCGGCAGGCGGGCTGTCGCTGCGATCGTGGGCCGATAAATTGGACCTTTACAGGCCCGGCACCTTCGAAGGCAGACCGAACCGAATATTTGCGGTCAGGGTCGTTGCTCGGGGCCTTCTTTGAGCGGGACGCTGCCGCTTGGCCGGATCTGTCGTTTGACCTCCGCCACCAGCAGGCTCGGGATCGTGCAATGCACGCCTCGCGCGCGTGGCCATCAGAAACGTCATTGACAGTCGTGTGCTCGCGCTGTTTTGTTGATACCTGAGAAAGCCAGAGGTCGGATAGCATTCTGGCCCGAGAAATCCCGTCGTTGCAGGCAAATCCTTCACGGGCGGGAGCTCACAGAAACGAGGATCAGCAATGAATATTCCCGAATCTACCAAACCCGCAATCTGGGGTGCCATCGGCGGTGCCATCGTCGCGATCGTGATCGGATTTGTCTGGGGAGGATGGGTGACCGGCGGAACAGCCACCCAAATGCAGACCTCCAGCGCGGAATCAGCCGTCGTTCAGGCGTTCACACCGCTCTGTGTCGCCAAGGCCGAACAAGAGCCTGAGCAGATCGCCTTGTTGAAGGAAGAACGGAGCTACCAGCGTGACAACTTCGTGGTTGAGGCTGGCTGGGTCGACAATGTGAGCGAGAAGTATCAGTCGGAAGTGGCTGATGCGTGTGCCGATTCGATCGTGGAAGGCATGAAATAACACGGGTGAGTCCTGCCAAGGCATATCGCCGACTGGGCAGACTCTTTTCGTCACCCTGCTCTCCATGTTGAGCCCCGGGACGGCGTTTCGAGACGATTTGGCCGCTTCACCCGCGGGACCAGCATAAAGGTAGGCGTGGATGCCCTGCAGCAACTCTCCGGAACGGTCAGGCTGCGCGGCAGCATAGTGGTAGAGTGATGATGGGCCGAAGCGGGCTCGAAGCCGCCATCTGACTGTTTTATCCAAGGATGTTGGACCGGTGGCTGATGCACTGACCCCATCCGGGTTCACGCGTCAGGTGGGGGCACGAGCGCGCGCCCTTGCCGATATCGCCCGTGCGGAGGCAAGCGTCCACATTCCTCCCAAGGCCTGCTCAAGCCCCGAAATACCAGATGCCAAACGGACCGGCACCGTCCGCGCCGGTCCGTCCCTGACGCGGGCAGGCTATCCCGCCGCGATCATCTCGGCCTGTTTCACGATCACCTCGGCCTGCTTGATCGAGGCGATGTCCACCAGCCGGCCCTTGTAGGTGGTGGCCCCTTCGCCGCGCGCCTTGGCCTCTTCCATCGCCTTGAGGATCTCGCGGGCCTCCGCGACGGCCTCGTCCGTCGGCGTGAAAATCTCGTTGGCGAGCGCCACCTGCTTGGGGTGGATCGCCCATTTGCCGACCATGCCGAGCGTGGCCGAGCGCCGTGCCTGCGCGCGGAACCCCTCGTCATCGGAAAAATCACCGAACGGGCCATCGACCGGCAAGAGACCATGCGTGCGGCAGGCGGCGACGATATTCGACTGCGCCCAGTGCCACGGGTCGGACCAGTATTTCGCGCCCTCGTGCAGCATGTAGTAATTTTCCTGCGTGCCGCCGATGCCGGTGGTGGACATGCCCATCGAGGCCGCGAAATCCGCCGCGCCGAGGCTCAGCGCCTGCATCCGGGGGGAGGCCGCCGCGATCTCCTCGACATGCGAAATCCCCGCCGCTGTCTCGATGATCGCCTCGAAGCCGAGGCGCTTTTTGCGGCCCTTCGCCGCCTCGACCGAGGTGACCAGCGCATCGACCGCGTAGATGTCGGACGCGCAGCCCGCCTTGGGGATCATGATCTGGTCGAGCCGGTCGCCGCCCTGTTCCAGCAAATCCACCACATCGCGATACCAGAACGGCGAATCGAGCCCGTTGATGCGCACCGAGAGCGTCTTGTTGCCCCAGTCCAGCTCGTTGATGGCCTTGATGGTATTGGCGCGCGCCGCGTCCTTGTCGGTGGGCGCGACCGAATCCTCGAGGTCGATATTGACGACATCCGCCTCGCTCGTGGCCATCTTCCCGAACAGTTTGGCGTTCGAGCCGGGGCCGAAAAGCTGGCAGCGGTTGGGGCGGGCAGGCGGTTGGGGTTGCAGGCGAAAGCTCATCTCGGATCGCTCCCTTGGATCGGAAATTGCGTGGATACTCAGCCCCGGAGGTATGAAATTGCGCGGGCGCGCGCAAGCGGGTTCGTGCACCACGGGATGCAATGCCCGGCGACAAGACGCGCAGAAACTTCGCAGACCTATGCCAAAAGCCGAAGATTTCTCCGAAATTCCCCGCATTTCCATTGATTCCGGCAGAAAATCGCGCAGCATCCGGGGCATGTTGCCATGACACCGCGAGCCCCCGGAGGACGCCAAGATGATCGAGACCCCCTACCTGCTTTTCCTGGGCGACGCGCCCGACATGCTCGCCGCCAAGGTGGCCATCGGCATCCGCGACTGGCGGCCCGAGAATGCGCTCGGGCAAATCCGCCTGCCCGGCTGCGGGGCCGATCTGGGCCTGCCAGACATGACGCTGGAAGAGGCCAAGGCGGCGGGTGCGAAAACCGTGGTCATCGGCGTGGCCAACCGTGGCGGCGTGATCTCGGCGGCGTGGAAGGAGGTGCTGGTCAAGGCGCTGGAGATGGAATTCGATCTCGCCTCGGGGCTGCACAACCTGCTTGCGCGACGAGGGCGACCTGGTGGCCGCCGCGCAGACATATGGCGGCACGCTTCATGACGTGCGCGTGCCGACCGATGGCTATCCCATCGCCAATGGCGTCAAGCGCAGCGGCAAGCGCTGCCTCGCGGTGGGCACAGATTGCTCGGTCGGCAAGATGTATACCGCGATGGCGATGGAGCGCGAGATGACCGCGCGCGGCATGAAGGCCACGTTCCGCGCCACCGGGCAGACCGGCATCCTGATCACCGGCCACGGCGTGCCGCTCGACGCGGTGGTGGCGGATTTCATGGCCGGGTCGGTGGAATACCTCACGCCGGACAATGCCCCCGACCACTGGGACATGATCGAGGGGCAGGGCTCGCTGTTTCACGTCTCCTATTCGGGGGTGACGATGGCGCTGATCCACGGCGGGCAGCCCGACGCGCTGATCCTGTGCCACGAGCCGACGCGCAGCCACATGCGCGGGTTGCCGGGCTACGGCGTGCGCTCGCTGGCGGAGTTGCGCGACACGGCCCTGCCGCTCGCGCGCATCGCCAATCCCGCCTGTCAGGTGGTGGGCGTTGCGATCAACACGCAGCACATGGACGAGGCGGGCGCGCGCGCCTACCTGGCGCAGGTCGAGGCGGAGATGGGCCTGCCCGCGACCGACCCTTACCGGTTTGGCGCGGACAAGCTGGTGGATGCGCTGGCGGGGATGTGAGGCAGTGGATATTTATAGCAAGATGAAGGACAGGTCCGTTCAGATCAACGTGACGCGTGACGTCTTCCGGCTGGCGCAGGTCTTTACCATCAGCCGCGGGTCGCGGACCGAGGCGCAGGTGCTGACGGTGACGGTCTCGCAGGGCGGGGCCACCGGGCGCGGCGAATGCGTGCCCTATGCGCGGTATGGCGAGACGCCGGAGAGCGTGACGGCGCAGGTCGGGGGGCTGCCCGAAAGCTTCGACCGCGCGGGCCTGCAAGAGCTTCTGCCCGCAGGCGCCGCGCGCAATGCCGTCGATTGCGCGCTGTGGGACCTCGCGGCGAAACAGGCGGGGCGGCGGGTGTGGGAGCTGGCCGGGCTGGCCGCGCCGGGGCCGGAGATCACCGCCTACACGCTGTCGCTCGACACGCCGGAGGCGATGGAGGCGCAGGCCGCGCGCCATGCGCATCGTCCCTTGCTCAAGATCAAGCTGGGCACGCCCGACGACATGCCCCGGCTCGAGGCGGTGCGGCGTGGCGCGCCCAAGGCCCGCATCATCGTCGATGCCAACGAGGGGTGGAGCGCGGACGTCTATGCCGATCTCGCGCCGCACCTCGTGCGGCTGGGGGTCGCGCTGGTGGAGCAGCCGCTGCCCGCTGGCGAGGATGACGCGCTCATCGGCATGGACCGCCCGGTGCCGGTCTGCGCCGACGAGTCGTGTCACGACAGGGCGAGCCTGCCGGGGCTGAAGGGCAAGTATGACATGGTCAACATCAAGCTCGACAAGACCGGCGGGCTGACCGAGGCGCTCGCCCTGCGCGAGGCCGCCCGCGCCGGGGGCTATGACGTGATGGTCGGCTGCATGGTGGGAAGCTCGCTGGCGATGGCGCCTGCCGTGCTGGTGGCGCAAGGGGCGCGCGATGACCGATCTTGACGGCCCGCTGCTTCTGGCCGAAGACCGGGATCACGCCTTGAAATTCGACGCCGCCGGGGTCCACCCGCCCGAGGCGGCCCTGTGGGGATGACGACCATGCGCACTGTCTATGTGAACGGAGACTACCTGCCCGAGACCGAGGCGAAGGTTTCGATCTTCGACCGCGGCTTTCTGATGGCCGACGGGGTCTACGAGGTGACAAGCGTGCTGGGTGGCAAGCTGATCGATTTCGACGGGCACCTGGCGCGGCTGGAGCGGTCGCTGACCGAGTTGGACATGAAGAAGCCCGCCGCGTTCGACGACCTTCTGGAGGTGCATCGCGAACTGGTGCGCGTCAACGGGATCGAGGATGGCCTCGTCTACCTGCAAGTGACGCGCGGCAGCGATGGCGACCGCGATTTCGTCTTTCCCGATGCGGAGGTGACCGAGCCGACGCTGGTGCTGTTCACGCAATCCAAGCCCGGCCTTGCCGACAACCCGGCGGCGAAGACCGGCATCAAGGTGATCGGCATCGACGACCTGCGCTGGGGGCGGCGGGATATCAAGACGGTGCAGCTTCTTTATCCGTCGATGGGCAAGATGATGGCGAAGGCGGCGGGCGCCGATGACGCCTGGATGATCGAGGACGGGTTTGTCACCGAAGGCACCTCCAACAACGCCTATATCGTCAAGGGGGCGCGCATCATCACGCGGCACCTGAGCCACGACATCCTCCACGGCATCACGCGCGCCGCCGTGCTGCGGTTTGCCCGCGAGGCGCAGATGCAGGTGGAGGAACGCGCGTTTACCATGGACGAGGCGCGGGCGGCGGACGAGGCGTTCGTCACCTCCGCCTCGGCCTTCGTGCTGCCGGTGGTGGAGATCGACGGGGCGGTTATCGGGTCCGGCACGCCGGGGCCGGTGGCGACACGGCTGCGCGAGATTTACCTCGAGGAGAGCCGGAAGGCGGGGGTTTGAGGGGGGCTTGTTCGGGAGCCATGTCTGGCCTGAAGGGGACGTTGCGCCAACGGTCGAGGAGCCGCGCAGCGCCCGACCGCGGGTGGGCGCTCCGACGGTGAAGGAGGGCAGTTTATGGTGCGGTATACTCTTACGATTATAGGATGTTAGACGGTGCAGAAGCGCCCGCCCGGGGGGCGATCGGGCGCTGCGCGGCGGTGCTTTCAGCACCTTGATTCCGCGCCGGGGCCAAGCCGCGACCGTCCGCTCAAGGCCAATAGCGTCCGGGCTTCTCCGCGCACCTCAAATGTCGTTTTACATCCCCCCGCACACCCCCTGCGCCTCCACGCGGAATTGCCAGACCCGCCCCGCCGCGCCCATTCTCTCCCCATCCCCAACGAGAGGAGCGCGCGCCATGACAGACCCCGTCCATCCCGCCACCCGCATCGGCCATGTCCACCTCAGGGTCTCGGACCTCGAGCGCGCCATCGGCTTTTATTCCGGCGTGCTGGGCTTCGAAGTCATGCAATACTATTCCGGCGGGCGCGCCGCGTTTCTCTCCGCCGGGGGCTATCACCACCATATCGGCCTCAACACCTGGGACAGCCTCGGGGCCACGCCGCCGCCACCGGGCCATACCGGCCTGTTCCACACCGCGTTTCTCTACCCCGACCGCGCGGCGCTGGCGCAGGCGGTCAGGCGCGTGATCGACGCGGGCATCCCCATCGACGGGGCTGCCGATCACGGGGTGAGCGAGGCGGTCTACCTGCGCGACCCCGACGAGAACGGCGTCGAGCTTTATTGCGACACGCCCGAGGCGGACTGGCCCCGCGACGCCCAAGGTCGCCTCGCGATGGTCAATGACCCGCTCGACATGGACGCGCTCATGGCGCTTGCGCAGTGAGCCGGAAATCGGTGACCACCGGATAGTGGTCCGAGGGCCAGACCCCGCCGGGCCTGCGCCGCACGATGGCCACCGGCCCGAGCGGCGCGCTGCGTGCATCGTGCAGCATGTGGTCGATCGCGCCGAAGAGGTGCAGCCCGGTATTGAGATGAAAGGTCGCCCCGCGTGGCCCGGCCTGCCGATAGCCCGCCTCGCGAAACAAATCCAGCGTGCGCGAATTGCGCCGCGCGTTGAAATCGCCCAGCACGAACACCGCGTCGCCCCGCGCCTGCGCCGCCTGTGCCAGCGCGATCACCTGCTGCGCCGAGCGCAGCCGCTGCCCGGCATCGAGGAAATGCAGATGCACGTTGAACACCGTAAGCCGCCGCCCGCTCTCGCGGTGTCGCAACCGCGCCCATGTCACCACATCGGGATAGCCCGCAAAGGCGCGCAGCGACTGCAACGACGCGTCGGGATCGTCGTAAAAGGCAAACCCCGCGTCCAGCAGCGCGAACGCCGCATCGCGGTAGAGGATCGGCTGGCCCGGCGTCACCCCGCCCGCGAATTCGGCGGCGGCGACGCGATAGCCCGGCATCGCTTCCAGTATCCAGTCGAGGCGCAGATCGGGGCGGCTGCGGCGGTCGTCATGTCCCTCCAGCTCTTGCAGGGCGATCAGATCCGCGTCGAGCCCCCGCACCACCTGCACCAGCGCGCCGCGCCGCTCGTGCCAGCGCTCAGGGGTCCAGTGGGGGTTGGGCGCGTCACGCAGATCGACGAAATGCACGTTGTAGCTGGCCATGCGGATCGCCGCCGCGCCATCGGTGCGCGGGGCGTCGGGCACGGGCGGCGGCGCGCAGGCCGCCAGCACCAGCAGCGCCGCCACCCAAAGCGCGCGCACCGCCCCGAAAGGCGCAGGATATGGCCGCGCGCGGCGCGAGGGGCGAGATGTCATGCGGTCTCCGTCTCTCGGGCTTTGGCGGTGGAGCATAGCAGGCTGGCTCGCCGCGAAAAGTCACGGATCGGGGAGCGTCGCCGCCTCTGGACCCCGGGCCGGGACCAGCTTACCCTGCGCGCCAACAGGAGGACAAAAATGGCGACAGGCACCAATATCCGCACGTATTTCGAGGGCCGCTGGCACGACGGCGACATCGCGGTGATGAAGGCCGCCGATCACGGCATGTGGCTGGGCTCCTCGGTGTTTGACGGGGCGCGCTATGTGGACGGGATCGCCCCCGATCTCGATCTTCATTGCGCGCGTGTGAACGCCTCGGCGCGGGCGCTGATGGTCACGCCGACGGTCAGCGTGGCCGAGATGGAAGCGATCATATGGGAGGGGCTTTCCGCCTATCCCGAGGGTGCCGCGATCTATATCCGCCCCATGTATTGGGCGCTGGAGGGCGGGCATCTGGGCGTGATGCCCAAGGAGGGGGCCACCGGCTTTGCCATTTGCCTGGAGGAAATCCCGATGCCGCCGGCCGGCACCACCACCACGCTGTGTCGCACCCGGTTCCGCCGCCCGGTGCTCGAGGATGCGGTGGTCAACGCCAAGGCGGGCTGTCTCTATCCCAACAACGCACGGATGCTGCGCGAGGCGCGCGAGAAGGGCTTCGGCAACGCGCTGGTGGCCGACGCGCTCGGCAATGTGGCCGAGACGGCGACCGCCAATGTCTTTGCCGTCAAGGATGGCGAGGTCTTTACCCCCATCGCCAACGGCACCTTCCTTGCGGGCATCACCCGCGCGCGTCATATCGACAACATGCGCCGCAACGGGATGGTCGTGCACGAGACGGTGATGACCTTCGACGATTTCCGGGCGGCGGACGAGGTGTTCCTGTCGGGCAACATGATGAAGGTCACGCCGGTCTCGGCCTTCGAGGAGACGCAGTATCAGCCCGGCCCCGTGACCGAACGGGTGCGGCAGATGTATTGGGACTGGGCGTTTTCCGGCGCGCGGTGATCCGGGGTGCGCGGTGCGGCGTATCCCTTGCAAACAATGGAGGTTCCCATGCGCCTGATCGCCGCTCTTTTCGCCACCTGCCTCGCCCTGCCCGCCGCCGCGCTCGACCGCGCAGCGCCCTTCGGCAATATCGACGGGGGCGAGTTGCGTCTCTCGGATTGGGCCGGGCAGCCGGTGCTCGTGGTCAACACCGCCTCGCGCTGCGGCTTTACCCCGCAATATGACGGGCTTCAGGCGCTTTATGATCGCTACCGTGATCGGGGCCTCGTGGTGCTTGCCGTGCCGTCAAACGATTTCCGGCAGGAGCTGGCGAGCGAGGACGAGGTCAAGGCGTTCTGCGAGGTGAATTTCGGCCTCGATATTCCGATGACCACGATCACCCCGGTCAAGGGCGCGCAGGCGCACCCGTTCTACGCCTCGCTGGCTGACGAGACGGGGTTCGCGCCGTCGTGGAACTTCAACAAGGTGCTGATCGCCCCGGATGGGCGGGTGGCCGGCACGTGGGGGTCGACGACGCGGCCCCTCTCCGGCGCGATCATTCGCGAGGTGGAGGCGCTTTTGGCCGAGTGAGGCACGGTTGCGTTTAACCGGATAGGTACACGCACGCCGGATTATTCACCGTCCTTGCGATTGACGCCTGACAAACCGTGGCCTGTTCTGCCCGAGGGCCGGTTATGGCCTGAAGCAGACGGTCGGAATACAACCCCCTTGCGCGGAATCAAGGTGCCGCAAGGCACCGCCGCGCAGCGCCCGACCGCCCCCGGTCGGGCGCTGCGCGGCTCCCCGACCGTTGCTCCTACGACCGCTTCAGGCCATTCACGACCCGTCCGCGCGCACGATCACGCGTTGCTCGCCCAGCCCGCTGATCCGCAGCACCATCTCGTCGCCCGCCTTGAGGAAACGCGGCGGCTTGTGGCCCACGCCCACGCCCGGCGGGGTGCCGGTGGCGATCACGTCGCCCGGCTCGAGCGTCATGATCCCGCTCAGGAAAGACACGATCTCCGCCACGCCGAAGATCATCCGCCCGGTGTTGCCGGTCTGCATCCGTTCGCCATTGACCTCGGTCGAGAGGTCGAGCGCCTGCACGTCGCCCGCCTCGTCCGGCGTCACGAGCCACGGGCCCACCGGCGCGAAGGTGTCGCAGCTCTTGCCCTTGGTCCATTGGCCGGAGCCTTCGAGTTGCAGCGCGCGTTCCGACACGTCGTTGACGATGGTATAGCCCGCCACATGGCGCAGCGCCTCCGCCTTGCCCACGTATTTGGCCCGCTTGCCGATGACGATGCCAAGCTCGACCTCCCAATCGGTCTTTTGCGATCCGCGCGGCATGACAACCGGATCGTTCGGGCCGCCCAGCGCGGTGATCGCCTTGAGAAACACCACCGGCTCGGTCGGCGGCTCGGCCCCGATCTCGGCGGCGTGGTCGCTGTAGTTGAGGCCGATCCCGACGATCTTGCCGATGCCGCCCACCGGCGGGCCAAGGCGCGGCGTGCCCGCCACCAGCGGCAGCGCCTCGGGATCGAGCCGGGGCAGCGCGCCCAGCACCTCGCCCGAAAGATCGGGCACCACGCCCGACAAATCCCTCAGCCGCCCCTCGGTATCGAGCACGGCAGGGCGCTCCTGCCCCCGCTCGCCGTAACGTGCAAACCGCATGTCATCCCTCCTGTTGCGCCACCCTGCCGCGCAGCATAGCCGCGCGGCAGGGCTGTGCAAGGGCGTGCCGCGCCCTATCATCGTGGCATGGTCTTGCGCATGACACGAGAGGGGCTCTACTGCGCGGCGGGCGATTTTCATATCGACCCGTGGCGCCCGGTGGCGCGCGCGCTCATCACCCACGGGCACGCCGATCATGCGCGCGAGGGGCATGGCGCGTATCTCGCCACCGATCTCGCGGCCCCGGTGATGCGCCACCGGCTGGGCGCGATCACGCTCGACACGATCCGCTATGGCGAGACGCGGGCCATCGGCGGCGCGCGTGTCTCGTTCCACCCGGCGGGGCATGTCCCCGGCTCGGCGCAGATCAGGGTAGAGGCGGGCGGCGAGGTCTGGGTGGTGTCGGGCGATTACAAGCCCGGCCCCGACCCGCTCTCGACGCCGTTCGAGCCGGTGCGCTGTCATCATTTCATCACCGAATGCACCTTTGGCCTGCCGGTCTTTGACTGGCCTGCGCCCGGGGCGGTGGCGCGCGAGATAGGCGATTGGTGGGCCGCGAATGCCGCCGAGGGCCGGTTTTCGCTGCTGGGCGCTTATGCGCTGGGCAAGGCGCAGCGGGTGCTGGCAATGCTCGACCCCGGCATCGGGCCGATCCTCACCCACGGCGCGGTGGAGGCCACCAATGGCGTGCTGCGCGGGCAGGGTCTGCCCCTGCCCGAGACCGAACACGTCACCCCCGAGACCGACCTGCGGCAGCGACGCGGCGCGCTCGTGATCGCGCCCCCCGGCGCGCTGGCGGGGACCTGGGCGCGGCGGTTCCGCCCCGCCTCGACCGGTTTTGTCAGCGGCTGGATGCGCCTGCGCGGCGTGCGGCGGCGGCGCGCGGCGGATCGCGGCTTCGTCATGTCCGATCATGCCGACTGGGCGGGCCTCAACGCCGCGATTGCCGAGACCGGGGCCGAGACCGTCCACGTCACCCACGGCTATACGGATGTGTTCGCCCGCTGGCTGACCGATCAAGGCTATGACGCGCGGGTGCTGCGCACCGAGTTCACCGGCGAGAGCCTTGAGGAGGACGGATGAAAGCCTTCGCCGCGCTCTTTGCCACGCTCGACCAGACCACGCGCACCAATGCCAAGGTCGCCGCATTGGCGGAGTATTTCCGCACCGCGCCCGAGGCCGACCGGCTCTGGTGCGTGGCGCTTTTCTCGGGCCGCCGCCCGAAACGCGCCGTCACCACCACGCGGCTGCGCGAATGGGCGGCGGAGCGCGCGGGCCTGCCGCTGTGGCTCTTCGAGGAGAGCTATGGCGTGGTGGGCGACCTTGCCGAGACCATCGCGCTGGTTTTGCCGCCGCCAAGCGCCACGCATGATGCCAGCCTCGCCACATGGATTGACCGGCTGCGCACGCTGCGCGACGCGGATGACGCCACCCGCAAAGCGGCGGTTCTGGCGGCCTGGGACACGATGGAGCCGCTGGAGCGGCTGGTCTTCAACAAGCTGCTCACCGGGGGCTTTCGCGTCGGCATCAGCCGCAAGCTGATGACCCGCGCGCTGGCGCAGGCTCTGGACCGCGAGGAAGCGGAGATCGCGCACCGCCTGATGGGCGACTGGACGCCCGACACCACCACATGGGCCGCGCTCATCAACGCCGAAGACCCCGCCGACAGCCTGTCGCGCCCCTATCCGTTCTGCCTCGCCTACGGGCTGGAGGATGGGCCGGAGAGCCTCGGGGACCCGGCCGACTGGCTGGCGGAATGGAAATGGGACGGCATCCGGGGGCAGGTGATCGCGCGCGGCGGGCAGATCTTTGTCTGGTCGCGCGGCGAGGAGTTGATGACCGACCGCTTTCCCGAACTGGCGGGCTTGCGCGATCTGCTGCCCGACGGCACGGTGCTCGATGGCGAATTGCTCGCCCATGACGGCGACGCCCCCTTGCCCTTTGCCGCGCTGCAAAAGCGGATCACGCGCAAGACCGTGCCGAAGAAGCTACTGACCGAGGCCCCGGTGATCCTGATGGCCTACGACCTGCTGGAAGCGGGCGGGCGCGACCTGCGCGACGTGCCCTTTGCCGAGCGGCGCGCGCGGCTCGACGCGCTGGTGGCCAACATGCCCGAGACCGCCCCGCTGCGCCCCTCGCCGCCGATCCCCTTCGCCACATGGGACGCCCTCGCCATCACCCGCGCCACCGCCCGCGACCGCCGCGCCGAGGGGCTGATGCTCAAGCGGCGCGCCGGACCCTATCACGCCGGGCGCAGGAAGGGCGACTGGTGGAAATGGAAGCTCGACCCGCTGAGTATCGACGCGGTGATGATCTACGCGCAGGCGGGGCACGGGCGGCGGGCCAATCTCTACACCGATTTTACCTTCGCCGTGCGCGATGGCGACACGCTGGTGCCCTTCACCAAGGCCTATTCGGGGCTGACGGATGCCGAATTCCGGCAGATCACCGCATGGGTGCGCCGCAACACCGTGGAACGATTCGGCCCGGTCCGGCAGGTGCGCCCCGAGCAGGTGTTCGAGATCGCGTTCGAGGGGATTCAGGCCAGCCCGCGCCACAAATCCGGCGTGGCACTGCGCTTTCCGCGCATGGCGCGCTGGCGGCAGGACAAGCCGCCTTCGGAGATCGACACGCTCGATCACCTGCGCGCGCTGCTGGCGCAATACGGCTGACCGATGCGGGGTTGAGGCGTGCCGCCGCCCCGCCTATGTCTGGACCTGATCAACAAACGAGGTTTCCCGCGATGTTCACGCTCCCCTTTCCCGTCCACGACGCCAACGCCTCCACGGGGGCAAGGATCTGGGCCGCCTGCCGGACTGGGACCTGAGCGATCTCTACAGCGGCGAGGACGCGCCGGAACTGACGCGTGATCTCGACTGGCTGGAGGCGGAATGCGCGAGCTTCGCCGCCGATTACGAGGGCAAGCTGGCCGATCTCGACGCCGCCGGGCTGCTGACATGCATCCGCCGCGACGAGGCGATCAGCCGGGTGGCGGGGCGCGTCATGTCCTATGCGGGCCTGCGCTATTACCAGCAGACCACCGATTCGGGCCGCGCCAAATTCCTCTCCGACTGCCAGGAAAAGATCACCAATTTCACCACCCCGCTGGTGTTCTTCTCGCTGGAACTGAACCGCCTCGACGAGGACGCGCTCAAGGCGATGTATAGTGAGAACGCCGATCTGGCGCGCTACGCCCCGGTGCTGCGCCGCATCCGCGCGATGAAGCCCTATCAGCTCTCCGACGAGCTTGAGAAGTTCCTGCACGATCTCGGCGTGGTGGGCGACGCGTGGGAGCGGCTCTTTGACGAGACCATCGCCGGGCTGACCTTCACCGTCGACGGCGAGGAGATGGGGATCGAAGCCACCCTCACCCTGCTCACCGATCACGACCGCGCGCGTCGCGAGGCTGCGGCGCGGGAACTGGCGCGGGTGCTGGGCGAGAACCTGCGCACCTTTGCCCGCGTCCACAACACGCAGACCAAGGAAAAAGAGGTGCTCGACCGCTGGCGCGGGATGCCCTCGGCGCAGATGGGGCGGCATCTCTCCAACGATGTGGAGCCGGAGGTCGTCGAGGCGCTGCGCGCGGCGGTGGTCGCGGCCTATCCGCGCCTGTCGCACCGCTATTACGAGCTCAAGCGCAAGTGGCTGGGGCTCGACCGGATGCAGGTCTGGGACCGCAACGCGCCGCTGCCGCTGGAGGATCCGCGCACCATTCCCTGGGACGAGGCGCGCGAGACGGTGACGGCGGCCTATGCCGGGTTCGACCCGAAACTGGCCGAGCTGGCCGAGCCGTTCTTCGAGCGCGGCTGGATCGACGCGGGCGTGAAACCCGGCAAGGCACCGGGGGCCTTCGCCCACCCCACGGTGACCGACGCGCACCCTTACGTGATGCTCAACTACCTCGGCAAGCCGCGCGACGTGATGACGCTGGCGCATGAGCTTGGCCACGGGGTGCATCAGCGGCTGGCGGCGGATCAGGGCGAGCTTCTGGCCTCCACCCCGCTGACGCTGGCGGAAACGGCGAGCGTCTTCGGCGAGATGCTGACCTTCCGCCGGATGCTCGAGGGCGCGAAGACCGATGCCGAGCGCAAGGTGCTGCTCGCGGGCAAGGTCGAGGACATGATCAACACCGTGGTGCGGCAAATCGCGTTTTATGATTTCGAATGCAAACTGCACGCCGCGCGCCGCGAGGGCGAGCTCACCCCCGACGACATCAACGCGCTGTGGATGAGCGTGCAGGCCGAAAGCCTCGGCGAGGCCTTCGATTTCATGGACGGGTACGAGACCTTCTGGGCCTACATCCCGCATTTCGTCCACTCGCCCTTCTACGTCTACGCTTATGCCTTCGGCGACGGGCTGGTGAACGCGCTCTACGCCGCTTTTGAAGCAGAACCCGAGGGCTTTCAGGACAAGTATTTCGAGATGCTGCGCGCGGGCGGCTCGAAACACCACAAGGAGCTGCTCGCGCCCTTCGGTCTCGACGCCTCCGACCCGGCGTTCTGGGACAAGGGGCTTTCGATGATCGAGGGCATGATCGACGAGTTGGAGGCGATGGAGGACTGACGCCGCGGACGCCGGCGCGAACGCCCTGGAGCCGGTGCTGTCGCGCCGCACCCACCGGCGGGGATGCTCGAAGCCAGGAAGAAACGCCAGAGCCCCCGGCATGGTTGACGAAAACCTGCTTGTTCTGGCCGGAGATACTCCGGGTGAATCGGCCGCAGGCCGAGGGCCGCGCCCTCGGTGCGCGCGTGTCAGCTTCGAACTGGCTGTCCTTCGAATGCGGTGCCGGTTGGGGCCGCCGCGCGGCGCGGCGGGCCGCATCGCGTTCCTGCTGGCAGTCGATGCACAGCTTGACGCCCGGGATCGCGTCGCGCCGTGCGCGGGATTCCCTCGTCGCATTCTACGCACCTGGCCGAACGGCTTTCGCCCGATGGCCCCTTGCCGGCCCTGGGCCGTGCAAGCTGATCGGAAACCGAAGCCTCGATCTGTTCGTTCACGGCGCCGTCGCGCGCCCAGCCACCAGCCATGCTCGTCTCTCCTGTCCTGCGCGTCTCCTGCGGGGTCAGCCCGGTTCCAGCATCCCCTTCTCGGCGGCAAGCGCGCGCATCCGCTCTTGCAGCTTCTCGAAGGCGCGCACCTCGATCTGGCGGATGCGTTCGCGGCTGACGTCGTATTGCGCGCTGAGATCCTCCAGCGTGATGGTCTCCTCGCTCAGCCGGCGCTGCGTCAGCACGTCCTTCTCGCGCTCGTTGAGCACGTCCATCGCCTCGGCCAGCAGCTCGCGGCGCGCGTCGAGCTCGTCGCGCGCCTCGTAGTCGCCGGCCTGGTCGGCGTCCTCGTCCTCGAGCCAGTCCTGCCATTGCATCGATCCCTCGCCCTCGGACCCGACGGTCGCGTTGAGCGAGGCGTCGCCGCCCGACATGCGCCGGTTCATCGAGATGACCTCGTCCTCGGTCACGCCGAGATCGGTGGCGATCTGCTTGACCGTTCTCGGGGCGCATGTCGCCCTCCTCCAGCGCGCCGATGCGCGCCTTGGCCTTGCGCAGGTTGAAGAACAGCTTCTTCTGCGCGCTGGTCGTGCCCAGCTTCACCAGGCTCCACGACCGCAGGATGTATTCCTGGATCGAGGCGCGGATCCACCACATCGCGTAGGTCGCCAGCCGGAAGCCCTTTTCGGGGTCGAACCGCTTGACCGCCTGCATCAGGCCGACATTGGCCTCGGAGATCACCTCGGCCTGCGGCAGGCCGTAGCCGCGATAGCCCATGGCGATCTTCGCCGCGAGGCGCAGGTGGCTGGTGACCATCTTGTGCGCGGCCTCGGTATCCTGCTCCTCGGCCCAGCGCTTGGCCAGCATGTATTCCTCTTCCGGCTCCAGCATCGGGAACTTGCGGATTTCCTGCAGGTAGCGGTTCAGCCCGCCGCTCCGGCGTCGGGCGCGGGAAGATTTGCGGAAATCGCTCATGATCTGTCCCTCCTCACTGTTCAGTGGCCGGACAGCGCGCGTGTCGCATCCGCGCGCCGTCGTTCAAGCATCAAGCCGGGGCTAACCGGCATGCACTTCGACGAATGATCGGCGAACTGGTGCGTGCCAAGGCACGTCACGCGGATCTGCGCACGGCCGCGACCGCCGCGCAAGCGCCGCGAGAAGCTCCTCCATATCGGCGGGCAGCGGCGCCTGCGAACCGCATCGCCTGCCCCGAAACCGGATGCGTGAACCCCAGCGTCGCGGCATGCAGCGCCTGCCGGCCAAAGCCGCGCGCCGCGTCGACGGCTGCCGGGCTCAGCGCCTTTTGCGACAGCTTGCGCCGCCCGCCATAGACCGGATCGCCGATCAGCGCGTGGCCGGCATGGGCCATGTGCACCCGGATCTGGTGGGTGCGCCCGGTCTCCAGCCGGCACTCGACCAGCGCCGCGGCCGGCGGCACGCCGAAGCGCTCGATCACCCGCGACGCGGGTGACCGCGTGGCGCCCGCCCTGGAAGACCACCGCCTGTCGCTGCCGGTCGGTGCGGTGCCGGGCCAGCTGCGTGGTGATGCGCAGCATGCCGCCCGGCTCGAACCCGGTGCCGCGCACGCCGCGCAGGCGCGGGTCGCCGGGCTCGGGCACGCCGTGCACGACGGCGCGATAGGCCCGCTCGACGCTGTGCGCGGCGAACTGCGCGGCCAGCCCGTGATGGGCGCGGTCGGACTTGGCCACCACCAGCAGGCCGGTGGTGTCCTTGTCGATGCGGTGCACGATGCCGGGCCGCCGCTCGCCGCCCACCCCCGACAGGCTGTCGCCGCAATGGTGCAGCAGCGCGTTGACCAGCGTGCCGTCGGGGCTGCCCGGCGCGGGGTGCACCACCATGCCCGCCGGCTTGTCGATGACGATCAGATCGTCGTCCTCGTGGACCACGTCGAGCGCGATCGCCTCGGCGCCGCATGTGGCTTTCCTCGGGCGGCGGCAGGTCGATCTCGATGCGGTCGCCCGGCGCACGCGCGCCTTGGGCGTCATGCGCCGGCACGCCGTTCACCCGCACCGCGCCCTCGGCCAGCAACCGCGCCAGCCGCGTGCGCGACAGCGCCGCCGGGGCTGGCACATCGCGCGAAAGCGCCTTATCAAGGCGGGCAGGCGGATCGGCCGCGATGGTGAAGGTCACAACGGGGGACGCCATGGACGAAAACCCTCAGCCGGAAGAGCCGGCGAACCTGCGCTACCTGCGCCGACTGGTCACGGTTCTGACCGGCACGATGATTGCCGGGCTTCTAGTCATCATCGCCCTGTTTGTCATCCGCTTTTCCGACCGCCCCGCGCCGTTGCCGGGCGCGATCACCCTGCCCGACGGCAGCACGCCCGCCGCGTTCACCATGACCGACAGATGGTACGCGGTGGTCACCGGCGATGACGAGATCCTGATCTTCGACCGCGACACCGGGGCGTTGGTGCAACGTCTCGCCATCGATGCCGGTGACGGCTAGCATGGGCGACGCGCGACGCTAAGCGGGCTGGTGGTACCGCCTCCCCGGCTCGAACGGGGGACCTCTGGATCCACAATCCAGCGCTCTAACCTACTGAGCTAAGGCGGCTCCGGGTGGCGATGTATCGCCCCTCCGATGACGAATGCAAGGCCGTTGTGGCGTGTCGGCCCGATCAACCGCGATCCACCCTGAAGGTCGATTTCCCGGCTTTGCTCGACCAGGTCGACGCCGAACCTGCGCACCGGCTGCGCGATGCGGTCAGCCGCCAGCCATGCGCGGCATAAAGCGCGCAGGCGGCGCGGTGGCTTTCATGGGTCCACAATTGCATCCGGGCATAGCCGCAGTCGCGCGCGAAGGCCATGCAGGTATCCAGCAGCCGATGGCCCAGCCCGATGCCCCGCGCCTCGGGGGTGATCAGGCAACAGCCTGAGCTTGGCGCTGGTGTCGTCGTGGCGCACGCAGAAGATGCTGCCGACACGCCGCGCCCCCTGCCAGGCGATCCAGCCGCGTTCCGACCCCGGATCGTGGTGAGCGATGAACGCCTCGACGATGCCGCGCACCAGGGTGCCGAGGTGGCGTCGAACCCCTCCGTCGCTGGCATAGAGCGCCGCGTGCTGGTCGATCAGCCACTCGGCGTCGTCGGGGGTGAATGTGTGCAGGCTGAGCCGTGTCCATGCCCGCACGATCGCCGCGTGATACTTGTCAATCAAGGCCAAAGCGGCTAGCGCCTTTGCGCGGAGGGGCCGGCCTGCCCCGCGCCGCCAGAAGGAGAACCGGAAATGGGCATCGACACCGAACGCGACATCGAGGCCAACCTGCGCATCGGCCCAACCAGCGTGGGCATGGTGCGCCTGTTCATCGAGGCCGACGGAACCGAGATCCCGATGGATTTCACCCCCGACGAGGCCGACGACATCGCCGAGGAAATCCGCGCCGCTGCTGCGGGCGCGCGCAGGCTCAGCCGTTGATCCGCGCCTGCGGGTCGCGCAGGGCGTGCAGCCGCCGCGCGGCGTGCACCGCGAACTTGCGCGTCAGCACCTTGCGCCGGGCCGGGGCCAACGGCGATCGCGGGTGCCATGCGCAGGATACTCGGCGCCGAAGCGTGATCGGCCACGATGAGGCCGGTATCCTCGGGCAGCACCTCTTGCGGAAGGGCGTCGTCCACGGCCCAGAAAAGCGGTCGCACCACGGCAGATAGCCCTGCCATTTGCCGTCGGCGCGAAAATCGGCCAGCGACGACTTGCGACTCGACCACCCACAACTCGCCCTTCGGGCCAAGGCCCATCACGTCGACGCGCAGCCTGCGCGCGGCGTGAATTCCTCGACGCTGGCGAATCCGAACCCGTCCAGCGCGCGGGCGCACGCCGCGGGCCAGAACGACACCGGGGCGCGGGGTATGGCGAGGGCGCGTTCGACATGACCCGAACATGAACGAAACACGAACACATGCAAGCCCTTGCCGATCGGGGCGCTGCACATTACCTATGGACTTGAGGCGGGTTCTGCTCTTCGCGTGAACGGTTACATTCCAGTGGCCATAAAAACTTCCGAGGGAGTTGGCTCTGTTCAGGCCGTGGTCTGATTACCCGGCGCCCACCTGTACTCACAGGCTCTCGGGAATGCGCGAACCACACGGTCGCTGCGGGCCCGCCGCCCACCCGCCACCGTGCGCCTGGCGCGGGCATGCCCGGGGTTGCGCTTGGGGCGGTGATGGCCTTGAGCTGCCGTTGACAGATATCCCCCGCGCGGAATCAAGGCGTGCTTGCACGCCGCCGCGCATCGCCGGGCCGCCCCCCGGCACGGCGATTTCCGGCACCGGCGTGGCGGTGATCTCGGATTTTGCAGGCATAGAGCGCCCACGCCCAAGCGTAGGGTCGCCGCACCGCGGCCCGGCGATGCGCGGCTTCTAAATCGGCAGTAGGTCCCCGTCAGGCCATCCTCAACGCCTGCCCCGCCGCGTGCACGGGCATGATCGGATAGGTCACCGTTGGGACAACTTGTGTCAGGTGCCGAACACGACCGCTCGCCCGGCGTGGCCCGGCGCGCGTTGCGACCACCCGTCTCGTCGGCGTCGGCCAGTCAGCGGCGCTTGCCGGTGGCCTTGGCGGTGGCGCGGGCGGGGACCATGCGCGAGAGCGTTACGCGGATCGGGTCGCGCTCGCCGCCCTGGTCGTCACCGTCGCTGTCCTTGAGGTTCATCGACCGCGATGGCGAACTGCACCCCGGCGAACACGAAGCCGTTGGAAAGCCACAGGATGAACACCGCCAGCAGGCCGGCGTCAGGGTGTGGGTGACGAGGGTGCCACAGGTTGGCGACGTTGAAGTAAAGCAGCATCGCCACGAAGGCCGCCGCGATGGCATAGCCGATAAGCACGTGGGTGATGTAAAGGCGGATGAGCTTGGGCGTCCGGGGTCGCTCACGTCGGTTCGGGGTGCTCGACACGCCTGGTGCATGGCACACGACAAGCCGCCGCACCGCCGCCGTGCGCCAATTTGTGGCGGAACCGTCCGCTCAGCCCCCGGTCTGCCTCGCCGGGCGCCGGGCGCGTCGCAGTCGGCGAGCGTTCGGCTGGGCGCGCTCCGCGGCGGCCTGCTTCGGCGGCGATCGGCGCTCGGCCTCGCGCAGCAACAGCCGCTCGATCCGGCTGCTCCAGATCAGGCGCGCTTGCGCGTCCCGCTGGGACGAGGTCCTGGCGGACGTCGCGCATCAGCGCCGCCGCCACCGCGCACATCAGCAGCATGAAGGGAAAGGCCGCGACGATCGAAACGGTGCGCAGGCTTTCAAGCCCTCCGGTCAGAAGCAGGACGACGACAACGAGAAGCTGCAGGCAGCCCAGCAGCAGCGCGCAACGACGCGCGTCGGGTTCGAGACCCCCTTGGACGTGAACATGCCGAGCACGAAGGTCGCCGAATCCGCCGAGGTGACCAGAAACATGCATACCAGCAGGATCGCGAGCGACGGTCGATCGCGCCGCTCAGCGGCAGCTGGTCCGAGCAGCACGTAGAGCCCGGCCGGCACCTCTGCTGCGCCACCGCGTCGGCGATGCCGGCATTCTCGAAAATCTCGAAATGGATGGCCGCGCCCCCGAAGGTCGAGAACCACAGCATGCTGAGAGCATGACCGGCACCACCATCACGCCCAGGACGAATTCGCGGATCGTGCGCCCGCGCGAGATGCGCGCGATGAAGCTGCCGACGAAGGGCGCCCAGCTCAGCCCCCAGGCCCAGTAGAACATCGTCCACTGCTCGACCCACTGGCCGCCCGAATAGGGCGTGGTCACAAGGCTCATCTGCACCACGTTGCCGAGATATTCGCCCAGCGTCTGGGTCATCACGCCGAAGATGAAGGCGGTCGGCCCGAAGACCAGCACGACGACAGACCAGCAGGACGCCGCCAGCGCCATGTTGGCGTTGCACAGCAGGCGCACGCCCTTGTCGAGCGGGGTCATGGCCGACAGCATGAACAGCCCACCGATCACGGCGACGATCGCAAGTTGCGCCGGAAAGGCGTAGGGAATGCCCACCAGCCGCGCCAGGCCGCTGTTGATCTGCAGCGCGCCGAGGCCGAGCGTCGTGGCGACACCGAAGATCGTCGAGACCACGGTCAGGACGTCGATCGCCTTGCCCCAGCCGGCATCCACGCGATCGCCGAGGATCGGCCGAAGCGTCTCGCTGATCAGACCGTGGCTTTGGTGGCGGAAGCGGACATAGGCGATCGCCAGCCCCACCAGCGCGAAGTTCGCCCACTGGTGCAGCCCCCAGTGGAAGAAGGCGTAGCGCATGCCCGTCTGCGCGGCCGCCACCGTGCGCGGCTCCGCGATGCCGAGCGGCGGGTCGTTGAAGTGCATCATCGGCTCGGCCACGCCCCAGAACACCAGGCCCACGCCCATGCCGCCGGAGAAGATCATCGCCAGCCAGCTGACATAGGAGAATTCGGCGGCTCGTCCTGCGGGCCGAGCCGGATATCGCCGGTCCGCGACATGCCCGAGAACAGGACGAAGCCGACGAAACCCGTCGTGACGAGCAGATACATCCAGCCGACATTCGCCGCGGTGGCGTGCAGGATGGCCTGCGCGCCGCGTCTGCGACCGCCGCCGGGCTCGAAGGCGCGTGCGCAGCACGAAGGCCACGACGATCAGGACGGACACCCGGAACACCGTGCCGACATCGCCGAGACCGTCGGAAGCCTTGATCGATCGCAGCGCGTCTTCATCCACGTGCCCCCTGCCCTGGCAATCACGGCGCCACGGTCTGGCGACGCGTGTCACGACGCCCTGCGGTTTCGCCGCGTCGCGGCCATGTGGTCAAGGATCGCGTTGACGAAATCGCCTTCCTTGCCCTCGGGGAAAGAGGCACGCGCGATGGCGATGTCCTCGCTGATCACCACGCGCGGCGGCGTGTCCGGAAGCCGCAGTTCCGCCCCGCGCGGCGCGAAACAGCGCCGCAGCGTCGGGTCGATGCGGTCGATCGGCCACTGGCGCACCAGCGCGCGGTCGGTCATCCGGTCGATCCGCGACTGCGAGTTCACCGCATCGTCGAGGATATGCACGAACAGGTCAACATCGCCGTCCAGCAACTCGGCCCCGTCATGCGATCCTCGCCGAAGCGGTAGGCCAGGAATTCGGCGCGCACCGCCTCGCGAGCCTTGCTGCGAATGCTCCATCTGGAACAGCGCCTGCACGGCATAAAGCCGCGCGGCGGATTTCATCCGGCGCCTGAGGTTGCCGGACAGTTCCTGCGGCCGGTCAGTCTGTCGCTGGTCATGAGGTGGCGTGCCCTTGCTCTGTCGCCGGCATCCGGCAGGGCCGGGTCTGGACCCGACCCCTGTGCGGGCCGCGCCCCACTTACGGGCAAGCGCGACCAGATGCAAGGCGGCCGCCGCCGCACCGCCGCCCTTGTTCTGGCCGGACGCGTCGGCGCGCACCTCGGCCTGCGCGCGGTTCTCGACCGTCAGGATGCCGTTGCCGATGCACAGCCCCTGCAGCCCCAGCAGCATCAGCCCGCGCGAGCTGTCGTTGCACACGGTCTCGTAATGCGTGGTCTCGCCGCGGATCACGCAGCCAAGCGCGACGTAGCCGTCGAAATCGCGCATCCGGCCGGCCATGCCGATGGCTGCCGGCAACTCCAGCGCGCCGGGCACCTCGACCAGATCTCGAGGTGCCGCCCGCCGGCCTCGATCTCGGCGCGGGCGCCGGCGCAGCAGGTCGTCGGCGATGTCGCTGGTAGAACGGCGCCACCACGATCAGCAGCTTCGACGGGCTCGTCGAACTCCGGGCGCGGCAGGCCGTCATCGGATTCGCTTTCGGCCATCATGCGTCTCCTTCGCTGATCGGGCGGGTGCCGGCGATGGTCAGGCCGTAGGCGTCGAGCCCGACGATCTTGCGGCGTCGGCGACTGTCGGTCAGCAGGCTCGAGCTGCGTGCAGCCCGAGCGCGGCAGGATCTGCGCGCCCAGCCCGGTCTGCCGATGGTGCGCGGGCGCGTCGTCGTCCTCGGCGGCATCAGCTTCATCGGCGGCGTCGCGCAGAACAGGCACACCGCGCCGCGGCCCTCGGCGGCGATGATCTCCATCGCGCGTGGCAGTTCTGCGCCGGCCCGTCGGGCCGATGCCCAGCACGTCCTCCAGCGGATTGAGCGCGTGCATCCGCACCAGCACCGGGTCGCCGCCGGTGACGTCGCCCTTGGTCAGCACCACGTGTTCGGCGCCCTGGTCTCGTCGGCGAAGATGCGCATCAGCCAGTCGCCGCCGATACGCCGAGGTGACACGGTCTGCCGGCGCGTCTCTGCGCACCAGGTTGTCGTGGCGCGCGGCGATAGGCGATCAGGTCGCGAAATGGTGCCGATCTTCAACCCGTGTTCGCGCGCGAATTCCACCAGGTCGGGCAGCCGCGCCATGGTGCCGTCCTCGTTCATGATCTCGCAGATCACGCCCGACGGGTTCAGCCCGGCCAGCCGCGCGACGTCGACCGCCGCCTCGGTATGGCCGGCGCGCACCAGCACGCCGCCGTCGCGCGCGCGCAGCGGGAAGCACGTGGCCCGGCGTCGGCGATGTCGGCCGCGGCCTTGCGTGCGGGTCGATCGCGCGCGGCGACGGTGCAGCGCCCGGTCGGCGGCCGAGATGCCCGTGGTCACGCCCTCGCGCGCCTCGATCGACACGGTGAAGGCGGTCTCGTGGCGCGACGAGTTGTTGGTCGCCATCAGCGGCAGGCCCAGCGCGTCGATCCGCTCGCCGGTCATCGGCAGGCAGATCAGCCCGCGCCCGTGCGTGGCCATGAAGTTGATCGCCTGCGGCGTCGCCATCTGCGCCGGGATCACCAGGTCGCCCTCGTTCTCGCGGTCCTCGTGATCGACCAGGATGAACATGTCGCCCGTTGCGCGCATCCTCGATGATGTCCTCGATCGGGGCAGATCGCCGTCGCGCCAGTTCTCCTCGACCGGACCGGGGTGTTCGTAGGGAGTGCTGTCGGACATCGGATACCTCGCGCTCCACGCCCCGCCAGATAGCCCGTCGCGCCCCGGATTGCCACCAAGCCGCCGCCCGATGCGGCGTCGCGGTTCAACCGCGGAAACGCCACAACGCCGGCAGGAAATGGTAGCCATCCGCCTCGCGCAGCAGATGGCCGACACCGGGGAAGGCGAAGTGGTAACCCGGACAACGGCCATCCCGTCCGCGGCGGCCATGTCCAGCAGCCGCATCCGCGTCGTCACCGCCATCTCGCCATCGGAGTTAAACCCGTTATACCATTTCGGCCGCGCGAAGCTGAGCAGCGAATGCGTCATCGCGTCGCCGAGCGCCATCAACTCGTTGCCGCCGCTTTCGACGACGACGCCATGTGCCCCGTGTATGGCCGGGCGTGTCGACCATGCGGATACCGGGCGCCACCTCGTGGCCATCGCGCGCCAGCACCCGAGTCGGTACTCGTCGACGTTGATCGAGTTGACCGCGCCCAGCACGAATTGCTGATCCTCGGCGGACCTGGTTGACCAGGTCGTCCTGGGTCCAGGTAGCGATGCTCGGCCTCGCCGATGAAGTATCGCGCGCCGGGGATGATCGCCGCCAAGCGTGTTGCGCACGCCCCAGAGTGGTCGGTGCGCATGGGGGCGATGATCACATGGCTACGCCGCCGGGGTCGATGCCCGCGGCGCCGAGATTGTTGATCAGCCGCCCCGTGGCGGGCAGGAACCGGTTGCCCGAGCCGACATCGACCAGCACCCGCGCCTCGCCAAGGTCGATGACGAGGTGGTTGGTGTGGGAATAGCCCATCTCGGCCGACAGGTAATGCCGGCGCAGGAAGGCCTACACCTCTTCGGGTCGGCGTTGACCCCGGCGCCATCGGTGGGCAGCGTAGATTCGTCCACCACGGTCAGTTCCGCCTCGCCCATGGTGAAACGATAATGGCTCGGGTTGGCTTCGGCCTGGCGCGGCCCAGGGTCGCCCGCGCCGCGGCGGGCAGAGCAAAGGCGGGCGCCATCGCGGCCAGCTCCAGGATGTCGCGGCGTTTGGGTCGCAGCAGGGTCATGTCGATATCCTCCTTCTTGCACGGGATCGAGGATAGGCGCGTGCCAACCAACGCATTTCGTGAATACATCGCGGCGCCTTAGCCCATCTCGCCTCAGCCCATTTCCTTGAGCCGCGCCACGTAGCGGGCCAGCGTGTCGATCTCGAGGTTGACCGCGTCGCCCACGGCCACGTCGCCCCAGGTCGTGACCTGCTTGGTGTGGGGGATGAAATTGATCCCGAAATCGCGCCCTCGCACCTCGTTCACGGTCAGCGAGGTGCCGTTCAGCGCCACCGACCCCTTGGGCGCGATGAAGCGCGCCAGCGCCTCGGGCGCGCGCAGGGTGACGCGGGTGCTGTCGCCCTCGTCGGTCACCGCCACCACCTCGGCCAGCCCGTCGACATGGCCCGACACGATATGCCCGCCCAGCTCGTCGCCGACCTTGAGCGCGCGCTCGAGGTTGACGCGCTGCCCCTCGGCCCACGCCGCCGAGGTTGGTCTTCGACACCGTCTCCGCCGAGATGTCGACCTCGAACCAGTCCCCGCCCAGCCCGGTCACCGTCAGGCACACCCCGTCGCAGGCGATCGAGGCGCCCAGTATCGATGCCGGCCAGTGTCGTAGCCGCGTGCCGATGCGCGCGCGCAGGTCGCCGCGCGTCTCACAGCGCCGCGATCGTGCCGATATCGGTGATGATGCCGGTGAACATGCGCGCTCTTCGCCTTCCGGCCTGCGGCAAGGCGGCTAGCGCCGGCCACCTGCCCGGAACGCAGGTGACCGAGCCGCGCATGCGCACGATCGTCAACGTTCGCCTGACCATTCGTTCCGCTGGATCGGCTGATCAGGGCGCATGAGACGTGATCGCCGCGCACACGGGAAGGAGCACGCACGACGGGCCAGACGCCGATCGGGACCGGGTCTTCCTGTTCCTGCAGGGGCCGCACGGGCCGTTCTTCAACCGGCTGGGCCAGCATGCTCGCGCCGCGCCGGGCGCGCAGCGTGTGGCGCGTGGGCTTCAACGCGGGCGACCGCGCCTTCTGGCCGCGATCCGCGCCAGCTACATCCCCTATCGCGACCGCGCCGGAGCGACTGGCCGGAGACCCTCGTCGGCGCTGCATCGCAGACGCAGCGGCGTCACCGATATCGTGCTCTACGGCGATACCCGCGCCGATCCATGCCGAGCGCCGTGCGAGATCGCGCGCGCGGCGCGGCCTGACGGTGCATGTCTTCGAGGAGGGCTACCTGCGCCCCTACTGGGTCACCTACGAACGCGGCGGGGCCAACGGCCATTCGCGGCTGATGCGGATGTCGGTGGACGAGATGCGCGCGGCGCTGGCGGACAGCGATGCCGAAGCCCCGGCCGCGCCCGCGCGCTGGGGCGACATGCGCGAGCACGTCTTCTACGGCGCGCTCTACCACTGGTTCGTGCTGTTCCGCGAACCGGCGGCTACCGCGATTTCCGCCCGCACCGCGCGCTCGACGTGCGCCGCAGAGTTCCGGCTCTACCTGCGGCGGCTGCTGCTGATGCCGGTGCATGCGCTGGACCGGCGCGCTGGCCACGCTGCGCATCCGGCATGGGCGGCTTTCCCTATCACCTGGCGCTGCTGCAGCTTGAACATGACGCCAGTGTTCCGCGACGCATTCGCCCTTCGCCTCGATGACCGAGTTCCTCGACGTGCGTGATCGACGGCTTCGCCGAGCGGCGCGCCGCGGCATCATCACCTGTGTCATCAAGGCGCATCCGCTGGAGGACGGGCGCGTCGCCCTGCGCCGCGACATCCGCGCGCGCCGCGCGCGGCGCGGCGATCGCCGGGCGCGTGCATTTCGTGCGCGGCGGCAAGCTCGCGCAGCTTCTCGACGACGCGCGCAGCGCCGTCACCGTCAATTCCACCGCCGGGCAGCAGGTGCTGTGGCGCGGCATCCCGCTCAAGGTCTTCGGCGACGCGGTCTATGCCAAGCCGGAATTCGTCTCGGACCAGCCGCTGGCCGAGTTCTTCGCCGCCCCGCGCCACCCCGACCGGCGCGCCTACGACGCCTACCGCCGCTACCTGCTGGAAACCAGCCAGGTGCCCGGCGGCTTCTACTCCGCCCGCGGCCGGCGGCAGTTGCTGCGGCAGGTGGTGGACATGATGCTCGCACCCGACGATCCCTACGACGCGCTGGCCGCCGGCACCGCGGCACCGCGGCAACAGTTGCGGCTGGTCGCTGATGACGGCAAACCTGGACTGCTGGATTTTTCCGTCTCGACTTCGGTAGCGTGCGTAGAAAAGAGATCTGAGGCAGAACAAGAACAGGTCGAGGAGACCGAGCAGTGAAACCCGATGCCATCCCGTTGGGCGCGGTCCGTCGCCCTGTTGGTCGTCGTGGCGCTTGTCGCGTCCTGCGGCCTGCCCCGCGTGGGCCCGAACAAGCGTGAAATCTTCGCCGGCTCGGTGCAGCGTCAGGGCGATGCCTTCGTCGTAGCGGTCAACGACCGCGTGACCGCGCGCCACCGCCGTCGTGCCCGCGCTCGGGCTTTTCCGCAGGCCTTCCTGCGCGCCGGCCGGCTCGGCTCCGACACGATCCGCCCCGGCGACACGCTGTGGCCTGACCGATCTGGGAGAACGTCGACGACGGCCTGCTGGCCGGCGAGGGCGCGCGATCCGCCGTCGCTCGAAGAGGTGCAGGTCGATGGCGCGGGCTTCATCTTCGTGCCCTACGCGGGCCGCATCCGCGCCGCCGGCAACACGCCCGAGGCGCTGCGCCGCATCATCACCCGCAACCTCGACGAACAGACGCCCGACCCGCAGGTCGAGGTGCGCCGGCTTGCCGGCGACGGCGCCACCGTGTCGCTGGTCGGCGCGGTCGGCGGCCAGGGCGTCTACCCGATCGAACGCCCCACCCGCACCCTGGGGGCGATGCTGGCCAAGGCCGGCGGCGTGGCCATCGAGCCCGAGATCGCGCAGGTCACGCGTGATCCGCGGCGACCAGCAGCGGCAAGATCTGGTTCCAGGATCTTTACGACAACCCCGAGTTCGACATCGCGCTGCGCGGCGGCGACCGCATCCTGGTCGAGGACGACACGCGCTCGTTCACCGCGCTCGGCGCCACCGGCAGCACAGGCGCGCGTGCCGTTCGAAAGCCAGACGCTTTCGGCGATCGAGGCGATCGCGCAGGTCGGCGGGCTGATGCCCAATGACCGCCGATCCCACCGGCGTGTTCGTCTTGCGCAACGAACCGGAAGAGATCGCCAATCAGGTGCTGGGCCGCAACGACCTGCGGGGCGCGCAGCGCATGGTCTATGTGCTCGACCTGACCAAGCCCAACGGCATGTTCGAGGCGCGCGATTTCGTCATCCGCGACGGCGACACGGTCTATGTCACCGAGGCGCCGTTCACCCAGTGGAACAAGGGGATCTCGGCGCTGACCGGCACGCTGGGTTCGGTCAACACGTTGTCGAACGCCGCTGGCAACTGACCCGCGGACGATGACCCGGCGCCGCGCGCATACCGCACGACGCGGCCGCCGGACGGGCTCCTCGCCGGCGGCTCTATGCTCAGCGGCGGTTTCCTGAGCCAGCGCCGCGCTCCGGCGCATCCTCGACCTGGCCGGCTACCGGCTGCGCCTAGGCCTGGCCCGGGGCCGGATGACACGGTCGGCGGTGTGGGGCCACGCGCCCGCGCCCGCGCGCGGCGAATGGCTGGCGCCGCGCGCCGGCGCGCGCGCTGCTTGCGCGTCGAGGACGCCTTCCTGCGCTCGCGTCCATCCCGGCGCCGCGCGGCGGTCCGCCGCTCGGGCCTGGTGCTCGACCGGCAGCGGCATGCATTTCGACCCGCGCGCAGCCATCGGACTCGAGACGCATGCTGGCCGACGCACCCGCTCGACGACAGCGCGCTGCTGGACCGCGCGCGCGGCGCCATCGCCCGGCTGCGCGAGGCGCGACCTGAGCAAGTACACCGCCCATGACCCCGCGCAGGCGCCGCCCGCGCCGGGCTACGTGCTGGTGATCGACCAGACGCGCGGCGACGCCTCGGTGCGGCCGGCGGCGCGGACGGCGGCACGCTTTCGCCGAGATGCTGGTCGCATGCGCAGCACGGAACAACCCCGGCGCGCGGATGGTGATCGAGACCCACCCCGAAACCGCGCGGCGGCCGCGCGCCGGGCCACTTCGGCGCCGCGATGCTGCCGCGACCCGGCGCGAGCATCACCCTGCTGCGACGCCCCGGTCAGCCCGCATGGCGCCTGCTGGAGGGCGCGGTGGCGGTCTATACCGTCTCGTCGCAGCTGGGGTTCGAGGCGATCATGGCCGGCCACCGCCCGCGCGTCTTCGGCCAGCCCTTCTATGCCGGCTGGGGCCTGAGCGAGGACATGCGCCCGCTGCCGCGACGCGCACCGCCGCCTGACCCGCGCGCAGCTTTTCGCGCGGCGATGATCCTTTACCCGGTCTGGTACGACCCGTGCCGCGACCGGCTGTGCACGCTCGAAGAGGCGATCTCGCAGCTGGCCGCCGAAACCCGCGCCTGGCGCGAGGATCGTTTCGGCTGGCGCGCGCGCGGCATGCGGCTGTGGAAACGCGGCGCGCTGCAGACGGTTTCTTCGGCACCGTGCGCGCGGTGCGTTCGGCGCGCGCCGGCGCCGCCGCACCGGGACGGCCGCCGCGTGATGGTCTGGGCCGAGCGAGGCCGGCCGCGGCGACCACGACGCGGTGCGCGATCGAGGACGGGTTCCTGCGCTCGCGCGGGCTGGGCGCCGATCTGGTGGCGCCGCTGTCGCTGGTCTGCGACGACCTGGGCATCTACTACGACCCGGCCCGCGAAAGCCGGCTGGAACGGCTGATCGCCGCGCGCGCCGCGTTGCGGCCCGACCAGCAGCAGCGCGCGCCGAGGCGCTGATCGCCGCGCTGCGCCGGCGGCGGGGTGAGCAAGTACAACCTTGGCGGGACAGGACGCTACCGCCGACCTGCCGCAGGGGCGGCGCATTCTGGTCGCCCGGACAGGTCGAGGATGACGCCTCGATCCTTGCCGGGCGCCGGCGCCGGTGACCACGCAACCTGGCGCTGCTCGCAGGCGGCGCGCGCCGCAGAATCCCGACGCGGTGATCGCTCTACAAGCCGCACCCGGACGTCGAGGCGGGGCTGCGCCGCGGCGCCGTGCCCGCCGACGCGGCGCAGGATCTGGGCCGACGCTGGTGCTGGACCGCGCCGATCCGATCGCCGCTTGCTGGAGCAGGTGCGATGAGGTCTGGACGATGACCTCGCTGCTGGGCTTCGAGGCGCTGCTGCGCGGCGTGCGCGTCACCACGACCGGCGCGCCGTTCTATGCCGGCTGGGGCCTGACCGACGATCGCGGTCGCCGCCTTGCCGCGGCGGCGTGGCCCGGTCCGCGCTGGCAGGGCTGGTGCACGCCGCGCTGATCGACTACCCGCGCTACTGCGACCCGATCAGCCGGCCTGCCCTGCCCGGTCGAGGTCGTGGTCGAGCGGCTGGACACGGGACATGCGCACGGCGCGCTGCGATCGCGCGGCTGGCCAAGCTGCAGGGCCTGCTGCGCAGGCATTGCGGCGCTGATGGCGGCGGTTTCCATCTTGACTCGAGCGCGCAGGTGCTCCGGCGGGCGCACGCGGACGCTGGGCAGTCTCGGCAAGACGAAGGCGCTGATGTCGCAGCGACGCCAGCGGTGCACATGTCTGGCCCAGAGGGCGTCGCCAGTCGCAGCAAGCGCGGTGCCTGCGGACCAGCCGGTCGAGCCCCAGCGCGGCCGACCGACGGCGTGCCCTCGGCCGCCCAGCGCGACGCCTGCGGTAACGCCCACCAGTTCATCCACCAACCCCGCCGCCAGCAGCGACGCGGCCAGCGCGCCGCCGCCTTCGCAGAACACCCGGCGTGCAGCCCGCGCCTGCCCAGCGCCTGCAACATCGCCGCCGGTCGAGCTGCCCGGCCTGCGCGCAGGGCACCAGGAGCACGCGCGCCCAGCCCGGCCCACGCCGTCCACGCGGTCATCGGATCGGCCTGGTCGCCCATGGCACAGCCACAGCGGCATCTCGCGCGCGCTGTCTGCGCCAGTCTGCCAGTCGAGCGGCAGGTCGAGCCGGCGCGAGACCACCACCCGCACCGGCTGGTGCACGCGATGCCCAAGACCGCGCACCGTCAGCGCCGGATCATCGGCGCGCGCCGTGCCCGCCGCCGACCATCACCGCGTCGTGGCGCGCGCGCATCGCATGCACCGCGCGGCGCGCCGGTGGCGCCGGTGATCCACTGGCTTTCGCCGGTGGCGGTGGCGATGCGGCCGTCGAAGCGTGCTGCGCCAGCTTCAGCGTCACCCAGGGCCGGCCCGTCTCGACGTTGCGCAGAAGAACCCGGCATGATCCGCGCGCGGCCTCGCTCGGCCAGGACGCCCGTCGTCACCGCGACCCCGGCCTGCGCGCAGCATCGCAATGCCGCGCCCCGACGACGCGCGGATCGGTGTCCTCGACAGCGGCGACGACCCGGGCCACGCCCGCCGCGATCAGCGCCTCGGCGCAGGGCGGCGTCTGGCCGTGGTGCGCGCAGGGTTCGAGGCGTGACATAGGCGGTGGCGCCGCGCGCCGCCGCGCCGGCCTGTGCCAGCGCCAGTGGCTCGGCATGGGGGCGCCCGCCCGGCGCCGTCCAGCCGCGCCCGACGATGCGGCCATCGCGGACCACCACGCAACCCACCGCCGGGTTGGGCCAGGCGTGTGCCCATGCCCGCGCCGGCCGAGCGACAGCGCCAGCGCCATGTAACCGGGTGTCGGTCGCCGCTCACCGCGTCGCGTCTTCGGCCGCGTCGTCGGGCGCAGCTCGCTGCACGAACTTGTCGAAATCCTCGACCGCCTGGAAGTTCTTGTAGACGCTGGCGAAGCGGACATAGGCGACGGTGTCGATCCGCGCCAGGCTCTCCATCACGATCTCGCCGATGGTCTTGGAGGGGATGTCGGTGTCGCCCATGCTTTCGAGCCGGCGCACGATGCCCGAGACCATCTGCTCGATCCGCTCGGGCTCGACCGGGCGCTTCTGCAGCGCGATGCGGATCGAGCGTTCCAGCTTGTCGCGGTCGAAATCCTCGCGCCGCCCGTTGGACTTGACCACCACCAGGTCGCGCAGCTGCACCCGCTCGTAGGTGGTGAACCGCCCGCCGCAGGCCGGGCAGAAGCGGCGCCGCCGGATCGAGACGTGATCCTCGGCCGGGCGCGAATCCTTGACCTGCGTGTCGATGTTTCCGCAAAACGGGCAGCGCATGGCCGATCCCCTCGTTGTCGTCTCTGCGTCGTCTCTGCCGCGGCTCCTGGGGGTTTTACCCCTCTTATCCACAGCCACTATAGGCCAGCCGCCAGGTTTTGGGTAGGGCAGAATTGCCGCCGCCAGATGAGTCGGCACGGCGCGCGGACCAGGTTCAGGGGCGGAGCGGGGCAATCGGGGGTGTCGCGGAAGGCGCCGCACATCGCGTTGGCGTGGTTGACCGACAGGTTGAAACCGCGCCGCGTGACCGACAGGGTCAGCCCGCTGTTGTTGGGTGTCGGGCCGCCGAGCAGGTCGGGACCGGGGGCGAGGGAGCAGGCGACGCCCTTGCGCGGCGGTTCGTTCGGCGCTGACCGTGGCGCGCGAGCCGGGTGATGTACATGCGGCGGCTGAAATCCGGGCCGGGTGCGCGCCTGCGCGTATTCCGCCGCGGCGCACCAGATCTGTGGCCGGGGCCGGCGCCGCGCGACGAGATGACCCTCGAAGCTGACCCGGCGCGCGGCAGCGGGTAGCACGCGCAGCAGGTTCGATGCAGGCGAACGGCCCTCGCCGCCAGCGCCGGAACGGCGAGCGCGGCGGGAGCAGGGCCGGCGAGCATGGCCGAGCAGGGCCGCGAGTAGGGCGTGCTGCTTGTTCCGGGCAGCAATCGGACCTTTCCCGCGTTGCCTTCGAAGGCTGCAAAGTCCCGCATAGCTGCCTGCCGCGAACGCATCGCTCAAGGCGCGGGAACCTTTCGTCAGGTGGCGAACACTAGCCCCGTGCCAGCTGCGCGGCGATCTGCCGTCGGTGCGGGGCGGCGCGGTGTTCGACAAGGTAGACCCCTTGCCAGGTACCCAGCACCATTTGCCCGTCCTCGACCGGGATCGACAGGCTGACCGGCATCATCGCGGCCTCGATGTGGGCGGGCATGTCGTCGGGGCCCTCGGCGCGGTGGCGCAGGTAGTGCATGCGCGCATCGTCGGCCGGCGGCACGAGACGGTCGAAGAACGCGCGCAGGTCGGCCTGCACGTCCAGGTCGGCGTTTTCCTGCACAAGCAGGCTGCACGAGGTATGGCGCACGAACAGGGTCAGCAGGCCATCGCCGCCCTGCCCCGACAGCCAGCGGGCGAGGCGCGGCGTGACCTCGTAAGGCCCGGCCCCAGCGTATCGACGCTGAAGGCGGGTCCGCGCGCTCATCCTGCGCTGTCGTCGCCATCGGGCGGGTCGGCGGCGCCATCCTGCGCGGCGCCGTGATCCGCGATCGCGCTGCCCTCGTCGCCGTGCAGGGCGATGGTCTTGCTGGACTTGGCCCCCAGTTCCCGCAACTGTTCGACCTGCCGGATGACGTTGCCCGACCCGGTGGAAAGCCGGTTCATCGCGGTGCCGTGCGCCTTCGACGCCTGGTCGAGCCGCGTGCCGACCTCCTGCATGGCATCGACGAAGCCGGCCACCTTGTCATAAAGACGACCGGCGCGGTCGGCGATTTCCTCGGCGTTGCGGCTGCGCCGCTCGACCGCCCAGACGTTCTCGATGGTGCGCAGCGCCATCATCAGCGTGGTCGGCGTGGCGATGGTGACGTTGCGCTCCAGCGCGTAGCCGGTCAGGTCGCCCTGCGCACGCAGCGCCTCGGAAAGCGCCCCCTCGATGGGCAGGAACATCACCACGTAATCCACCGTTTCGCCCGCGACCCGGTGATAGGCCTTGGACGACAACCCGTCGATATGGGCCTTCATCGCCGCAAGGTGCTGGCGCAGGGCGATCGCGCGATCCTCGTCGGCTTCGGCGTTGACGGCGCGTTCGTAGGCGATCAGCGACACCTTGGAATCGATCACCAGGTTTTTCGACCCGGGCAGGCGCACCACCACGTCGGGGCGGTAGCGGCGGCCTTCCTCGTCGGTGGCGTGGCTCTGGGTGAAATATTCCTCGCCCTCGCGCAGGCCGGAGCGTTCCAGCAGGCCGGTCAGGATCATCTCGCCCCAGGCGCCCTGTTGACGGGTGTCGCCCTTGAGCGCCCGGGTCAGGTTCACCGCCTGCTCGGAAATCGCCTCGGACTTGGCCGAAAGCTGCGTGATCTCGGCCTTGAGGCGCTCGCGTTCCTTGGCCGCGTTCTGGTGCGCGTCTGGCGCAGTTCGACCTCGAACTTGCCGACATTCTCGCGCAGCGGCGCGAGCAGGGCTTCCAGCCGTTCATGGCTGAGCTTCGACAGCGTCTCGCCCTGGGTCTTGACCGATTGCTCGGCCAGCGCCTTGAACCGCGCCTCCATGTCCTCGCGCACCGATTTCAGCAGCTTGAGCTGCTCCGCGCCGGCCTCGCGTTCCTTGGTCAGCGTGGTCGTCAGCTCGCCGATGCGGGTGTCGCGCTGCGCGACCTCGCGGCGCTCGGCATCCAGCGCGGCGCGCAACTCCTCCTGCGTGCGCCGCGCCTGTTCCTCGGCCTGGGCGCGGTAGGCGGCGGTGTCGGCCTCGCGCTGCTCGGCGGCGCTCGCGCGCTCTTCCAGGCGGGCAAGTTCGGTGCGCGCGCGGGCCAGCTCGGCGCGCAGGCCACCGGTGCGCCGAACTGTCCACAGCAGCCACGCCAGCACGGCCACCACCAGGCCGAGCAACACGGCAGGCGCGATATCAAGTGCGGAAAGGTCGGGCATCGCGGGACATCCTGCAGACTGCTTGAAACGGAGGATGTTCACGCTATGTCCGCATCGTCAAGCCTATATCGAGCCTCTTTGCGCACCGTTGAACGGCAAGGCTTGAACCAAACGCTTTCGTATGGTGAGATGGAATTTCAACCGCGAAGGATTCAGATGACCGACAAAGTCGCGACAGAGGTGCGGATTTCCGGCAAGGTGCAGGGGGTATCCTACCGTGCCTTTGTTCAGCGTGCCGCGCGCCGCCGGCGTGTCACCGGCTGGGTGCGCAACATGCCCGACGGCAGCGTGAGCGCCCACCTCGAAGGGTCCGAGGACGCGGTTCGTGGCCTCGTCAACGACTTGCGCATCGGCCCGCCCATGGCGCGGGTGACGGATGTGGACCGAAGCCCCGCAACACCGGAGGGCGCGCAAGGGTTCGAGATCGTGGGCTGATCGCCTTCGGCGCCGAGACCGGTGGCGGTTCAGCCGGAAGATCGCCTCGCCCTGCTCGTCGATCACCTGTTTCGCCTTGCGGATCGAGATTGCCACCGCCTCGTCCCGGTCGCGCAGCACGGTGTCGGCGCGCACGAAGGTGATGCACCTTCGCCTCGCCGCCGATCTCCTTCTCGATCCGCGCGCCGACACGAAAGCCGTCGCTTTCTTCCTGCGGCGGGCGATGCGAAGCTGTTGTACTCCTCGGCGGCTCTCTTCGGGCGCCTCGCGCTCGGCACCGCCGCCGAACAGGCGGGACAGGATGGACATTGGGGGCCTCCTTTCAGAAAATCGTAGGGTGGGTGAAACCCACCAATCCGATCGCCGAATGCCACCCAAGGTGGGTTGGCACCCACCATACGCTGGCTTTTGATTTCGAAGCGGTGCCTCATGGGGAAAGCATACAATGCACACGGTCCATCCGGCGCACGCTACGAGCTTACAAGATACCCTATTGCCAAAGCCGACAGAGGCAATGAGTATCAATCAGCTAACATGACTGGAAAGCTGCCGAGGATCGGTATGACTTTGGTGAAGAGCATAGCCGTTAGTCGCCAGCAAGCCCAGCAGGTACCAAAGCGCAGTGCTGTCTGCCACCCGACAAAATACCAGCAGCAAGCCAGGATGCCGATAGTCAACGGCAGAACCATTAAGTGAAATGGGCCAAGCAACACATTGGCCCAGCCCTTGGTTGCTCACGAACGGAACCGCTTCCAAACGGGAAACAAGAATAGAAGCTATGGAAAACGCGATGTAAGCTGCAAAGCCCTCCACAGGTCGCAAAATGTCCACCTGCAGATTCAATCGATCGCCTCACTGATCCAGAGACTTCGGCAACTTCCTTGACCTCGACGGATGCTTGAGCTTCCGCAGCGCCTTCGCCTCGATCTGGCGGATGCGTTCGCGGGTGACGCTGAACTGCTGGCCGACCTCTTCCAGCGTGTGGTCGGTGTTCATGCCGATGCCGAAGCGCATGCGCAGCACGCGCTCCTCGCGCGGGGTCAGCGACGCCAGCACGCGGGTCGTGGTTTCCTTCAGGTTTTCCTGAATGGCGGAATCCAGCGGCAGGATCGGCGTTCTTGTCCTCGATGAAATCGCCAAGCTGGCTGTCTTCCTCGTCGCCGATGGGCGTTTCCAGCGAAATCGGCTCCTTGGCGATCTTCATCACCTTGCGGACCTTTTCCAGCGGCATCTGCAGCTTTTCGGCCAGCTCCTCCGGCGTCGGCTCGCGGCCGATCTCGTGCAGCATCTGGCGGCCGGTGCGCACCAGCTTGTTGATCGTCTCGATCATGTGCACCGGGATGCGGATGGTGCGCGCCTGGTCGGCGATCGAGCGCGTGATCGCCTGCCGGATCCACCAGGTCGCGTAGGTCGAGAACTTGTAGCCGCGGCGGTACTCGAACTTGTCCACGGCCTTCATCAGGCCGATGTTGCCTTCCTGGATCAGGTCAAGGAACTGCAGGCCGCGGTTGGTGTATTTCTTGGCGATCGAGATCACCAGCCGCAGGTTCGCCTCGACCATTTCCTTCTTGGCCTGGCGCGCTTCCTTCTCGCCCTTCTGGACCTGCTGCACGATGCGGCGGAATTCGCTGATGTCGAGGCCGACATACTGCCCGACCTGCGCCATGTCGGCGCGCAGCTCGTCGACCTTGTCGCGCGGAGCGTTCGATCAGCGCCTGCCAGCCGCGCCCGGACTTTGCGGCCATCCGGTCCAGCCAGTTCGGGTCGAGCTCGCAGCCGCGATATTCGTCGATGAATTCGCGGCGGTTGATGCGGGCCTGGTCGGCCAGCTTCACCATCGCGCTGTCGATCTGCATGATGCGGCGGTTGATGCCGTAAAGCTGGTCGATCAGCGCCTCGATGCGGTTGTTGTGCAGGTGCAGCGAATTGACCAGCTCGACGATCTCGGCGCGCAGCTTCTGGTAGTCGGCCTCGTCGCGTGTCGGAAAACGACGCCGTCCTCGTTCAGCGTGGCCGAGATGCGGCTGTCCTGCATTTCGCGACAGCTTGGCGTAATCGTCGGCGATGCGGTCGAGCGTCTCCAGCACGCGGGGCTTGAGCGCGGCCTCCATCGCCGCCAGCGACATGTTGGCCTGCTCGTCCTCGTCGTCGTCGTCGTCGTCCTTGGCGATCGGGTTGCCGTCGGCGTCGAGTTCGGGCTCGTCTTCGTCCTCGGTCCTTGGCGCGGCGGCGTCGGCGGCATCGGCTGGCCACGCGTCGGCGTCGACGGGCGGCCTCGCGCCTCCTCGCCCAGCTGGCGTGCCGAAGGTGGTCTCGAGGTCGATCACGTCGCGCAGCAGGATGTCCTCGGACAGAAGCTCGTCGCGCCAGATCGTGATCGCCTGGAAGGTCAGCGGGCTTTCGCACAGCCCCGCGATCATGGTGTTGCGGCCGGCCTCGATCCGCTTGGCGATGGCGATCTCGCCCTCGCGGGACAGCAGCTCCACTGCCCCCATCTCGCGCAGATACATGCGCACCGGATCGTCGGTGCGGTCGAGCTTCTCGGCCGTTGCCGACGACCAGCGCGACCTCGCGCGTTCGACGCGGTCTCGACAACGGCGGTCGATCTTGCGCGTCGTCTTCCTCGGCCTCCTCGTCCTCGATGATGTTGATGCCCATCTCGGAGAGCATCGACATCACGTCCTCGATCTGCTCGGAAGACACCTGCTCGGGCGGCAGCACCTTGTTGAGCTGGTCGTAGGTGATGAAGCCCTTCTCGCGCGCCTCGGCGATCATCTTCTTGACGGCCGTCTGGCTCATGTCGAGCGAGACCTCGGCGTCCTGATCGTCCGGTCTTGCGTGCTCGTCGGTGTCTTTGGCGGCCATGCAATGTCTCCTGCAGCGGCGTGGCAGTCGGATCGACTCGGCGATTCGCTGATCCGAATCGATCAACGCGCATCGACGTGATTCGCACACCGCTCTAGCCCGATTTGTTTACGCGATTCGCCAGCAAAACCACTCAGCGCTCGCGGTTTCGGCGAAGTCGATCTGGTCCGAGCAGCGCGTCGAAGCGCTCGCGTTCGTCACGGTTCGATCGCGCCCCGTTGGCGGCCAGCGTCGTACTCGGTCCGGTCCTCATGCTGGCTGCGCAGCGCCCGGTTGCGCGCCTGCGGCGGCCTGCGCGCAGCCGCCAGGTCAGCGCCTCGTCGGCCAGGCCCGACACGTCCTCCTGGGCCTCGGCCACCTCGGCATCCAGCCCGCGCAGCGCGTCGATCTTGGCCAGTTCCTCGGCCACGGTCATGCGCGCCTTGTCGGCATCGCCGGGGTGGCGCACCGGCGGCGCGATGCGCGACATGGGGCAGCGACAGCAGGTTTTCAAGGGCCTCGGCGCCCAGCTCGCTGCGATCGATGGCGCGCAGCGCGTCGCGCTGGCCGCACCGGCATGGCGCAGCAGCAGCGTCGCGCAGCCGCGGCATGGTCGCGGGCGCGGCAGTCCATGCGCTCGAGCTGCGTCTCGAACTCGTCGATCAGCGCCGGGCGTGCAGACCAGCGCGGCCAGGATCACCGCCTCGCGCAGCGTGCTCCGCGCCGCCGGCGCCGGCCGACACCAGCAGCGACGACTTGGTCGCTGGCATCGGCGTCGCCGGCGGCGGCCCACGGCGCGCGCCACCGGCGCCGCGCCGCGCCGGCGCGCGCGCCGGCGCCGGCTCGGCGCGCGGTTGAACAGCTGCCAGCGCAGTTCCTTGATCGCCTGCGCCGTAATGGCGGCGCAGCGACGGGTCGCGGATCAGCGCGATCTTGTCGCGCAGCGCCTTGTCGAGCGCCGCGCGCCGTTCGGGGCTGTCGAAACGCGCGCCCTCGGTCTCGCGCTGCCACAGCAGCCGCACCATCGGCATGCGCCTGCGTCCAGCAGCGCCTGCATCGCGCCGCGCGCCGCCCGTCGCGCAGCAGGTCGTCGGGGTCCTTGCCCTCGGGCATCATGCGCGAAGCGCAGCGACTGGCCCGCCTCCAGCAGCGGCAGCGCCAGGTCGATCAGCCGGCAGCGCCGCGCGCAGCCCGGCCGCGTCGCCATCGAGCGCGATGATCGGCTCGTCGCGCGATGCGCCACAGCAGTTGCAACTGCGATTCGGTGATCGCGGTGCCCAGCGGCGCGACCGCGGCGGCAAAACCCGCCTCGACCAGCGCGATCACGTCCATGTAGCCCTCGGCCACGATCAGCGGCTGGCCCTTGCCCGCCGCCTCGCGCGCGGGGCCGTGGTTGTAGAGCGCGCGGCCCTTGTCGAACAGCTGCGGTCTCGGGCGAGTTCGAGGTATTTCGCGTTGTCGTTCGGGTCCATCGCCCGGCCGCCGAAGGCGATGCAGCGCCCGCGCGCGTCGCGGATCGGGAACATGATGCGCCCGCGGAAGCGGTCATAAGGCGTGCCGCCTTCGTCGCGGCTTGGCGCAAGCCCGCAGTCGAGGATCAGGTCTCGCGCTCGACGCCCTTGCCGGTCAGGTGATCCCACAGCGCCCTGCCAGCGCGTCGGGCGCGAAGCCGATCTCGAAGCGCTCCTGCGCCTCCGCGTCGAGCCCGCGCCGGACCAGGTAGTCGCGCGCCGCCGCGCCGCGCGCCGGTCGTGCAGTTGCAGCCGGAAATGGCGCACCGCCTTTTCCATCACCTCGGCCAACTGGCTGCGCCGGTCGGCCTTCTGCTGCGCCTGCGGGTCGCGCGCGGGCATCGGCATGCCCGCCTCGCGCGCCAGGATCTCGACCGCCTCCATGAAATCGACGTTCTCGGTCTCGCGCACGAAGCTGATCGCGTCGCCCTTGGCGTGGCAGCCGAAGCAGTAATAGAACCCCTTGCGGTCATCGACGTGGAAGCTGGCGGTCTTTTCCTGGTGGAACGGGCACGGCGCCCACATGTCGCCCTTGGCCTGGTTGGACTTGCGGCTGTCCCACATGACCTTGCGGCCGACCACCTGTGACAGCGACAGGCGGGTGCGCAACTCGTCAAGGAATCCGGGAGGCAGGCTCATACCTGCCAATATAGCCCCAGCGCGCGGGCTTGACCATGGGCCAGTGCGGTGCCCCGCCGCGGCTCAACCCTCGTAGGCAGTGCAGGCCGCCTCGAAGCTTCGGCGACGTCGGCGCCAAGCTGTTCGGGCGGCACCGAGTAGACCCAATCGGCCAACAGCGGCATCGTGTCGGCCAGGCGATCATCCATGTCCGCGTGCGCCGCGCGCACCGCCCCGATCGCGTCTTGCATCGTCCGCGCCGTCGGTGCGCTGCGCGACCAGCGCCTCCACCAGCGTCGCCTGCGCCGTGCAGCGCGCGGCACGTTCCGCCGTCGCTCTCGGCCACGGCGGCCCGCGGATGCCGCCAAGCGCAAGGACCAGTCCCGCAAAATCACCAGTCGCATCATCGCGAACACCTGTCTCGCCATGCACCGAACCGGCGCCTCTGATGTCAGCCGGCCGCGCGCGCTGCAACCCCCTGCATCGCCACGCGCATCTCGTGCACCATGGTCCCCGCCATGGCGCGGAACACCATCACCTGGTAGGCGCTGCGCACCGATCCGCGTGATCGCGGCGGGCATGTGCGCCAGCTCGCTGCGGGCGGTATGGCCGCGCTTGAAATGTTCCTTGCGCAGGTCGAGCGGCGTCAGCCGCGCCAGCACATCCGCCGCGTCGTCGCCGTCAAGGCGCACCACCGCCCAGGCGTCCGACTGATCGACCAGCGCCGCCACTTCGGCCAGCCCCGGGTCGGGCGCAGGCCCCATCAGCATGACGTGGGCGTGATCGAACCACAGCGCCCGGCACCCTGCCGCCCGGTGGCCCGGCCCGGCCCGGGCCAGGCGATGCCGTGGGCGGCGCTTGAACGCCGTCGGCCAGCGCCTTGCGCCGCCCGGCATGCGGGGCGATCGCGGTCATGCGGCCCGCGTCCACTTCGTCAAGCGTCACCGATCCGATCACCAGCGGCACAAGGCCGGCGCACGGGGTTTGTTCCTTCAGCTCAATCACGGGCGCGCCCTCCGTCCGGGTCGAAGAATGTCGGCGGCGTCACCTCGCACAGGGTCTCGATACCGCGCAGGTGATCGACCATGCGCACCACGTCGCCGTGACGATCGGGGCCATGGGACAGGAACGCCAGCGCGATGGCGTGGCCCAGCGTGGGCGAGAACCCGGCCGAGGTGACATAGCCCTGGTCGTTCTCGCGCGTGGCCGCGTCGGCCTCGTCGAACAGGTGCGCGCCGGCGGTCAACTGCTTGACCGCGCCCACGGGTTTCAGCCCCACAAGCCGCTCGCGCGCCGGGTCGATCAGACCGGGGCGCGCGGCGGCGGCCTTGCCGATGCAATCCTTTCTGGGGCTGATCATCCGTTCCAGCCGCAGATCGAACGCCGTGGTGCGCCCGTGCAGCTCGGCATGGGTCAGCAAGCCCTTCTCCAACCGCAGCACGTTGAGCGCCTCCATCCCGTAGGCGCCGCCGCCCATGTCCTCGGCCCGCGCCACCAGCTGGCCGAACAGGCTGTCGCCATAGCGCGCGGGCACCGCGAACTCGTAGGCGTGCTCGCCCGAGAACGAGATGCGGAACAGCCGCGCCATCGACACCGCCCACGCGCACCGGCCCGCAGGCCATGAACGGCCAGCGTCGCGTCGTCGATGGGCGCGTCCAGCACCCGTATCGAGCAGCGTCGCGCGACTTCGGCCCGGCAACGGCGAACTGCGCCCATTGCTCGGTGACCGATATCATCGCGCACGTCCCAGCCCGGGCACAGGCACTGGTGCACGAATTCGAGGTGCCGCATCACCTGCCCCGCCGCGGCGGTGGTGGTGGTCATCACGTAGTGATCCTCGCCCAGCCGCGCGGTGGTGCCGTCATCCATGACGTGCCCGTCCTCGCGCAGCATCAGCCCGTAGCGCACGCGCCCCACCTTCAGGGTGGAGAACGTGTTGGTATAGACGAAATCCAGGAACCGCGCGGCATCCGGCCCCTGGATGTCGATCTTGCCCAGGGTCGAGACATCGGCGACGCCCACCGCCTCGCGCACCATGCGCGACCTCGCGGTCGCAGGACTGCCGCCAGTGGGATTCGCCCGCGCGCGGGAAATAGCGACGGCCGGTACCACAGCCCCGCCTCGATCATCGGCGCGCCCATCGCCGCGATGGCGGCGTGGCTGCGTGGTCAAGCGCTCGCGGCGCAAAGCCCTGTGCCCTGCGCGCCCGCGCCCATCGCGGCGATGCGGCACCGGCACGATAGGGCGGGCGGAAGGTGGTGGTGCCGGTCTCGGAATGCCCCGCCCGGTCGCGTCGGCCAGCACCGCCAGCGCGCTCGACGTTGGAGTTCTTGCCCTGGTCGGGCGCCATGCCTTGCGTCGTGTAGCGCTTCATGTGCTCGACCGAGCGGAAATTCTCCCGCGCCGCCAGCGCCACGTCCTTGACCGTCACGTCGTTCTGGAAATCGAGCCAGGCCCGCCCCTTGCCCGGCACCTGCCACAGCGGCGCGATGCGCATAGGCGCGTCCTCGGCCCGCGGCAGGTCGGCGCGTCGGCGGCCTCGCAGCCCCAGGTCATCGAGCGCGGCCGCGGCCGCCTCGCGCGCCGTCGCGCAGGCAGCCATGCGGTCGACGATGGCGCCCGTCGCAGGCGCCCGCCGGCGCGCAGTCCCGGCACCGCGCCGGCGCGCGGCACGAAGGCCGCGATGTCCGTCGTCCCAGTCGGGCCGCCCGCCCATGTGGCAGGTCAGGTGCACCGTCGGGTTCCAGCCGCCCGACACGGCCAGGCAATCGGTCTGCGATCTTCTGCGCCGCCCGGCATCGTGGCGACCTCGACTGCCTCCAGCCCCTGCGGCCTGCGGCTGCCGCAGACCTGCGCCCCGGCGATGGAACGGCACGTCGCAGATCGCAGCGCGCGTCGGGCGCGGCGTCGATCAGCGCCGCGACATGCACGCCCGCCGCGACCAGGTCGGCGGCGGTGCGATGCGCGCCATCGTTGTTGCCGAATACCACCACGCACCGCCCCGGCGCCACCGCCCAGCGGTTGACATAGGCGCGCACGGCGCCCGCCATCATGATCCCGGGCCGGTCGTTGCCGCGAAACGCCACCGGCCGTTCCAGGGCACCGGCCGCCAACACCGTGCGCCGCGCCACGATCCGCCAGAAACACTCGCGCGGGGCGCCGTGCGCGCGCGGCCACACTGCGGCGACAGCCGCTCCAGCGCGCCGTAACTGCCCTGGTCGTAGGCGCCGGTGACGGTGGTGCGGGTCATCAGGCGGACGTTGTCCATCGCCGCAAGCTCTTGCGCCACCTCCCGCGCCCAGGCATGGCCCGGCTCGCCGTCGACCTCGTCGTCTCGGCGCTGCAGCCGCCCGCCGGTGCGCGCTGTCCTCGTCGGCCAGGATCACATCCGCGCCCGCGCGCGCCGCCGTCAGCGCCGCCATCAGCCCGGCGGGCCCCGCGCCGATCACCAGCAGATCGCAATGCGCGTTGGCCTTCTCGTAGCGTGTCGGCATTGGCGCGCCCGACAAGCGCGCCCAGCCCCGCCGCGCGGCGGATCAGCGGCTCGTAGACCCGTTCCCAGAAGCCGCGCGGCCACATGAAGGTCTTGTAGTAGAACCCCGCGCCGAGGAACGGCGCGGCCAGGTCGTTGACCGCCAGCAGGTCACAGGCCGAGCGACGGCCAGGCGGTTCTGGCTGCGCGCCGCCAGCCCCTCGTACAGCTCCAGCATGGTGGCGCGCGGCGTTGGGCTCCTGCGCGCGCGCCGCTGCCCGACGGTGACCAGCGCGTTGGGCTCCTCGGACCCGGCGGTCATGACGCCGCGCGGGCGGTGATACTTGAACGACCGCGCCGACCAGCCGGATGCCGTTGGCCAGCAGCGCCGAGGCCAGCGTGTCGCCCGCGAAGCCCTGTCAGCGCGCGCCCGTCGAAGCGTGAAGCGCGACCGGCCGGCGCGCGGTCGATCAGCCCCGCCTCGCGATGCCGTCATCGCGCCGCCTCCTGCGCGGTCGCGGCCAGCTCGACGCCGATGCACCGCGTGGGTCACGGTGTCGCGCGTCGACCACCAGCCAGGCGCCGCAGCCCGCCTCGTGATACCAAAGGTCGCGCGTCGGCCCGGCGGGGTTGTCGCGGTTGTGCAGGTAGTCGTCCCAGGCCTCCGCCGGCGCGTCCGGCGCGGGCCGGTCCAGCGCCAGCGCGTCGCCCACGTAATAGAACTCGCGCCGGTCGCGCGCGCCGCAGATCGGGCAGGTGATCCTCATGCGCCGCCTCGCGCATTGCCGTCATCTTGGCAAATCGCATGTCCGTCCTGCCACGCGCCTCAGTGCAGGTTGTGCTGGCTGCCGGTGCCTTCTTCGTCCATCAGCCCGCGCCCGGTGCGGAACCGGTCGAGCCGGAACCGGCAGCCGCATCGTGCGGGCGGTCGGTGGCCATCAGGTGGGCGAAGCAGTCGCCCGAGCCCGGCACCGCCTTGAACCCGCCGTAGCACCAGCCGCAGTTGAGATAGAGCCCCTCGACCGGCGTCTTGTCGATGATGGGCGAGCCGTCGGGCGTCATGTCCATGATCCCGCCCCAGCTGCGCAGCACCCGCGCCTTGCCGATCATCGGCATCAGCGTCATGCCCGCCTCCATCACGTGTTCCATCATCGGCATGTTGCCGCGCTGCGCGTAGGAGGCGTAGAAATCCAGATCGCCGCCGAAGACCAGCCCGCCCTTGTCGGACTGGCTGATGTAGAAATGCCCCATGCCGAAGCTGACGACGTGGTCGATGCACCGGCTTCAGCCCCTCGGTGACGAAGGCCTGCAGGACGTGGGACTCGATCGGCAGGCGCATCCCCGCCATCGCCGCCACCTGGCTCGACCGGCCCGCGACCACGATCCCCACCTTCTTCGCCCGGATCGCGCCGCGCGTGGTCTGCACGCCGGTGACGCGGCCGCCCTCGATGTCGATGCCGGTGACCTCGCAGTTCTGGATCAGGTCGACGCCGCGCTGGTCGGCGCCGCGCGCATAGCCCCAGGCCACCGCGTCGTGGCGCGCCGTGCCGCCGCGCGGGTGATAGAGGCCGCCGTAGATCGGAAAGCGCGCATTGTCGAAATCGAGGTACGGCAGCATCGCGCGCACGCCCTCGCGGTCCAGCAGGATCGCGTCGTCGCCCTGGTTGATCATCGCGTTGCCGCGCCGCGCGAAGGCGTCGCGCTGGCCGTCGGAATGGAACAGGTTGATCAGCCCGCGCTGCGAATGCATCACGTTGTAGTTCAGGTCCTGCTCCAGCCCCTCCCACAGCTTCAGCGAATGGCTGTAGAATTCCGAGTTGCCGGGCAGGAAGTAGTTGGCGCGCACGATGGTGGTGTTGCGCCCCACATTGCCGCCGCCGATATAGCCCTTTTCCAGCACCGCGACATTGGTCAGCCCGTGCTCGCGCGCCAGGTAATAGGCCGTGGCCAAGCCCGTGCCCGCCGCCGCCGATGATGACCACGTCATAGGCGCGGCTTCGGGCTCGGCGTCGCGCCAGATGCGGCTGTCCAGCCCTTGTTGCCGGTCAGCGCCTTCCCTGAGAACCCGCAACCCCGAAAAGCGCATGGCTGTCTCCCCTTGTCGTGCCGGACGTCAACCAGTCGGCCGGCATATCAAGGCCATGCCGACGCCGCCCGGTTGCGACGATCGCCGGCAGCTGCGCGCGGACCTGGTCATGGCGCGCCCCTGCAGCTGCGCGAGAAGCCCCGGCCTGCGCGTGACCGGTCAGAGCCCCTTGGCGCGATAGCTGGCGGCGACCTTGCCGATCGCCACGAGATAGGCGGCGGTGCGCAGGTCATGGACATCCTCGCGCTCGTGCCAGGTCTCGCGGATCTGCTGATAGGCGGTGCGCATCGTGTCATCGAGCCCCGAGCGCACCAGTTCCAGCTCGCCCGCGCCGCGCAGGTACTTCTCCTTGAAGTCGGGCGACAGCGTCCAGCCAGTCGCCTAGATCCGTCGACAGCCGCTCCAGCTCGTCCACGACCAGCTGGTGGCGCGCCTCTTCCTGGCGGCGCTGCATCCGGCCGAAGCGGATATGGCTGAGGTTCTTGACCCATTCGAAATAGGACACCGTCACGCCGCCGGCATTGGCGTACATGTCGGGGATGATGACCGTGCCCTTCTCGCGCAGGATGTCGTCGGCGCCGGCGGTGACCGGGCCGTTGGCGGCCTCGATGATCAGCGGCGCCTTGATGCGCTCGGCATTGCCGAGGTTGATCACGCCCTCCAGCGCGGCGGGGATCAGGATGTCGCAGTCTGCTTCCAGCACCGCGGCGCCGTCGCGCGATGTAGGTCGGCGTCGCGGGAAGCCGGCGACGCCGCCGTGCTTGACGATCCAGTCGCGCACGCGCCTCGACGTCGAGCCCCTTCTCGTCGAAGAGCGCGCCGTCGCGTTCGATGATGCCGGTGATCCGGCAGCCGTCCTCCTCCTGCAGGAACTTGGCGGCGTGATAGCCCACGTTGCCCAGGCCCTGCACGATGACGCGCTTGCCGTCGAGCGTGCCCGGCCAGCCCGCGCGGCGGCCACGTCCTCGGGATGGCGGAAGAACTCGCGCAGCGCGTATTGCACGCCGCGGCCCGTCGCCTCGACCCGGCCGGCGATGCCGCCCGCGTTGAGCGGCTTGCCGGTCACGCAGGCGCGGGCGTTGATGTCGGTGGTGTTCATGCGCGCGTACTGGTCGGCGATCCAGGCCATCTCGCGCTCGCCGGTGCCCATGTCGGGGGCGGGCACGTTCTGCGCCGGGTTGATCAGGTCGCGCTTGATCAGCTCGTAGGCGAAGCGGCGGGTGATCAGTTCCAGTTCGTGCTCGTCCCATTCGCGCGGGTCGATGCACAGCCCCCCCTTCGAGCCGCCGAACGGCGCCTCGACCAGCGCGCATTTGTAGGTCATCAGCGCGGCCAGCGCCTCGACCTCGTCCTGGTTGACGGCGGTGGCGTAGCGGATGCCGCCCTTGACGGGCTCCATGTGTTCGGAATGCACCGAGCGATAGCCGGTGAAGGTATGGATCGTGCCGCGCAGGCGCACGCCGAAGCGCACCGTATAGGTCGCGTTGCAGACGCGGATCTTTTCTTCAAGGCCGGGCGCGATATCCATTAACGCCACGGCCGCGGTTGAACATGAGATCGACGTTTTCACGAAAGGCTCGGCTCTTCGAACTCGGCCATCGGTTCGGGTCCTTCGGGGTTGCCCGATGAAATTCGGGCAGAATCCTGTTGGTCCGCGCGAATTGCGCGGCGATATGCGAAAGGTTGCGCGTTTGCGCGCAAAATTGAACCCGTCAATCAGTGGCGCACCCCGCAAAACGAGGACCAAGTTGCGCCTGTGCGGGGCTGCGCTGCGTTGCGCGAACCGAGACGATCGAACGGAACTCGCGCGCATCGGTCCACTTCACGACACCGCCGAATGCACCGAAATGCCGGGTTCATGCCCGATTTTGGCCACGTTCTGCGCCTAGAATGGCAACTGCCCGAGGTCCCCGTCATGCGGGGCGCCTTGGCGCTGCATCAGAAAGGTGGAGCAAATGCGCCTGCTCACGCGCATCACCACCCGCCACGCGCGGCCCGTCGGTTCGCGGCCGGCTGTCGCGGTTTGCGCGCGACGAAGACGGCGTCATGGTCGTGCTGTCGATGCTACATGTTCCTGATCATGCTGCTGGTCGCCGGGATCGGCGTCGACATGATGCGATTCGAAATGGAACGCACCCGCCTTCAGAACACGCTCGACCGGGCGGTTCTGGCCGCGGCCGACCTCGATCAGACGCTCGACCCCGAAGACGTGGTGATGAACTATTTCGAGAAATCCGGTCTGGGCGACCGGCTGGCCCGCGACGAGCGTCGATGTGAGCCGAGGACGTGGGCTACCGCAACGTCAAGGCGCGCGCGCGAACGACCGTGCGATACCCAGTTCATGAAGATGATGGGGGTCGATCCCATGTCGGCGCCCGCCGCCGGCGCCGCCGAGGAAAGCATCGGCAGCGTCGAGGTGTCGCTGGTGCTGGACATTTCCGGGTCGATGAACAGCAACTCGCGGCTCACTCGCCTGAAACCGGCGGCGCGCAACTTCGTCGACACGATTCTCGAGAATTCGGAGCAAGACAAGGTTTCGATCTCGATCGTGCCCTACGCCACGCAGGTGAACGCCGGCAAGCCGCTGCTGGACAAGTACACCACCACGCAGGAACATGCCTATTCGCATCGCGTGAACTTCATCGCCGATGAATATCTGCAGCTCCAGCGCTGGCGCGCCGACCGTGCAGATGGAACGCACCGCGCATTTCGACGTGTTCACCTACTCCGAAAACCCGATCAGTACCGGTCTGCCCGACGCGCGCGGATCGGACAATCCTGGCGCTGTCGGGATCGCACCGAATTGTTCAACCATATCAACGGCCTCAGCGCGGGTGGTAACACCTCGATCGACATCGGCATGAAATGGGGCACCGCGCTGCTGGACCCGGGCACGCGCAGCGTGGTCAGCGACCTGGTGGCGGAAGACCGTATCGAGTCCGGTTCGACGGGCGCCCATCGAATTACCGCGATGGCGAGACGCTCAAGATGTGGTGGTGCTGATGTCGGACGGGGAGAACGCCAACCAGTACAAGCTGAACACCGTCGCTGCGCGACGGCGACTCCGATGTCTGGTACAACGCGGACGAGCGCAAGTACTCGGTCTGTCACGACAACAGCTCCTACTGGCCGCATGACGACAACTGGCACGACCATCCCTATGGCAACGGCGCCTACGAGGAAGCGCGATGGCGAAAGCGATGGAACTGGACGATGTTTGCGAGGAACAGACGAGCCCGGCACCGCCGCTGCGCCTGACCTATCCCGAGCTCTGGGCGCAGACGTCGCTGGCGCTGGAACACGCGCTACAACTACGAATTCTTCCGACGGCGCCTGGGCGCAGTGGTCAACTCGGCCTACACCTTCGTGAACGCCACCGCCAAGGACCAGCACACCGATCACGTCTGCGACGCGACCAAGGACGAGGGCGTGATCGTGTTCACGATCGGATTCGAGCCGCCCGGCCGGGCGAGCGGGTGCTGGAACGCTGCGCCAGTTCGCCAAGCCACTACTTCGATGTGGACGGCCTTGAAATCGAGGAAGCCTTCACCTCGATCGCCGCGTCGATCCGGAAGCTGGAGGTCGACGCGATGAGCGCGCCGCGCCGACTACGGCGATCGT
>JAXHLV010000002.1:0-3371 GCA_034521935.1 Roseovarius sp.
ATCGGGATGCTCGCGCCTTGTGTCGCGGGCCACCTCGATGATCCGGGTCCCCGAGAGGCCCAGCTCGTCGATCCAGCGGCGAACATGGGTCCGGGCTGGCCAGCCCTGCCACCAGGCGGGCAGGGTGCGCGTTTGCGGATCAAAGCCCAGCGCGCCGAGCAGCTCGGCAAAGAACCGATCAAAATCGGAATCGCGCGCCTGCGCGTCCTCCTCCTCCTTTACTGGTTCCCTTAAAGGTTCCCTTACAGGGTTAGTGTCCCAAAATGAGACACGGCTTTGGCTGTTTTTGAGACACGGGTCGGTCTCAAAATGAGACACGGCTCCGTGTCCCAAATCGAGACACGGCTCTGGCGGCGATTCAGGCGGCAAGTCGTTGCAGCGTCGCGCATTTTCCCCGCTGCCCCCGTGTCTCAAATCGGGACACGGGAAATCGGGCCCCTCCTGGTCGGATGGCGCCCCGTCACTGCCGTCGGGATCCCGCGATCCGGGCGGGGGAAAGTCCGGCTCGAAGCCCAGCAGATAGCGGGTGGGGCGCTGGCGCTTGGTCCTGACATCGATCACGCGGATGCGATGGATCAGGCCACGGGTTTCGAGATCATCGAGATGGCGGTTCAGCGTGGCGCGCCCGATTTCGCAATCATGCGCCAGCCGCTCCTGCGAGGGAAAGCAGCCGTAGTCCGGGTTGAAGCGGTCGCAGAGATGCCAGAGCACGATCTTGGTGGTGGGCTTCAGCCCGCGCTGCTGGATGGCCCAGTTGGTGGCGGCGTGGCTCATGGCGCGGCCCTCCGCGCTGGACGGGCATCCGCGCGCTGGGCAGCCTCGGCGACCACCCGCGTGGTGAACCCGTGATCGGCCAGCGCGCCCAGCGCGTCGTCGAGCGAGCGCACCAGCGCCCAGCCAAAGCCTTGCGCCAGCACGGCATCGCGAAACGCCACCTGCGCCGGACTGAGCTTGCCCTTGCGGGATTTCAGCTCGAGGAACAGCACGCGGCCCTCGCAGAGCACCATCAGATCGGCAAAGCCCGCATGAACGCCCATGCCGACGAGGATCGCCTGCCGCTTCGCGCCGCGCGGGCCGGGCTCGGTCACCTCGTTGGCGCAATGGTGGATGATGGCCGTGCGGGGCAGGGCGACGCGCAGGGCGCTGACCACAGCGCGCTGCAGATCCGCCTCGGGTGTACCACGCCGGGTCATCGCTGCACCTCCGGGTCGGGCCGGTGGCGATCAACGTGCCCGTGGGAGCGGGCGTCGAGGACGACGAGCAGAATGCGGCGCGTCCTCGCGTTCGGCCGTCCGTCTCGCCATGTTGAACGAGGACATTGCAGGCGAGCCGGACCAGGTGGTCGCTGTGATGGACCACATCGGCCACGACGACGCGGGCCTCCGCAAGTCGATCAGCAGGCCAGTTGGATTTGTGGGGTTTGGCCATCATCACCGGCGCCCTCCGGCACGACGGCGGCGCGGGGCGGCGTGCTCCTGCTCCTCCAGCCAGTCCTCGACGGCAGCGCGGCGGTAATAGACCTTGCGCCCGGCGCGCACGCAGGGTGGGCCGGTGCGCTGCGCCTCCCAGCGGCGCAGGGTGTCGACCGACAGGCCGAGCTCCAGTGCAAGATCGAGACGGCTGATCCAGCCGGCCAGCAGCGTGCGGGGTTTTTCCTTTGGGTCTGGCATCGATCCGAGATGCGGCATGGGGGTCTCCCTGTTCTGGCCCCGAGACGGTCCCGTGTCGGGGGCGGTTGCAGAGAGCAGTGAGCGCAGAGAGACAGGGGTGGCGGCGAGGCGGAGAGTGGCAGAAAGGCGGCGACCTTTGTGCCACCCCTTGTTTTATTGGGTTTTGTCGACCGGATGGGCTGAGGCTGCGCCGCCCGGCCCATGGTCGTGGGGGATGCGAAACGCAGGCCAAAGCCGCAAACACCTGCGAACACCCGGATTTACAGGCGATTTACCGGCATTGACGGGCAAAGAGGGGGTGGCACCCGGCACGGCACCCCTGCCACCCATTGAATTTGTTGGAAATTTACAAAATCGGCGTGTTCCGCTGCGCTGAGTTCCGGGCGCTTTCGGCCTCGTTTTGCGCCTGCCCGGGGCCTGTGATCGCGGTGCCCATGACCGCCGACTGCTCCGCCCAGCGCCCAATCGCCAATGAAACTCAATGAAACAAGGGGTGGCACAAATACGGCGACCTTTCCGCCACTCTGCGCCTCCCCGCCACCCCGTCGTCCATGCTTGTCTTGATAGAGCGGCGAAACCACGCCTCATGTCGGATGCAACGAGGACAGGACAGATGCCAGAACGCACAAAGCTGACCGAGAAAGTGCTCCGCGAGGCCGTGCCCATCGTCGGGCGCGACTACCAGATCTTCGACACCGAGGTGCGCGGGTTCGCCGCCTGCATCTATCGCGGGGGCGGGCGGGCCTTCACCATCGATTACCGCCATGCCGGGCGGCAGCGCCGCATGACCTTCGGGCGCTGGCCGGAATGGTCGGTGTCGGCGGCGCGCGAGCGGGCCAGGGAAATCCGCCGCGAGATCGATTCCGGTGGTGATCCGTTGGCCGAGCGCGGGGCCTTGCGCGAAGCGCCACGCGTGAACGACCTGATCGAGCGCTACTGCGCCCAGCATCTGCCAAAGCTGGCGGAACGCAACGCCGCCGACCAGCGCGCCTCGCTGGCCAAGTTGGTGGCCCCGGTCTGGGGCCGCAAGCTGGTGACGGAAATCACCCCGACCGATGTCGACAAGCTGCTGAACAAGGTGGCCGAAGGGCGGGCGCGGCCGCACAAGGAAAAACCCGGCAACCGGGCGCGCAAGCTGCAGCCCGCGAAACCCACGCCCGTGCGCGCCAACCGAATGGGCGAGGTGCTGCGCAAGATGTTCACGCTGGCGGTGGAGCTGGGGCTGGCGCGAGGACAATCCCGCCCAGCGCTTTCACCGCCGCATCGAGACGCCGCGCGAGCGATTCCTGTCCAAGGAGGAAATCGACAGCCTTGCCGCCGCGCTGGACGCAGCAGAAGACCGGCGTGCCGTCCGTCTGATCCGCGAACCAGTCCTGCATCTCGGCCACCAGCTCGGCCTGGGTCGGCGGGAAGCCCGTGATCGTAGATCGGCGCACGATCAGGGCGATGATCATCCCGTCCCAATCATAGGGTGAGTTCACACCCGGCCCGCTGGGCGCGCGGCGCACGATCTCGTTCTCCTCCTCGAAGGTACGAAAATCTTCGGCAAGAATCAGCATGTCGGCGATTGCCACCGGAACGCCGACCGCAGGATCGGTGATGACCTGCCACTCGGTGCTGTCTGCGGCCATGATCCGGCGCACCATGCCCTCGGCCGGGCCGGTTCCGCAGCGCCGAAACAGCGGCATACGCTGTTCCATC
>JAXHLV010000003.1:0-34778 GCA_034521935.1 Roseovarius sp.
TTGCGGCACGACGTGGTTTCAGCATCATCCCGATCACGCCCCGCCCGAACCGCCAGAGCCCGACGCGGTGCCGGAACCGTCCCCCGCGCCTGACCCGGAGCGCGCGCCCGAACAGGAGCCCGCCCGGCCGCGCAGCGGCGGCGTGGTCGGTGGCCGATATCCTGCGCGAAGAGGCCGACCGCGAGCGCGCCGCCCGCGCCGCCGAGGCCGATGGCCGGATCAGACGCCAACCGGATCTCGGCCTCACGAGCCCGAACCCGACGAGGCGCGGCGCGCGCGGCAGGCGCGTGACAGGATGCAGCGGCTGCGCGGCGATCCGCCCAACGCCAGCCGGCACTCCCCCGCGTGACGATGCCGGGGCGAACGCGAACGACGACGGGAAAGACGAACAGGACGGCATCGATCCGGGATCGCGGCGCAACCTCTTTCCCGATATCGAAGAGATCAATTCCTCTCTGAGCGCGTCCCACGACACCACCGGCTCGCTTGCCCCCGCCATGTCGGAAGACGTGCCCGCGCCACGTACGTGGCGGTTCTCGCACCGGGTTCCGGCTGGCAGTGGTGACCTGCGTCGGGGCGCTTGTCGTCTACCTGATGGCCCCGCAGATTATCGGCCTGTGGCCCGACGCCGAGGCCCCGCTCGACGCAATATGTGCAGGCGGTGGACGACGGTCGCGCCACGCTGACAGCGACGGTGGCCGACCTGCTCGCGACGGTTCTGAAATGGCTCAGAACCGGTCGAGCAGGCGCTCGAGGTAATCCAGCTCGATATTCCGGGCGCGCCCCCTCGCCCGAGCGGCGGCGGATCTCGTCGAGCAGATCGCGCGCACGTCGATAGACATCCTCGCCCTGCAACAGGCTGTCCTCGGTGCCCGCGCGGCGGCCCTGCCCACTCTCGCGCCCGAGCGGATCGGCCTGCGCGCGGCCGGGGTTGCCGCGCCCGTCATCGGGGCCGCCGGGGTTGTTGTCGCGGGCCATCGCCTCGCCCATGCTGCGCATCCCTTCGCGCAGCGCCTCCATCGCGTCGGCCTGATCCTCGAGCGCGCCGGCGAGATCGTCGTTGCGCAGCGCCTCCTCGGCCCCCTGCCATCGACCTGCTCGGCGCGTTCCAGAGACTCGCGCGCCGCCTCTCCGGCCTCGCCGCCAAGCTGCGGCAGCCCGCCGCGCTGCTGTTCAAGCTGGCGGCGCAGTGCCTCCTGCCGCTCGGCCAGCGCTCCGCCCTCGCCGCCCTCGGCCTGCTCGCGGCCTTCTGACCCTTCACCTCCGGGGCGCCGCGCCGCCTTCGCCCTGCTCGCCCTGACCCTGCTGGCCGTCGTGGCTGCTGACCCCGGCCCTCGCCACCGGACCGGCCTTCGTTCTGCTGCGACTGGCCAGAGCGCGCATCGGGGTTGAACTGTTCCTGAAGATCGCGGAACGCCTGATCCGAGAGGCCCTGCTGCTCGCGCAAGGTCTCGGAGAGCCCTTCCATCGCCTGCTTGCCCCTGCGCGCCGCCCTGCCCTTCGGTGACCTGCATGTTTTCCATCATGCGCTGGTATTCCTCCAGCGCCTGCTGCGCCTCGGCATGGCGGCCCTGCTCCATCAATTCCTGGATGCGGTCCATCATGTCCTGCAAATCCTGCTGCGACATGCGCATGGTGTTCTCGGCGCTCTGTTGATCGCCACCATCGGGGGCCTCGCGCTGCGCCTGCTGCATCTTCTGGCGCAGGTAATCCTGCGTCGCGTCGCGCAACTCCTGCATGAGGCGCGCGATCTCTTCCTCGCTCGCGCCGTTCTTCATCGCTTCGCTCAGCCGCTCCTGCGCGGCGCGCATCCGCTCCAGCGCATCGCCCGCATCGCCATCCTCCAAGCAGGATGCCGAGGTCCCACAGCGCCTGCGCGATCTCGTCTCGCTCCGTATCATCAAGCCCGCCCGAGGCCACCATCGCCTCCAGCCTGCGCAGGATGACGCGCAGCCGCAGGTAGGCCGCGCTCGATCGGAACAGCCCATCCTCGGGCTTCCAGGATATCGCGCGCAGCACCTGTGCCACCCGCGGCGCATTTTCGCGGCTCCACAGCAGGTCGCGCCGCTGCTCGATCACCGCCGCCGCCAGCGGATCAAAGAACCGCCGCGCCGGGAGCGTCATCGCCACCGGCTCTGAAACCCCCGCTTGCCCTACCGCATCCGTGACCGTCATCCGCAGCGAAACCGGCAGATGCGCCCAGGGGTGCTGCGACAGGTTGGCGATGAGCGTCTCAGAGAATTCGGCGCGATCCCCCCTCATCGGCAGCGGCAGGTCGAGCCGGATCGCCTCGCGCGGCTCGGGTTCGGCGGCAAGGCCGTGACGGCGTTCCACCCGCTCCATATCGAGCGCGATCACAGCCTCGCCGCCGGTCACGCCATGATCGTCACGCGCCTCGAAAGGCTGGCTCATCTGCCCCTCGAAACTGGTCTTGGTCTCAGCGTCGAGCACCGCAACCTGCGGCGTGGCATCGGCGATGGCCTCCACTTGCCAGCCGCGCCCGCCGGGGCCGTCGATGCGCAACACACCATCACGGACGATGTCAAAGCTCTGCTCCGGGGTGGTCATCGGCGTCGCGGTCCCGGCCCGGCCCGAGGCGGTCTCGTGCAGGCTGAGCGCGCCGTCCTCGCCATAAAACCGCAGCGTCACCTCGCTGCCCACCGGCGCGCGGATCACGCCGCCCAGATCGGCGAGATAGAGGCTTGGCAGCCCGGTATGGCGCGGCGGCTCGATCCAGCCTTCCCAGGCCGGCCCCTGCGCCAGCAACGCCCCTGTCCCGTTACCGGGCCCGATCTGCGCGACAGACCCCGCACGCCAGACCGAGCCGAAGACCAGCCCGATCACGAGAATCAGCAGGGCCACATGGCGCAACCCGTAGGGATCGAACCGCGCCAGCCGCAGATCGGGTGGCACATGCCGCGCCCCCGCCGCGCGCGTCGCCATGCGCGCCTGATGCGCCCGCCACAAGGCCGCGGAGGCGGCATCACCCGCGCCCACGGCCTGCGCATCGCCGAGTGCCGCCAGCGGTCGCCCCTCCAGCGACGCGTCGAGCCGCGCCAGCGCCTCGGTTCGGCGCGGCCAGCGGAACCGCACGAGGCCAAGAACGCCAAGCACCAGCGCCCCAAGCGCCAGCCCTGCGCTCGCCCAAGGGAGCAATGCAGGCGACACGATCTCGTGCAGGCCCAGGAACACCACGCCCGAAACCACGGCCAAAAGGCTCAGCAGCGGCCAGAAGGTGCGTGCCACCCGCTCGGCCAAAAGCCCGGCCCATGTGAGCGCAAGCGCAGTGCGCAGCCGCGCCATCGCTATCGACAGGGGATCGCCGGGTCGGGACATCCGCAGCACCGCTCCTCTTACGGCCCGGCGCGCCAATCGCGTCAAAGCCACTTTGGGATGGTATCGCGATTTATCATTTCGTCAAAGGTCGGGCGCGCGCGGATCACGGCAAAGTCACGCCCATTGACCAGAACCTCGGGGATGAGCGGTCGCGTGTTGTATTCGCTCGCCATCACCGCGCCATAGGCCCCGGCACTGCGGAACGCGACCAGATCGCCCTCGGCCAGCGGCGGCAGCATGCCGCGCGCTTGGCGAAGGTGTCGCCCGATTCGCAGACCGGGCCGACCACGTCGATCGAGGGCCCGCTCCACCCCCGGCGCAGGCTCCTTGCACGGGGACGATGTCGTGATGCGCGTCATACATCGCGGGCCGGATCAGATCGTTCATCGCCGCGTCGAGGATCAGGAAATCGCGCCCCTCGCCCTCCTTCACATAGATCACCCGGCTCACCAGAATGCCCGCATTCCCGGCGATCAGCCGCCCCGGCTCGATCTCGATCTCGCAGCCCAGATGCCCCAGTTCCTCGCGGATCACGCGCGCCATAGTCGCACCGGCAGCGGCGGCGCCTCGTTCGAGCCGGGTCGTAGGGGATGCCAAGGCCACCGCCCAGATCCAGCCGGCGGATGTCGTGCCCGTCAGCGCGCAAGATCGCCGTCAACTCCGCCACCTTGCGATAGGCTTGCCGGAACGGCTCCAGATCGGTGAGTTGGCTGCCGATATGCACGTCGATGCCCACCACCTCGATCCCCGGCAGGGCGGCGGCCTCGGCATAGACGGCGCGGGCGCGGGCAATCGGAATACCGAACTTGTTCTCACTCTTGCCGGTGGCGATCTTGGCGTGGGTTTTCGCGTCCACGTCCGGGTTGACCCGCACGGTGATCGGCACGCTCACGCCCGAGGCTCACTGCCACCTCGCTCAGCGCGCGCAGTTCCGGCTCGCTCTCGACATTGACCTGCCGGACGCCGCCCTCGAGCGCCATGCGCATCTCGTCCCGCGTCTTGCCGACGCCGGAAAACACGATCCGCTCGCCCGGCACACCCGCCGCCTTTGCCCGCGCGTATTCCCCGCCCGAGACCACGTCCATGTCCGGCTCCGAGGTCCGCCAGCGTGCGCAGGATCGCTTGGTTGCTCGCTGCCTTCATGGCATAGCAGACGAGGTGATCCACCCCGGCCAGCGCCTCGTCGAAGAGCCGGAAATGCCGGACCAGCGTCGCAGTCGAATAGCAGTAGAACGGCGTGGCCACCTCTGCGGCGATGTCCGCCAGAGGCGCATCCTCTGCATGAAGCACGCCGTCACGATAGAGAAAATGATCCATGCGCCATCCCGCCCTGCTTTCTTCTTGGCGAAAATACTCGAAGTCTGCCGCTCAATGCCCGCGCAACGTCCGCAGAAAAAGGTAGAGAGGCAAGCCGCAGCTTACCCCGATGCCGAAGGTGGCGGGGATCGCCAGAAGCCCCAGCCAGCGCCGCTCGGCCACGCTCTCGGCGATGCATCCAGAGCGTCAGCGCCACGGCGGCGATGGTCAGGTCCCAGACCAGACCGGTACGTGGCGGCATTGACATGCCAGGCATCGACCATGGCCGATCAGGCTCATAGCCGTTCTCGCCGAACCATGCCAGGAAGGCCAGCGACATCGGATGCACCGCGCCCCAGACCGCCAAGCGCACAGCCAGAGCCACCTCACAGCCCGACCCCGACGCCGCAGCGTTGACGCCGCCCACGCGCAGGCCCGTGCCGATGCCGCAGGCGTTGCACCCCGCCCGAGCCCTGCGCTCGACCGTGGTGCGTCGAGCGACGGGCGCACCGGCCGGCGCCTCCGACGCCGCACGCCCGCCAGCGCGCGAAGGCGATCACTGCAACCAGTATCCATCTCATCCCAAACGCTCCTTCCACCGTGCCACCTGCGCGCGCACCTGCTCGGGGGCGGTGCCGCCATAGCTCATCCGCGAGGCCACCGAATTATGCAAACCCAGGACATCATAGACCGCATCGGTGATTTGGCCATGCACCGCCTGCATCTCTTCAAGGCTCAGGTCCGGCAAATCGCAGCCCTTGGCCTCGGCGCGCGCCACAAGGCTACCAGTGACGTGATGCGCCTCGCGGAACGGCATATCCAGCACCCGCACCAGCCAGTCGGCGAGGTCGGTAGCGGTGGAAAAGCCCGTCGCCGGCCGCGGCCTCCAGGTTATCGCGGTCTGCGCCGCCATGTCGCGCACCATCCCCTCCATCGCGGCCAGCGCCAGCATCAGGTTGTCGGCGGCGTCGAACACCTGCTCCTTGTCCTCCTGCATGTCCTTGGAATAGGCCAAGGGCAGCCCCTTCATCACCATCATCAGCGCAACGTTGGCCCCGAAAATGCGCCCCACCTTGGCGCGAATGAGCTCGGCCGCGTCCGGGTTCTTCTTCTGCGGCATGATCGACGAGCCGGTCGAGAAGCGATCCGACAGCGCGACGAACCGGAACTGCGCCGAGGACCAGATCACCAACTCCTCCGCGAACCGGCTCAGATGCATGGCGCAGATGCTCGCCACCCCAAGGAATTCCAACGCGAAATCCCGGTCGCTGACGGCATCAAGGCTATTCGCGCAAGGCGCATCAAAGCCCAGCGCCTGCGCCGTCATCTCCCGGTCGATCGGGAACGACGTCCCCGCCAGCGCCGCCGCCCCCAGCGGGCATTCATTCATCCGCGCCCGCGCATCGCGCACCCGGCCCAGGTCGCGCCCGAACATCTCGACATAGGCCATCATGTGATGGCCCCATGTCACCGGCTGCGCGGTCTGCAGATGGGTAAAGCCGGGCATCACCCAGTCCGCCCCGGCCTCGGCCTGTGCCAGCAGTGCCCGCATCAGCGCCTGAAGCCCCGCCTCTGCCGAATCCAGTTGATCGCGCACCCAGAGCCGGAAGTCGGTGGCCACCTGATCGTTGCGCGACCGCGCGGTATGAAGCCGCCCGGCGGCGGGGCCCATGATCTCCCGCAGGCGCGCCTCCACGTTCATGTGGATATCTTCAAGCGCCGTGGAAAAGGTGAAATTTCCGGCCTCGATCTCTGACAAGACCGTGAGAAGCCCTTCCCTCATCGCCCCCGCGTCCTTATCACTGATGATACCCGTGGCCGCGAGCATGGCGGCATGGGCGCGCGACCCGGCAATATCCTGCGCCGCCAGCCGCTTGTCGAACGAGATCGAGGCGTTGATCGCCTCCATGATCGCGTCCGGCGCGTCGGCAAAGCGGCCGCCCCACATCTGGTTCGAGGTCGTGTCCGTCATGGTTTGAGGCCCTTTGGAGGGAATTATGAAACGTGTTCTCGGGATTGTCCTTTATATGGCCCTCGCGCTTGGTGCAAACCCCGCCCTCGCCGATTCGGCGCGGGCCGAGGCGCTGCGCGAGGGGGATATGAAGAAACTCATGTTCCACAGCGCGCCACAACCCGCCCCGCAGGTCGAATTCGAGCGCGGCGAGGGCGGGGCAGGCACGCTCGGCGACTATCAGGGGCGCGTTGCGCTGGTGAATTTCTGGGCGACATGGTGCGCACCGTGCCGCGCCGAGATGCCGACGCTCTCGGCGCTGGAGCGCGAGATGGGCGGCGAAGATTTCGCCGTCGTGACCATCGCCACGGGACGTAACCCCCCGCCCGCCATGAAGAAATTCATGGACGAGATCGGCGCGGACAACCTGCCCCTGCACCGTGACCCCAAAAGCGCATTGGCCCGGCAAATGGGCGTTTTCGGCCTTCCGATGACCATGATCCTCGACGCCGAGGGCCGCGAGATCGGACGACTCACCGGCGATGCGGACTGGAACAGCGACAGCGCGCGGGCGATCATCGCGGCACTGACCGGCGAATCGGACGGCTGAGCACGAGGCTCAAAATCACGGGCTGTATCGCGTCGGTATCGTGTCGGTATTTCGTCGGTATCGGCGCGCCTGCCCGCCGCTCACCCCGCACCCGGCGAAGCGCGCCATGCCTGCCCCATGTCCAGCGCCAAGGAGAGGGCCGGCGGGCAGACCAAAGATGCCCAATGACGGGTCCGATTCCTTCGAGGCTATTCGACCCGGGTAAGGTGAGGGCCGGTTCTGGCCTGAAGCGGACGTTGAGGATCCGCGCGCGAATCAGGTGCCGAAGGCACCGCCGCGCAGCGCCCGACCGCCGGTCGGGCGCTCGCACGGTCGAGATGACACTTATAATCGTTGCGAGATATGCCGACACCGTAGACTGCCGTCCGTCAGCGTCGAAGCGCCCGCCCGGCGGTCGGGCGCATGCGCGGCTGCCGCGACCGGTTCGCGCGCGACCTGTCCGCTTCAGGCCAATCCCAGACTATTTCGACGTCACCTTCGAGGGCAACGCCGTCCCGCATAGCTGCCCTTCGCGACAGGCCTGCATCGTGTGCGGCAGATACCTTTTGCCAGGTGGCGAAGATTGACATGCAGAGGGGTCAGAGATCGTCGCGACGCCGGGAAAACCGCCCCGGGCACCTCGCTCAGACCTCGGGATCGGATGCCCCGCTCACCCCCGCCTCGGCAAAACTCGCCATGCCGGAATGGCAGGCGAGCGCCGCCTGCACGACGCCCACGCCCAGCACCGCGCCCGAGCCTTCACCCAGCCGCAGGCCGAGCGACAAAAGCGGTGCCTTGCCCAAGCGATCCAAAAGCCGCGCGTGGCCCGGCTCGGCGCTGACATGGGCGGCAAGCGCGTGGTCGAGCGCGCCGGGGGCCTCGGCCTCGAGACAGGCGGCGGCAGCGGTGCAGATGAAGCCGTCGAGCAGCACCGGGATACGCAAGGTCCGCGCCCGCGCGATCGCGCCCGCCATCGCCGCGAGTTCGCGCCCGCCGAGTGCGGCCAATACGCCAAGCCCGCCGCGCGCCGGATTGGCCGCGACCGCCCGCGCCACCACCTGCGCCTTTAACGCCAGCCCGGCATCATCAAGCCCGGTGCCGCGCCCCGTCCAATCCGCTGCGGTGCCGCCATGCAGCGCCAGCGCGATGGCGGCGGCGGCGTGGTGTTGCCGATGCCCATCTCGCCCGCGACGAAGAGATCGGCGCGCGAGTCGACGGCCTCCCATCCCGCAGACAGTGCGGCAACACACTCCACCTCGGACATCGCGGGGCCGGTGGCGATGTCGCCGGTGGGCCGGTCGAGATCGAGCGCGCGCACGTCGAGCCGCGCGCCGACAACGCCCGCCAACTGGTTGACCGCAGCCCCGCCCGGCCTCGAAATTCGCGACCATCTGCGCCGTCACCGCCGCCGGAAAGGCCGAGACGCCCTGCGCCACCACCCCGTGATTGCCGGCAAACACCACCACCTGCGGCGCGCGCACCCGCGCGCGCGCATCCCCGCGCCAGCCGCAATACCACGCCGCCACCTCCTCGAGCCGGCCAAGCGCGCCGGGCGGCTTGGTCAGTGTGGCATCACGGGCGCAGGCGGCGGCGAAGGCGGCAGCGTCCGGGCCGGGCAGATCGCGCAGGAGGGCGGCGAAATCGGCAAGCGTGGCGAAAGGGGCGGGCATGGCGGCCTCGTTGCAAGTGAGCGCCCCTGTCTGTATCGCGAAAGCTGCCCCGCCCCCAGCCCGAAAAGGCCATGCACATGCCAAGGACCAACCGCGACACCGCGCTTTTGCACCGCTCCGACCTTGCGCTGGCCCTGTCGCTGCTGACGCGGTTGCCGGTGCCGGTGCGCGACGCAACAAGGGGCGCGCGCGCGGCCTGGGCCTGGCCGCTGGCGGGGGCGGTTCTGGCGGCACTGGCGGCGCTCGCGGGCGGTGCGGCGCTGGCGCTGGGCCTGCCCGCGCCGGTGGCCGCACTCCTCGCGCTCGGGGCGCTGGTGATAGGCGGGCGGCGGGCTGCACGAGGACGGGCTCGCCGACAGCGCCGACGGGCTCTGGGGCGGCTGGACGCGGGAGCGGCGGCTCGAGATCATGCGCGACAGCCGGATCGGCAGCTACGGGGTGATCGCGCTGGTGCTGACACTGGGCCTGAGGGCGGTGGCGCTGGCGCTCATTCTCAAAGGCGGCGCGCTGGCCGGTGCCGTGGCGCTGGTGATCGCGGCGATGGTGTCGCGCGCGGCGATGGCCGGGGTGATGGCCGCCCTTCCGCCCGCGCGCCCCGACGGGCTGGCGCAGGCACAGGGCCGCCCGCCCCGGGCCACGGTCCTGCTTGCGGCGGCGCTGGCTGTGGCGGCGGCGGTGGTCCTTGCAGGGGTGCCGGGGATCGTCGCGGTGGGGGCGGCGTCGCTCGCGGCGCTTGCGGTGGCGTGGCAGGCAAAGGCAAAGATCGGCGGGCAGACCGGCGATATCCTCGGGGCCGCGCAGCAGATGGCGGAAATCGCGGCGCTCTTGTGCCTGTTGCCGTGACCGGACCGCACGCCTCACGGCTTGGGCCGGTCGTCCCAATCGTCCGACAGAATGCGCCGCGCGTCGCCCTCGGGGTCGTCATACTGGTTGGAGCGCACGGTGTAGACAAAGAACACCAGCCCCAGCCCCCCGAGGATCAGCGAGATCGGAATGAGATAGGCCAGCACGTTCATCCGCTCACCTCAATCGCAGCGCGTTCAGCGACACGGTAATCGAACTCGCCGACATGGCCAAGGCCGCGATCAGCGGCGTGGCGAGCCCGGCCACGGCAAGCGGCACGGCGACGATGTTGTAGACCGTGGCGATGCGGAAATTTTCGCGGATGCGCCTTGTGGCGGCGCGGGCGGTGCCGCAGGCGGCGGCAATGGGCGCGAGATCATTGCCCAGAAGCACGATATCCGAGGCCACGCGCGCGGCATCGAGCGCCGAGGCGGGCGAGATCGAGACATGCGCCGCAGTCAACGCGGCGGTATCGTTGAGCCCGTCGCCGACCATCAGCACATGCGCGCCCGCCTCGCGCAACGCCTCGATGCGCGCCGCCTTGTCGGCGGGCAGCGCCTCGGCGGTCCATTCGGTGATCCCGAGCCGATCCGCCAGCGCCGCCACCGCAGGCGTCGAATCGCCCGACATCAGGATCACCCGCTTGCCATCGGCAATGAGCCCCTGCACCGCCTCCTGCGCGCCGGGGCGCAGCGCGTCGGTGAAGGTGAAGGCCAGCGGCGCGCCGTCGCCCGTATCGAGAAATGTCGCGGTCTGCGCCAGCGCCTCGGCCCCGGTCCAGCTTGCCCGGCCCAGCCGCACCTCGCGGCCCTCGATACAGGCCCTTGGTGCCGTAGCCCGGCACCTCGGTCACGCCGCGCACATCCGCCGCCGCGATCCCGGCCTCGCGCGCCGCCCCGGCGATGGCCGCGCGAGCGGGTGCGACGAGGCCTCGGCCAGCGCACGCGCCACGCTCACCGCCTCGCGCGGCAGGGTCTCGATCCCGTCGAGGCGCGGCATGCCGGCGGTGAGCGTGCCGGTCTTGTCGAACACGACCGTGTCGACCTGCGCGAGCCGCTCGAGCGCGGTCTCGTGCTTGATCAGCATGCCGCGCCGGAAGAGCCGCCCCGAGGCCGCCGTCGTCACCGCAGGCACCGCGAGGCCCAGCGCGCAGGGGCAGGTGATGATGAGCACGGCGGCGGCGATGTTGAGCGCGGTGCGCGGATCCCACGTCGCGAGATACCAGCCCGCGAAGGCGAGGCCCGACAGGATATGCACCCCGGGCGCATAGAGCTTGGCCGCGCGGTCGGCGAGCGAGGTATAGCGCGACCGCCCCGATTCCGCGATCGCCACCAGATCGGCCATGCGGTGCAGCGAGGTCTCGGTGCCCACGGCGGTGGCGCGGATGGTGAGCGGGCCGGTGAGGTTGACCTCGCCGGCGCTGACGGCCTGCCCCTGCCCGGCGAAGACGGGGCGCGTCTCGCCGGTCAGCAGCGAGCGGTCGAGCTCGGACGTGCCCTGCACGATCTCGCCATCCACCGGCATCCGCCCGCCGGGGCGCACGCGCGATCAGATCGCCCACGCGCCAGTTCGGAGACGTTCACCATCTCCTCGGCCCCGTCCCGGAGCCGCATGGCGCGCGGCACCTCGAGCGCGCTCAGCTCCTCGGCGGCCGAGCGCGCGATGGCGCGGGTGCGGTGGTCGAGATAGCGCCCGGCCAGCAGGAAGAAGGTGAGCGCGATCGCCGCGTCGAAATAGGCGTGCTCGCCCGACAGCGATCGTCTCCCACAGCGAAGTGATGACCGCGAGCAGGATGGCCAGCGTGATCGGCACATCCATGTTGAGCCGCCCGTGGCGCAGCGCGCCCAGGCGTTGCGAAAGAACGGCACGCCCGGAAAAGGCGATCGCCGGCAGCGCGATGGCCGCCGAAATCCAGTGGAACATGTCGCGCGTCGCCGCCTCGGCCCCGGACCAGACCGAGACCGACAGCAGCATCACGTTCATCGCCGCGAACCCCGCCACGGCGAGCCGCATCAGCAAGCTCGCGGCCCGCGCTGTCGGTGGCCGTGGCGCTCGATGGTGCCGGCGTCGAGCTCGTGCGCCTCGTAGCCCAGCCCCTCGACGAGGCTGCGCATCTCCTCCGCGCGTCACGCCCGGGTTCGGCGTCGATGCTCGCGCGCTTGAGCGTGAGGTTGACGCGCGCCGATTTCACGCCGGGATGCGCGTCAAGCGCGCGCTCGATCTTCGAGATGCAGGCCGAGCAATGGATCGTCGGCAGCGACAGCGCGATCCGCGCGTCGGGCAGCGCCCGCGCCGCCAGCGCCTCTGCCGCCGGGGCGGCGGAACAGGCGGGGCAGGCCGAGGGGGTCGCGCGGGCGATGCTGCTCATGGGTTATTCCTTGTGCAGCACGACCCGCTGCTGAAAGAGCGTGCCATCGCTGTTCCACGCCTTCATGCGGATATTCCAGTTGCCATCGCTCAGCTCCACCGGGGCCACATAGGCGGTGCCGTCAAAGCGGAAATCCGGCGTCTGATCGGCCTGAACATGGGTCGCGCGACCCACCGTCGCCTCGAGCCGCGCCGCCTGCACCCGGTCTCCATCCGCGTCGGTGATCCCGAGCGTCAACAAGCCGTCCGCGTGATCGGCGCGCGACCGTCCAGCCCAGCCCCTCCTGCGCGGCCTTGCGCTCGTTGAATTCCTGGCTGGCGACATAGGAATTCTTGACCTCCAGCCCCGGAAAGGTGCGCACCGCCGAGTAGGCCAGCACCAGGTTGACCCCGATGATGAGGGCGAACGCCGCGACGAAGCCGATGAAGCACATGCCGCCCGGTGATCTCGCCCTTGGCCATCAGTTGTCCCTTTCCGTTGAAGACCGTGTCCTTGTAATCGCGCGTGCCGCTGCCGGTGTCCTCGACCCAGAGACGGATTTCGGTGCGGTCGGCCTGCGCCGGGGCAGAGCCCTTGGGTGCGGTGACATAGACCCGTTGCAGCATCATCTCGTCGGCGGGCACCTCGACCGAGGTATAGGGCGTGCCTTCGAGCGTGATAAACAGCGTCGGATCGCCCTTGACGCTGAACTTGAACCGCGTCGTGTCGTGCTGCATGTTGCGCAACCGCACCTCGTAGATGTTGCGGATCTCGCCATCCGACAGGGTGACATAGGTCGGGTTGCGCACCGGGGCCACCGTCATGTCGATATCCGAGCGGATGAACAGCGCAAAGACCAGCCCGGCCCCCACCAGCGACCAGAGCGCGGTGTAGATGATCGTGCGCGGGCGGAAGACGTGCTTCCAGATCGGCTTCGGGCGGTTGGCCCGCGCGCTCGCGCTCCTCGTCGGTAAAGCGCCATGTAGTCGATCAGCCCGCGCGGCTTGCCGATCTTTTCCATCACCTCGTCGCAGGCGTCGATGCACAGCGCGCAGGTGATGCATTCGAGCTGCTGGCCGTCGCGGATGTCGATGCCCATCGGGCAGACATTGACGCAGGCCATGCAATCGATGCAGTCGCCCATCGGCTCGCCCGCCTCGACCTCTTCGGAATGCTTGCGCGGCTCGCCCCGCCAGGCGCGATAGCCAACCGTCAGGCTGTCCTCGTCCAGCATGGCGGCCTGGATGCGCGGCCAGGGGCAGGCGTAGATGCAGATCTGCTCGCGCGCGAAGCCGCCGAAAAAGAACGTGGTGCCCGTGAGAATCGCGATTGTGGTATAGGCGATGGGGTGGGCATCAAGCGTGAAGAGATCGACCATCAGCGTCGGCGCATCGGTGAAATAGAACACCCACGCGCCCCCGGTGGCCACCGCGATCAGCAGCCAGGTGATCCACTTGGTCAGCCGCAGCCGCGCCTTGCGGATATCCCATTTCTGCCGGTGCAGCCGCAGCCGCGCGTTGCGGTCGCCCTCGATCCAGCGCTCCACCAGGATGAACAGGTCGGTCCATACCGTCTGCGGGCAGGCATAGCCGCACCAGACCCGGCCCAGCGCGGAGGTGAACAGAAACAGCCCCAGCCCCGCCATCACCAGCAGACCGGCGACAAAGTAGAACTCGTGCGGCCATATCTCGATCCAGAAGAAGAAGAACCGCCGTTCGCCCAGGTCGAGCAAAACCGCCTGATCGGGCAGGCTCGGGCCGCGATCCCAGCGGATCCACGGGGTGATGTAGTAGATGCCGAGGGTGACGGCCATGATCACCCATTTCAGGTTGCGGAATTTACCTGAAACACGGCGGGGAAAGATCGGCTCGCGCGCGGCATAAAGCGATTGCGGGGCGCTTGGCTGGGTCTCGGACAAGGGGGTCACTCCGATATGATCAGTTTCAGGTTCGTCTTTTGTCAGGCACTGCGGAACGTGGCTTTGACCTGAGTCAATATGGGGGGTATTTGCGCCTGTCCGAGCGTGTCGCGTTGACGCGGGTGCGGGGCGCACGGGCCTGTGACGAGACCGGCACCGGCCCTCCCTGGAAACGCGCGAACAGGACGGAAGGACCGGCACTGCACCCGGGCCTGCGCGGCCCGGGGTATGGCGTGGGGCTACTGGCCGCCGCCCAACTGGTGGACGTAGACGGCGACGGCCCGAAGCTCGGCCTCGCTCAGATCGGCCCCGCCCATCGCCGGCATGATACCGAAGCGCGAGTAGGTCACCGTCTCTTGGATGGTGTCGTAATCGCCACCATAGAGCCAGATCGCATCGGCGAGGTTGGGGGCACCCTGATAGATATCTCCCCCGCCCGCATCGCCGTGGCAGGCGGCACAGTTGTTGAGGAATATCTCCTCGCCCGCGGCGGCAGCCTGCGCGTCCTGCGGTGCGCCCGAGAGCGACATCACGTAATTCACGACCTGGTCGATCTCTTCGCTTTCGAGGATGTCCCCAAAGGCGGGCATCTGTGACCAGCGTGCATCCATGTCGTCTTCGTTGCGGATGCCGTGGGCGATGGTGTAGCGGATCTCATCCAGCGTGCCGCCCCAGAGCCAGTCATTGTCCAGCAGGTTGGGATAGCCCCCGCCTCGACGCCCGCCGCGCCCGAGCCGTGGCACTGCGCGCACCAGGTGCGGAACACCGCGCCGCCAGCGGAGACGGCATAATCGTCAAGCTCCGGCGTGGCCGGGATTTCCGTCAGCTCGACCGAGGCGAGCTTTGCGTTGATCTCGGCATTGGCCTCTCGTGCGGCCTGCGATCTCCGCGGCCACGTTGGCGCGGGTGGACCAGCCCTTGTAGCCCGCCGTCGCCTCGTTGATGAGCGGCCAGGCGGGATAGGCGATCACATACCACAATGCCCAGACGATACAGGCGTAGAACGTCCACAGCCACCAGCGCGGCAGCGGGTTGTTGTATTCCTCGATCCCGTCCCACGAATGGCCGGTGGTCTCGGGTTCGTCTTTCTTGTTCGGTCTCTTTGCCATGTCTTACGCCTCCTTGGCGTCGGCATCATCGTCAGGTGCCGGTTTGTCTTCGTGCCGGAAGGGGATGTTCGCCGGGTTCTCGTATGTCTTCGCGGCGCCGGGGCGGAAGACCCAGATCGACCACCCCGATGAAGAAGGCAAACAGCGCCAGCAACATCCAGCTATCGGCGAATTGGCGCAGCAGCGAATAGGTTTCCATTGCGTGTCCTCCTTAGCGGCTTGCGATCGGGGGTGAAGGTCGAGAAATCGACCAGCGTGCCCAGCATCTGCAGATAGGCGATGAGGGCATCGGCCTCCGAAATGCCCGGCTGCCCGTCGAAATTGCGCGCCTGCGCCTTGGGATAGCGCGCGAGCAGCCCCTCGGTATCGGCGTCCGGGTCGGCCTGCGCGCGGAAATCGGCGGTCGCGTTGGCGATCATCTCGTCGGTGTAGGGCACGCCCACCAGCGCGGTGCGTCTCGAGCAGATCCCCGATGTGCTCGCCGTCGATCAGGCGGTTTTCGAGGAACGCCGTATTTCGGCATCACCGATTCGGGCACCACCGCTTGCGGGTCGCGCAGGTGGTCGACGTGCCAGTCATCCGAATAGCGCCCGCCGACCCGCGCAAGGTCGGGCCCCGTGCGCTTTGATCCCCACTGGAACGGGTGGTCGTATTTCGACTCTGCCGCCAGTGAGTAATGGCCATAGCGCTCCACCTCGTCGCGCATCGGGCGCACCATCTGGCTGTGACAGACGTAGCAGCCCTCGCGGACATAGATGTCGCGCCCGGCCAGTTCCAGCGGCGAGTAGGGGCGCATGCCCTCGACATCCTCGATCGTGTTCTCGAGCCAGAACAGCGGCGCGATCTGCACGATCCCCCCGATCGTCACCACGAGAAAGGCGAACATCGCCAGAAGCGTCGACGTTGCGTCTCGAGGATCGCGTGTTTGTCCAGAAATCGCCATCTTCCGGCCCTCCTTATTCAGCCGGGACTGCGCTGGTGTCGTGGCCTCGACGGCCGGCGAACGCTTCACGGTCATCCAGAGGTTGTAGAACATGATGATCGCGCCGGTGAGGTAGAGCACCCCGCCCAGCCCGCGCACCACATACATCGGGAACTTGGCGGCGACGGTATCGGCGAACGAGTTCACGAGGAAGCCGTTGGCATCCACTTCGCGCCACATCAGGCCCTCCATGATGCCGGTCACCCACATCGAGGCGGCGTAGAGGACGATGCCGATGGTCGCGAGCCAGAAGTGCCAGGACACGAGGCTGAGGCTGTAGAGCCGCTCGCGGTTCCAGAGCCGCGGCACCAGGAAGTAGAGCGCGCCGAAGGTGATCATGCCGTTCCAGCCAAGCGCGCCGGAATGCACGTGCCCGATGGTCCAGTCGGTGTAGTGCGACAGCGAGTTCACCGCGCGGATCGACATCATCGGCCCCTCGAAGGTGGACATGCCGTAGAAGCCCGACGGAGATCACCATCATGCGGATGATCGGGTCGGTGCGCAGCTTGTCCCACGCGCCCGACAGCGTCATCAGCCCGTTGATCATCCCGCCCCAGGACGGCATCCACAGCACGATCGAGAACACCATGCCCAGCGTCGAGGCCCAGTCGGGCAGCGCGGTGTAGTGCAGGTGGTGCGGACCGGCCCAGATATAGATGAAGATCAGCGCCCAGAAGTGGATGATCGACAGCTTGTAGCTGATAGATCGGCCGTTCGGCCTGCTTCGGGCACGAAATAATACATCATGCCCAGGAACCCGGCGGTCAGGAAGAAGCCCACGGCGTTGTGCCCGTACCACCACTGCGTCATCGCGTCCTGCACGCCCGAGAAGAGCGGGACCGATTTCGAGCCGCAGATCGACACCGGGATGGTCAGGTTGTTGACCACGTGCAGCATCGCCACGGTGACGATGAACGACAGGTAGAACCAGTTGGCGACGTAGATATGCGGCTCCTTGCGCTTGACGATCGTGCCGAGGAACACCGCCAGATAGGCCAGCCAGACGACGGTCAGCCACCAGTCGGCATACCATTCCGGCTCGGCGTATTCGCGCGACTGCGTGGCGCCCAGCACATAGCCGGTCGCCGCCAGCACGATGAAGAGCTGATAGCCCCAGAACACGAACCACGCGAGGTTGCCGCCGAACAACCGCGCGCGCGCAGGTGCGCTGCACCACGTAGAATGAGGTGGCGATCAGCGCGTTGCCGCCGAAGGCGAAGATCACGGCGCGTCGTGTGCAGCGGCCGCAGCCGCCCGAAATTCGCATAGCCCTGCGCCCAGTCGAAATTGAGCCGCGGAAAGGCAAGCTGAAAGGCGATGAACGTGCCCGCGAGAAAGCCGACCACGCCCCGCAGAGGCAGGTGGTCGACCACCTGCCTCTGGGGCGTGGTCGGTTTTCTCGCGGGCACGTTCATCGCCTTTCAGCTTGCCTTTCCGGGGCTCAATTTCGACTGGGCGCAGGGCTATGCGAATTTCGGGCGGTTGCGTCCGCTGCACACGAGCGCCGTGATCTTTGCCTTTGGCGGCAACGCCCTCATCGCCACGTCGTTCTACGTGGTGCAGCGCACGAGTGCGGCGCGCCTCTGGGGCGGCAACCTCGCGTGGTTCGTGTTCTGGGGCTATCAGCTCTTCATCGTGCTGGCCGCCACCGGCTACTTGCTGGGGGCCACGCAGTCGCGCGAATACGCTGAGCCGGAATGGTACACGGACTGGTGGCTGACCGCCGTCTGGCTGGCCTATCTGGCGGTCTTCCTCGGCACGATCGTCAAGCGCCGCGAGCCGCATATCTACGTGGCCAACTGGTTCTACCTGTCGTTCATCATCACCGTGGCGATGCTGCACGTTGTCAACAACCTCAGCATCCCGGTGTCGATCTGGGGCTCAAAATCCGTCTCGCTCTTCTCGGGCGTGCAGGACGCGATGACGCAGTGGTGGTACGGGCACAACGCCGTGGGCTTCTTCCTCACCGCGGGGTTCCTCGGCATGATGTATTACTTCGTCCCGAAACAGGCCGAACGCCCGATTTTCAGCTACAAGCTGTCGATCATCCACTTCTGGGCGCTGATTTTCATCTATATCTGGGCCGGTCCGCACCACCTGCACTATACCGCGCTGCCCGACTGGGCCTCGACGCTGGGCATGGTGTTCTCGATCGTGCTGTGGATGCCGTCCTGGGGCGGGATGATCAACGGGCTGATGACGCTCTCGGGCGCGTGGGACAAGCTGCGCACCGACCCGATCATCCGCATGATGGTGATCTCCATCGGGTTCTACGGCATGTCCACCTTCGAGGGGCCGATGATGTCGATCCGCGCGGTGAACTCGCTGTCGCACTACACCGACTGGACCATCGGGCACGTGCATTCCGGCGCGCTTGGCTGGAACGGCATGATCACCTTCGGCGCGCTCTACTTCCTGGTGCCGCGGCTCTGGAACCGCGAGCGGCTCTATAGCCTCAGCCTCGTGTCCTGGCACTTCTGGCTGGCGACCATCGGCATCATTCTCTACGCCGCCGCCATGTGGGTGACGGGGATCATGGAGGGCCTGATGTGGCGCGAAGTGGATGCCAACGGCTTCCTCGTGAACTCGTTCGCCGATACCGTGGCCGCCAAGTTCCCGATGTATGTGGTGCGCGGACTGGGCGGGGTGCTTTACCTCTCGGGTGCGATCATCATGGTCTATAACCTCTGGATGACTGTGAAGCGTTCGCCGGCCGTCGAGGCCACGAACAGCGCAGTCCCGGCTGAATAAGGAGGGCCGGAGAGATGGCATTTCTGGACAAACACGCGATCCTCGAGAAGAACATCACGCTTCTGGCGATCTTTGCCTTCCTCGTGGTCACCATCGGGGGGATCGTGCAGATCGCCCCGCTGTTCTGGCTCGAGAACACCATCGAGGATGTCGAGGGGATGCGCCCCTACTCGCCGCTGGAACTGACCGGGCGGGATGTCTATGTGCGCGAGGGCTGTTACGTCTGTCACAGCCAGATGGTGCGCCCGATGCGCGACGAGGTGGAGCGCTATGGCCATTACTCACTGGCGGCAGAGTCGAAATACGACCACCCGTTCCAGTGGGGATCCAAGCGCACGGGGCCCGACCTTGCGCGCGTCGGCGGGCGCTATTCGGATGGCTGGCATGTCGACCACCTGCGCAACCCGCAAGCGGTGGTGCCCGAATCGGTGATGCCGAAATACGGCTTCCTCGAAAACCGCCTGATCGACGGCGAGCACATCGGGGATCTGCTCGAGACGCACCGCCTGGTGGGCGTGCCCTATACCGACGAGATGATCGAGACCGCGCGCGCCGATTTCCGCGCGCAGATCGACCCCGACGGCGATACCGACGGGCTGCTTTCGCGCTATCCCAAGGCGCAGGTGCGCAATTTCGACGGGCAACCGGGGATTTCCGAGGCTGACGCGCTGATCGCTTACCTGCAAATGCTGGGTACGCTGGTCGATTTCTCGACCTTCACCCCCGACGCAAGCCGCTAAGGAGGACACGCAATGGAAACCTATTCGCTGCTGCGCCAATTCGCCGATAGCTGGATGTTGCTGGCGCTGTTTGCCTTCTTCATCGGGGTGGTGATCTGGGTGTTCCGCCCCGGCGCCTCGAAGACATACGAGGACCCGGCGAACATCCCCTTCCGGCACGAAGACAAACCGGCACCTGACGATGATGCCGACGCCAAGGAGGCGTAAGAGCGATGGCAAAGAGACCGAACAAGAAAGACGAACCCGAGACCACCGGCCATTCGTGGGACGGGATCGAGGAATACAACAACCCGCTGCCGCGCTGGTGGCTGTGGACGTTCTACGCCTGTATCGTCTGGGCATTGTGGTATGTGATCGCCTATCCCGCCTGGCCGCTCATCAACGAGGCGACGGCGGGCTACAAGGGCTGGTCGACGCGCGCCAACGTGGCCGCAGAGATCGAGGCCGCACAAGAAGCCAATTCCGAGATCAACGCAAAGCTCGCCTCGGTCGAGCTCGAGGAAATCCCGGCCACGCCAGAGCTTAACGATTATGCCGTCTCCGCTGGCGGCGCGGTGTTCCGCACCTGGTGCGCGCAGTGCCACGGCTCGGGTGCGGCGGGCGTCAAGGCGGGGGGCTATCCCAACCTGCTGGACAATGACTGGCTCTGGGGCGGCACGCTGGATGAGATCCGCTACACCATCGCCCACGGCATCCGCAACGAAGACGACATGGATGCACGCTGGTCACAGATGCCCGCCTTTGGCGACATCCTCGAAAGCGAAGAGATCGACCAGGTGGTGAATTACGTGATGTCGCTCTCGGGCGCACCGCAGGACGCGCAGGCTGCCGCCGCGGGCGAGGAGATATTCCTCAACAACTGCGCCGCCTGCCACGGCGATGCGGGCGGGGGAATCGTATCAGGGCGCGCCCAACCTCGCCGATGCGATCTGGCTCTACGGTGGCGATTACGACACCATCCAAGAGACGGTGACCTACTCGCGCTTCGGTATCATGCCGGCGATGGGCGGGGCCGATCTGAGCGAGGCCGAGCTTCGGGCCGTCGCCGTCTACGTCCACCAGTTGGGCGGCGGCCAGTAGCCCCACGCCATACCCCGGGCCGCGCAGGCCCGGGGTAAGGTGCCGGTCCTTCCGTCCTGTTCGCGCGTTTCCAGGGAGGGCCGGTGCCGGTCTCGTCACAGGCCCGTGCGCCCCGCACCCGCGTCAACGCGACACGCTCGGACAGGCGCAAATACCCCCCATATTGACTCAGGTCAAAGCCACGTTCCGCAGTGCCTGACAAAAGACGAACCTGAAACTGATCATATCGGAGTGACCCCCTTGTCCGAGACCCAGCCAAGCGCCCCGCAATCGCTTTATGCCGCGCGCGAGCCGATCTTTCCGCGCCGTGTTTCAGGTAAATTTCCGCAACCTGAAATGGTGTGATCATGGCCGTCACCCTCGGCATCTACTACATCACCCCGTGGATCACGCTGGGATCGCGGCCCGAGCCTGCCCGATCAGGCGGTGTTGCTCGACCTGGGCGAACGGCGGTTCTTCTTCTTCTGGATCGAGATCTGGCCGCACGAGTTCTACTTCGTCGCCGGTCTTCTGATCATGGCGGGGCTGGGGCTGTTTCTGTTCACCTCGGCGCTGGGCCGGGTCTGGTGCGGCTATGCCTGCCCGCAGACGGTCTGGACCGACCTGTTCATCCTGGTGGAGCGCTGGATCGAGGGCGACCGCAACGCGCGCGCTGCGCCTGCACCGGCAGAGATGGGATATCCGCAAGGCGCGGCTGCGGCTGACCAAGTGGATCACCTGGCTGCTGATCGCCGTGGCCACCGGGGGCGCGTGGGTCTTCTATTTTACCGATGCGCCGACGCTGGTGCGTCGATCTGCTGCACGCTTCGAGCGCCCATCCCATCGCCTATACCACAATCGCGATTCTGACGGGCACGACCTTCTTCTTCGGCGGCTTCGCGCGCGAGCAGATCTGCATCTATGCCTGCCCCTGGCCGCGCATCCAGGCCGCCATGCTGGACGAGGACACGCCTGACCGTCGGCTACCGCGACTGGCGGGGCGAGCCGCGCAAGCATTCCGAAGAGGTCAAGGCGGGCGAGCCGATGGGCGACTGCATCGACTGCATGGCCTGCGTCAATGTCTGCCCGATGGGCATCGACATCCGCGACGGCCAGCAGCTGGAATGCATCACCTGCGCGCTGTGCATCGACGCCTGCGACGACGTGATGGAAAAGATCGGCAAGCCGCGCGGGCTGATTGACTACATGGCCTTTACCGACGAGGAGCGCGAGCGCGCGGGCCAACCGCCCAAGCCGATCTGGAAGCACGTCTTCCGCCCGCGCACGATCCTCTATACCGCGCTGTGGTCGCTGGTGGGGGCCGGGCTGGTCTTTGCGCTGTTCATCCGCTCGGATATCGACATGACGGTGGCCCCGGTGCGCAACCCGACCTATGTCACCCTGTCGGATGGCGAGATCCGCAACATCTACGAGGTGCGGTTGCGCAACATGCAGCACGACACGACGCGGTTCAAGTTCAGCGTCAAGGGCGATCCGACGCTGTTTGTCACGCTCGAAGGCACGCCCTATACCTCGGTCGAGGTGCCGGCCGACGAGATGATGCTGCAACGGGTCTATGTCACGGCACCCAAGGGCTCTGCCCCGGCGCAGGCCGACCGCACCGAAATCCGTCTCTGGGTCGAGGACACCGGCAGCGGCACGCGCGATTACAAGGACACGGTCTTCAACGGAAAGGGACAATGATGGCCAAGGGCGAGATCACCGGGCGGCATGTGTTCATCGGCTTTGTCGCGGCGTTCGCCCTCATCATCGGGGTCAACCTGGTGCTGGCCTACTCGGCGGTCAGCACCTTTCCGGGGCTGGAGGTCAAGAATTCCTATGTCGCCAGCCAGAACTTCAACGAGCGCAAGGCGGCGCAGGAGGGGCTGGGCTGGACGGTCCGCGCCGATCACGCGGACGGCTTGTTGACGCTCGGGATCACCGACGCGGATGGAGACCGGGTGCAGGCGGCGCGGCTCGAGGCGACGGTGGGCCGCGCGACCCATGTGCAGGCCGATCAGACGCCGGATTTCCGCTTTGACGGCACCGCCTATGTGGCCCCGGTGGAGCTGAGTGACGGCAACTGGAATATCCGCATGAAGGCGTGGAACAGCGATGGCACGCTCTTTCAGGCAGCGGGTCGTGCTGCACAAGGAATAACGCCATGAGCAGCATCGCCCGCGCGACCCCCTCGGCCTGCCCGGCCTGTTCCGCCGCCCCGGCGGCAGAGGCGCTGGCGGCGCGGGCGGCTGCCCCGACGCGCGGATCGCGCTGTCGCTGCCGACGATCCATTGCTCGGCCTGCATCTCGAAGATCGAGCGCGCGCTTGACGCGCATCCCGGCGTGAAATCGGCGCGCGTCAACCTCACGCTCAAGCGCGCGAGCATCGACGCCGAACCGGGCGTGACGGCGGAGGAGATGCGCAGCCTCGTCGAGGGGCTGGGATACGAGGCGCACGAGCTTGACGCCGGGACACTGAGCGCCACGGCCACCGACAGCGCGGGCCGCGAGCTTTTGATGCGGCTGGCGGTGGCAGGGTTCGCCGCGATGAACGTCATGCTGCTGTCGGTCTCGGTCTGGTCCGGGGCCGAGGCGGCGACGCGCGATCTGTTTCACTGGATTTCGGCGGCCATCGCGCTCCCGGCCATCGCCTTTTCCGGGGTGCCGTTCTTTCGCAACGCCTGGGGCGCGCTGCGCCACGGGCGGCTCAACATGGATGTGCCGATCACGCTGGCCATTCTGCTCGCGGTCATCACTTCGCTGTGGGAGACGATGCTCTCGGGCGAGCACGCCTATTTCGACGCGGCCATCGCGCTCACCTTCTTCCTGCTCGCCGGGCGCTATCTCGACCACCGCACCCGCGCCATCGCGCGCTCGGCCGCCGAGGAGCTGACCGCGCTCGAAGTGCCCCGCGCCACGCGGCTCCGGGACGGGGCCGAGGAGATGGTGAACGTCTCCGAACTGGCGGTGGGCGATCTGATCCGCGTGCGCCCCGGCGGCCGGATGCCGGTGGATGGCGAGATCGTGCAGGGCACGTCGGAGATCGACCGCTCGCTCCTCACGGGCGAGACGCTTCCCGTCTTCGCGGGCGAGGGGCAGGCCGTCAGCGCGGGCGAAGTAAACCTCACCGGCCCGCTCACCATCCGCGCCAGCGCCGTGGGGGCCGAGACCTCGCTGCACCGCATGGCCGACCTCGTGGCCATCGCCGAATCGGGGCGCTCGCGCTATACCTCGCTCGCCGACCGCGCGGCCAAACTCTATGCGCCGGGGGTGCATATCCTGTCGGGCCTCGCCTTCGCGGGCTGGTATCTCGCGACGTGGGATCCGCGCACCGCGCTCAACATCGCCGCCGCCGTGCTCATCATCACCTGCCCCTGCGCATTGGGCCTCGCGGTGCCTGCGGTGACGACGGCGGCCTCGGGGCGGCTTTTCCGGCGCGGGATGCTGATCAAGCACGAAACCGCGCTGGAGCGGCTGGCGCAGGTGGACACGGTGGTGTTCGACAAGACCGGCACGCTCACCGCCGGAACGCCGCGCCTCGATGGGATCGAGAGCCTGCCGCGCGCGGCGGTGGCGGTGGCGCGCGCGCTGGCCGAGGGCTCGTCGCACCCGCTGGCCCGTGCCATCGCCGGGGCGGCGCGGGAGGCCGGGATCGCGGCGGCGGATGTGCGCGGCGTGACCGAGGTGCCGGGCTATGGCACCAAGGGTATGTACGAGGGCCGCGAGGTGCGGCTGGGCCGGGCAAGCTGGACCGGGGCCGAGGCGGTGGCGCAGACCGCGACATTCCTCGATAGGGGCGACGGCGCGCCGCTGGCCTTCACCTTCACCGACGCGCTGCGCCCCGGCGCGCAAGAGGCGGTGCAGGGGCTCATTGCCGATGGCAAGCGGGTGATCCTGATGTCGGGCGATTCGACGCCTGCGGTCTCGGCGCTGGCGGATCGGCTCGGGATCACCGAATGGACCGCCGAGGCGCTGCCCGCCGACAAGGCGGCGCGCATCGAGGCGTTGCGCGAGGCGGGGGCGCATGTGCTCATGGTCGGCGACGGGCTCAACGATACCGCGGCGCTGACGGCTGCGCATGTCTCGATCTCGCCCGCCTCGGCGCTCGATGCCGCGCGCGTGGCCTCGGATATCGTGCTTCTGGGCAATGATCTCGCGCCCATTGCCGCCGCCTGCGGCACCGCCCGCGCCGCCACAAGGCGCATCCGCGAAAATTTCCGCATCGCCACGATCTACAACATCGTCGCCGTGCCGCTTGCCGTGGCCGGGCTCGCCACGCCGCTGATCGCGGCCTTGGCCATGTCGGCGTCTTCGATTACGGTGTCGTTGAACGCGCTGCGATTGAGGTGAGCGGATGAACGTGCTGGCCTATCTCATTCCGATCTCGCTGATCCTCGGGGGGCTGGGGCTGGTGTTCTTTGTCTACACCGTGCGCTCCAACCAGTATGACGACCCCGAGGGCGATGCGCGGCGCATTCTGTCGGACGATTGGGACGACCGGCCCAAGCCGTGAGGCGTGCGGTCCGGTCACGGCAACAGGCACAAGAGCGCCGCGATTTCCGCCATCTGCTGCGCGGCCCCGAGGATATCGCCGGTCTGCCCGCCGATCTTTGCCTTTGCCTGCCACGCCACCACCAGCGCCGCGAGTGACGCCGCCCCCACCGCGACGATCCCCGGCACCCCTGCAAGGACCACCGCCGCCGCCACAGCCACCGCCGCCGCAAGCAGGACCGTGGCCCGGGGCGGGCGGCCCTGTCCCTGCGCCAGCCCGTCGGCGCGCGCGGGCGGCAGGGCCGCCATCACCCCCGCCATCGCCGCGCGCGACACCATCGCCGCGATCACCAGCGCCACGGCACCTGCCAGCGCGCCGCCTTTGAGAATGAGCGCCAGCGCCACCGCCCGCAGGCCGAGTGTCAGCACCAGCGCGATCACCCCGTAGCTGCCGATCCGGCTGTCGCGCATGATCTCCAGCCGCCGCTCCCGCGTCCAGCCGCCCCAGAGCCCGTCGGCACTGTCGGCAAGCCCGTCCTCGTGCAGCCCGCCGCCCGCCATCACCAGCGCCCCGAGCGCGAGGAGTGCGGCCACCGGCGCGGGCAGGCCCAGCGCCAGCGCCGCACCGCCCGCGAGCGCCGCCAGTGCCGCCCAGAACCGCCCCCGCCAGCGGCCAGGCCCAGGCCGCCCGCGCGCCGCGCGTCGCATCACTCACGCGCACCGGCAGCCGCGTCAGCAGAGCCAGCGCCAGCGCGAGGTCGGAGCGGTGCAACAGCGCGGTGTCGCGGTTGGTCCTTGGCATGGTGCATGGCCTTTTCGGGCTGGGGGCGGGGCCGCTTTCGCGATACAGACAGGGGCGCTCACTTGCAACGAGGCCGCCATGCCCGCCCCTTTCGCCACGCTTGCCGATTTCGCCGCCCTCCTGCGCGATCTGCCCGGCCCGGACACCGCCGCCACCGCCGCCGCCTGCGCCCGCGACGCGACGCTGACCAAGCCCCCCGGCGCGCTTGGTCGGCTCGAAGAGGTGGCGGCGTGGTATTGCGGCTGGCGCGGGGATGCGCGCGCGCGGGTGCGCGCGCCGCAGGTGGTGGTGTTCGCTGGCAATCACGGGGTGGTGGCGCAGGGTGTTTCGGCCTTCCCGGCGGCGGTAACGGCGCAGATGGTCAGCAATTTCGAGGCCGGGGGGGCTGCGGTCAACCAGTTGGCGGGCGTTGTCGGCGCGCGGCTCGACGTGCGCGCGCTCGATCTCGACCGGCCCACCGGCGACATCGCCACCGGCCCCGCGATGTCCGAGGTGGAGTGTGTTGCCGCACTGTCTGCGGGATGGGAGGCCGTCGACGCGCGCGCCGATCTCTTCGTCGCGGGGGAGATGGGCATCGGCAACACCACCCCCGCCGCCGCCATCGCGCTGGCGCTGCATGGTGGTTCGGCTTCGGATTGGACGGGGCGCGGCACCGGGCTTGATGATGCCGGGCTGGCGTTGAAGGCGCAGGTGGTGGCGCGGGCGGTCGCGGCCAACCCGGCGCGCGGCGGGCTTGGCGTGTTGGCCGCACTCGGCGGGCGCGAACTCGCGGCGATGGCGGGCGCGATCGCGCGGGCGCGGACCTTGCGTATCCCGGTGCTGCTCGACGGCTTCATCTGCACCGCTGCCGCCGCCTGTCTGAGGCCGAGGCCCCCGGCGCGCTCGACCACGCGCTCGCCGCCCATGTCAGCGCCGAGCCGGGCCACGCGCGGCTTTTGGATCGCTTGGGCAAGGCACCGCTTTTGTCGCTCGGCCTGCGGCTGGGTGAAGGCTCGGGCGCGGTTCTGGGCGTGGGCGTCGTGCAGGCGGCGCTCGCCTGCCATTCCGGCATGGCGAGTTTTGCCGAGGCGGGGGTGAGCGGGGCATCCGATCCCGAGGTCTGAGCGAGGTGCCCGGGGCGGTTTTCCCGGCGTCGCGACGATCTCTGACCCCTCTGCATGTCAATCTTCGCCACCTGGCAAAAGGTATCTGCCGCACACGATGCAGGCCTGTCGCGAAGGGCAGCTATGCGGGACGGCGTTGCCCTCGAAGGTGATGTCGAAGTAGTCTGGGATTGGCCTGGAGCGGACGTCGGACAGCCCCTCGCGCGGAATCAAGGTGCGAGGCACCGCCGCGCAGCGCCCGACCGCCCCCGGGCGGGCGCTCTCGACGGTGAAGGATGGCAGTCTACAGTCGTTGGCGTATTCCGACGATTATAGTGACGTCATCGACCGTGCAGAGCGCCCACCCGGCGGTCGGGCGCTGCGCGGCGTGCCTTCAGCACCGATTCGCGCAAGCGGATCCTCAACGTCCGCTTCAGGCCAGAACCGGCCCTCACCTTACCCGGGTCAAATAGCCTCAAAGGAATCGGAACCGTCATTGGGCATCTTTGGTCTGCCCGCCGGCCCTCTCCTTGGCGCTGGACATGGGGCAGGCATGGCGCGCTTCGCCGGGTGCGGGGTGAGCGGCGGGCAGGCGCGCCGATACCGACGAAATACCGACACGATACCGACGCGATACAGCCCGTGATTTTGAGCCTCGTGCTCAGCCGTCCGATTCGCCGGTCAGTGCCGCGATGATCGCCCGCGCGCTGTCGCTGTTCCAGTCCGCATCGCCGGTGAGTCGTCCGATCTCGCGGCCCTCGGCGTCGAGGATCATGGTCATCGGAAGGCCGAAAACGCCCATTTGCCGGGCCAATGCGCTTTTGGGGTCACGGTGCAGGGGCAGGTTGTCGGCGCCGATCTCGTCCATGAATTTCTTCATGGCGGGCAAGGGGTTACGTCCCGTGGCGATGGTCACGACGGCGAAATCTTCGCCGCCCATCTCGCGCTCCAGCGCCGAGAGCGTCGGCATCTCGGCGCGGCACGGTGCGCACCATGTCGCCCAGAAATTCACCAGCGCAACGCGCCCCCGGTAATCGCCGAGCGTGCCCGCCCCGCCCTCGCCGCGCTCGAATTCGACCTGCGGGGCGGGTTGTGGCGCGCTGTGGAACATGAGTTTCTTCATATCCCCCTCGCGCAGCGCCTCGGCCCGCGCCGAATCGGCGAGGGCGGGGTTTGCACCAAGCGCGAGGGCCATATAAAGGACAATCCCGAGAACACGTTTCATAATTCCCTCCAAAGGGCCTCAAACCATGACGGACACGACCTCGAACCAGATGTGGGGCGGCCGCTTTGCCGACGCGCCGGACGCGATCATGGAGGCGATCAACGCCTCGATCTCGTTCGACAAGCGGCTGGCGGCGCAGGATATTGCCGGGTCGCGCGCCCATGCCGCCATGCTCGCGGCTACGGGTATCATCAGTGATAAGGACGCGGGGGCGATGAGGGAAGGGCTTCTCACGGTCTTGTCAGAGATCGAGGCCGGAAATTTCACCTTTTCCACGGCTCTTGAAGATATCCACATGAACGTGGAGGCGCGATTGAAGGAGATCGTGGGCCCCGCCGCCGGACGGCTTCATACCGCGCGGTCGCGCAACGATCAGGTGGCCACCGACTTCCGGCTCTGGGTGCGCGATCAACTGGATTCGGCAGAGGCGGGGCTTCAGGCGCTGATGCGGGCACTGCTGGCACAGGCAGAGGCCGGGGCGGACTGGGTGATGCCGGGCTTTACCCACCTGCAGACCGCGCAGCCGGTGACATGGGGCCATCACATGATGGCCTATGTCGAGATGTTCGGGCGTGACCTGAGCCGGGTGCGCGATGCGCGGGCGCGGATGAATGAATGCCCGCTGGGGGCGGCGGCGCTGGCGGGGACGAGCTTTCCGATTGACCGGGATATGACGGCGCAGGCGCTGGGCTTTGATGCGCCTTGCGCGAATAGCCTTGATGCCGTCAGCGACCGGGATTTCGCGTTGGAATTCCTTGGGGTGGCGAGCATCTGCGCCATGCATCTGAGCCGGTTCGCGGAGGAGTTGGTGATCTGGTCCTCGGCGCAGTTCCGGTTCATCGCGCTGTCGGATCGCTTCTCGACCGGCTCGTCGATCATGCCGCAGAAGAAGAACCCGGACGCGGCGGAGCTCATTCGCGCCAAGGTGGGGCGCATCTTCGGGGCCAACGTTGCGCTGATGATGGTGATGAAGGGGCTGCCCTTGGCCTATTCCAAGGACATGCAGGAGGACAAGGAGCAGGTGTTCGACGCCGCCGACACCCTCCTGCTGGCGCTGGCTGCGATGGAGGGGATGGTGCGCGACATGGCGGCGCAGAGGGATAACCTAGAGGCCGCTGCCGGGACGGGCTTTTCCACCGCTACCGACCTCGCCGACTGGCTGGTGCGGGTGCTGGATATGCCGTTCCGCGAGGCGCATCACGTCACTGGTAGCCTTGTGGCGCGCGCCGAGGCCAGGGGCTGCGATTTGCCGGACCTGAGCCTTGAAGAGATGCAGGCGGTGCATGGCCAAATCACCGATGCGGTCTATGATGTCCTGGGTTTGCATAATTCGGTGGCCTCGCGGATGAGCTATGGCGGCACCGCCCCCGAGCAGGTGCGCGCGCAGGTGGCACGGTGGAAGGAGCGTTTGGGATGAGATGGATACTGATTGCAGCGACGCTTTCCGGTCTGGCGGGGTGCGGCGCGGATGCGCCGCCGGTGCGCCCGTCGCTCAGCACCACGGTCAGCGCAGGGTCGGGCGGGGTGCATACGAGCATCGGCACGGGCCTGCGCGTGGGCGGCGTCAACGTGGGCGTCGGGGTCGGGCTGTGAGGTGGCTCTGGCTTGCGCTTGCGGTCTGGGGCGCGGTGCATCCGATGTCCTGGTTTCTGGCATGGTTCGGCGAGAACGGCTATGACCTGATGGCCATGGTCGATGCCTGGCATGCCAATGCCGCCACGTCCGGATTGGTCTGGGACCTGACCATCGCCGCCGTGGCGCTGACGCTCTGGTGCCTTGTCGAGAGCGTGGCCGAGCGGCGCTGGCTGGGGCTTCTGGCGATCCCCGCCACCTTCGGCATCGGGGTAAGCTGCGGTTTGCCTCTCTACCTTTTTCTGCGGACGTTGCGCGGGCATTGAGGGCAGACTTCGAGTATTTTTGCCAAGAAGAAACAGGGCGGGATGGCGCTTGGATCATTTTCTCTATCGTGATGGCGTGCTTCATGCAGAGGATGCGTCTCTGGCGGACATCGCCGCAGAGGTGGCCACGCCGTTCTACTGCTATTCGACTGCGACGCTGGTCCGGCATTTCCGGCTCTTCGACGAGGCGCTGGCCGGGGTGGATCACCTCGTCTGCTATGCCATGAAGGCAGCGAGCAACCAAGCGATCCTGCGCACGCTGGCGGACCTCGGAGCCGGAATGGACGTGGTCTCGGGCGGGGAATACGCGCGGGCAAAGGCGGCGGGTGTGCCGGGTGAGCGGATCGTGTTTTCGGGCGTGGGCAAGACGCGGGACGAGATGCGCATGGCGCTCGAGGGCGGCGTCCGGCAGGTCAATGTCGAGAGCGAGCCGGAACTGCGCGCGCTGAGCGAGGTGGCAGTGAGCCTCGGGGTGAGCGTGCCGATCACCGTGCGGGTCAACCCGGACGTGGACGCGAAAACCCACGCCAAGATCGCCACCGGCAAGAGTGAGAACAAGTTCGGTATTCCGATTGCCCGCGCCCGCGCCGTCTATGCCGAGGCCGCCGCCCTGCCGGGGATCGAGGTGGTGGGCATCGACGTGCATATCGGCTCTCAACTCACCGATCTGGAGCCGTTCCGGCTCGCCTATCGCAAGGTGGCGGAGTTGACGGCGATCTTGCGTGCTGACGGGCACGACATCCGCCGTCTTGATCTGGGGGGTGGCCTTGGTATCCCCTACACCCGCTCGAACGAGGCGCCGCCGCTGCCGGTCGAATATGGCGCGGTGATCCGCGAGGAACTGGGGCATCTGGGCTGCGAGATCGAGATCGAGCCGGGGCGGCTTATCGTTGGGAATGCGGGCATTCTGGTGAGCCGGGTGGTCTATGTGAAGGAGGGCGAAGGGCGCGATTTCCTCATTCTCGATGCGGCAATGAATGATCTCATCCGGCCCGCGATGTATGACGCGTATCACGATATCGTCCCCGTCAAGGAGCCTGCGCCCGGGGTGGAGCGGGCCCCCCATGACGTGGTCGGCCCGGTCTGCGAATCGGGGGATACCTTCGCGAAGGCGCGGATGCTGCCGCCGCTGGCCGAGGGCGATCTGGTGGCGTTCCGCAGTGCCGGGGCCTATGGCGCGGTGATGGCGAGCGAATACAACACGCGACCGCTCATCCCCGAGGTTCTGGTCAATGGGCGTGACTTTGCCGTGATCCGCGCGCGCCCGACCTTTGACGAAATGATAAATCGCGATACCATCCCAAAGTGGCTTTGACGCGATTGGCGCGCCGGGCCGTAAGAGGAGCGGTGCTGCGGATGTCCCGACCCGGCGATCCCCTGACGATAGCGATGGCGCGGCTGCGCAATGCGCTTGCGCTCACGTGGGCCGGGCTTTTGGCCGAGCGGGTGGCACGCACCTTCTGGCCGCTGCTGAGCCTTCTGGCCGTGGTTTCGGGCGTGGTGTTCCTGGGCCTGCACGAGACCGTGTCGCCTGCATTGCTCCCTTGGGCGAGCGCAGGGCTGGCGCTTGGGGCGCTGGTGCTTGGCGTTCTTGGCCTCGTGCGGTTCCGCTGGCCGCGCCGGGCCGAGGCGCTGGCGCGGCTCGACGCGTCGCTGGACGGGCGACCGCTGGCGGCACTCGGCGATGCGCAGGCCGTGGGCGCGGGTGACGCCGCCTCCGCGGCCTTGTGGCGGGCGCATCAGGCGCGCATGGCGACGCGCGCGGCGGGGGCGCGGCATGTGCCACCCGATCTGCGGCTGGCGCGGTTCGACCCCTACGGGTTGCGCCATGTGGCCCTGCTGATTCTCGTGATCGGGCTGGTCTTCGGCTCGGTCTGGCGTGCGGGGTCTGTCGCGCAGATCGGGTCCGGTAACGGGACAGGGGCGGCGCTGGCGCAGGGGCCGGCCTGGGAAGGCTGGATCGAGCCGCCGCGCCATACCGGCCTGCCAAGCCTCTATCTCGCCGATCAGGGCGGCGTGATCCGCGCGCCGGTGGGCAGCGAGGTGACGCTGCGGTTTTATGGCGAGGACGGCGCGCTCAGCCTGCACGAGACCGCCTCGGGCCGGGCCGGGACCGCGACGCCGATGACCACCCCGGAGCAGAGCTTTGACATCGTCCGTGATGGTGTGTTGCGCATCGACGGCCCCGGCGGACGCGGCTGGCAAGTGGAGGCCATCGCCGATGCCACGCCGCAGGTTGCGGTGCTCGACGCTGAGACCAAGACCAGTTTCGAGGGGCAGATGAGCCAGCCTTTCGAGGCGCGTGACGATCATGGCGTGACCGGCGGCGAGGCTGTGATCGTGCTCGATATGGAGCGGGTGGAACGCCGTCACGGCCTTGCCGCCGAACCCGAGCCGCGCGAGGCGATCCGGCTCGACCTGCCGCTGCCGATGAGGGGGGATCGCGCCGAATTCTCTGAGACGCTCATCGCCAACCTGTCGCAGCACCCCTGGGCGCATCTGCCGGTTTCGCTGCGGATGACGGTCACGGATGCGGTAGGGCAAGCGGGGGTTTCAGAGCCGGTGGCGATGACGCTCCCGGCGCGGCGGTTCTTTGATCCGCTGGCGGCGGCGGTGATCGAGCAGCGGCGCGACCTGCTGTGGAGCCGCGAGAATGCGCCTCGGGTGGCACAGGTGCTGCGCGCGATATCCTGGAAGCCCGAGGATGGGCTGTTCCGATCGAGCGCGGCCTACCTGCGGCTGCGCGTCATCCTGCGCAGGCTGGAGGCGATGGTGGCCTCGGGCGGGCTTGATGATACGGAGCGAGACGAGATCGCGCAGGCGCTGTGGGACCTCGGCATCCTGCTTGAGGATGGCGATGCGGGCGATGCGCTGGAGCGGATGCGCGCCGCGCAGGAGCGGCTGAGCGAAGCGATGAAGAACGGCGCGAGCGAGGAAGAGATCGCGCGCCTCATGCAGGAGTTGCGCGACGCGACGCAGGATTACCTGCGCCAGAAGATGCAGCAGGCGCAGCGCGAGGCCCCCGATGGTGGCGATCAGCAGAGCGCCGAGAACACCATGCGCATGTCGCAGCAGGATTTGCAGGACATGATGGACCGCATCCAGGAATTGATGGAGCAGGGCCGCCATGCCGAGGCGCAGCAGGCGCTGGAGGAATACCAGCGCATGATGGAAAACATGCAGGTCACCGAAGGGCAGGGCGGCGCGCAGGGGCAACAGGCGATGGAAGGGCTCTCCGAAACCTTGCGCGAGCAGCAGGGCCTCTCGGATCAGGCGTTCCGCGATCTTCAGGAACAGTTCAATCCCGATGCGCGCTCTGGCCAGTCGCAGCAGAACGAAGGCCGGTCCGGTGGTGAGGGCCGGGGTCAGAGCCATGACGGCCAGCAGGGTCAGGGCGGCGGCGAGGGCGGCGCGCGCCCCGGAGGTGAAGGATCGGAGGGCCGCGAGCAGGCCGAGGGCGGCGAGGGCGGAGCGCTGGCCGAGCGGCAGGAGGCACTGCGCCGCCAGCTTGAACAGCAGCGCGGCGGGCTGCCGCAGCTTGGCGGCGAGGCCGGAGAGGCGGCGCGCGAGTCTCTGGAACGCGCCGAGCGGTCGATGCAGGGGGCCGGGGAGGCGCTGCGCAACGACGATCTTGCCGGCGCGCTCGAGGATCAGGCCGACGCGATGGAAGCCCTGCGCGAGGGGATGCGCAGCATGGGCGAGGCGATGGCGCGCGATGCGAGCCCCGGTGGGCCGAATGACGGGCGCGGCGATCCCGACCGCGCGCAGGCCGATCCGCTCGGGCGCGAGAGCGGGCAGGGCCGCCGCGCGGGCACCGAGGACAGCCTGTTGCAGGGCGAGGATGTCTATCGACGTGCGCGCGATCTGCTCGACGAGATCCGCCGCCGCTCGGGCGAGGGGGCGCGCCCGGATATCGAGCTGGATTACCTCGAGCGCCTGCTCGACCGGTTCTGAGCCTCTTCAGAACCGCGCGAGCAGGTCGGCCACCGTCGCTGTCAGCATGGCGCGACCGTCGTCCACCGCCTGCACATATTGTTCGAGCGGTGCCTCGGCGTCGGGCCACAGGCCGATAATCTGCGGGGCCATCAGGTAGACGACAAGCGCCCCGACGCAGATCACCACTGCCAGCCGGAACCCGGTGCGAAAACCGCCACTACGTGGCGCTGGGGGCACGTCTTCCGACATGGCGGGGGCAAGCGAGCCGGTGGTGTCGTGGGACGCGCTCAGAGAGGAATTGATCTCTTCGATATCGGGAAAGAGGTTGCGCCGCGATCCCGGATCGATGCCGTCCTGTTCGTCTTTCCCGTCGTCGTTTGCGTCCGTCCCGGCATCGTCACGCGGGGGAGTGCCGGCTGCGTTGGGGGGCGGATCACCGCGCAGCCGCTGCATCCTGTCACGCGCCTGCCGCGCGCGCCGCGCCTCGTCGGGTTCGGGCTCTGTGAGGCCGAGATCCGGTTGCGTCTCGATCCGGCCATCGGCCTCGGCGGCGCGGGCGGCGCGCTCGCGGTCGGCCTCTTCGCGCAGGATATCGGCCACCGACGGATCGAGCCGCCGCTGCGCGGCCGGGGCGGGCTCCTGTTCGGGCGCGCGCTCCGGGTCAGGCGCGGGGGACGGTTCCGGCACCGCGTCGGGCTCTGGCGGTTCGGGCGGGGCGTGATCGGGATGATGCTGAAACCACGTCGTGCCGCA
>JAXHLV010000004.1:0-35154 GCA_034521935.1 Roseovarius sp.
CCAAAAGAAGCCCCCGCTCACCGCACCTTCCACCGCCCTACCCCGTCGCCGCCACGCGGCTTTGTCCCTCGCGCGGGAACGGGACCAGCCGCCCGCCGTCTTCGTCCCAGAGCTTGAGCGAGAGGCTGCGCAGCGCCTCGGGCCAGCGAATCGGCGTCGTGGCTTTGCAGGTGCTGCGGCAGGTCGTGCTGGCAGCGGCGCAGGTTGTAGGAGGGGATTGCGGGGTTGTAATGGTGCAGATCGTGATAGGCGATATTGCCGGTGCCGAGATCCCACCACCAGCCGAGATCGAGCGAACTGGATCCCTGCAGGGTGGCCTTGCGGAAGTCGAGATCGGGCTTGCGGTCCCAGTAGGTGTCCTCGAAATTGTGCTGGAGATAGACGAGGAACACCCCGATCATCCCGCCCAGCATCGAGGCGGCGAACCACACCGCCAGCCCCGCGCAGACCAAGCAACGCCCAGACCAGCCCAGAACCAGCCCCGCGATCATCAGGTTATGCGCGATCACGCCCCCGGCGCCGACCTCGCGCGTGTTGCGCGGCCAGCGATAGGCGAAGAAATAGACGAAGAACGCCGCCGAGCGGCAGCATCAGGGCCGGGTTGCGGTAGAGCCGGTAGCGCAGCCGCCGTCCACCAGCCCGCCTCGCGCCACTCGCGCAGGGTCATGGTATGGACCTCGGTCGTCTCGCGGTGATCGAGATTGCCCAGATAGGCGTGGTGCAGGTTGTGGTTGTACTGCATCACGCGGTAGGGCGTGAGCGAGAACACCGACAGCAGGTAGCCCGCGAGATCGTTGATCCCCCGCGTGGCGAACAGCGAATGATGCCCGCAATCATGCTGCAGCACGTAAAGCCGCACGGTGGCGAAGGCCAGCAGCACGACCAGCCGGGATCACGGCGAGCCAGCATCCCCGCCGTCGCGGCCCAGGCCCCGAGCCCCAGCGACCCGGCATAGACGGCGAGCGTGCCACCAAGCGACAGCGCGCCGCGCACGTCGCTTTTCGAGGTGTAGGGCCTGAGAAAGGCGCGCATCTCTGCGGTCTGGTCGATTGCGGTCATTGTGCCCTCCGTTCGCTGTGACAGTAACGCAACCTGGCGCCGCCCGGAATTGAATATTCCGTGACAAACGACAAGCTTGCCGCCGAACTCGCCCCAAGTCAGGCCGCCTCGGTGGCGACGCCCCGGATTCGCGCGATCATCGCGCGCACCCCGTTGGAGCGTTGCGCCGAAAGGTGATCGTCAAGCCCGAGCCGCGCCAGTTCGGCCTGCGCATCGACGCGTGGCACCTCTTCGAGCGGCAGGTCGTTATAAAGCGCGCGCAGCACCGCGATGAGGCCGCGCACGATCATCGCGTCGCTGTCGCCGTCAAAGCGAAAGCGCCCATCGTCCATCTGCGGGTGCAGCCAGACCTGGCTGGCACAGCCATCCACCTTGGTGGCGGGCACCTTGAGCGCGTCGTCGAGCGGCTCCATCCGGCGCCCGTAGTCGATGACGTAGCGATAACGGTCTTCCCAGTCCTCCAGGAAATCGAAATCTTCCACGATCTCTTCGAATGCCTCGGTTGCCATGCGTCTCTCCCGCTGCTCCACCAAGAGGTAGGCGCGCGCGGCGCCGAGGTCCAGCCCCCGCTTGCACCTTTTCAAGCACGGCGCGTTAGGATAAACCGACGTGGAATTCGATGGGAGTTTGCGGGCATGAAACGGCGGGTTTTCCTTGGGTTGGCTGCGGCGGGTGTGCTGGCGGGTTGCAGCGGCTTCGGCGAGTCGCGGATGAACCCGCGCAACTGGTTCGGGCGCAGCCGGTCGCGCAGCCGCAACGCGCCAGCAGAGGACCCGAACGCCAACCCGCTCATCCCAGAGCAGGAACAGGGCGGGCTGTTCGACCGCATCCGCAAGGAAAAGCCCTACGAGGGCACCCTTGTGGCCGAGGTGACCGGGCTCGAGGTCGAGCGCGCCACCGGCGGGGCGATCATAAAGGTGCGCGGCCTCGCATCTCAGCAGGAGATCTATGACGTGCGCCTCGTGCCGGACAACGAGGATGACGAGCCGGTGGGCGGCGTCCTGGGATACGAGTTGCGCGCGGTGCATTCGCTCGAGGCCCCGGAGAGACCGCGAGAAGTGCAGGCCGCCGTGTTCGTATCCGACAAGGCCCTGGGACAGGTGCGCGAAATCCGGGTGCGTGGGGCGCAGAACGAGCGCGTGAGCCGCCGCTGAGCGTATCAAGGCTGGCTGAGCGGGGCTATTCTGCCGTTTGAGGGTGCCGTCGGAAAGGTCGGGGTTTGGCCTGGAGGGGATGGTCGCACAACGGTCGGGGAGCCGCGCAGCGCCCGACCGCGGGTGGGCGCTCCGACGGTGAAGGAGGGCAGTTTATGGTGCGGCATATTCCAACGATTATAGGATGTTAGACGGTGCAGAAGCGCCCGCCCGGGGGGCGGTCGGGCGCTGCGCGGCGGTGCTTTCAGCACCTTGATTCCGCGCAAGGGGGCTTCGCCTTCAACGTCCCCTCCAGGCCAAACCCCGCCTTCACGCCGCACCGGGCACGTTCGTGCCAGGTGCCGAACTCTAGAACAGCGCCAGCTGCGCGCCGCGCGCGAGCGGCACCTCGAAGAGATCGCAGCGCAGGGCGGGCTGCGCCGCGTCGAGCCCCAGCCGCCGCGCCGCCAGATCGAAGCGCCGCGCGATCATCCGCGCATGGACCCCCTGCCCCGCATCCGGTGGTGCCAGTCGGCGGCGTAATCGCGCCCGCCATGCATCTCGCGCAGCCGGTTCATCACCCGGCCCGCGCGCGCGGGGTAATGCGCCGCGAGCCAGTCCTGAAAGAGCGCCGACACCTCGCGCGGCAGGCGCAGCATGATCCAGCTTGCCGCCTCTGCCCCGGCGTCCTGCCCCGCCGCGAGGATCGCCTCGATCTCCGTGTCGGTGAGGCCCGGCACCACCGGCGACACCATCAGCCGCACCGGCACCCCCGCGCCGCTGAGCCGCCGGATCGTCTCCAGCCGCCGTTCGGGCGACGGCGCGCGCGGCTCCAGCCGCCGGGCGAGCGTGGCGTCGAGCGTGGTGATCGACACCCCCACCTTGGCCAGCCCGCGCGCCGCCATGCCGGCCAGCAGATCGAGATCGTCCTCGATCAGCGCGCCCTTGGTCACCACCGCGACCGGGTGGTTGAACCGGTCCAGCACCCCGAGGCAGGCGCGGGTGATACGATACTGCCGCTCGATCGGCTGGTAGGGGTCGGTATTGGTGCCGATGGCGATGGGGGCCACCGCGTAGCCGCGCGCGCGCAGTTCCGCGTCGAGCCGCGCGGGCGCGTCGGGGCGCGCGATCAGCCGCGTTTCGAAATCGAGCCCCGGCGACAGGCCGAGCCAGGCGTGGGTGGGCCGCGCGAAGCAATAGGTGCAGCCATGCTCGCAGCCGCGATAGGGGTTGATCGAGCGATCAAACGGCAGATCGGGCGAACGGTTATAGGTGATCACCCGGCCCGCGCGTTCCTCCGAGACCAGCGTGCGCAGCACCCGGCCCTCCGCCTCGGGGCCGGGGCCATCCTCGGCATACGCGACGGTATGTGCCTCGAACCGACCGGCGGCGTTGCTCGTGGCACCACGGGCACGCGGGCGCAGATCGGGCGGGAGGGTCGGATCGTGTTCCATGCCGCCAGAATGGAACAAATAAAGAACACATGCAACGATCCGATAATGATGATGCCGATATTTCAGTCACATCCCCGCCAAAACGCTGTTACAGGTCGGTCCCGGTGCGGGCAGCGTCGCAATTCGGAAAGTGGCGCTGCGACAAATTGACGAAAGAGGCGCAACGCCACCGCAACGCACGCGCAGAACAGCCAGGGATCAGACCCATGTCCGACGAAGAAGACGACATCATCCTGTCGGAACTCGACGACGAGGAACTCGTCCAGCAGATGTTCGACGACCTTTATGACGGTCTTCGCGAAGAGATCGAGGAAGGCGTCAACATCCTGCTGGAACGCGGCTGGCAGCCCTACCAGATTCTGACCGAGGCGCTGGTCGGCGGCATGACCATCGTCGGCAAGGATTTCCGCGACGGCATTCTCTTTGTCCCCGAGGTGCTGCTGGCCGCCAACGCGATGAAGGGCGGCATGTTCATCCTCAAGCCGCTTCTGGCCGAGACCGGCGCGCCGCGGGTCGGCAAGATGGTGATCGGCACGGTCAAGGGCGACATCCACGACATCGGCAAGAACCTCGTGTCGATGATGATGGAGGGCGCGGGATTCGAGGTGATCGATCTCGGCATCAACAACCCGGTCGAGAACTACCTCGAGGCGCTGGAAACCGAAGGCCCCGACATCCTCGGCATGTCGGCGCTGCTGACCACCACCATGCCCTACATGAAGGTGGTGATCGACACGCTGATTGAACAGGGCAAGCGCGATGATTACATCGTGCTGGTGGGCGGCGCACCGCTGAATGAAGAGTTTGGCAAGGCCATCGGTGCCGATGCCTATTGCCGCGACGCCGCCGTGGCGGTCGAGACGGCCAAGAGCTTCATGGAGCGCAAGCACAACGCCCTCGCGGCGGGCTGATACCGCAAGGTTTCGCATGACGGCCCGCGCCTTGCCCGTGCGGGCCGTTTTCGTTGGAGGAGACCGCGATGACCGGGCCGAGCGACGATCAACTGACGAGCAAGGGCCTGCCCCCCGAGGGCGCGGGCCGCATCCTGCTCATCGCCTGCGGCGCGCTCGCGCATGAAATCCTCGCCCTCAAGCGCGCCAATGGCTGGGACCACATGGACCTGCACTGCCTGCCCGCCAAGCTGCACCTCTATCCCGAGAAGATCACCGGCGAGGTGGAAAAGGCCGTCACCCGCCTCCGCGCGGATTACGAGCGCGTCTTCGTGGTCTATGCCGATTGCGGCACCGGGGGGCTCTTGCAGGCGAAATGCGCCGGGATGGGCGTCGAGATGGTGGCGGGGCCGCATTGCTATGCCTTTTTCGAGGGGGTGGACCGCTTCGCCGCCCATGACGACGAGATCACCGCCTTCTACCTCACGGATTTCCTCGTGCGGCAATTCGATGCCTTCGTCTGGCGGCCCATGGGGCTCGACCGGCACCCCGAGTTGCGCGACATGATCTTCGGCAATTACACCAAGCTGGTCTATCAGGCGCAGACCGACGATGCGGGCTTGCGCGCCCGCGCCGAGGACTGCGCGCGCCGCCTTGGCCTCGATTATGAATACCGCTTCACCGGTTACGGCGATCTGCGAACGGCGCTGGTGGCACAGGCGGCGCGGGGGTAGCACCGTCCCTTCAGCGCAGCCGCGCCACCGCCTCGATGGTGCCGAAACCGGGGTGTTGCAGCAGCACCGCCATCGGCGCATCCTCGGGCCAGTCGATCTCGAGCGTGAGCGGCTCTTTCGTGTCCCAGGTGGCGACCTCGATCAGGTCGGTCACGATGTTGGTATAGGTGATCGCGCGCCCGGCATTCTCGCCGCGCGCGATCTCGACCGTGGCTTCTGGCAGGTAAAGGGCGCACTGCACCACCAGCGGCGTCTCCTGCGGGTATTCGGCGCGGGCCTCCAGATACACCTGCCCGCCCTCGCGCCGCACCTGCACATCGAGCCCGTTATCCGGCTGTGCAAGATGCTTGTCGATGACATTGGTCACGTCGCGATAGCGCGAGCCGACAAGGTGATCGGCCCCGTTGACCACCATCTGCGGGGTATAGACCATCTTGCGCCCCGCTGCCGCCGCATAACCGCGCTGTCGCGCGGTATTGGCGGGGCTGCCGAACGTGTCTTCCCAGCCGATGTAATCCCAGTAATCGACGTGCAGCGACAGCGCCAGCACATCGTCGCGCGCGGCCAACTGCTCGAAGAACGCATCCGCAGGCGGACAGGACGAACAGCCCTGCGAGGTGAAAAGCTCTACCACGACGGGCCGGTCGGCCGCCGCAAGCGGCGCCGCGAGCGCGACCCATCCGGCGAGGAAACTGAAAAGAAGTTGACGCATCTGCGGTATCCCCGTTGGGTGCAGTCTGATCGGATGCGATATACCTAGGCGCTCCGGGACGCCGTGCCAACTCAAGCTTTCGCGAGACCGGCATCGGACCGCCGTAACACCCATCAAATTGTGTGCAATAGTATACTAAAACGCTGCCCGCCCCTTGATCGGGGCGGGAATATCGGTCAGAAGCGAGGCAAACGTCATCCAGCCCTGACATGAAAGGACGGCATCCCATGCCTATCACAGTCGGTCAAGACAGCGCCAAGACCCGCAAGACGCTCACCGTCGGCGGCCAGACCATCGCCTATTATTCCATCGACGCCGCCGAAAAGGCCGGCCTTGGCGATTTCTCGCGCCTGCCCGCCGCGCTCAAGGTGGTGCTGGAAAACATGCTGCGCTTCGAGGATGGCAAGACCGTCACGCTCGACGATATCCGCGCGTTCTCCGAATGGGCCGAAAACGGCGGTCGCGCCAATCGCGAGCTGGCCTACCGCCCCGCCCGCGTGCTGATGCAGGATTTCACCGGCGTTCCGGCGGTGGTCGACCTCGCCGCCATGCGCGACGGGATCAAGGCACTGGGCGGCGACGCGCAGAAGATCAACCCGCTCAACCCCGTCGATCTGGTCATCGACCACTCGCGTGATGATCGACGAATTCGGCAACCCGCGCGCCTTCCAGATGAACGTGGACCGCGAATACGAGCGCAACATGGAACGCTACCAGTTCCTCAAATGGGGCCAGGGGGCGTTCAACAATTTCCGCGTGGTGCCGCCCGGCACCGGCATCTGCCACCAGGTCAACCTCGAATACCTCTCGCAGACCGTGTGGACCGACGAGGACCAGTCGGGCGAGATGGTGGCCTACCCGGATACGCTCGTCGGCACCGACAGCCACACCACGATGGTCAACGGTGTGTCGGTGCTCGGCTGGGGCGTCGGCGGCATCGAGGCAGAGGCGGCGATGCTGGGCCAGCCCATCTCCATGCTCATCCCCGAGGTCGTCGGGTTCGAGCTGACCGGCGCGATGGTCGAAGGGACCACAGCCACCGACCTCGTTTTGCGCGTCACGCAGATGCTGCGCGAAAAGGGCGTCGTCGGCAAGTTCGTGGAATTCTACGGTGACGGGCTCGATCACCTGCCGCTGGCCGACCGCGCGACCATCGGCAACATGTCTCCCGAGTTCGGTGCCACCTGCGCGTTCTTCCCGGTGGATGACGAGACGCTGCGCTATCTCGAACAGACCGGCCGCGACAAGGACCGCATCGCGCTGGTCGAGGCCTATGCAAAGGAAAACGGCTTCTGGCGCGGCCCCGATTATGCGCCGGTCTATTCCGACACGCTCACCCTCGACATGGGCACGGTGGTGCCCGCGATTTCCGGGCCCAAGCGGCCGCAGGATCACGTCGCGCTCGACCAGGCGGCGGCGAAATTCTTTGAAGTCGTCTCCGAATACCGCGGCGAGGATGAAGGGGCCAACGCCACCGACATGGCCGCCGAAGGCCCCGCGCCCGACGCGCTGATCGACCCGCGCAAATCGGTCAAGGTCAAGGGCGAGGATTACGAGCTGCGCGACGGCTCGGTGGTGATCGCCTCGATCACGTCCTGCACCAACACCTCGAACCCCTACGTGATGATCGGCGCGGGGCTGGTGGCGAAAAAGGCCCGCGCGCGCGGCCTCACCCGCAAGCCCTGGGTCAAGACCTCGCTCGCGCCGGGCAGCCAGGTGGTGACCCATTATCTCGAGGCCGCCGGCCTTCAGGACGATCTCGACGCCATCGGCTTCAACCTGGTGGGCTATGGCTGCACCACCTGCATCGGCAACTCGGGCCCGCTGCAAAAGGAGATTTCCGAGGCCATCGCCGAGGGCGACCTCATCGCCACCTCGGTGCTCTCGGGCAACCGCAATTTCGAGGGCCGCATCAGCCCGGACGTGCGCGCCAACTACCTCGCCTCGCCGCCGCTCGTGGTGGCCTATGCGCTGGCGGGCGACATGAACATCGACATCAGCCGCGATCCATTGGGCCACGACCCGGACGGCACCCCCGTCTATCTCAAGGACATCTGGCCCACCCAGAAGGAGATCGCCAAAATCGTCGAGGCCACCGTCACCCGCGAGGCGTTCCGCTCCAAATATGCCGACGTGTTCAAGGGCGACGAGAAATGGCAGGCGGTCGAGACCTCGGAGGGCGAGACCTATGACTGGCCGCCGCACTCCACCTACGTCCAGAACCCGCCTTATTTCAAGGACATGGACCCGGAGCCGGGCACCATCGCGGATATCACCGATGCGCGGATGCTGGCGCTTCTGGGCGACATGGTGACGACCGATCACATCTCGCCCGCCGGATCGTTCAAGGAGAGCACCCCCGCCGGGCAATACCTGCGCGAGCGGCAGGTGCCGGTGCGCGAGTTCAACTCCTACGGCTCGCGGCGCGGCAACCACGAGGTGATGATGCGCGGCACCTTCGCCAATATCCGCATCCGCAACGAGATGCTGGACGGCACCGAGGGCGGCTATACCCTCGGCCCCGATGGCAAGGAGACCTCGATTTTCGAGGCCGCGATGGCCCATCAGGAGAACGGCACGCCGCTCGTGGTGGTGGCGGGCGAGCTATATGGCGCAGGCTCCTCGCGCGACTGGGCGGCCAAGGGCACGGCGCTCCTGGGTGTGCGCGCGGTCATCGCCGAGAGCTACGAGCGCATCCACCGCTCCAACCTCGTGGGCATGGGCGTGGTGCCGTTCGAGTTCACCGGCGGCGACAGCCGCAAGACGCTCGGGCTCAAGGGCGACGAGGCCTTTACCATCACCGGGCTGGCGGATGTGAAACCCTTGCAGGAGGTCTCTTGCACGGTGACCTATGCCGACGGCACCACGAAGGACATCACCCTCAAGTGCCGCATCGATACCGCCATCGAGAAGGAATATGTCGAGCACGGCGGCGTGCTCCACTACGTCCTGCGCAACCTCGCCCGCGCGGCGTGAGGAACGGGCCGGGGCGCGGGCCGGTCCCGCGCCCTCCCCCTACCCTTCGACGCGGGTGAGATCGGCGGCTTGCAGGCAGATGTGCCGGATGCGGCTCAGCAGGTTGAGGCGGTTGCGGCGGATCACCTGATTATCCACGTTGACCTGCACGGCCTCGAAAAACGCGTCCGTCGGCGCGCGCAGATCGGCCATCGCGCGCATGGCGCCGGCGAAATCCTCGGATCGGATCGCGTCGGCGATCTGCGGCTCTGCGGTATCGAGGGCTTTGAAAAGCGCGCGCTCCTCGTCCGTCTCGGCGAATTTCACATCCGCGCCGTAGGAATATTCGACGCCGTCCTTTTCCTCGGCCTGGGTGAGGATGTTGTTGGCCCGCTTGAAGCCCTGGAGCAGGTTCTCGCCATCGTCGGTTTTCAGGAAATCCGACAGGGCCGTGGCGCGGTGGACCAGCAGGGTGAGGTCGTCATTGCCGGGCATGGCGAGGCAGGCGTCGATCACGTCATGGCGGATGCCCTCGTCGCGCAGATGGACCTTGAGGCGGTCGTGGAGGAAGGCGAGGAGGTCGTCGTCAGGTGCTGGCATACGCTACGTCTAATCTGTCGATCAGGCTGCCATTGCAAGTCGTTCACGCGTCGATCCGCATGCCAGCCTTGATCAAGCACCGTCTGAACGGCATTCCGAGCACGCCGTAATGGTCGATCTCGCCAAGTATGTTGCTCCAGCGTGTCGATCTCGTCATCAGTGGCTCGCTCGGCGAGCTGATCTTCTGGCGATAAGCTGCTCGATACAAGTGGTCCGAGTGCAAGTCTGCGACTCATTCCCCAACACCAACCGGATAACCCCCAACGCCGCCCGGCGCAGCGCGTAAGGGTCTTTCGAGCCGGTGGGTTTCTCGTCGATGGCCCAGAAGCCCGTCAGCGTGTCGATCTTGTCGGCGAGCGCCACGGCGACCGAGACCGGCGCGGAGGGCACGGCGTCGCCCGGCCCGAGCGGCTTGTAATGCTCTTCGCAGGCCTCGGGCACGCCGTCGTCATGGCCTGCGGCCTCGGCGTAATAGCGGCCCATAAGCCCCTGCAATTCCGGGAATTCGCCGACCATCTCGGATTGCAGATCGGCCTTGCACACCCGCGCGGCCTCGGCGGCGAGATCGGGCTTGGCCCCCACCAGCGGCGCGATCTCGCGCGCCAGCGCCTCGATCCGCTCCACGCGGTCGGCCTGTGTTCCCAGCTTGTTGTGGAAGGTGACATCGGCCAGCCCCGCCGCCATGCCTTCCAGCCCCTTTTCACGCACCGTGCGCAGGTCGTTCTCCCAAAAGAACTTCGCGTCCGACAGCCGCGCGGCCAGCACCTTCTGATTGCCCGCGAGGATGGTCGCGCCGTGGTCGGCGGTCTCGACATTGGCGACGGTGACGAACCGTTCGATCCGGCCCGACTTGGGGTTCCTCACGCTGAAAAACTTCTGATGCTCCTTCATCGAGGTCTGCAACACCTCGGGCGGCAGGCCGAGGAACGCGTCGTCGATCCGCCCCATGAGCACCACCGGCCATTCCACCAGCCCCGCGACCTCCGACAGAAGCCCGCGATCCTCGACCACCTCCAGCCCGCTCGCAAAGGCCTGATTGGTGGCGTCGTGCCAGATCGCCTCGGCCCGCGCGCCCGCGTCGAGCACCACATGCGCGCGCTTCAACTTCGCCGCGTAATCCTCGAAAGACGTTACCGAAAACGGCTCCGGGGCCATGAAGCGGTGGCCGCGCGTGGCGTCGCCCGCGCGGATGCCGTCCACCTCCATCTCCACCACCTGCGCCTCGCCGCCGTCATCCGTCAGGATGCACAGGATGGAATGCAGGGGCCGCACCCAGCGCAAGGACCCCGCGCCCCAGCGCATCGACTTGGGCCAGGGGAAATTGCGGATGACCTTTTCCAGCTCCTCGGCCACGATCTCTGCCGCCGCGCGACCGGGCCGGGTGATCGTGGCGAAATAGACCTGGCCTTTCTTCTCGTCGCGGATTTCCAGCGCGTCGCGGGCCACGCCCGCGCCCCGGCAAAACCCCTCGATGGCCTTCTCGGGCGCACCCACGCGCGGGCCCTTGCGCTCCTCGCGCGTTGTCGGGCTCTCGGCCAGCAGCCCCTGCACCGTCAGCGCCAGCCGCCGGGGCGTGGAAAACGCCGCCGCCCCCGCATAGGTCAGCCCCGCCTCGACCAGCGCATCGGTCATGCGCGCCTTGAGGTCTTCGGCGGCTTTGCCCTGCATCCGCGCGGGGATTTCCTCGGAAAAGAGTTCGATCAGAAGATCAGGCATGTCGGTCAGTATCCTTGCGGCGGGTCCGGGCAGTCGTCGGGGGCGGGCTGGCCGTCGAACACCACTTCGCCGCAGCGGTTGATCTGGTGCCAGGCAAAGGCGCGGCCATCGGGATATATGGCCAGCACCCGGTCGATCCCGTATTCGATGTTGCGCTCGCCCAGGTATGCGCGGGCGCGGCCCTCTTGCAGCGCGGCCCCGATGGCCTGCGCGTCGAAACAGTCGAACCAGCCCGGCGCGTTGAGCGGCTCGGCGGCGTCATAGGGGACAAGGTCCGCGTCCTGAGGCAGGCTCGCGGTGAGACAGGCGCGAAAGCGAATGGGCGAGCTGTCGGCGTCGATGCCGCGGAAATCGCGGGCGGGCAGGTCGATCACCTCGCCGCCCGCGAGCGTGATCTTCATCGCCACCTCGCCCCCGTTCGAGGCGAGCTGAACCTCCCGGTAGAAGTGATAAACCTGCAGGTAGTAAAGCGCCCCGCCCGCCAGCAGCGCCGTCACGAAAATCGCGATCGCGAGTATCTTGCCCATTACGCCGCCTGCCCCGCGGCCCTTGTGCGCACGAAGGCATCGGCGCACATTTTCGCCAGCGCCCGCACCCGCCCGATATAGGCCTGCCGTTCGGTCACCGAGATCACGCCGCGCGCGTCGAGCAGGTTGAAGATATGGCTGGCCTTGATGCATTGGTCATAGGCGGGGTGGGCCATGATGATGCGGGTGCCGGTCTTGGGGTCCATGTCCTGCTGGCCGAGGATCGCGGCGCATTCGGCCTCGGCCTCCTCGAAATGCCGCAAGAGCACCGAGGTGTCGGCCACGTCGAAATTCCAGCGCGAATATTCCTCCTCGGTCTGGCGGAACACGTCGCCATAGCTCAGCGGGATGGGCGCGCCGGGGTCGTTGAACGGCATGTCCATGACGTGATCCACGCCCAGCACATACATCGCCAGCCGCTCCAGCCCGTAGGTCAGCTCGCCCGAGACGGGGTGGCAATCATGCCCGCCGACCTGCTGGAAATAGGTGAACTGCGACACCTCCATGCCGTCGCACCACACCTCCCAGCCCAAGCCCCATGCGCCGAGCGTGGGGCTTTCCCAGTCATCCTCGACAAAGCGGATATCGTGCAGCGCGGCGTCGATGCCGATGGCCTTGAGCGAGCCGAGGTAAAGCTCTTGCAGGTCGGGGGGCGAAGGTTTGATCAGCACCTGATACTGGTAGTAATGCTGCAAGCGGTTGGGGTTCTCGCCGTAGCGCCCGTCGGTGGGGCGGCGCGAGGGCTGCACATAGGCCGCAGCCCAGGGGTTCGACCCCAACGAGCGCAGCGTGGTGGCGGGATGGAACGTGCCCGCGCCCACCTCCATGTCATAAGGTTGCAGGATCGCGCAGCCCCTCGCGGCCCAATAGCCCTGAAGCCGCAGGATGATGTCCTGAAAGCTGCGCGGTTTTGCCGTGCTGTCCGTCATGCCCGAGGCCCCCGAAATTGCCGCCCTTACCTAGGCCGGGTGCCGGGCGTGGTCAATCGGCCTTCGGCACGCCATTGCGGCGTGCAGATTTGAGATGCATCGCCGCCGGATTTTGCTACAAACGGCAGAAGGCATCCCGTCAGGTCCAACAGATCGTGAGGAATACAGCAATGCGTTTGGTTTCAGTCGTTTGTTTCGTGCTCTTTGTCGCGCCGTTTGCGGCCCTCGCCCAGGACGGGGCCGGGAGCGCGCGCGATCTGTGGGTCCAGATCGAGGCGCAGCCGACCCTTGCCGAGGCCCGGGCCAGCGCGCGCATGTATTCCCGCGATCTGCCCGATGTGAACGGATTCTCGGTTGGGCGCGGCTGGTATGGCATCACCCTTGGCCCCTATACCGAGCAAGAGGCCGAGCGCGTGCTCGACGTGTATCGACGCGAGGGGGTGATCACGCGCGACAGCTATATCGCGCCATCCTCCGATTACGGGCAGCGGTTCTGGCCTGCGGGGGCCGGGCCTGTCCTGCCCGAAGCCCCGCAGCCGGAGGAGCCCGAGGCCCCGCTGATGGCACAGATCGAGCCCGAGCCGGAGCCAATCATCTACGAGACCCTCCGCGAAGCCCGTGCCAGCGAGCGCCGCCTGACCCGCGACGAGCGGGCCGAGTTGCAGATCGCGCTGCAATGGGCCGGGTTCTATGATGGCCGGATCGACGCGGCCTTCGGGCCCGGCACGCGCGGTGCGATGGCCGGCTGGCAACGGCAGAACGACCATGAGGCCACCGGGGTTCTGACCACGCGCCAGCGCGCCGCGCTGATGCGGCAGTATAACGCGGTGCTCGAGGATCTCGGGATCGAGACCGTGCGCGATGCGCGCGCGGGCATCGAGATCGACCTGCCGCTCGGCGTCGTGGCGTTCGACCGGCACGAGGCCCCTTTCGCGCATTATTTGCCCACGGGCGATCTGCCCGCGCAGGTGCTGCTCATCAGTCAGCCGGGCGACCGCACCACAATGACCGCGCTTTACGACATCATGCAGTCCCTTGAAATCGTGCCGCAAACCGGCCCGCGTTCGCTCGAGGCGGACGGCTTTACCCTCACCGGCGAGGGGCGCGATACGATCTCGCATACCCGTGTCTGGCTGCGCGGACGCGAGATCAAGGGATTCACCCTCGTCTGGCCCTCGGGCGACGAGGCGCGGCGCACCCGGCTTCTGGAGGCGATGGAGGACAGTTTTGCCCCCCTGCCCGGCACGCTCGACGCGATCGCCGCCCCGGCGTCGGGGCAGCGCATCGACCTTATCGCAGGCCTCGACGTGCGCCGCCCCGAGCGTGTGCGATCAGGGTTTTTCGTGGACGCGGACGGCGCGGTGCTGACCACCGCCGAGGCCGTGCGCGGTTGCGGGCGGATCACCCTCGACGAGTCGGCGGAGGCCGATATCGCCCATGTGGACGAGGCGCGCGGCATAGCGGTGCTGCGCCCGCGCGAGCCGCTTGCCCCTGCGGGCGTGGCGCGGTTCCGCGAGGATATCCCGGCGGTGCTGTCGCGGGTGGCGGTGGCGGGCTATTCCTACGAGGGGCTGCTTGGCGCGCCGACGGTGACCTATGGCCAGTTGGCGGCGCTCGAGGGGCTCGACGGCGAGACCCATCTCAAGCGCCTCGCCCTTGGTGCGCGCGCGGGCGATACCGGCGGCCCGGTGCTCGATGGCAGCGGGGCGGTCGTGGGAATGCTGGTGCCGTTCGAGGCCGACGGGCGCAGCCTGCCCGAGGGCGTGAGCTTTGCCGCCACCAACGGCGCGCTGCGCGAGGCGCTGGTCGCAGGCGGGGTAACGCCGCGCGGTGCCGGTGTGCAGGCCGAACTGTCGGGCGAGGCCCTGACCGACCGCGCCGGCGCGATGACCGTGCTGGTGGGGTGTTGGGACTAGGTGTTCGCATCCGCTGAAGTTTTGCGACGGGCCGCGCTCAGGGCCGCCAGAATCGCGGCAGAAGCAGCACCAGAACGGCGAGAATCTCCAGCCGTCCCATGAGCATGGCGAGGATCATCAGCGCCTTGGCCGAGTCGGGAAACGCCTGAACCGAGCCGGTCTGGCCCACGCTGGGCCCGAAGGCCGGGCCGATGTTGAATATGGCGGTCCACGCGCCGGTGACCGATTCGATCAGCGTCAGCCCGGTCAGTTCCAGCGCCACCGAGAACACCCCCAGCGACAGGATATAGACGGTAAAGAGCAGCATCACCGATTGCAGCACCTCGTCCTCGACGCGGCGCCCCTCGTGGCGCAGCACCATCACCGAGGAGGGGTGAAAGATGCGCCGCGCCTGCTGTCCCAGCGCGCGCAGCATGAGTTGGTAGCGGAAGATCTTGATCGCGCAGCCGGTCGAGCCGGTGCAGCCGCCGATGGCGCCCACCGCGATCAGGATCACGAACGGAAAGCTGCCCCAGGCCGCGACGTTGCCGTCGCCATAGCCGGTGCCGGAAAAGATCGACACCGTGTTGAAGAGCCGCGCGCGCAGGCCGGCCTCGTCCAGCCGCCCGCTGAGCGCGATCTCGTAGGCCACCACCAGAGCCACGGCGTAGCCGATCCAGCGCAGGTAGGTGCGCACCTGGCTGTCCTCCCATAGCGGGCGCAGGTGCCCCTGCGTGCCCTGCATCAGCCGCACGAAGGGCAGCGTGGCCAGGATCATGAACACGATACTGGCATATTGCACCCCCGCCGAATACGCCGCGAAGGAGGTGTCGCGCGTCGAGAAGCCGCCGGTGGCGACGGTGGTGAGCGCATGAACCGTGGCATCGAACGCCCCCATCCCCAGCGCGATGTAAGCGAAGGTGCAGGCCAGCGTCAGAATCAGGTAGACGTTGAGCACGCCGCGCGAGATGTCGATGGTGCGCGGCAGCGCCTTGCCGAACGTGTCGAACCCTTCGGAGCGGAAAAACTGCATCCCGCCCACCCGCATCTCGGGCAGGAACACCAGCGCCACGATGACGATCCCGAGGCCGCCCAGCCATTGCAGGATGCCGCGCCACAAAAGCAGCCCCTTGGGCAGGTCATCGAGCCCGGCGATCACCGTGGTGCCGGTGGTGGTCACACCCGACATCGCCTCGAACAGCGCATCGACAAATCCGAGCCCCGTCTCGCCCGAGCATGAACGGCAGCGCGCCGAAAAGCGGCAGCACGACCCAGACCGTTGTGGTCAGCAGAAACGCCTGCTGAATGCTCAGCCCCCGCCCGATCGCGTTGCGGCACGACAGCGCCACCAGCCCGCCCGCGAGGCAGGTGACGATCAGGCTTTCGGCGAACACGGTCCAGTGCTCCCGCCCCTCGGCGAAATCGACGAGCAGCGGAAACAGCATGGTCGCGCCCACGGTCATCACCATGAGCCCGACGAGATATCCCACGGGTCGCACGTCGAACATGAGGCGCAGCGTTGGCCGCGCCTTGCGACGGTGTCAAGCGCCATGCGCGCCTCGCTCAGTCCGGGAGGATATCCTCGAACACAAAGGCCGGGATATCGCTCCGCGTGAGGCCCATTCCGGCGAGATCCGCATCGCTCAGCGCGTGCATCCGCGCCACGCTCGCCAGCCTGTGGCGCGTGAGCATGTAGGCATTCATCCCCGGCGCGCGCTCTGCCATGAAGAGATCGAGATCGTGCCGCCATGTGGCGGGCATGAATTGAACGATCTGGTCTGTTTCGGTCATCGGGTCCCCTCTTTCGTGGATCGAATGGGCCCCTCCCCACCAATCAACATAGTGCATTCCGGGGCGGAATGCGCGGGGGGCGATCAGATCGGTGAGAGGTGTTGCTGCATTGCAGCATGAAAAAGGGCCCGGCGGATACGTTCCGGCGGGCCCCTTTCGTACAAGCGGCATGGATCAGGTGTAAAACTTGTCCCGGAACACATGATACGCGATGTAGTCGCGCGCAATGCCGAGGCGGGCGAGCTCGTCGTCGGTTTTCGCCTCGAGCGCCTCGATCTGCGCGCGCCGCGACTGCACGCGCGCGTGCTGTTCGCACGCCTTCATGAAGCCGACCTTGAAGCGATCCCAGCGGTCCCGCAGCGGCGACAGGGTGATATTGGTGGTGATGTTCGACATGTGGAAACCTCACAGATGTGATGCGTTTCCTCCCTGCCGACAAATTAGGTGGTCATCGCCCGAAACACGACCGTCAATCCGGAATGGCCGGGTTGCGCGGAACGCATCCCGGCCTGCGCGTGCTTATTCGGACGTTTTCTTGTCGCTCTGCATGGGCATCGCGGGCGGGTTCGAGGGCGCGCGCGCACGCTTGGTCGCCGCGGGTGCGGCCTCGGTCTTGGGGGCTTCTGCCTTGGCGGTCTCCGCTTTTGGCGTGGGTTTGGCTGCGACCGGAGCCTCGGCCCTGGGCGCAGCGGGTTTCGCGGCAGGAGCCTCGGCTTTCGGCGCGGGCTTTGCCGGGGCCGGGGCCGTCGCTTTCGCCTTTGCCGGTTTCGGCGCGGTGGCGGCTGCCCCGGATTTCGGCGCGGGCTTTGCCTTGGTCGGCGCAGGCTTCGGCGCGGGCGCTGCCTTGGCGGGGCTTCGCAGGCGCTCGGTCTTGGCAGGCGCAGGCTTTGGCGCGGGCGCTGCGGCCTTCGGCGCGGGCTTTGCCGGGGCCGCAGCCTCGGTCTTGGCAGGCGCAGGCTTTGGCGCGGGCGCTGCGGCCTTCGGTGCGGGCTTTGCCGCGGCCTTCGGCTTGGTGGCGACCGGTTTCGGCGCGGGCTTGGCGCTGGCCGGGGCCGTCTGCGCGACCGGGCGTTTCGCATACGGGCTGGCGCGCATCCCCGCCTCGGTCATGATCCGGGCAACACGCAAGTTGCTCTCGATCATGTATCCGGTCAGGCGGATGCCCGCGGCTGAGAGCTTAAGCGGGAAATTGGGAGCGATCATTGTCATCATTCCTTCTGGTCTGGCCGTGCTGTTAATACAGCACACACGTCAGGCGCGTGAACCGCGCCGCTCATGCTGCGATGCAGCAAAAACCCCCTGAGGTCAAATCACATCTTTCGGTTGCGGCAATATCCCGCCGCACCGCCGCAAATCCGCCTGAAAACCGCGCAACCCGGCTCAGCGGCCATGCACGAGTGTCTGGAACAGGCGCGGATCGAGGCTCGTCGCGGCAAAGGTGTCGCCCTCGGTCAGCACACTCACCGCGTCGTGGCTGTGCAGGCTCTCCTGATGGCTCGCAACCACGCGGAAATCGCCGACGCGCGGCTCTGCCAGCAACTGCTCGCAGAAAAGCCGCGCGGCATCCTCGACGAAGATCGGGTTGGCAGCGTTCAACTCGGCAAAGGCCTGCTCGTCCTCGCGCTTGACCATCACCTGCGTCTCGGTCGGCACGGCGCGGCGGGCCAGCTCGATCATGTCCTCGAACCACAGGCAGTCGTCCTCGACCAACTCGACCGAGATCCGCGCGACCGAGCGCTGCGAATGCGGCGTGGCGAGCTGTCCGCGCGCGCGCCTCGCGTGCTCGCTCAGTTCCAGCGAACAGGGGCAGGTCGAGGAATAGACGTAATCGAGATGCATGAGCTTGCGCCGCACACCGCCCGTGTCGACCAGTTCCAGCGCGATGTCGTAATACTGGTACCCGACCAGCCCCGAGCGCAGCGCCTCCACCTTCATCGGGTAGGAAAACCGCATCTGAAGCCGCGCATCGACGCTGTCGAGATCGGCCATGTAATCGTCCAGCGCCGCCTCGATCACCTCGAAGCTGAAGGTCTTCTCGGCATGCTTGTAGAAGGTGCGCATGATGCGGGACATGTTGATGCCCTTCTTGTCGGCCTCGAGGCTGACCGTGCCGGTGACAGAGGTCTCGAGCGAGAGATCGCCGTTGTCGCGCGTGTGATAGCGGATCGGCAGGCGGAAATTGGAAATGCCCACATGTTGCAGATGCTGCCGCGTGCCCCGGATGAGCGAGGCCGGCCCGTTCTGAAGATCGGGCAGCGTGTCGCGATAGGCATCATCGGAGGTGAAATCCCCGGGGTAGTCGCGCGCCAGAGCCGGGTAGTTCGTCAATTCTTTACCCGGCAGAAGCCGCGCGATCACCGGGTCGAGATCGGCCACCTCTTCGGGCGTGGCCGACGCCGCCCATTCACGCAAGCGCGCGAGCGCGGCTTTCGCCTCGTCCCGATCCGGGGTCGGCGACATCTCAGAAGGGTGGATGTTCATAAAAAGGATTCCCTGTCCGCTGTGCCGGAGTTGACCATATAAGGTTTCGCTCCGAATTTCCAATCGCGTAGCTTTTTACGCGAAAACCGGCAGGGCGGATCACACCGCGTCGAGCGCCGCGCGCAGATCGGCCACCAGATCATCGGCGTCCTCGAGCCCCACGCTGAGCCGCACCAGCCCCGGCGTGATGCCAAGCGCGCCGCGCCGCTCCTCCGAGAGCCGCTGATGGGTGGTGGTGGCGGGGTGGGTGATGATGGATTTGGCGTCGCCGAGGTTGTTGGAAATGAGCACGATCCCGAGCGCGTTGAGGAACCGGAACGCCGCCTCCTGCCCGCCTTTTATATCCAGCGCCAGCACCGTGCCGCCCTGCCCCATCTGCCGCAGGGCAAGATCGTGCTGCGGATGGCCCGGCAGACCGGGATAGATCACCCGAACGCGCGCGTCGCCCAAAAGAGCCTCGGCGATGGTCTGCGCCGATGCCGCCTGCGCGCGCACCCGCAGGTCGATGGTCTCCAGCCCCTTGAGCATCACCCAGGCGTTGAACGGCGACAGCGCGCCCCCGGTATGCTTCATGTAGGGCTCCACCACCTTGCGGATATGGTCGCGGCGGCCAAGGATCACCCCGCCAAGGCAGCGACCCTGCCCGTCGATATGCTTGGTGGCCGAATAGACAACGACATCGGCCCCCTGCGCGATGGCGTCGGAAAAGACCGGCGTGGCAAAGACGTTATCGACGATCACCGTGGCGCCTACGGCATGGGCGATATCCGCGACACCGGCGATATCGACCACCTCCAGCGTCGGGTTGGCCACCGTCTCGAAAAAGACCGCCTTCGTGCCGGGGCGGATCGCCGCGCGCCATTGATCCAGATCGGTGCCGTCGACGAAGCTCACCTCGACGCCGAACCGCGTCAGCACCTCCTCGAGCACGTAGAGGCACGAGCCGAAAAGCGCCCGCGCCGCGACCACGTGATCGCCCGCGCGCAGCATCGAGGCGAGCGCGCCCGACACCGCCGCCATTCCGCTCGCCGTGGCAAAGGCGTCCTCGGCCCCTTCAAGGGCGGCGATGCGTTCCTCGAACATGGCCACCGTGGGGTTGCCGTATCGGGCATAGATGAACTCGTCCGGCCCCGCCTCGATGAACCGCGCCTGCGCCGCCTCGGCGCTGTCGTAGACAAACCCCTGGGTCAGGAACAGCGCCTCGCTCACCTCGCCATACTGGCTGCGCCGCGTGCCGCCATGCACCAGTTTCGTGCGTGTCTTCATGCCTCTACCTCCGGGCCTCCGGCCCAACAAAAAAGCCCCGTTCGCGGTCAAGCGAAAGGGGGCTTTCTCCTGACCTCTTTAGCGGGATGTTTAACGTGGCCCGCAATCCGGTAACAAATCGCCACGTGCTGCGGAGTAGCCGCAGGTGGCACGCGCGTCAACACTGTCACGCAGGCTTAACCAAAACGTCACCGCTTCGAAATATCCGCCGGACTAAAGGATGACCACAAGATGTAGTGGGACACGCGCGCCATGCCGATCATTCACGTCAATGCTGGTGACGGGCTGCCCCCGACGCTTCCCCTGGATGACGCTCATGATGACTGTGGCCCGGTGGTGATCATGGTTCACGGGTTCAAATACGCCCCCGGCCACGCCACCGAATGCCCGCATCGCCACATCTTCGCGCTCGCCCCCGAACGCGACTGCTTCAAGGTGGTGAGCTGGCCGCAAGGCCTCGGCTTTGACGGGCGGGACGCGCGCGAGGGGTTGGCCATCGGCTTCGGCTGGAACGCCCGCGGCTCGCTCTGGCGCGCCTATGCCGAGGCGGCGCGGGCGGGCGCCGCGCTGGCGCGGCTGGTTGACGCGCTCCGGCAACGGGTCCCGCACCGGACCATCCACGTCATCGCCCATTCCTTCGGCGCGCGGGTGGTGCTCTCGGCGCTCGCGCAGCTTGCCCCCGGCGCGCTGGGGCGGATCATCCTGCTGGCGGGGGCCGAGTTCGGCCACCACGCCGCCGCCGCGCTGGCCACGCCCGCCGGGCGCACCGCCGAGATCATCAATGTCACCACCCGCGAGAACGATCTTTTCGATGCCCTGCTCGAATGGCTGATCCCCGCGCCCGCGCGCGGCGACCGCAGCCTCGGGCTGGCGCTCGCCTCGGGGCCGAACGTGCTGACGCTGCAACTCGACGATGGCGACACACTGGACGTGCTGCGCGGCGCGGGCTTTGTCATCGCGCCCCCCGTGGCGCGCATCTGCCACTGGTCGCCTTATACCCGCGCCGGTGCTCTCGGCTTCTACGCCCGCCTGCTGCGCGAGCCCGAGCGCCTCAGCCTCGCGCAGCTTCGCGCCGCGCTGCCCGACCGCGCCGCGCCGCGCTGGTCGCGGCTTGCCCCTGGTCTGCGGCTACCCTTGCCAATCGGGCGCAAAGCGTCATCCTGACCGGGCAACAGCCCGGAGGATGCCATGCCCGCACCAATCGACCTCTATTACTGGCCCACGCCCAACGGCTGGAAAGTCTCCATCGCGCTCGAAGAGATGGGCCTGCCCTATGCCTGCCACCTGATTGATATCGGTGCGGGCGATCAGCACGCCCCCGATTTCCTCGCCATTTCGCCCAACAACCGCATCCCCGCGATCACCGATCCCGAGGGCCCCGGCGGCGCGCCGGTCCACCTCTTCGAATCGGGCGCGATCCTGATGTATCTCGCGCGAAAAACAGGCCGGTTTTACGGCGAGACCGAGCGTGAGCGCCTCGCCGTCGAACAATGGCTCATGTGGCAGATGGGCGGCGTCGGGCCGATGGCGGGGCAAGCGCACCATTTCCTGAAATTCGCCAAAGAAGACATCCCCTACGCCAAGGACCGCTACCGCGCCGAGGTGGCCCGGCTCTATGGCGTGCTCGACCGGCAACTGGCAAAAAATCAATATGTTGCGGGCGATTTCTATTCCATCGCCGACATGGCGCTGTGGGGGTGGTGTTCGCTTTGGGAAGGGCAGCAGCAGACGCTCGACGACAAGCCGCACTTCGCCCGCTGGCTCGGGGAATTGAGCGCGCGCGAGGGCATTCGCCGGGGCCGCGCCCTGCACGCCGACAAACGCCGCGACCCGACCGCCAAGCCGGTATGAATCCCGCGCGCAGAGCGCAACCGCGACAAGATGCTGGACAGGTTCGAACCTGACCTCTTAAGGTCAAGAAACTGTTACACTCGACCGATAGGCAGGCCGGGCAAACACAACAATTGGGGGATCACCATGAAACTCACCGCTCTTCTTTCCACTGTCGCGGCGCTCGCACTCGCGCTGCCTGCGCAGGCCGAATTCAAGCTCAGCGACCGCTACACCGACAATGACGGCGACCTGATCGCCGACATCCCCGAGGACGAATCGCAGTGGCTCGACCCCGACACGCTGATCTTCGCCTACACCCCGGTCGAGGACCCGGCGGTCTATGCCGAGGTCTGGCAGGGCTTTCTCGATCACATGGCCGAGGTGACCGGCAAGAGCGTGCAGTTCTTCCCGGTCCAATCCAACGCCGCGCAGATCGAGGCGATGCGCGCCGGGCGGCTGCACGTGGCGGGCTTCAACACCGGGTCGAACCCCATCGCCGTGGCCTGTGGCGGGTTTCGCCCGTTCGCGATGATGGCCGCCGCCGATGGCTCTTTCGGCTACGAGATGGAGATCCTCACCTATCCCGGTTCGGGCATCGACGAGATCGAGGACCTCAGGGGCAAGGAGGTTACCTTCACCGCCGAGACCTCGAATTCGGGCTTCAAGGCCCCGTCGGCGCTGCTCAAGGCCGAGTTCGGCATGGAGGCGGGCGAGGATTACTCGACCTCGTTCTCGGGCAAGCATGACAACTCGGTCCTCGGCGTGGCCAACAAGGATTATCTGGCTGCGCCGATCGCCAATTCGGTCAAGTCGCGGATGATCCGCCGCGATGTGGTGAGCGAGGATCAGTTCGAAATTCTCTACACCTCGCAGACCTTCCCGACGCACCGGCTACGGCGTCGCGTCTACAACCTGCATCCCGATCTGCAGGACAAGATCAAGGAGGCCTTCTTCAGCTTCGACTGGGAAGGGTCCAAGCTTCTGGAAGAGTTCAAGAAATCCGGCGAGGCGCAGTTCATCCCGATCACCTTCAAGGATGACTGGGCGGTGATCCGCACCATCGACGAGGCCAACGGCGTCGAATACAACTGCAACTGACGCCTTTTTCGTTGCAAGACGCGGCGCGGGCGGCATGATGGTGCGGCCCGCGCGCACCTGTAAAGGACCCCGGACATGCTGCATCTCAAGGGTCTCGGCAAGACCTACAAGACCGGCGATACCGCGCTGAGCGATGTGACGCTCGACGTGCCCAAGGGCCAGATCATGGGCCTGATCGGCCCCTCCGGGGCGGGCAAGTCGACGCTCATCCGCTGCATCAACCGGCTGGTCGAGCCGACGGCAGGCGCGGTGCTGCTGGGCGATGTGGACCTCGCAAAGCTCGGCAAGCGCGAGTTGCGCCGCCAGCGCCGCCGCATCGGCATGATCTTTCAGGAATACGCGCTGGTGGAGCGGCTGACGGTGATGGAAAACGTGCTGTCGGGGCGGCTGGGCTATGTGCCGTTCTGGCGCAGCTTCCTGCGTCGCTACCCGCCGCAGGATATCCGGGAAGCCTATCGCCTGCTCGACCGCGTCGGCCTGATGGAGCAGGCCGACAAGCGCGCCGACGCGCTCTCGGGCGGGCAGCGCCAGCGCGTCGGGCATCGCCGCGCGCGCTGGCGCAGGAGCCCGAGCTGCTGCTGGTGGACGAGCCGACCGCGAGCCTCGACCCCAAGACCACGCGCCAGATCATGCGCCTGCTCACCGAGATCTGCGCCGAGCGCGACCTGCCCGCCATCGTCAACATCCACGACGTGCCGCTGGCGCAGCAATTCATGCAGCGCATCGTCGGCCTGCGCGCCGGGCGCGTGGTCTTCGACGGGCCGCCCCAGGAGCCTGACCGAGGCCGCGCTCACCGACATCTACGGCGCCGAGGACTGGAACGCCATGCGCGCAGGGCGATGACGAGCAGGCCGAGGCAGAGGCCGAGGCGCGAGGCCCGGATGGAGGCCCTCGGCGCGATGACCGCGCCGCCTACCCGACCACGTGGCGGCGCCCGCCGCAGATCGTCGACCGACCGGCGCTGGCGCATCGCGCTGCAACTGGGCATCGTGCTCTACCTCGTGCTCGCCATCGGCACGCTCGAGGTGGACTGGGCCCGCGTCGCCGCCGGGCTGGAGCGCGGCACAGCGCTTCGTCATGGGCTTCCTGCAACCCGATTTTACCAGCCGCTGGACCGACATCAGCCACGGGCTGATCGAAAGCCTGACCATGACGCTGACCTCGACCGTGGTCGGCGTCATCATCTCGGTGCCCATCGGCATCGGCGCGGCGCGCAACCTCGCGCCGCGCGCCGTCTACTACGTCTGCCGCAGCATCATCGCCGTCAGCCGCGCGCTGCAGGAGATCATCATCGCGATCTTTCTCGTGGCGATGTTCGGCTTCGGCCCCTTCGCGGGGTTTCTGACGCTGAGCTTCGCCACCATCGGCTTCATCGCCAAGCTTCTGGCCGACGACATCGAGGAGATCGAACCCGGCCAGGTCGAATCGGTGCGCGCCACCGGGGCCTCGCTGGCCGCAACTGGTCAACTACGCCGTGCAGCCGCAGGTGATGCCGCGGCTGATCGGGCTGTCGCTCTACCGGCTCGACATCAATTTCCGCGAAGCGGCGGTGATCGGCATCGTCGGCGCGGGCGGCATCGGGGCGACGCTGAACACCGCCATCGACCGCTACGAATACGACAGCGCAGGGGCGATCCTGCTGATCATCATCGGGCATGGTGATGGTCGCCGAATACGGCTCCAGCTATCTGCGGAAGTTCCTGCAATGACGCGAGATCACGCATTATGGCGCAGGTCTGGGCGCACCGCACGCCCGCGCAAGCGGCTGTTGCATGTGGATGGGCTGGCTGGCGCTGGTGGCGCTGTTCGTCTGGTGCTGGCAGATCATGACCGAAAACACGATCTGGGCCTTTGTCGCCGACGCGCCGCGGCAGGCCGCCGATATCGGCAGCCGGATGATGCCGCCGCGGCTGGCCTACCTGCCCGAGCTCGATGGTGCCGCTCTGGGACACGATCAACATCGCCACGCTGGGCACGCTCGGCGGCGTCATCATGGCGGTGCCGGTGGCGTTCATGGCGGCGCGCAACACCACGCCGTCGCAGCATATTCTGCGGCCCATCGGCCCTGTTCATCATCGTCGCCTCGCGGTCGATCAACTCGCTGATCTGGGCGCTTTTGCTGGTGGCGATCATCGGCCCCGGCATCCTCGCCGGGATCGTCGCCATCGCGCTGCGCTCCATCGGCTTCGTCGGCAAGCTGCTCTACGAGGCGATCGAGGAGACCGACGCGCGCCAGGTCGAGGCGGTGCAGGCCACGGGGGCCAGCCCCGCGCAGGTGCTGAGCTACGGCATCGTGCCGCAGATCATGCCCGCCTTCTGGGGCATCTCGGTGTTTCGCTGGGACATCAACATCCGCGAGAGCACGATCCTCGGCCTGGTCGGCGCGGGCGGCATCGGGCTCAAGCTGCAGGCCTCGCTCAACATGCTCGCCTGGCCGCAGGTGACGGTGATCCTGCTGCTCATTCTCGCCACCGTGGTGCTCGAGCGAATGGGTCTCGGCGCGGATGCGCCACGCGATCATCTGACCGCGCGGCGCCGGGTTCTCAGGCGCTGAGCATCCGGTAGATCGTCCTTGAGCTCGCGCGCGTTCCCGGCGCAGCCCGTGTTCGGCCTGCTCTTCCATCGGCTCGACCAGCGTTTCGGCGCGGTGCACCTGCCGGTTCACCTCGTGATACTCTTCGGCGAGCCGCGCGAAATGGGCATCCGACTGTTCAACTCGGTGATCTTCTCCTCGAATTCGGGAAATTCCTCGTGAAGCTCGTGGGGCGTGTGTGACATCGCGCGTCTCTCCTCGTGGTTTGCGGTCCGATTCATCCTAGGGGTTTGCCTTACCCGGAACCTTGACGCGGATCAAACCACGGGCACGCATGAACTGCGACGGGATATGAGTATTTTCGCCAGGAAGAAACGCGGTTTGCGATGGAAATCAACGCCGGGCGCGCCGCCAGCCCGCCGCGCGCGCCTCGGCCTCCGAGCAGAACCAGCGCTCGCCCTGTTCGGGGCGGATCACCGTGCGCGCGTAATCGGCCTGACCGGGCAGGTGGTGGATACGCGTGCCCGAGCGGCTGATATTGCCCTTGATCGCGCAGGCCGGATCGGGCGCGGCGGTCTGCGCCGCGCGCTCCTTGCGCATGGCGCTGCGATGGTCGGCGGGCCGGTCGAATCGGTGCGCGTGCAGACCGCGCCCCGATATGACGGCGCGCTTTTCGTCGAGGTCGTAGGCCATCGAATACTTGCGATAGGCGAGCGCCAGCCCCTCGGTAACCAGCATCCGCCCCACGTCCTGCCGCGCCACCGCGCAGGTGGCCACGGTGCGACCATAGCGGTCGGTATCGACCGTCTCGCAGCGCGCCGTGCGCCCGCCGATCCGCGCGCGCACCTGTTGGGCCACCCATGTGCCGCACTCCCACACCGCGCCGTCCGGGTTGGTGCAGGTCTGCCCCAGTTCCGGCGCGTCGATCCCGTGCAGGCGCACCCGTGTGCCGCCCACGTCGAGCGTGTCGCCGTCGATCACGCGCACCGGCCCGCCAAACCCCTGCGCCATCGCCACGACAGGGAACAGGATAAGAACGATGAGTAAAGAAATCCTTAACATGTTCCCCTAATGCGGGAAGCAGCGGCGGCTTTCAATACGAACCGTGAACAAAAGGTTAATGCGCGCTATCTCTGCGCATGTTTCCAGTCGGGATGCAGCCAGGCTGCGGCATTCTCCGGCGGCAGGGACCGGCCCAGCACCGCGTCGGCGATCTTTTCGCCGGTCATGATCGAAGGCGCGTTGAGGTTGCCGTTGGTGATGCGCGGAAAGAGGCTCGAATCGGCCACGCGCAGGCCGTCCACCCCGATCACGCGACCTTGCGCGTCGACCACCGCTCCGGGATCATCCGTGCGGCCCATCCTGCAGGTGCCGCAGGGTGATAGGCGCTCTCGACATGCTCGCGGATGAAGTCGTCAAGCGCATCATCGCTTTGCGCCTGCGGTCCCGGCTGAATTCGTGTTTGCGATAGGGCGCGAAAGCGTCCTGCGCGAAAATCTCGCGGGTGAGCCGGATGCAGCGGCGGAAATCCACCCAGTCGCTTGTCGCGCTCATGTAGTTGAAGCGGATGACCGGATCGTCGGCGGGATCGCTGCTGCGCAGGGTAACAGCCCCGCGCGATTCGCTGCGCATCGGGCCGACATGGGCCTGGAAGCCGTGCCCCTCGGCCACGGCCTGCCCGTCGTAGCGCACGGCGATGGGCAGGAAATGGAACTGGATATCGGGATAGTCGACGCCCGCGCGCGAGCGGATGAAGCCGCAGCTTTCGAACTGGTTCGAGGCCCCCGGCCCCTTCGCCCCAGCAGCCAGCGCAGCCCGACCCAGCCCTTGCCGACGAGGTTCCAGTATTTGTAGAGGCTCACCGGCTGGCTCGCCGCCATCTGGATGTAAAGCTCCAGGTGGTCCTGAAGGTTGGCCCCCACGCCGGGGCGGTCGGCCACCAGCTCGATGCCGTGCTCCGCGAGATGGGCGGCGGGGCCAATTCCTGACAGCATCAACAGCTTGGGCGAGTTGATCGAGGAGGCGGCGAGGATCACCTCGGCGCGCGCGCGCACCACCTCTTTTTGTCCCTTGCGCAGCACCTCGACGCCGGTGGCGCGCCCCTCCTCGATGATGACACGCTGCACCAGACCACGCAGCAGATCGCAATTGTCCCGCCGCAGCGCCGGTTTGAGATAGGCATTGGCCGCCGACCAGCGCTGCCCCTTGAAGACCGTCATCTCGAACGGGCCGAAGCCCTCCTGCTTTTCCCCGTTATAGTCGTCGGTCGCCTGGTATCCGGCCTGCACCCCCGCCTCGATGAAGGCCCGCACCAGCGGGTTTGCCATCCGTCCGCGGGTGACGTGGAGCGGGCCATCCTGCCCGCGCCATGACGGATCGCCGCCGTGGCCGCCATCGTCCCACGCCTCCATCCGCTTGAAATACGGCAGCACGTCGGCATAGCCCCAGCCGTCGCAGCCCTGATCGCGCCAGTGGTCGTAGTCGCGCGCATGGCCGCGCACATAGACCATGCCGTTGATCGACGACGACCCGCCGATCACCTTGCCGCGCGGACAGGCCAGGCGGCGGCCCCCCAGATGCGGCTCGGGTTCGGTTTGGTAGCCCCAGTCGTAACGCTTCATGTTCATCGGGTAGCTGAGCGCGCCGGGCATCTGGATGAAGGGGCCCGCATCGGTGCCGCCATGCTCGATCACCAGCACGGATTTTCCGGCCTCCGAAAGGCGATAGGCCATGGCGCAACCCGCGCTGCCCGCGCCGACGATGACGTAATCGGCCTCCATCAGCGTTGCCTTTCAAAGCGGGCGGCGACTCTTGAGTATTTTTGGCAAGATGAAGCCATCAGGCCCTCCCTTCGCGCGGCGCGGACAGGCTGGTGTCGAGGTAATGCAGCAGAACAGCGATGGCGCTTTCGGGCGCGATGCCCCGCTCGCCGAGCGCCTGGCGCAGGTAGAGCCCGTCGATCATCGCCGCGAGGCCGCGCGTCAGGGTGCGGGCGTCATCGGGGGCAACCTGCCGGAACGCATGATGCAGGTTCGAGCGCAGCCGCCGCTGATAGACGTGCAACAGGCGGCGCGCCATGTCCGAGCGCTGCGCCTGCACGTAGAAATTGAGCCAGGCCGCGACCATCTCGGGGCGGAACTGCGACGGCGTGAAACTCGCGCGGATGATCGCCTCGAGGCGCTGGCGCGGGGTCGCGGCCATGCTCAGCGCGCCGCGCACCTCGGCGGCGTAGAGCGACAGCACGTGGCGCATGGCGGCGGCGAACATCGCCTCCTTGGAGCCGAAATAGTGATGCGCGAGCGCGCTCGACATGCCTGCGCGCCGGGCGATCTGCGCCACCGTCACGTCGAGCGCACCGCGCGCGCCGATCTCGTTAATCGTGGCCTCCACGAGCGCGCCGCGCCGAAGGGGCTCCATTCCGATCCTGGGCATGTGACGCCTCTTGGGGTGATCTTGCCATGCCGGCGTAAGCGTGTTTAATTGACTCGTCAATCAATAAACTGGGAAGAGGAGCACCGGGATACCTTCGCGAGAATGACGTTGTATTTCACACCAGCGTCATATTAGCCTTCGACACATAAGAGATGACCGCCCGCGATCCGCGAGGCCGGTCCGACATAACCTGAACAGGAGAGACCAAATGACACGCATCACCACCGGCGGCATGAATCGCCGCGGCTTCATGGCCACCACCGCAGGCGCGGCGCTCGCCGCCTCCATGCCGCTCAGCGCCCGCGCAGCGCCCTCGCGCGGGGGCCACCTGCGCGCCGCGATCGGCCACGGGCAGACCACCGACTCGCTCAATCCGGGCACCTATTCCAACAGCTTCATGACCGCGCTGGGCTTTGCGGTCCACGGTCGCCTGACCGAAGTGGCCGCCGATGGCACGCTCATCCCCGAACTGGCCGAAAGCTGGGAAGCCTCCGCCGATGCCTCGGTCTGGCGCTTCAAGCTGCGCAAAGGTGTCACCTTTCATTCAGGCAAGGCCCTGACCGTCGGGGACGTGGTCAACTCGATCAACTTCCACCGGGGCGAAGACAGCACCTCTGCCGCCGGGCCCATCGTCGCCCCGATCAAGGGCATCACCACCGAAGGCGATGATACGGTTGTGTTCACCCTCGATGGCGGCAATGCCGACTTTCCGTTCATCCTCGGCGACTATCACCTGGTGATCTGCCCCGCCGAGGGCGACAGCATCGACTGGAAATCCGGCGATGGTTGCGGCAGCTACGTGCTCAAGGATTTCAATGCCGGTGTTTCCTGCTCGCTCGAGCGCAACCCCAACCACTGGCGCGACGACGTGGCGTGGTTCGACAGCGCCGAGATCATCGCCATCGTCGATCAGAACGCCCGCACCACCGCGCTCGTCTCGGGCGACGTGGACATGGCCGACCGGCTCGATCTCAAGACCGTGGACCTTCTGGCACGCAACCCCGACATCCAGATCAACTCGGTCGCGGGAACCCAGCACTATACATTCGCGATGGACACCCGCGAGGCCCCCTATAGCGACGTCAACGTGCGGCTGGCGCTGAAACACGCCGTCAACCGCGAGGAGCTGGTGAAGAAGATCCTGTTCGGCTACGGCTCGGTCGGCAACGACCATCCCATCGGGCAGGGCCAGCGCTTTTACAATGCCGAGCTGGAGCAGAAGAGCTTTGACCCGGACAAGGCGCGCTACTACCTCAAGAAGGCCGGTCTCGACAGCCTCGAGGTCAAGCTTTCGGCGGCCGACGCGGCCTTTGTCGGCGCGGTGGATGCCGCCGTGCTCTATCAGTCCTCGGCGGCGCAGGCGGGGATCACGCTCACCCCCTCGCGCGAGCCCAATGACGGCTACTGGTCGGACGTGTGGATGAAGAGGGACTTCGCCGCCGTCTACTGGTCGGGCCGGTCGGTCGAGGACCAGATGTTCTCCACCGCCTACAAATGCGGGGCGGCGTGGAACGACAGCTTCTGGTGCAACGACCGCTTCGAGGAGCTGCTGGTCAAGGCCCGTTCCGAGCTTGACGAGGCCAAGCGCCGCGAGATGTATTACGAGATGCAGGCACTCGTGAGCAACGATGGCGGCGTCATCATCCCGATGTTTGCCAATTACGTCTTCGGCAACTCCACCAAGGTCGCCCATTCCGACGTGATGGGATCGAACTGGGACGTCGACGGGATGCGCTTCATCGAGCGGTGGTGGATGGCCTGATCGCCACTGACCAGATGATCACACGCCGGGGTCCGGGGGGCAGCGCCCTCCGGGCCTTTGGCCAAACGGGCGACAGCGCCCGGACAACCGATAACGGGAGAGACAGATGACCCTCAAGACAACCCTTTCCGCCCTCGCGCTCGCCACCGCTGCGGGCCCCGCGCTTGCCAATTGCGAGAGCGTCACGTTTTCCGACGTGGGCTGGACCGACATCACCGCCACCACCGCCGCCACCACCGTGGTGCTCGAGGCGTTGGGCTATGACACCGACATCAAGGTCCTGTCGGTGCCGGTCACCTATACCTCGATGGCGGCGGGCGATATCGACGTGTTCCTCGGCAACTGGATGCCGACGATGGAGGCCGATATCGCCCCCTACCGCGAGGCGGGCACCGTCGACACGGTGCGCGCCAATCTGACCGGCGCGAAATACACGCTCGCCACCAATGCCGCCGGGGCGGCGCTGGGGATCACCTCCTTCGGAACCATCGCCGATCATGCCGACGCGCTCGACGAGACGATCTACGGCATCGAGCCGGGCAATGACGGCAACCGCCTGATCCTCGACATGATCGAGGCGGATGCGTTCGGCCTTGGCGCGTTCGACGTCAAGGAAAGCTCCGAGCAGGGGATGCTCGCGCAGGTGAGCCGCGCCGACCGCCGCGACGAGCCGATCGTCTTCCTCGGCTGGGAGCCGCACCCGATGAACGCCAATCACGACATGACCTACCTGACCGGTGGCGACGACTGGTTCGGCCCCGATCTGGGCGGTGCCACGGTGCTGACCAACACCCGCGCGGGCTATGTCGCGGAGTGCCCGAATGTGGGCAAGCTCTTGCAGAACCTCGAATTCACGCTGGCGATGGAAAACGAGATCATGGCCGCGATCCTCGACGACGGCACCGACCCCGAGGACGGCGGCGACGCGCGTGGCTTCAGTCCAACCCGGGCGTTCTGGATGGCTGGCTCGACGGCGTGACCACGCAGGACGGCGGCGACGCGATGGCGGCGGTCAAGGGTGAGCTTGGGCTGTAGTAGCGTTCCCCTGCGCCGCCTGGCGCCGTGCCCCGGGCGGCGCATCTATCGTTCTTTCCAAAATTCACATAGTCGAGGCTTTTTGATGGAGCTGGCGTTGAGCGATCACAAGATTCCCGTGGGGCAAATGGGCCGAGGATTTCTTTCTCTGGCTGCAAGATAACGCCGCCGGGTTCTTCGACGCGCTCTCCTCTCCTCATGGAAACGCTGATCGACGCCTTCCTCTGGGTGCTGCAGACGCCGCATCCGCTGGTGATCATCGCCGTGTTCGTCGCGCTCACATGGGCGTTGCAGCGCAACTGGAAGACCTGCCTCTTCGTCGCCCTCGGCTTTCTCTTCATCCTCAACCAGGATTACTGGGAGGAGACCACCGAGAGCCTCACGCTGGTGCTCTCGTCGTGCATCTTCTGCATGGCCATCGGCGTGCCCATCGGCATCGCCGCAGCGCACCGCCCGCGGCTCTACGACTGGATGCGCCCGGTGCTCGACCTGATGCAGACGCTGCCGCCCTTCGTCTACCTGATCCCGGCGATCGTGTTCTTCGGCATCGGCATGGTGCCGGGGCTGATCGCCACGGTGATCTTCGTCGTCCCGGCGCCGATCCGCCTCACGCATCTGGGCATCTCCACCACGCCGCAGCCGCTTCTGGAGGCGGCGCAGGCGTTCGGCGCGACCCCGCGCCAGACGCTGTGGAAGGTCGAACTGCCCTACGCCCTGCCGCAGATCATGGCGGGGCTGAACCAGACCATCATGCTGTCGCTGTCGATGGTGGTGATCGGCGCGCTGGTGGGCGCGGACGGGCTCGGCGTGCCGGTGCTGCGCGCGATCAACACGGTCAACATCTCGCTGGGGTTCGAGTCGGGGCTGATGATCGTGGTGGTGGCCATCGTGCTCGACCGGATGCTGCGCGATGGAGGGGCGGAAATGACCGACACGGCCGTCCGCTTCGATCATGTCTCCATCGTCTTCGGCGACACGCCGCAGGCCGCGCTGCCGCTGATGGATGCAGGGCAGTCGCGCGCCGAGATCGAGCAGGCGACCGGCCAGGTCCTCGGCGTGCATGAGTGCACGCTCGACGTCGCCCCCGGCGAGATCCTCGTGCTCGATGGGCCTGTCGGGCTCGGGCAAATCCACGCTGTTGCGCGCCGTGAACGGCCTCAACCCTGTCGCGCGCGGCAAGGTCGAGGTGCATGACGGCGAGGGCATGGTCGATGTCACCCATGCCGACCCGGCCACGCTGCGCCGCCTGCGCCAGCGCCTCATCGCGATGGTGTTCCAGCAATTCGGCCTGCTGCCGTGGCGCACGGTGGCCGAGAATGTCGGCCTCGGCCTCGAACTCGCGGGCATCGCCGAAGACCGAGCGCGCGCGACGAGTCGCGCGATCAGCTCGCCCTCGTCGGCCTGTCGGACTGGGCCACGCGCCGCGTCGGCGAGCTGTCCGGCGGCATGCAGCAGCGCGTCGGGCTCGCCCGCGCCTTTGCCACCGACGCGCCGATCCTGCTGATGGACGAGCCGTTCTCGGCGCTCGACCCGCTCATCCGCACGCATCTGCAGGACGAACTGCTGGACCTGCAGGAGACGCTCGGACGCACCATCATCTTCGTCAGCCACGACCTCGACGAGGCGTTCAAGCTGGGCCGACCGCATCGCCATCATGGAGGGCGGGCGCATCGTGCAATGCGGCACGCCGCAGGACATCTTCACCAACCCGGCCACCGGCTATGTGGCCGATTTCGTGGCCCATATGAACCCGCTGGGCGTGCTCTGCGCCCGCGACGTGATGGAGGAGGCGACAGGGCACGCCGGAGACGACCGTGCCCCCGATGCCACCATCCAGGCGGTGATGGAGGCCGTGCAGGGCCACGACACCCCCGTTGGCGTCGCCGAGAACGGTCACCTCCTCGGCCAGATCACCCGCAACCGCATCCTCGCCAAGCTCCTCGATCCGCGCGGTTGACGCGCCCAACCGACAGGTTCCCGCCATGCGTGCCGCCCTTCTCTCCCGCTTCGACACCCCGGTCGAGATCACCGACCTGCCCGACCCCGCCTGCCCGCGCGACGGCGCGGTGATCGCGGTGCGCGCCTGCGGCGTCTGCCGCTCGGATCACCACGCGTGGAAAGGGGCCGACCCGGATGTCGCGCTGCCCCATGTCATGGGCCATGAGTTCGCAGGCGACGTGATCGAGACCGGCCCCGAATGCCACGCGGTTCATCCCGGCGACCGCGTGACCGCGCCGTTCATCCTCGGCTGCGGCACCTGCCCCGAGTGTCGCGGCGGCGAGCCAACTATCTGCGACCACCAGCAGGTGATCGGTTTTACCCAGTGGGGGGCATTTGCCGAGCGCATCGCCATCCCGCGCGCCGATTTCAACCTCGTGCGCCTGCCCGATACGATGGATTACGCCGCCGCCGCCGGCATGGGCTGCCGCGTCACCACCGCGTTTCGCGCGGTGGCGGATCGCGCGCGCCTGCAACCGGGCGAATGGCTGGCGGTGCATGGTTGCGGCGGGGTGGGCCTCTCGGCGGTGATGATCGGCGCGGCGCTCGGCGCACGGGTGCTGGCCATCGACATCGCCCCAGAGGCGCTGGCCATCGCCCGCGACCTCGGGGCGACGGCGACGCTCGACGCGCGCAGCACCGATGACGTGGGCGCGGCGGTGCGCGACCTGACCGGCGGCGGCGCGCATGTCTCGCTCGATGCGCTGGGGATCACCGCGACGTTTCACAACTCGCTGAAAAGCCTGCGCAAGATGGGCCGTCACGTTCAGATCGGGATGCCCCTGGGGGATCACGCCACGCCCGATCTGCCGCTGCTCGAGCTGGTCTATGCCAGACAGATCACGCTGCACGGCACCCGTGGCATCGGCGCGCACCGCTTTGCCGCGCTGATGGGCATGATCGCCGCCGATCGGTTTGATCCCGCCCGCCCTCGTGACCCGCCGCATCGGCCTATCGGGTCTCGACGCGGCGCTCACGGAGATGGACGGCTATACCGGCACGGGGTGACGGTGGTGGATGACATGACCGGCTGAGCCGCCACCTCAAGGCCGCTTTTCCGGCAAGGCCACGCCCAAAACCTGTGTTTTCCTTGTGAAACAGCATATGGCAGGGGCGGCCCCGGTCGCTCTGCCCAACCCCAAGGATGAGGCAGATGACCGAGCAAGAAACCACCCGCAGCGGCCCTCCACGCCCGCCCCGAGACGCGCAGCGCTCGAAACCGGCCCCGGACCCGATTTTTCGCGACTACGCCAGCATCTGATACGAAAAAGGCCGCGCCCGGGCACGGACGCGGCCTTTTCGTCAGGAACGTCTGCGCCTC
>JAXHLV010000005.1:0-11242 GCA_034521935.1 Roseovarius sp.
TGACCGCCCCATCCGCCTCAGAACACCGGCCTGTGCGCCGCATGATAGGCGGCCTGGATTTCCGCGTGGTCATACTCCGTCGCGATCCACTCCTCGAAGCCGATCCCGGTCTCGGCGTGGCGCGTCTCATACCGGTCGAGGATGAAATCGAGCACGCCGGTGCGCGTCCATTTGAGATGGACGTATTTCACCCCCAGCATCCGCCGCGCCTCGGCCACCGGGCGGCCCTCGATCACCATGAGGTAGATCGCGGCGGCGAACCCCGCCCGGTCGGCCCCGGATTTGCAATGCATCACGAACGGACGCTCGATCCCGCGAAAGGCACGGATCAACGCCTCGATATTCGCGCGCGGCGCGGCGTCGCGGGCCTGCAGGGTGCAATCGACGAGGGTGAGGCCAAGCCGGCGGCAGCTTTCCGCCTCGACAAGGTAATGCGCCGCCCCCGCCGCGCCGCGCAGGTTGAGGATGCTGCGCACGCCGCTGGCCTTGAGCCGGACGAGCCGGGCATGGGTGGGCTGGTTGGAGCGCCACACGCCGGGGGCGACGGGAAACTGGTTGGTCCACACGGTGCGCAGGATCGCGTGGTCGAACCACAGGTTGTAGACATGCGCGCGGCGGCGGTTCCCGGGGGTGGAAAGATCGGTGTTATAGGAGGCGCGCAGCCTGCGCTCCCAGTCGGTTATCCGTTTGACAAGGCTCATCGGCGGCGCGCTCTCCGGCATCCGGGGCCGCACACGCCCCGCTGGCCGCACTTAGGCGAGCGCGTGACGGATGACAAGCCGATGACGCGGCCACTCGGGGGCGTTGACGCCGCCGGGCAGGGGCGTAATGTCGCCCGCACCATCAACGGGAGTCCCTCATGAGCCTTGCCAACGGTCGCGCCTATCTCGCCATTCCCGGCCCCTCGGTCATGCCCGAGGAGGTGCTGCGCGCCATGAACCGCGCCTCGCCCAATATCTACGAGGGCGAGTTGATCGAGATGACCGCGGGCCTCATCCCCGATCTGCGCGCGGTGGCGCGGACAAGCGGCCATGTGGCGATCTATATCGCCAACGGCCACGGCGCATGGGAGGCGGCGCTGGCCAACACCGTGGCCCCGGGCGAGCGGGTGCTGGTGCCCGCGACGGGCCGCTTTGGCCACGGCTGGGCCGAGGTGGCGCAGCTTCAGGGGATCGCGCCCGAGATCCTCGATTTCGGCAAGCGCGCGGGCGTCGATCTCGACCGGGTCGAGGCGGCCCTGCGCGCCGACACCGGCCACGAGATTCGCGCCGTGCTGGCGACGCATGTCGATACCTCCACATCTGTAATGAACGATATCAAGGGGTTACGTTCCGTTCTTGATGCAACCGGCCACCCGGCGCTGTTGATGGCGGATTGCATCGCCTCGCTCGCCTGCGACCGGTTCGAGATGGACGGCTGGGGCGTCGATGTCATGGTCGCGGCAAGCCAGAAGGGGCTGATGGTGCCGCCGGGCCTCGGCTTTGTCTTCTTCTCCGACAAGGCCGCAGAGGCGCGCGCGCGGCTCGACCGGGTGAGCCGCTACTGGGACTGGACCAACCGCGCCGACCCCAAAATGTTCTACCAGTATTTCGGCGGCACCGCGCCGACGCATCACCTTTATGGCTTGCGCGCCGCGCTCGACCTGATTTCTGAGGAGGGGATCGAGGCGATCTGGCACCGCCACGAGGTGCTGGCCCGCGCCATCTGGGCGGCCTGCGAGACCTGGGGCGAGGTGGGGCCGCTGGAACTCAACATCGCCGATCAGAGCCTGCGCAGCCGCGCCGTCACCGCGCTCAGGATCGGCGCGCCGCACGGCTCGGCGTTGCGGCAATGGGTGCAGGACAATACCGGCGTGACCCTTGGCATCGGGCTCGGCATGGCCGAACCGGGCGACCCGGCCTGGCACGGGTTTTTCCGCATCGGGCATATGGGGCATGTCAACGCGCATATGATCCTCGGCGCGCTCGGCGCGATCGAGGCGGGGATGCAGGCGCTCGATATCCCGCACGGGCAAGGCGCGCTCGCCGCCGCAGCGGCGGAAGTGGCGCGCGGCTCAGTCCTCGCGGGTTAGCCGGTCGGCCTTCTTGCGCACCAGCACGGTGCGCAGGTCGTGCATGGCCAGCAGCAGCGCGTCGGTCACCTGCTCGAGCTGTTCATCGGTGGCGCGCGATTGCGCCCAATGGGCGGTGGTGTTGAGGTAATCGACCGCGCGCAGGATATCGTCGATATCGCGATGCGCGAGCACCGCCTGCCGCTCGGCCATCCATTCGCGGATCGCCGCGAGATCGGCCTCGCTCAGGTCGCGATTGCCATGCGGCTTGATCTCGCCCTTGCGGATGTTGACCACGGCGATCTGGTCCATGTCGATGCGGCGCTGCCGGTTCTCGGCATCGACGCGGAACACGAACGCCCCGTTCTCGCGCACGCGGAAATAATATTCCGGCAGATCGCCCGACATGCGCCCCCCTTACTTCAGCCCGGCGCAGAACGCCTCGATCCTCTCGCACGCCTCCCGAAGCGCGGCATCGGAGGTAGCGTAGCTGACCCGGAAATGCGGCGAAAGCCCGAAGGCGGCCCCGAACACCACCGCCACGCCTGCCTCTTCGAGCAGCGCGGTGGCGAAATCCTCGTCCGTGGCGATCTTCGCCCCGCCCGCGCTCGTCTTGCCGATCAGCCCGTCGATCGACGGATAGACGTAAAAGGCCCCGTCGGGCACCGGGCAGGTGATGCCGGGAATCGCGTTCAGCCTCTCCACCACGAGGTCGCGGCGGCGGACAAAGACGGCGTTGTTTTCGGCGATGAAATCATGCGGGCCGTTCAGCGCCTCGACCGCCGCCCATTGGCTGATGGTGCAGGGGTTCGAGGTGCTCTGGCTCTGTATCTTGCGCATCGCCCCAATCAGGTGCTCCGGCCCGGCGGCAAAGCCGATCCGCCAGCCGGTCATGCAATAGGCCTTCGACACCCCGTTGCAGGTGAGGGTGCGATCATAAAGCCCCGGCTCGACCTGGGCGGGCGTGCAGAATTCGAAATCACCATAGGCCAGATGCTCATACATGTCGTCGGTCATCACCCAGACATGGGGATGCCGCATCAGCACATCGGTCAGCGCCTTCAACTCGTCCCACGAATAGCCCGCCCCGGTGGGGTTGCTGGGCGAGTTGAAGATGAACCAGCGGGTTTGCGGCGTGATCGCCGCCTCGAGCGCCTCCGGCGTCAGCTTGAACCCGGTCTCGATGCCCGCAGGCACCACCACCGGCTCGCCGCCCGCAAGCAGCACCATGTCGGGATAGCTCACCCAGTAGGGCGCGGGGATCACCACCTCGTCGCCGGGGTTCAATGTCGCCATCAGCGCGTTGTAGAGGATCTGCTTGCCGCCCGAGGCGACGCTGACCTGCGCGGGGGCGTAATCAAGCCCGTTGTCACGCCTGAATTTCTCGCAAACGGCTGCCTTCAGCTCGGGGATGCCATCGACGGCGGTGTACTTGGTCTTGCCCTCTTCGATCGCGCGGATGCCCGCCGCGCTGATATGCGGCGGCGTCGGGAAATCCGGCTCGCCCGCGCCGAGGCCGATCACGTCGCGCCCGGCGGCCCGCAACTCCTGCGCCTTGGTCGTCACCGCGATGGTGGGCGAGGGTTTGACGCGCGATAATGTCGCGGACAGGTCGGACATGGACGCCTCCGGTTTGAACTCACATACCAAACCTCTTAGGATGCGTGCGAGTTTCGTTCAAGAACGATCACCGGAAAGGAAGATCATGACCACCGAGCAAGACGAGAGCTGGTTCGACCCCGAGGCGACCACCTTCGGGGACCGTGTCGCCGGCGCGCGCGAGCGCGCGGGCATGAACCAGAGCGAACTGGCCAAGCGGCTCGGCGTAAAGCTCAAGACGCTCAAGGGCTGGGAGGATGACCTCTCGGAGCCGCGCGCCAACAAGCTGTCGATGATGGCGGGGCTGCTCAACGTCTCGCTTCTGTGGCTGCTCTCGGGCGAGGGCGAGGGGCCTGATTCGCCCACGACGGGCGAGCTCGAGCCGGATATCAACGGGCTGCTGACCGAGATTCGCGACATCCGCACGCAACTCGCCTATTCCACCGACCGCCTCGGGCGGCTGGAAAAGACGCTGCGCGCGCGGCTGATGGAGCAGGCCGGTGAGTGAGCCGCGCGAGGATCGTTTACGGCGACTGACCATGCGCGCAAACCGCCGTGGAATCAAGGAGATGGACATCATCCTTGGCCGCTATGCCGGGGCGTGCCTCTCGGCGATGGACGCGGGCGCGCTCGATCTCTTCGATGCGCTCCTGTCCGAAAACGACCAGGACCTCTACCAATGGGTGACGGGGCAGGGCACGCCGCCCGGACGCTTCGCGCCGCTGGTCGCGGACATCGCGCAGGTGGCATGCGACGGGAAATAGCGCGGATTTTAGACGTCTGCGGTGAGATTTAACCGATTATTGGCGGTTTTGGCCCAATGTCCCTCGCGAATGTTTCGCGAGGAAGATGTCCATGAGCTTTCACAGCCCCCTGAACACCCGGCCCGCGCCCGGGGCCTTTATCGCCGGGTATCTCGATGCGCTGTCGCTGGTCGAGCGGCTTCACCGGCTCTTGCTCGATGTCATCAAGGACGAGTTCGAGCGCGTCGGCATCCTCGAGATCAACGCCGTGCAGGCGCTCTTGCTGTTCAACATCGGCGATAACGAGGTGACGGCCGGCGAGCTCAAGTCGCGCGGCTACTACCAGGGCAGCAATGTCAGCTATAACCTGAAGAAACTGGTCGAAACCGGCTACATGCACCACCAGCGCTGCGAGGCGGACCGGCGCGCCGTGCGCGTGCGCCTGACCGGGAAGGGGCGCGGCATCCGCGACGTGGTGGCCGCCCTTTTCGAGCGCCACGCCGAGGGGTTGCAGGCGCGCGGGGTGCTGGGCGAGGACGGGCTCGACCAGGTCACCGGCGCGCTCCGGCGGGTGGAGCGGTATTGGAGCGACCAGATCAGGTATATCTATTGACGCGTTATGGCAGGAAATCCTCGGGTCAGGCCCGAGGATGACGTGGCACGCGCCTCTGGCGGCCCGCTACCAGTTGCCGATATTCTCCATGCTGGTCCACGGCTCGGCGGGGGGCAGCGCCTCGCCCTCCTGCAACAACTCCACCGAAATGTTGTCGGGGCTGCGAACAAACGCCATGCGACCATCGCGCGGCGGGCGGTTTATGGTCACACCATTATCCATAAGATGTTGGCACATCTCGTAAATATTGCCGACCGAATAGGCGAGGTGGCCGAAATGGCGGCTGTCCGACGGCAGGCCCTCATCGCCGTCCCAGTTATACGTGAGCTCGACCGGGCACTCCTCCTGCCCCTCGGGGGCCATGAAAACGAGGGTGAACCGCCCGCCCTCGTTGTCCCAGCGGCGGGTCTCATACAATCCCAGAAGCGAGAAGAATCGCATCGTGGCGTCGAGGTCTTTCACCCGGACCATCGTGTGCAGGTAGCGGATTTTCATGTCTGTCCTCCGTCGATATTGCGTGCGTCACTCATCGGGGCGCAGGATAAGGCCTGTGTCATGCGTGTCGAGGGCAAAGCGCGCAATCGGCTTTGCCCCCGGTCGCGCGCGCGATAGGTTACCCCCGAGTCGCCCCATCCCCGAAAGGTGCCGCCATGCCTCTGACCCCCGACCAACAGGCCGAAATCGACGCGCAGCGCGCCGAGGCCACCCCGACCCTGCGCGCCACGGCCGAGGGGATCGAGCGCCACCTCTATACCGCGCACGCGGTGCTCGACCACGGCTTCGTGCGGGTGATCGACTACATGGGCGACGATGCCGCGATCTGTCAGGCGGCGCGGGTCAGCTACGGGCGCGGCACCAAATCGGTGAGCAATGACGAGGGGCTGATCCGCTATCTCATGCGGCACTGGCACTCGACCCCGTTCGAGATGTGCGAGATCAAGCTGCACGTCAAGCTGCCGGTCTTCGTGGCGCGGCAGTGGATCCGCCACCGCACCGCCAACGTGAACGAATACTCCGCCCGCTACTCGATCCTCGACCGCGAATTCTACATCCCCGCGCGCGACGACCTCGCGGCGCAATCGACCACCAACAACCAGGGCCGGGGCGCGGTGCTGGGGGACGCCGAGGCCGAGCGCGTGCTGCGCCTGCTGCGCGAGGACGCGATGCGCTGCTACGACCATTACGAGGAGATGATCTCTGACGAGGGGCAACAAGGGCTGGCCCGCGAACTCGCCCGGATGAACCTGCCCGCCAATATCTATACCCAATGGTATTGGAAAACCGACCTGCACAACCTGCTGCATTTCCTGCGCCTGCGCGCGGATGCCCACGCGCAGTATGAAATCCGCGTCTATGCCGAGGCGATCGGGCGAATCGTGGCCGACTGGGTGCCCGCCGCCTGGCGCGCCTTCGAGGATTACCGCATGGGCGGGGCCACGCTCTCGGCCACCGCGCTTGAATGCGTGCGGCGGATGCTCAAGGGCGAGGAGGTGACGCAGGAGACCTCCGGCATGTCCAGGGGGGAATGGCGGGAGTTCATGGGGGTCTTGGACGAAGCGGGGTAACGTTTGATCCGCGGTCTGTTCGCGCGCAGGCCCGTCCCGGCCACCAGACCACCCACCGCGTTCACCGCGTCAGCACCAGCCGCTCGCCCGCGATCTCGACGCTGGAAAAGCGGCGCAGATACTCCATCCCCAGAAGCGAGCCGTCCATCGCGCCCTCGTTGACCACCGCGCGCACGTCCCGGTCCTCGAATCCGCCGATGGCGAGGCGGTCGAGGCGCACGGGTGCTGTGCGCACCGTGCCGTTGGCGGTCTGCGCACGGCCGGTGTAGATGAGCGCCCCGGTGTCGATTCCCGCGCGGCGGGCGTCGCGGCGGCTCAGCACGATCTGGCTCGCCCCGGTATCGACGACGAAAGCGGACCGTCGCGCCGTTCACCTCCGCCGTCACGTAATAATGCCCGTCCGGCGCGCGGGGCAGCTCGACGCGGCCCTCGCTCACCACGCTCTGCGTCGGGCGCACGGTCTGGCGGATATCCTGCCACAACCCCACCACCGCGATAGCCCCGAGGAAAATCAGCGCCCAGGCGGCGGCGTGCTGCAACAGTTTGCCGAGCGACTCGCGGCCTTGCACCACGAACCACAGCACCAGCACCGATCCGAGGATCGACAGATACACGAGGCGGGGGAAATCGAAGCTCTCCATGCCCGGTATATGGCCCCTCAGCCCGCCAATCCAAACCCGCGCAACCCGTCAAGCACGAATTGCACCGCGAGGGCGGCCAGCAGCATCCCCAGAAGCCGCGTCACCACGTTGATGCCGACGCGGCCCAACGCGCGCTCGAGCAAGCCCCCCATCAGGAACATGACAAACGCCAGTGCCACCACCGACAGCATCACCGCGATCACCATCGCCAGCCCCTCGGGGCCGGGCTTTTGCCCCACCAGCAGGATCACCGTGGTGATCGCCCCCGGCCCGGCGATGAGCGGGATGGCCAGCGGAAAGATCGACGGATCGTCGCCCTCGTCCTCCTCCGAGGCGTCGGCCTGCCCCTTGCGGCGGCTTGCGCGCCGGTCAAAGAGCATGTCGAGCGCGGTCAGGAACAGCAATATGCCGCCCGCGATGCGGAAGGCGGGCATGGAAATGCCGATAAAGCCCAGCACCGCCTCGCCAAAGGCCGCGAAGACGACGATCAGCAGCGCCCCCACCACGCAGGCGCGGATCGCGATGGCGCGGCGGCGCGCGCTGTCCATGCCCTGCGTCAGCGCCACGAAGAGCGGCGTCATGCCGATAGGGTCGATGATGACGAAAAGCGCGACGAAGGCGGTGATGAGAAAGGCGGTGTCCATTCCTGGCGGGTCCTTGGGAGGGTGTGGGACCTTGCACCACGCCCGCGCCATTTTGCCAAGCGGTTTTTGCGGGGCGCAGGGCGGGGGTGTGGGGGTGGTTGTGGCCTGACCGGTTCGGACGCGCAGCGGCCTTGGCGCCGACAGCGCAGAAGCGCGCCGGCAGAGCGCCGCGCGACAGCGCGCAGGTCCGCCCTGAGCGGTAGCTGGGCGATGCCTTCGCAGCTGTTCGATCAGCCGTACAGTCGTCAAGATCGACTTCGGCAGCGGTCAGATAAAGCGCCCTCATACGGCCGTCGGATCGCGCCGCGGCCCGCTCGAGCGCGCGCGGCTCACTCCGCGCGCCGTCCGCTTCAGCGCCGACTCGTGCCGCCTCCTACGGCCCATCGCGCTCGGTAGCACCCCTCGCGCCAAATCGCCGAACTCCATTGACCGCCGCCACCCGCGCCGCATGTCGGCCCCAAACGCCCGATTCCCGGGGGCGGGCGCAATGGCGACGGTTGCCTGATCCCCAAGGCACCGCGCGCCCTGCGCCCTGAGCCGTGCGGTTCGCGCCCCGAACCGGTCGGTTGGCGCTCAGCCCCCGGCCTTTTCCAGTCGCGCGAGGGCGTCTTCCCACAGGCTCTCGGCCTTGGCGATGCCGTCCTCGATCTCGGCATATTTGCGCTGCCAGGTGGCCAGCGTGCCGGGGTCCTCGTAGATGTCCGGGTCGGCGAGCTTGCCCGCGACGCGGCCTTCCATCGTCATCAGCTTCTCGACGCGGGCTTCGCAGGCGCGCACCTCCTGTCGCAGCTTGGCTATATCATCCCGGGAAGGTTTTTTCGCTTTCTGTTGAGGCTTTTGCGCGGCTTTCTTCACCTGCTCCGGCGTCTTCAGAAGCATCGACCGATAGCTTTCAAGGTCGCCGTCATAGGGCGTCACCGTGCCATCCTTCACCAGCCAAAGCCGGTCGGCGACCAGGCTCAGCAGGTGCATGTCGTGGCTCACGAGGATGATCGCGCCGGTATAGGCGGTCAGCGCCTCCACCAGCGCCTCGCGGCTCTCGATATCGAGGTGGTTGGTCGGCTCGTCGAGGATCAGCATATGCGGCGCGTCCACCGTCGCAAGCATCAGCGACAGCCGCGCCTTCTGCCCGCCGGATAGATTTTCTACAGTCGTTTCAGCCTGTTGCGGGCCAATCCCGAACCCCGCAAGCCGCGCGCGCAGGCGTGCCGGCGTCTCGGTGGGGCGCATCCGGCGGATGTGGTCGAGCGGGGTTTCACCCAAGTGCAACTCGTCCACCTGATGCTGCGCGAAATAGCCGACGCGCAGTTTGGCGGCCTTGTGAACCTGCCCGTCAAGAAGATCAAGTTTGCCCGCCAATAGCTTGGAAAGCGTAGATTTTCCCTCGCCGTTGCGCCCCAGAAGCGCGATCCGGTCGTCCTGATCTATCCGCAGATCGAGGCGGCTCAGAACGGGCACACCATCATACCCCGTCGCCGCCCCCTCCAGCCGCAGGATGGGGGGCGACAGCTCCTCCGGCTCGGGAAAGGTGAACCGCCTGAGTGCTGCTTCCTGCGGGGCGGTCACCGGCTGCATCCGCGCCAGCGCCTTGATCCGCGCCTGCGCCTGACGCGCCTTGTCGGCCTTGTAGCGGAACCGGTCCACGTAGGATTGCAGGTGCGCGCGGCGCTGTTCCTGCTTCTTCGCCTGCGCCTGCGCGGCGGCCAGACGGGCGGCGCGGGTTTCGGCGAACTTGTCGTAACCCCCTTGATAAAGCGTGAGTTTTCGGTCTTCGAGATGCAGGATCGCGCCGACGGCACGGTTCAGAAGCCCGCGATCATGGCTGATGATCAGCACGGTATGCGGATAGCGCGCGAGGTAGGTCTCGAGCCACAGCGCCCCCTCGAGATCGAGGTAGTTGGTCGGCTCGTCGAGCAGCAGCAGGTCCGGCGCGGCAAACAGCACCCCCGCCAGCGCCACCCGCATCCGCCATCCCCCCGAGAAGGCCGAGCACGGCTCTTGCTGCTCGTCATCGGTGAATCCCAGCCCCTTGAGGATCGCGCTCGCCCGCGCCTCGGCCGACCAGGCGTCGATATCGGCGAGCCGTGTCTGGATGTCGGCGATCTGCGCACCATCGGTCTCTGTCTCGGATTTTTCAAGCAAATCAGAGCGTTCCGTGTCAAAGCTCAACACAGTGTCAATCAGCGAGACATCGCTGCCGGGCACCTCCTGCGCCACGCCGCCGATGCGCGCGCGGGCGGGCAGGCTGATGCTGCCGCCCTCCAGCGCCAACTCCCCCCGTATCAGCCGGAAGAGCGTGGTCTTGCCGGTGCCGTTGCGCCCGACGATCCCCACCTTGTGCCCCTCTGGAATAAGGGCAGAGGCATTCTCGAACAGGCGGTGACCCGCGATGGCATAGGTGATGTCGTCGATGTTCAGCATGGGGGGGAGATGCCCCAAGCGGCAGGCGGCGTCAATCGCGGCTTTTCAAGAGGCAAGCCCCATGCTATCGGGTCCGCGATCAAGCCGCGCGGGGTGTGTCCCGGCGGCATCACCCTGAAAAAAGAGGCTGAAATGGCTGTGGAACGCACCCTGAGCATCATCAAACCCGACGCCACCCGGCGCAACCTGACCGGCAAGATCAACGCCAAGTTCGAGGATGCGGGCCTGCGCATCGTCGCGCAAAAGCGCATCCAGATGACGCCGGCGCAGGCGGGCACATTCTACGCCGTCCACAAGGAGCGTCCGTTCTACGGCGAGCTGTGCGAATTCATGGCGAGCGCGCCGGTGGTGGTGCAGGTCCTCGAAGGCGAGGGGGCGATTGCCAAGAACCGCGAAGTGATGGGCGCGACCAACCCCACCGATGCTGCTCCGGGCACGATCCGCGCCGAATTTGCCGAGTCAGTGGGCGAAAACTCGGTCCACGGCTCCGACGCGCCAGAGACCGCAGCCGCCGAGATCGCCTATTTCTTCTCGGGGCTCGAACTGGTCGGCTAATACCAACGGCCCTATCATTTGACCGCTTTGGCGTAGTCACGGGTTGTGATGGATCTGACGGCCTCGATGTCGCCCGCGAAGAAGTTCCAGGCGTCGCAGCATCGCTCCACGATCTCGTCGCAGGTCTCAAAGACGGAGATGGCGAGGCGGTTGGCGCGCAGACAGGCCCAGACGTTCTCGATGGGAGTTGAGTTCCGGAGCATAGGGTGGAGGCAGCAGGAGGGTGATGTTTTCCGGGATGCACAGGGCCTTCGAGCCATGCCAGCCGGCACCGTCGAGCACGAGAATGGCGTGCGCGCCCTCGGCGACGGTCTTTGAGATTTCGACGAGATGGGCGTTCATGGCCTGCGCGTCGGCATGGGGCATGACCAGCGCGGCGGTCGTCCCGCGCTCGGGGCAGACGGCACCGAA
>JAXHLV010000006.1:0-381023 GCA_034521935.1 Roseovarius sp.
GCTTTGCTGTCGGGCAAGCGGCTTCGAAACGATTGTATACCATAGAATACTGTGTTGTTTCAATGCCTTGATGAGCCTGCGACCGAATGCACACCCCAAGCCATGCAAAAAAGACCTCGTCGTTCGCTCTTTTGCTCGGCGAAACGGTGCCGGATTCCCTGTTTACCGCCCCGAGCCACGGCCCAGAAGACCCTCGTAGATTGGTTCCAGCGACTCCGCCTCGAAGAGCGAAGAAACGCTGGTGCCGTTCCAGATGTTGAGGATCGCCTGCGCAAAGATCGGCGCGGTCGGCACGATGCGCATGTTTGGCGTGGCCGCCACCGCCTCGGTGGGCTCGATCGTGTCGGTGATGACCATCGACTTGAGCACCGAATTGGTGATCCGCTCGACCGCCGGGCCGGACATGACGCCGTGCGTGGTATAGGCGTGAACCTCGCGCGCGCCGTTCTCCATCAGGACCTCGGCGGCCTTGCACATGGTGCCGGCGGTGTCGCACATGTCGTCCACGATGATGCAGATCTTGTCGGTCACATCGCCGATCACCGTCATCTCGGCCACCTCGCCCGGCTTTTCCCGGCGCTTGTCCACGATCGACAGCGGCGCGTTGATCCGCTTGGCCAATTCGCGCGCGCGCGCCACCCCGCCCACGTCTGGCGACACGATCATCACGTCGGAAAGCGCGTCGGCGAACTGTGCCTTGATGTCGAGGGCAAAGACCGGGGAGGCATAGAGGTTGTCCACCGGGATATCGAAGAAGCCTTGAATCTGGGCGGCGTGCAGGTCCATCGTGAGCACCCGCTCAATGCCCGATCCCACGATCATGTTGGCCACGAGCTTGGCCGAGATGGGGGTGCGCGCCTTGGTGCGGCGGTCCTGCCGGGCGTAGCCGAAATAGGGGATCACGGCGGTGATGCGGCGCGCCGAGGAACGCCGCAGCGTGTCGGCCATGATCAGCAGTTCCATCAGGTTGTCATTGGCGGGCTTCGAGGTGGGCTGGATGATGAACATGTCCTCGCCGCGCACGTTCTCGAATATCTCGACGAACACTTCCTGATCGTTAAAGCGCTCAAGCCGCGCATCGACCAGCCCCACGCTCTTGCCACGATGGATGGACATGCGCCGTGCGATGGCCTTGGACAAGGGCATGTTGGCATTGCCCGAAATCAGTTTCGGTTCGAGATTGGCTGGCATGGCGGGGTCCCCGGGTGATCTCTATGACAGATTCGTGATGTTGCACCTCGCTTAGCATGGCCCTACCGTTCCGCAAACCTGTGCCGAAGGGGAGTGCACCGAAATGGCCCATATCGACTATTATTTCTCCACCCTGTCGCCGTTTGCCTACCTTGCGGGGGACGGCCTCGAGCGGATCGCCGCGACGCACGGCGCGAGCGTGTCCTACAAGCCGCTCGACATCATGGCGCTCTTTGCGCGCACCGGCGGCGTGGCCCCGGCCGAGCGACACCCCTCGCGCAATGCCTACCGCGCGCAGGAAATGGCCCGGCAGGCCCGGAAGCGCGGCCTGCCGATCAATCTCAAACCGGAACATTGGCCCACCAACCCGGCACCGTCGTCCTATGCCATCATCGCAGCCCAAAAGGCGGGCGGCGGCGATGTGGGGGCGCTGGTGCAGAAGGTGCTGCGCGCCTGCTGGGCCGAGGAGCGCGACATCGCCGAGGATTCGGTGGTGCGCGATTGCCTGGCAAAGGCGGGATTCGACCCGTCGCTCGTTGATAGCGGGCTGCTGACCGGGGCCGAGACCTATGCTGCCAACCTGGAACAGGCGGTCGAGGCGGGCGTGTTCGGTTCGCCGTTCTACGTGGTGGATAGCGGTCAGTTGTTCTGGGGGCAGGACCGGCTCGAGGATCTCGACCTGCATCTGGGCGGCAAGCTCTGATCCATGCCGCGCCTTTCTCAGCCTCGCCCGTGCGGCGCGTCGTAATCCAGGATCGGGTTGATCGGGATGATTCGGTGCGGGTTCACCGTGTCGTGGCTGTAATGGTAGTGGCGCACGATATGGTCGAAATCCACCGTGTCTCGCACGCCGGGCCATTGGTAGAGCTCGCGCACGTAACCCCAGAGATTGGGGTAATCGGTGATGCGCTTGCGGTTGCACTTGAAGTGCAGGTGATAGACCGGATCGAACCGGATGAGCGTGGTGAAGAGCCGCCAGTCGGCCTCGGTCAGCCGGTCGCCCATCAGGTAGCGGTTGTCTGACAGGCGGTCTTCGAGCCAGTCGAGACTGTCGAAAAGAGGATGAACGGCGGCGTCATAGGCCTCTTGCGTGGTGGCGAACCCGGCCTTGTAGACGCCATTGTTGACGGTGTCGTAGATGCGGGCGTTGACCGGTTCGATGGCCTCGCGCAGGTCCTGCGGCCAGTAGTCATCGGTATTGCCGGTGATCCCGTCGAAGGCCGAGTTGAACATGCGGATGATCTCGGAACTCTCATTCGACACGATGGTCTCGCGCTCGGCATCCCAGAGTATCGGCACGGTCACCCGGCCTGAAATCTGCGGATCGGCCTTGAGATAGATGTCGCGGGCAAAGGGCAGGCCATACAGCCGATCGCCGGTGGCACCGGGATAATCGGTGCGGAACTCCCAGCCTTCGGACAGCATGTCGGGATGCACGACAGATACGCCGATATGATCGTCGAGTCCCTTGATGGCGCGAAAGATGAGCGCGCGATGCGCCCAGGGGCAGGCATAGGCGACGTAGAGGTGATAGCGCCCGCGTGCCGCCCTGAACCCGCCTTCGCCGCTTGGTCCCGGCTCGCCGTCGGGTGTGATCCAGTTGCGGAATTTTGCCGTGGAGCGCACGAATTTGCCGCCCGTCGAGGCGGTGTCATACCATGTGTCGTGCCAGACGCCGTTGACCAGTTGTCCCATGTTTGGCCCTCCTTCGACATTACTCTAGGGGGCTGATGGCGCGGACAGTAGCCGCCGCACCGCGCGGTCTGTGTGCGGGTCCGCACAGGGATGACGGGGGTTGGGAGGTTCGCCTCAGAGCTTTGAGCGCAGATAGGCGGTTGCGGCAGGGCGCAGGTTCTGGGTGCCGCGCGCGCGTTCCTCGTGCAGGATGTCGCGCAACTCGCCGAGGTTGCTGCGCCGAAGAATGCTCTTGACCGGGCCGATGGAGGCGGGCCGCATCGACAGGGTGCGAAAGCCGAGGGCGGCGAGGCAGGCGGCCTCAATGGGGCGTCCCGCATCCTCGCCGCAAAAGCTGAGCCGCGTGCCGAGCGTGGCGCAGCGAAAGACGATCCCTTCGAGGAAATTCAGATAGCTCATATCGAGCGTGTCGTAACGGCGGCGCACGCGCTCGTTCTCGCGGTCGGCGGCGAAGAAGAACTGCTTGAGGTCGTTGCCGCCGACCGAGAGAAAATCCACCTCATTGTAGAACGCGTCCGGCGCGAAGGCGAGCGAGGGGGTCTCCAACATAGCCCCCACTTCGATCTCCGAAGGTAGCGGATGGCCGAGGATGCGCTCGCGCTCGAGCGCCTTGTTCATCTCGGCACGGGCGGCGCGAAACTCGTCATGCTGCGCCACGAACGGGAACATCACCGACAGAGGCCGCCCCTGCGCGCCCCGTATGAGCGCCTGAAGCTGCATCCGCATCACGCCCGGCTTTTCCAGCGCCACGCGCACCGCGCGCCAGCCCATCGCCGGGTTGGGCTCGTCGGTGGCCTTCATGTAGGGCAGCACCTTGTCCGATCCGATATCGAGCGTGCGAAACACCACGCGGCGGCCCTTGGCGGCGTCCATCACGCGACCGTAGAGCGCGCTCAACTCGGCGCGCTTGGGCATGTGGCTGCGGATGAGAAACTGCAATTCCGTGCGGAACAGGCCGACCCCGTCGGCACCGGAGCTCTCCAAGCTGGGCAGATCGGCCATCAGCCCGGCGTTCATCTTGAGCGTGATACGCGTACCGCAGAGCGTCTCGGACGGTTTGTCGCGGATCGAGGCATAGCGCTCCTGCGCCTTGGCCTGCATCGCCATCTTGTCGCGAAACGCCGCTGTTACCGCGTCGTCGGGGCGCAGGTGAACGATGCCCTGATCGCCGTCCACGAGGATCAGGTCGCCGTTGAGCGCCTCGGTGGTGACCCGTTCGGCATGGATCACCAGCGGAATGGCAAGCGCGCGGGCGACGATGGCGGCATGACTGCCCACCGCCCCCTCCTCGAGCACGATGCCGCGCAGGTTGCGCCCGTAATCGAGCAGTTCCGCCGGGCCGATGTTGCGCGCCACGAGGATCGGGTCGGAGGGCAATTCGGCCCCGGTCTCGCGGCCCTGCCCGGTGAGGATGCGCAGCAGGCGGTTGGAGAGGTCGTCGAGGTCGTGCAGCCGTTCGCGCAGATAGGAGTCGTTCACCTGAATCATGCGCGCGCGCGCGGCGGATTGCTCCTTTTCCACCGCCGCTTCGGCCGAAAGGCCGCTGTCGATATTGGCCTCCATCCGCCGCATCCAGCCCTTGGAATTGGCGAACATACGGTAGGCCTCGAGCACCTCGAGCTGATCCGTGTCGCCCCCTTGCGCGGAATCGAGCATCCGGTCGACGCCCACACGCAGCGTCTCGACGGCCTCGTGCAGGCGCTCCATCTCGCGGGCCGGGTCCTCGGCGATGGGGTTGGTCACAACCACGCGCGGCTCGTGCAGCCAGACATGGCCCTGTGCCGCCCCCTCCTGTGCGCTCGCCCCGCGGAACATCACGGGCTGGCTGTGACGCGCCTTCATCGCCGCGCCTTCGCCCACGAAGGCCCCGAGTTCGGCCATTTCGGCGAGCACCATCGCGACCACTTCGAGCGCGTAGATTTCCTCCTCGGTGAATTCGCGCGACCGCTTGGATTGCGTCACCAGCACGCCAAGCTTCTCGCCGAGGCGCTGGATCGGCACGCCGACGAAAGACGAATACGCCTCTTCGCCGGTCTCGGGCATGTAGCGAAAGCCCGGGGCCGACGGCGCGTCATCGGTGTTGATGACATTGCCGGATCGCGCCACCCGCCCGACAAGCCCCTCGCCGAGGCGCAGCCGCGTCTGGTGAACCGATTCGGCCTTGAGCCCTTCGGTGGCGCACAGTTCCAGCGTGTCGGTATCGCGAAACAGATAGATCGAGCAGACCTCGGCGCGCATCTCCTCGGCGATGAGCCGGGTGATGCGATCCAGCCGGGTCTGGCCGCCGCCCTCCTCGGCCATGATCGCCCGCAAACGGCCGAGCATCTGGCGGCTGTCGGTCTTCAACGTCACGCTCATCGCGCCTCGCCCCCCGGGGCCGGTTCAGAGGTGGCCGCCTTGCCTGGTGTTGCCGCGGCGCGGGGCGTCAGGCCGCCTTGTCGAGTTCAAAGGCATCATGCAGGGCCTGAACCGCGAGTTCCATATATTTCCGGTCGATCAGCACGGAAATCTTGATCTCGGAGGTTGCAATGACCTTGATGTTGATCCCTTCATCACAGAGCGTCTGGAACATCCGCGCCGCCACGCCGGACTGGCTGCGCATCCCGATGCCCACGGCGGACACCTTGGCCACGTCGGTGTCGGCGATCAGGTCGTGATAGTTGATATCGCCCGAGTCCCTGGCCCCATTCAGCGCCTTTTCGGCGCGTTTCACCTGATCGGTGGGGCACGAAAAGGTCATGTCGGTGCGGCCCTCTTCGGCGATGTTCTGGATGATCATGTCCACGTTGACCCCCGCCTCGGCGAGGGGGCCGAAGATCGCGGCGGCGATGCCGGGGCGGTCGGCGACCGAGACGAGGGTCATCTTCGCTTCCTCGCGGGAATAAGCGATTCCGCTGACGATATTCGATTCCATGATTTCCTCCTCCGCACAGACAAGCGTGCCCGCCTCGTCCGACTGTTCCCCGAAGCTGCTGAGCACCCGCAGCTTGACGTTGTAGCGCATCGCAAGCTCGACGGAGCGGGTCTGAAGCACCTTGGCCCCGAGCGAAGCCAGTTCCAGCATCTCCTCGAAGGCGATCCGGTCGAGCTTGCGCGCCTTCGAGGCGATGCGTGGGTCGGTGGTATAGACCCCGTCCACGTCCGTGTAGATGTCGCAGCGCTCCGCCCCGAAGGCGGCGGCAAAGGCCACGGCGGTGGTATCCGATCCGCCGCGTCCCAGCGTGGTGATCCGGCCCTCGGGGCTTATGCCCTGAAAGCCCGCGATCACGGCCACGCGCATCCCCTCGGCAAACTTGGCGGTGATGTTCTCGGGCGGGATGTCCTCGATCCGGGCAGCGGAATGCGCGGCGTTGGTCCTGAGCGGCACCTGCCAGCCTTGCCAGCTTCGCGCGGGCACATCCATTTCCTGCAAGGTCAGCGCCATCAGTCCGGCGGTGACATTCTCGCCGGAACTCACGACGGCGTCGTATTCGCGTGCGTCGTAAAGCGGCGATATCTCGTCCACCCAGCCGACGAGCTCGTTTGTCTTGCCCGACATGGCCGAGACGATGACGATCACGTCATAGCCCCTGGCCACCTCGACGCCGACACGCTTGGCGGCACGGCGGATGCGGTCGATATTGGCGACCGAGGTGCCGCCGAATTTCATCACGAGAACGGGCATGGGCGCGGTCCTGAGAGGGAACTTTTCGCGGTTTACGCGCGGTCCGGCGCGGGCGCAAGTGGCTGCGCGCGGCGGCGCGCTGTCAGTTGGTCTTGCGGCGGTTGGAAAAGGGCAGGGGAAGAATCGGAATGCCATCCTCGACGAGACGCCGGGCCTCGTCGGCCCTCGCCTCGCCATAGATCGCGCGCTCGGGGGTGGTTCCGTCGTGCATGTCGCGTGCTTCCTGCGCAAACCGGGGGCCGACATAATCGGCGTTCGCCTCGACCTTGCGGCGTATCTCGGCAATCGCCTGCTCTGCCGCGCTCGGCGGTGTGGTGAGTGCCTGCGCGTCGCGCGTGCCCTGGACCTGAGGCGTCATCAGCGCCTTTGCGACGTCCTGTGATCCGCACACGGAGCACGAGAGCATCCGCGCGTCGCACAGGCGGTCAAAGCCCTCTGCGGACTGGAACCAGCTATCAAAGCGATGCCCCTGATCGCATTTCAGAGAAAACCGTATCATGACTCACGCGCCTGTTTGCCCGTCGATAGTTGTCCCCGTGGCCTCGAAGATCAAGTGCGATTAACATGACGAAAAGAATCGGAATTGACATTCCCGAGTGTTTCGCTCAATTTGATTTCTGCCAAGCCAATCCACCACGGTCAGCCCGGCATCTTGAACTGAAACGGGGACCGGTTCGCGCGTCCTCGCAGAGATACGGAGGCCAACAGATGATCCGCGCCCAGACCGGACCTGACCACACTCTCATGGCAGAAGCTGCCTGTCACGACGCCCGCACCCTCACGGAGGGCGGCAATATCGCCTATATCGTGCTCGACGGGCAGACATACACCCTGCGCATCACCCGCGCGGGCAAGCTGATCCTGACCAAATGAAGCATCCCCGAGATATCTCCGGCGAGGTGCCCGTCGCTGCGATGCAGGGCATGGAGCCGTTGCCGACGCTCGTTATCGTTGCCCTGCGCGGCTGGAATCGCGCTGGCGCGGGGGCAGCACTCGTCACCCTGCGTGACCGGATGACCGAGGCGCAGGCCGCTGCCGCAATGGCGGCGATGTGTGATCTGGCGGGCATTCTCGGTGTATCTCGCCGACGCCCGCTCGCCTGCCACGCGCCGCACTGCCCCTGCGTCGGCGCAGACGAGGCAGCCTTCGCGCGATTCGTGCAAGAGGCGGCATTGGGTGACCGCGAAGACGCGCTCCTGCTTGCAAGCCTGATGGTTGAGGGCCCCGCCATCATCGGCCTGACCGATGCGGCGTCGCGGTTCGGGCTGCATCTTCATCGCGCCACGCTGCGCGCATCCCACGCGATGACAGCCGCGCGCCCTGCCGACGCCACCCTCCACTGAGAAAGGAACACACCCCGATGATCGTCTGTCACTGCATGGCCATCAGCGACGCCGATATCCGGCGTGCCGTGGACTGGATGCGCGCCTCCGATCCCGAAACGGTGATCACCCCGGGCAAGGTCTATCGCGCGCTGGGCAAGCGCGCGGATTGCGGCGGGTGCCTGCCGCTTTTCATTGACACCATGAGCGAGCAGTCTACGCTCGCAATCCCCATGCACCTGCGCGCCCGCCGGCGCGCATCCACACAGGGAGACGCCCATGAAAGGCGACCAGAAGGTAATCGACTATCTCAACAAGGCGCTCAGGAGTGAGCTGACGGCTGTCAGCCAGTACTGGCTTCACTATCGTCTGCAGGAAGACTGGGGATATGGCAGGATCGCGGCCAAATCCCGCGAGGAAAGCATCGAGGAGATGCACCACGCGGACAAGCTCATCGAGCGGATCATTTTCCTTGGCGGTCACCCGAACCTGCAAAAGCTCGATCCGTTGCGCATCGGCGAGAATTTGCGCGAGACGCTCGACTCCGACCTCGCGGCGGAAGTTGATGCCCGCACTCTCTATATCGAGGCACGCAACCATTGTGACAGCGTGTCTGATTACGTGTCCAAGAACCTGTTTGAAGAGCTGATCGCCGACGAAGAGGGGCATATCGACTTCCTCGAGACACAGATCGATCTTTTCGACAGTCTCGGTGCAGAGCGTTACGGGCTGCTCAACGCCAGCCCCGCCGACAGCGCGGAGTGAGCCTAGGCACCGTCTGAGGAAGGCCCCCTTTTCAGCCCCGGGGCATCCGCAGCACCACGTTGCGCCCGCTCTTCGTATAGCGCAACTCGGTATCACCGATCGCGGAAACCCGCCCGCCATCTATCCGGTCACCGATCTGCACCTTGCGGTAGCGCCCGTTGGACAACCGCACCAGCGCGCGTCGGTTCGACGGTTTGCCGTAGACACCGATGAGGTTGACCTGCCGCAGGTTGATCGCGTTGCGTTCCGTGGCGCTGCGCGCCACGGAGGCAGAGGTCGGGATGCGCGGTGCCGGGGCGGCTTTCGCCTCCTCGGTGCGGGGTGCGGTGCGTGCGACCGCAGCGGGGCGCAGGCGCGGTTTGAGGGACACGGGAACGGCCTGTTCCAGCGCCCCGGCAACCGCCGCGTCAATGGCCGCTGTCTCTGCGGATGGCTCGGCGCGGGAGACGGTGGCGGCGGCGGTGGCCACGGCTGCGACAGCCTCGGCGGGGCGACCCCGCGGGCGCAGCGTTGCCATCTCTGTGCGCGTGCGCCCGCCTAAGGCGCCGCGCTCGTGTTCCTCAACGAGCGTCTCGGGGCGCTGACGTGGCCGGATGCCCGACAGGGTCTCGCGCGCCTGCGCTGCCGCGTCGGTCGGGGTGAGGCCGGGAACGGGCACCGCGCGCGGCGGCGTGTCCGGGGGGCGAACGGGAGGTGGCCCGGCATGGACACGGATACCCTCGGGCGTCAGCGTGCCCTCCGGCGTGGCCTTCACGAAGCCGCGGGCATCAAGCTCGAATGTCCGGCCCGGCGGCGGCGGCAGGGCCGGTCGCGGCGGCACCGGATCGGCACGCAGGCTGCTTGCCCGCGGCAGGGCAACGGCATCCCTAAGATTCAGGTCCGTGTCGATCGAGGTCTGGTAGAACGTGTCGAGGCTGCCGGTCCCCGGCTCGTCCGGGGCGTCGGGGGCCGTCGGCCAGATACCTGTGGCGGCATAGCGGGTGCGGGCCTCCTCGGGCGTGCGCGGCTCGGACCATGTGCCTTCGGGCTCTTCCGGCCCGGGTTCATTGGTCGCCCCGGACTCACCTGCCGTGGGGGCCGGATCGTCTGGTTCGGGCAAGGCGGCTATTTCCGGCGCGTCCCCGGGCGCGGTCTCTGGCGTGGCGTTCCCGGTGGCGGGCAGCGGGGTGTCGGCGGGGGTGCCGGGTTTCTCCGGGGTGGTGATCGCAAGTTCGGGGATGTCGGGCGTCACCGCGATCTGCGGCTCGGCCCCTCGCAGCAGCCTGCCGATACCAGATTCGGGAAAGATCGCCGCCCAGGCCGCCACCCCGATCAGGACTACCATCAAGGCCGCCGTGAGGATCAGGCCCAGAAAGCGCGGTTTGCCGCGCCGCGTGTCGCGATTGCTGCGCGCGCCGAAGATGGTCATGCGCTCGGCCTCGTCGATCGGTGCCGGGGGCGGCGCTTCGGCCTTTTTCGTCACCGCGCCGGTCACCGGTGTCTCGTTCGTGGCAACCAGCGGCGGCGTGGCTGTTGCGGGGGCTTTGCCCGTCACTTTTTCAGGTGTCTCTTTCGGCTTTCGGTTCGGCTTTCGGTTCGGCTTTCCGACCGATTTCCTGTTCGGCTTCTTCTGCGAAACCGTTACTGGTGCCGACGGCTTAGGTGCGTCGCAGGTCGTGTCGTCGCGCGGCGCAAGGCTGGCTTGCGCGGCCCCGGTGATGGCCTGCGCCTCGGCGTCGGGCAGGGGGGCCGGCGTGATGCGTGCAACGCCCTCCAGCCGGGGCGCCGTCCCCGGCGGCAGGCCGCGTTCGGCCCGCACGCTGGAAAACGAGACCGGCGTGGTCTTTTCTGCTGCTGCTTCTGCTTCTGCTTGGGTTTCGGTCTCGGGGAGCGTGCCGAGGCGTTTCATCGGTCCGCTGTCGCGCTCGACGGTGCCCGAGGCGGCGGCTTCCTCGGTCATCCCGAAAAACGGCTCTCCGGCATAGCGCGACCCGTCCGGGTTGGCCACGAAACACACCGGGTTGAAGCTGTGCTCGCGGGCAAATCCCTCGGCTTCGTCGAGCGTCTCCCGGGCGACGGCGGCGATGTGGAGCCTGTCCCCGCTCACCGTCCAGTCGTAGGCGAGATCTTCGAGCGCATAGGGGGTCGCCCCGTCGAGCGCATCCGCCGCTGCTGCATCGTGATCGCCATGCGGTGCGGAGGCCGCGGGGATGTCGAGATAACGTATCTGCTCATCGGGAATGATCAGCTTGCTGCGCAGCCCCGACGGGTCGAGCGTGTTGGCCTTTCTGAGGAGTGCCGCGAGGTCGTCGCTGAGCGAGTCCGAGTCGAGCGCCACATCACCAACGACATGCCAGCCGGCATCGCCCGCGCGGTGCAGAAGCGCGATGCCGTCAAAGGACAGGTCGAGAGCAAAATTCGGTTTCATCATGATCGTCTTAGCACGCGTGAGCCGCCACCGGGAGTCTCAACCTTCGCCTACGAGCGTGACGCGGCAGCGCGCTGCGGTCAACCGGCGGAACCGCGCGCATCATCCCGCGCACGGCCCCGATACCTTGTGCTCAGCCAGCGGCCCGTGCCAGAGCCTGATCGAGATCGGCGATGAGGTCATCGGCATCCTCGATCCCGATGGAGATGCGCACCACGTTGGGTGCCGCCCCCGCCGCGATCTGCTGGTCCTCGGTCAGTTGCCGGTGCGTGGTCGAGGCGGAATGGATCACGAGGCTGCGCGTGTCGCCGAGATTGGCAACATGGCTGAACAGATCGAGCCCGTCCACAAGCCGCACGCAGGCCTCGTATCCGCCCTTCAGCGCCACGGTAAAAAGCCCGCCCGCCCCCTTGGGGCAGATGCGCGCAACGCGGTCATTGTAGGGCGAGGAGGCCAACCCGGCATAGGTTACGCCCTCCACTGCGGGGTGGTTTTCCAACCAGCCCGCCACGCGCTCGGCATTCTCGCAGTGCCGCTGCATCCGCAGGCTGAGCGTCTCGATCCCCATGAGCGTGTAGTGCGCCGCCTGCGGGTTGAGCGTCATCCCGAGATCGCGCAGCCCCACGGCGATGCCGTGAAAGGTAAAGGCGAGCGGCCCGAAGGTCTCGTGGAACTTGAGCCCGTGATAGGCGGGTTCGGGCTCCGACAGCGAGGGGAACCTGCCCGACGCCGACCAGTCGAACTGCCCCGAATCAACCACCACGCCGCCCGTCACCGTGCCATTGCCGGTGAGGAACTTGGTCATCGAATGCACCACCAGCGTGGCCCCGTGCTCGATCGGGCGGCAAAGATAGGGAGTGGCGGAGGTATTGTCGACGATGAGCGGCAGGCCGGCCGCATCGGCAAGCGCGGCCACCGCATCGAGATCGGCGATATGCCCGCCGGGATTGGCGATGGATTCGCAGAAAATGGCGCGGGTGTTCTCGTCGATGGCTGCATTGATCGCGTCGGCGTCGTCGATATCAACGAATTTCGCGGACCAGCCGAAGCGCCGGATGGTTTGGCTGAACTGCGTGACCGACCCGCCGTAAAGCCGTGTCGACACCACCACGTTGAGTCCCGGCCCCATCAGCGGGAACAGCGCCATGATCTGCGCCGCGTGCCCCGACGAGCAGCACACCGCGCCCGCGCCGCCCTCGAGCGTCGCCATGCGTTCCTGCAGCACCGCGACCGTGGGATTGGTCAGGCGCGAATAGATATAGCCCACTTCCTGAAGGTTGAAGAGCGCCGCCGCGTGCTCGGCATCGCGGAAAACATAGGCCGTCGTCTGATAGATCGGGGTCTGTCTTGCGCCGGTCGCCGGGTCGGGGCGCGCACCTGCGTGAATTTGCAATGTGTCGAAACCATAAGCCATCTCGGGGCTCCTTCCTGCGGAAATACTTGAAACCTCGGTTACGGCATTGGAAGATGACCCGCAACAGGCATGAGGAGGTCCGGCATGGCGCATCCCTTTCATCTGGCGATCAACGTGACCGATCTCGACGCGGCGCGCGCTTTCTACGGTGGTCTGCTCGGCGGCACCGAGGGGCGCTCGACCCCGACATGGGTGGATTTCGATTTCTTCGGTCATCAGCTTTCGCTGCATATCGGCCGACCCTTCACGACCGAGGCGACGGGGCATGTGGGCGATCACATGGTGCCGATGCCGCATTTCGGGGTGGTTCTGCCGCTTGACGACTTTCACGCGCTGGCCGCGCGCCTGTCCGAAACGGGTGTGGCGTTCGTGATCCCGCCTTCGGTGCGCTTCGAGGGAGAGCCGGGCGAGCAATGGACGATGTTCTTTCGCGACCCTTGCGGAAACCCGATCGAGATCAAGGGCTTTGCCGAAGCGTCGGGGATCTTCGCAGGCTGAGTGTGCGCGGTTTGATGCAGGGAGATGAGTATTTGCACCAAGAAGAAGAACACGGGGTTTCTTCTTGGCCCAAATACTCGAATCCAACGGCGGTAATGGGCGCGCCGGGCAGGAGTCAGCGCATCCAGAAGCCGTTGCGCTTGATGGTGTTGCGAATGGCCTGTTCGCGGCGCGGCAGGTTCTCCGGATCAAAGAGCGCGCGCACCTTCGCGCCGCGTCCCTGATAGATCATGCGCTTGATCGCCTCGTATTCCTTGAGGACCTTCTTGATCCTGTGGGGCGCGGTCACCTCTTCGAGCACGGCGATCACCCGGTCGCTCTCGCGCGCGTAGAGCAGCGGCAGGGTGCGGTAATGGCAGGTCACCGCGCCGTCGAGCAGCCCCTCGGGCAGCGTGTCGCGCCCGCCGCCCAAGGCGTGGATCACCAGCGGCAGCGCCACCTGGTCGAGCCACGGATCGAGCGATTGACACACGAGTTCAGGGGGTGGGTCGTCGCGGATGGCCAGCGCCGTGTCGAGCAACCGCTGACCGAAGAGGCGCGGGCAGCGGTAAAAGAAGAACCCGGCGTTGAAATAGAGGTAGCGTTTCCAATATTCGTCGGGCTGACTCGGGTCGAGCGAGCTTTCGAAATCGAGGCCGAACTTGTCATAGAGCGATTTCCAGATCGCGGTGTAGCCGGGGCCGTAGAGGTCCGGCTCGGGCCAGGTGCCGCTGCGGCGCAGCGAGGCGGTGGGGCGGTCGAAATCGAACGGCACATCGGCCAATTCGCCCGTCACCAGAGTGTCGGTGTCGAAGAACACGAAGGGCTCGCCCTCGGGCAGGGCAAGCAGCGCCTCGATCTTGTTGCCGTAGGGGTAGACTTGCCCGAAATGACGGCTCTCGAAGGGCACGATCTCGGCGCCGAATTCCACAAGCCGTTCGCGCGTTTCCATTCCCGCGATGCGCGGATCGTTGCGCCACAAGGGCCCGGGCTGTGGCTCGGCCACCAGAAGGCGACCCGTGAAACCGGGCGACATCGCGCGCAGCGAGGCGGCAAAGATCAGCGCCTCGTATTGAAGCCGCCCGCCCTGCCCGACGATCACGATGTTGAAGCTGCCCCGTGGCTGCGCGTCCGTCATGCCCGCCCCCGTTTTATCCGGCAGTATAGGTGCAGTGCGCGCGGTGCAGAAAGGGGCAAAGTGGTGGGCGACCCAGGAATCGAACCTGGCGTGCGTCTCCGCGAGGGAGTTACAGTCCCCTGCCACACCTTGCGGCCTGTCGCCCACGTGCCGGGCGGTTTAGATTTGGGGCGCGCGGGCGTCAACCGGAAAATCGCTTGCACACCGGGTCACGGCGGTGCAAGGAAACGGGCCTTGTGAGAGAGGCGCGACAGCGATGAAGAAACCCCGTTGGGTGATCGACAAGGAGCAGGCGAAAAAGGCCGCGGGCAGCGAGACCGTCTGGCTCTTTGGTCTGCACGCGGTGCGCGACGCGCTGGACAATCCCCGGCGCGAGAAACTGCGCCTCATCCTCACCCGCAACGCCGCCGACAAGCTGGCCGCCGCCATCGCGGCAAGCGGGATGGAGCCCGAGATGGCCGATCCGCGCAGGTTCACGGCACCGCTTGATCCCGGATCGGTGCATCAGGGCGCGGCGCTCGAAGTGCGTCCGCTCGACTGGGGCGGATTGGCTGATCTGGCGCTGCGCGAGGGGCCCGGCGCGCCGCGGCTGGTGCTGCTCGACCGCGTGACCGACCCGCATAACGTGGGCGCGATCCTGCGCTCGGCGGAGGTGTTCGGCGCGCGCGCCGTGATCGCGCCGCGCCACCATGCCGCCCCCGAGACCGGCGCGCTCGCGAAATCCGCGAGCGGCGCGCTGGAGCGTCAGCCCTATCTGCGTGTGCGCAACCTCGCTGATGCCATCATCGAATTGCAGGGCATGGGCTATCTTGTGCTGGGGCTGGCGGGCGAGGCGGATCAGAGCATCGAGTCGGCGCTCGACGGTCGCCGCGACCGGCCCGTTGCCCTTGTTCTGGGGGCTGAGGGGCCGGGGCTGCGCGCGCGCACGCGCGAGGTGGTGGATGGGCTCGTGCAGATCGAGTTCGCCAGCGATTTCGGCTCGCTCAACGTCTCGAACGCGGCTGCCGTCGCGCTCTATGCGTCGCGCGGCTGACGCTTCGCGGCGGCATCCTCGAAGACCGGCAGGAACCGGCCCTTGATCATCCATGCCAGCCCGAAGGCGCAAAGCCCCGCCGCATCGAAGGAATAGAGGCAGAGCAGCAGCAACCCGATGAAGCTCAGCGCCCCGACGAGAATATCGCCACCCACCGGGCTGAAGTAGAAATGGCTGATCGAATCGTGAAAGCAGACTGCGGGTAGCCACGACACGGCGATAAGCGAGAGCGGCAGGCCAAAGGCGATCCAGCCTACGGCGAGGTGGATGCGCCGCAGGTCGATCCTGAAGGGCAGGTCGCGCGGGGCGGGCGCAGCCCCGGTGGTGTCGGGCTGGTTGGTCATCGGCGGACCATCCCCTCGGGTGCTTGTCCTGAGAGCCTACCACGCGCCCGCTCCGCGCGCGACAATTTCGCGCGGTGAGGCGCGGCGCGGTTTCGGCTCTCGCGCGGGCTCACCAATGGTCACGCGCGTATTACAAGCCCTTTATATGATGAAAAGCGCACCTACATATATGCCAGAGGCGGCGGAACGGAACTCCGTCGACTCGTATCACTGTCCCTCGTTCCGCGACTGGCGCCCAAGTATTGTCTTGGGCGCTTTTTTCTCGAGCCGGTTTGTGATTGAACGCAACCCATGAGCGAGACCTATGCCGATTCTCACCTGCGCGAGATCCTGACCCGCACCCGCCGCATCGCGGTGGTGGGCGTGTCGATGAACCCGGTGCGCCCGTCCTATTACGTGGCCCGCTACCTGAGCCTCAAGCGATTCGAGGTGGTGCCGGTCAACCCCGGCCACGCGGGCCGGATGCTCTTTGGCCAAAAGGTCGTGGCGTCGCTGTCGGAGATCGAAGGCGCGGTGGACATGGTCGATATCTTCCGCCGCTCCGAGCATGTGCCGCCCATCGTCGAGGAGGCACTCGAGGTGTTTCCCGGCCTGCGCACGATCTGGATGCAGATCGGTGTGGAACACGAGGGTGCGGCGCAGATGGCCCGCGCGCGTGGCGTCGATGTAGTGATGAACCGCTGCCCCAAGATCGAATATCAGCGGCTCTTCGGCGAGTTGCGGATGGGCGGGTTCAACACCGGCGTGATCTCGTCGCGGCTGTGACCGGCGATTTGGAGTATTTATGGCAAGATGAAGCGGGGGAACGGGCTGGCCTTGGGCCGGACCTGTGATAGCTGAAGGCTATGTCGCTCAACGCCGCTACCGCCGATTTCATCGACAGCCTGCGCGCGGGCTTGTCCAACGCGGCCTTTCGCGAGGCCGAGCCGCGCTATTTTGAGGAGCCGCGCGGGCGCTGGCAGGGGCAGGGCGTGGTGGTGGCCCCCGACACGGTCGAGGGCGTGGCGCATGTGGTGCGCGCCTGTGCCGGGGCGGGCGTGCCGGTGGTGCCCTATGGCGGCGGCACCGGCCTCGTGGGCGGGCAGATCGCGGCGCAGGGCCCGCTGCCGGTGATCCTGAGCCTCGAGCGGATGCGCGCGGTGCGTGGTCTTTGGCCGGACGAGAACGTGATGGTCGTGGAGGCGGGCGCGATCCTTCAGGATATTCACGCGGCAGCGGAGGCGGTGGGGCGGCTGTTTCCGCTGTCGATCGCGTCGAAAGGATCGGCGCGCATTGGCGGGCTGCTCGCCACCAACGCAGGCGGCGTCAACGTGCTGCGCTATGGCAATGCGCGTGATCTGTGCCTCGGGCTGGAGGCGGTGCTGCCGGACGGGCGCATCTGGCACGGGCTGAAACGGCTGCGCAAGGACAACACCGGCTACGACCTGCGCAACCTGCTGATCGGCTCGGAGGGCACGCTCGGGGTGATCACCGCCGCAGCACTCCGGCTCGCGCCGCGCCCGGTGGGCGAAGGCACCGCGCTCATGGCGGTAGCGGGGCCGCGTGCCGCGCTCGATCTGCTGGCGCTGGCGCGCGATCACATGGGCGAGGGGGTGAGCGCGTTCGAGTTGATGCACCGGCAGGGTTTCGATTTCCTTGCCGAGGCGCTGCCGGATATCCGGCAGCCGTTCGACGCAGTGCCCGAATGGTGCGTGCTGATCGATGTGGGGCTCGCCCGCGGTCTCGATCCGGCGGCGGCGCTGGAGGCGCTCTTTGCCGACGGGCTGGAGGCGGGGCTGGTGAGCGACGGCATGATCGCGCAATCAGAGGCGCAGCGGCATCAGTTCTGGGAGTTGCGCGAGCAGATACCCGAGGCCAACCGCCGCATCGGATCGGTCAGTTCGCATGACATCTCGTTGCCGCTCTCGGCAATCCCGGAGTTCATCGAGCAGGGCGCGCAGGTGATTGCCCGGATCGGTGACTTCCGTATCAACTGTTTCGGTCATCTCGGCGATGGCAATCTGCATTACAACGTCTTTCCCGTACCCGGGCGGACCCGCGCCGACCATGTGACCGAGCGAGACGAGATCAAGCGCGCTGTGCATGACCTGGTGCACGAGATGGGTGGATCGGTCAGTGCCGAGCACGGGATCGGGCGGCTCAAGGTCGAGGATCTGGAGCGTTATGGCGACCCGGTGAAGCTCTCGGCGATGCGCGCCATCAAGGACGCGCTCGACCCGTCGGGGATCATGAATCCGGGCGCGGTGCTGCGCGCGGGTGATTAAATCTCGATCTCGCCCTCGGGCCGTTCGTCTTTCATCTCCTGCGGGGTCTTGCGGCGCAGGATGATGTCGCCATTGGGCAGTATCTCGGGCGGGTGATAGGCGCTCAGATCGTCGATCTTGTCCATCAACTCGGCAAGCGCCGGGCCCATCCGTTCAGCGAAATCGCGCAGGGCGGGCTCCACCTCCTCGGCGCGGTCGCGCAGGCTCTCGAGCGCGGGACCCATCTCGCGGCGAAGCCCGTCCCAGAACAGCCGTGCGCCGTCTTCCATGAGCGAGCGGCCATCCTCCTCCTGTGCGGGGGCGGGACTCGCACCGATGAATAGCGCGGCGGGAAGGGCGAGGAGGAGGGCAGTGTGTTTCATGGCATCAACATAGGTGAGGGCTGTGACGGTTTTAAGAGGGGGCGCGCATGGCGTTGATCTCTTCCCAGGCCTTGTTGATGTCCCTCAGGCGCGTCTCGGCGAGGCGCACGGCCTCTTCGGGCACGCCGCGCGCCTTGAGCCGGTCTGGGTGACAGTCGCGCACCTGTTTGCGCCACGCCGCGCGCACCTCTGCGAAGGGCGCATCGGACCGCACCCCGAGCACGGTCCACGGATCGCTCCGCCCGTCGGCCGCGAAGCGGGCGCGCAGCGCGTTGAACCGGTCGCATTCGATGCCGAAGATTTCCGAGACCCGACCGAGAAACGCGTCCTCCCTCGGATCGAAGACTCCGTCGGCCACGGCGATGTGAAACAGCCCCTCCATCAGGTCGCAGAGCGTGTCGGGCGCGTCCCGGAACATGCGCGCGATGCGGGTGGCATAGGCCTCGTAGCCCGCCACGTCCTGCCGCGCGAGGTTGAACACGCGCGCCGCGTTCTTCTCCTCCTCGGGCGGGATGTGGAACACGTCGCGAAACGCCGTCACCTCGTCGCGCGTCACCCGCCCGTCGGCCTTGGCCATCTTGGCCGAGAGCGCGATCACCGCGATGGTGAAGGCGACGCTGCGCTCGGGCGGGGTGCGCAGCCGGTCAAAGACATGCGCGAGGCTTTCGCCCTTGGCGAGCGCCTGCAAGGCCTCCGATATGCGGGTCCAGATCGACATGAGCGTATCCTATCGCGGATTGGCCCGCCTGTCAGGGCAAAGCGTCACGGATGCTTGAGGAACAACACAAGGTCCATCCAGCGCCCGAACTTGCGCCCCGCCTGCGGCAGGTGGCCGACGCGCGCAAAGCCCATCGCGTCGTGAAAGGCGATGGCCCCGGCGTTCTCGCCGCTCACGGCCCCGATGAGCGCGTGGATGTCGCGGTCGCGCGCCACCTCTTCCAGCCGTGTCATCAGCGCCCGCCCGGCACCGCGTCCGCGCGCGTGATCGGCGAGGATCACGGTATGCTCGGCGGTGTGGCGATAGCCGGGACCGGCGCGGAACGGGCCGAAGGAGGCAAAGCCCGCGATGCGGTCCCCGGTCTCGGCCACGATGAACGCCTCGCCGCGCGCAGTGATTTCGGCGGCGAGGGTCTCGGGCGTCTTTTCCTCGGTGGTGAAGGTCACGGCTGTGTCGCGGATGAGCGGGTTCCAGATCGCGAGGATCGCGGGGATATCCGCCTCGGTCGCCGCGCGCAGGATCATTCCAGCACCCGTATCCCGTGGGGCGTGGCGATCTCGGCGCGAAGCGCGGGGGGGCCGGGCTCGATGATCACGCGCGCGTCCTCCAGCCCGTTGAGCGCCGCGCGCAGTGCCGCCGCCTCGGGATGTGCCACGATCAGCCGTTCGAGGCGTGCGCCCGAGGGCGCGATGCGGTCGGCGGGATGCGCCTGCCCCTGCCACTCGATGAGCGCCGGAAAGCGGTTATCGAAGGGCAGCACGCCATCCTCGGGCACGGCCATGCGCCAGCGCAGATCACCGCGCGCCAACGCCAGCGGTGTGCCTGCGTCGGGATGCGTGGCCACGGCGGCGTCGAGATCGTCCACCCGGGCGATCCAGTTGCGCAGGTGCGGCGGCCCGTGCAGGCGGTCGAGATCGAACCAGCGCGCCCGGTCGGGGGCGGGGGCCTCGGGGTCGATGGCGATGGCCTCGAGATAGAGGCCCTCGCCCAGCCCCATCAGCCGGTTATGGGTGCCGAATTGCGGATGCGCGCCACCGGGCTGCATGGACAGGCCAAGCGCCGCCTCGACATGGGCCGCTGCCGCGTCCAGCGTCTCTCCGGCTACGGCGAGGTGATCGAGGTGCATGGCGTCACCCGCGCTCGCGGATCACCTTGGCGAACTTGTCGAAAATCGCCTCGTTCGCGGCGATGATCTCGCCATCGCCCAGGATGTTGCCCTGCGGGTCGAGCGGCTGCACCAGCCCGCCCGCCTCGCGCGCGATGATGACACCGGCGGCGAGGTCCCAGGCGTTGAGCCCCCGCTCCCAGAAGCCGTCATAGCGACCGGCGGCGACATAGGCGAGATCGAGCGCGGCAGAGCCCCAGCGCCGCACGCCCGCGCAGGCGGGCAGGAGCCGCGCCAGATCGTGCAGCGTCTCGGGAAGGTCGGCGCGCCCGCCGAACGGCAGGCCGGTGGCAAAGATCGCCTCGATCATCTTGTGACGCCCCGAGACGCGCAACCGCTTGTCGTTCATCCACGCGCCCGCGCCCTTCTCGGCAAAGAACGCCTCGTCCTTCACGGGGTCGTAGATGACACCGGCCACCACCTCGCCCTTGTGCTCGAGCGCGATGGAGACGGCGAAATGCGGCAGGCCGTGGAGGAAATTCGTGGTGCCGTCCAATGGGTCGACGATCCAGCGGCGGGTCGGGTCCTTGCCGTCCTCGCCACCGCCCTCCTCGGCGAGCCAGCCATAGCTTGGGCGCGCACCCATCAACTCGGTCTTGATGATCTTTTCGGCAGCGATGTCGGCGCGGCTCACGAAATCGCCCGCGCCCTTCATCGAGACTTGGAGGTTCTCGACCTCGCCGAAATCCTTGATGAGCGTCCGCCCGGCCTTGCGCGCGGCCTTGAGCATGACGTTGAGATTGGCGCTGCCTTGCATGATCGGGCTCCTTCGGGATCAGGCCGGGGCTATACGCCGGGTGTCAGGCGCGGGCAAGGGGGCGTCAGCGCGTCAGGTCCCGGCGGCGAAGGCTCGGATCAGGTCCGCGATGTCCTGCGGGGCCTCCTCGTGCGCCAGATGGCCAAGGCCGGACAGGCTCGCGGCCACGGTGCGGGCATCGGCGAGCGCCGCCTCGCGCCCCGGTGCGCCGTCGAGCGCGATATTGCCGCGCCCGTCGGTCAGGCAGGCGAGGAACGGGCTGAGGCCCTGCCGCCGCCGGGCAGCGCGACGAGCCGCCGCTTGGCCTGCACCAGCGCCCGGTTGTGCCGGTCACGCGGAACCTTGCATAAAGCTCTTCAGAGAACCAGTCGCCGTCGCGGCGATTGCCGAGGCGATGACCCGCGTGATCGCGGATCAGGGCGGGTTGGTGCGGCAGAACGCGGAAGTGGATGAAATCCTTGTGAAAGAGGACCGCGCGCAGGGTTTGCGGCTGGCCTCGCGCGAGGTGATGCGGAACGTCTTGCCGCATTGCAGCGGCGGGCCTCTCCGGCTATGTCAGGCGCATGATCTATGTGGTCTTCGCCATTTTCCTCGCGGCCTGTTTCGCGGCTGGCTCCTCGGGTGGGCTGTTTCCGCCCGGCGAATGGTACAAGCGGCTGAAAAAGCCGTGGTGGACGCCGCCGAACTGGATGTTTCCTGTCGCGTGGTCAGTGCTTTACGTCTGCATGGCCGCGGCCGGGGCGCGCGCGGCGATGAGCCCCGACAACGCGCTTGCGATGGCGTTCTGGGCGTTGCAGATCGCGCTCAACGGGTTGTGGACGCCGGTGTTTTTCGGGCTGCGGCGGATGGGCCTCGGCATGATGGTGCTGAGCGCGCTGTGGCTGTCGGTGGCGGTGACGCTGGTGGCGCTGTGGCAGGTGGACGCGGTCGCGGGGCTGCTTTTCGTGCCGTATCTGGTCTGGGTGTCGGTGGCGGCGGCGCTGAACCTGTCGGTTCTGCGGCTCAACCGGGAGGTTGAGGGCTGAGCGCGCGCGGCGGCGCAAGGTTTCATTCACCGTCCGGATCGAATGTCCACCGCGCCCGGCGCGGCACGCGGACGGCGAGCATCGGCTTGAGCAGGGCGGCGCGAAAGCGGTCGAGGTCGAGCGCCTCGTGGACGCCCGTGGTTTCCTCTGCGTCGATCATGGTGCGCACCGCCGAGCGGCAGTAGAACGGCGCGTCAAGCATCGGCTGCACTGCCGGTGGCGCCCGTCCGAGGAGACGCGCCGCGATTATCGCGCGATCTACGACGCCTCGGGCAATACGGGCATTCTCGATGACCTGATCGGGCGCATCGCGCAGGGCGGCGAGATCGTGCTGGCGGGGTTCTATCCCGGGGGTCTCAGCTTTGGCTTTCCGCCGACCTTCATGAAGGAGGCGCGGCTGCGCGTCGCCGCCGAATGGGCGCGCGACGACCTGCGGGCGGTGCGCGACCTCATAGAGACCGGGGCGTTGTCGATGGCGGGCCTCATCACCCACGAGGCGCGGGCCGGGGAGGCCCCGAGTGCCCGGAGCAGATCCGCCGCCTGATGCGGGACATCATGGACGAAGGATCAAGACGTGCCGGAAAGGCGGGCGTCATGAGCGATGAAGTCACACATGACGCGGTCGCCGGAGGGGGGCTGTCTGCCCCCCACGCTCCTGCGGAGCGCCCCCCCGAGAGTATTTCGGCCAAGGTGAATGAGGGGGATGGCGCAGGCTGTCATTCCGGCGCGGAGATGGAAAAGGCCGCGCGCATGGCGGGGCAATCCGAATTGCTCGACCAATACGCGAAGGATTACCCAAAAGGTCCGCATGACAAGCCGCAAAGCATGTGTCCCGCTTTTGGCTCCTTGCGTGTGGGCCTGCGGATGAAGCGGGTGGCGACGGTTTTGAGCGGGTCGGCGTGCCGTGTCTATGGGCTGACGTTCGTGAGCCATTTCTACGGGGCGCGGCGCTCGGTGGGGTATGTGCCGTTCAATTCCGAGACGCTGGTCACCGGCAAGCTGTTCGAGGATATCCGCGAGAGCGTTCACGAGATGGCCGACCCGGCGCGGCTCCACGCGATCATGGTGACCAACCTGTGTGTGCCGACGGCCTCGGGCGTGCCGCGGCGGCTGTTGCCGAAGGAAAACAACGGCGTGCGGATCGTTGGCATCGACGTGCCGGGATTTGGCGTAGACGACACCGGCGGCCGCCTGCTGGCCGAACGGTCTGGCAATTCGGGCTTTTCCAAGCTGCCGGACTGGCTGGGCAACGCGCAGCTCGGGCCGATCAACCTCGGGATGCTGGGGTGGTGAGCCTTGCGGGCGGGCTTGCGTGGTTCTTCATCGTGGGCCCGGCCATCGCCGTCGGCGTGGTGGGGGCGGTGTTCGCGGCGACCATGCTGGTGGCGTTCGGGGCGCCCTGTGCCACCGACAGCCTGCAGACGGGCCCGCGCGGCACCGGCATGTCCGTGCCGGAGTTCAAGGCGGACCTCGCCAGGCCGGACCCGGGGATCGAGGCGTTTCTCGCCTCGACTCCCGATCCGGTGGTGCCAACGGGGGCTGAGCAGATGGCGGGTGAGGCGCGCGAGAACGTGCCGCCCGGGCTTGAGGATCTGACGGTCGAGAATTACGATCGGCTTCTGGCGGCGATGCGCGAATGGACGGGGATACCCGACCTGTTCGAGGACCCGGCGCATTACCAGAGCTCGGTTGGCTATGTCATGATCGGCATGACCCAGAATCTCAACGAGGAATGGGACGGGCATGTGAATGCCAACAAGGAGGTGAGCGTGGTCGAGTTGAGCGTGGCCATCCACGCGGTGTTCAACACGCCGATGGACAAACTTATCTGGGACGAGGGCCACCAGTGCTAGCCGTCACCCGCGCGGCGTAGAGCATGGTGAAGGTCCACAGCCCCACAGTGTTGAGACCGAGGCTGGCCTCATAGCCCCAGATGCCCGGCCCCGGCACGGGCAGCGCGAGCACCACCGCGCGCCGCCCGGCACCCGGCCCCCGCCGCTCGCAGAGCCGCACGACGCCGAGGATCGCGCCTGTGGCAAACCCCCACAGAAAAAGCGCCATCAGGGCTGCGATCCAGAGGTTATCCACGTCCGTTCCTTCTTCTTGGTCGAAATACTCCGGGGGGAGGCCGAAGGCCGGGGGGCTGGCCCCCCTGCATCATTGGCCACATGCACAGCCACGTGATGGCTGGCACCCGCGTCGTCGTGAAACTCGGGGTCCTCGCGGAGCATGTGCAAGAGGTGCTCTTCCAGCCCCATCACGAGCGGGTGCACCCAGGTATCAAAAATCACGTTCGCGCCTTCGATCCCCGTCTGCGGGGAATAACGCGCGGGGAAATCCTGCACATGGACCGGCGCGGGCGATGGCCTGCCGCGCGCGGGCGCGGGGCGCGGCGGAGACCGACTCGAATGTCTCGGGCGGGACGCCGAATTCCCGCGCGATGGCCCGGAGCCAGGCCGTCGTGCCCTCTTCGCCGAAGGGGAAGGGGGCGCCGCGGTCTGGCAACGGTTTCGGAGCGTCTGACGGTGCGGGAAAGCAACTGAGGCTGTCGCGCGGCGCGGGTGGCGTGCTGGGTGATGGTGGTGCCGCAGCTTGGCGTCATCGCGTTGCTCGATGCGAAAGGATCACCCCTGGCACGCATGGGCGATCCTCGCGCTTGTCATCGGTCAAGGACTGGTGATGCGGGTTCTGCTGTCTGACCCCAAGGGGCGCGCGCCGTGGTATAACGGCACCGGCCTGACGCTCTGTGTGAGTGGCATGATGATCGCGGCGTTTGCCGTGCGCAGCCTCGGGGGGCGGGATGACACTGAACTGGATACAGATTTTCCGCATGGGGCTGGTGCAGATGTGCCTTGGCGCGGTGGTGGTGCTCACCACCTCGACGCTCAACCGGCTGATGGTGGTGGAACTGGCGCTGCCCGCGCTGTTGCCGGGGCTGCTGGTGGGGCTGCATTACGGGATACAGATCACAAGGCCCAACTGGGGATTCCTGTCGGACACAAGCGGCAACCGCACCCGCTGGATCATCGGCGGCATGATGGTGCTGGCCTCGGGTGGCTGGCTGGCGGCGCTGGGCGTGGTGTGGATGGAGGCACGGTTCGTCCCCGGCCTCGCGCTGTCGGTGCTGGCCTATGCGCTGATCGGGGTGGGCGTGGGGGCCTCTGGCACCTCGCTTCTGGCGCTGTTGGCGAGCGCCTGCGCGCCGCGCAGGCGCGCGGCGGCGGCGACGATCACCTGGCTGATGATGATCGCGGGGATCGCGGTGACGGCGACCGTGGTGGGCGCGTTCCTCGATCCCTACAGCCCGGCGCTGCTGCTGCAGGATTGTCGGGATGGTGGCGCTGGGCGCGGTCGTGGTGACGGTGCTGGCGATTGCGGGGATCGAGCGGCGCGTCGATGCCTCGCCGGAGCCTGCGACGCGGCGAATGCCGTTCCGCGAGGGGCTGGCCGAGATATGGGCCGAGCCGCCGGCGCGCCATTTCACCATTTTCGTGTTCCTGTCGATGACCGCGTATTTCATGCAGGAACTGATCCTCGAGCCGTATGCGGGTCTCGTCTTCGGCATGACGCCGGGGCAATCAACGCAGCTCTCGGGGGCGCAGAACGGCGGTGTTTTCCTCGGGATGCTGACCGTCGGTTTTGCTGCCACCGGGTTGCGGCTCGGATCACTCAGGCATTGGGTCGTGGCGGGGTGCCTCGGTTCGGCGGCGTCGCTGGGCGTCATCACGGCGCTGGGCGGCGCGGGCGTGGCCTCAATGCTTGTCCCGGCGGTTGTCGCACTCGGGTTTTTCAACGGTATGTTCGCCGTCGCGGCCATCGGTGCGATGATGGCGCTCGCCGGGCAGGGGCGCGGATCGCGCGAGGGCACGCGCATGGGCCTGTGGGGCGCGGCGCAGGCCATCGCCGCCGGGTTCGGCGGGCTTGTCGGCGCGGCGGCGGTGGATGTGATGCGGCAGGTGATGGTTGATGATGCCCCCGCGTTCGGCACCGTCTTTGCGGTCGAGGCCGCGCTTTTCGTGCTCGCGGCGCTCATGGCGCTGCGGGTGATAGATCACGGGCGCGACAGAGGCGCGACCCTCGTTGCGAGAGAATGACCGATGTATGATGTCGGTGTTGTGGGCGGTGGCCCGTCCGGGGGCCACGGCGGCGGAAGATTCGCGCGCTCGGGGCACAAGGTGGCGCTGCTCGATCGCGCGGGGCGGATCAAGCCCTGCGGCGGGGCGATCCCGCCGCGCCTGATTGCCGATTTCGACATTCCCGACGCTCAGATTGTGGCCACGGTCATCAACGCGCGGATGATCTCGCCCACCGGGCGGTTGGCCGACTGCCCAACCATCCGCCTCGATGCAGACCGCCTGTTACCGCTCGGACGAGCGGCGCGAGCGGTTTGTGTCGCAGTGCCATGACATCGACGTGCAGCGGCTCACCTTCGAGGACTACATGAGCAAGAGGCTGGTGAAAGCCCGCCCGCTCGCGCATATCAAGATCGGGCTCAAGAACCTTGCGCACCTGACCCGTCTGGTGCCATCCGTGTATACATGACCGAGATGATTCCCACATGGATCAACGGCGATCTGGTGGCCGTCGAAAAGCTGGAGGCGCACAGGCGCGGGCTGCGGCACAAGGCGGTGTCGGTGTTCGTGCTCTGCGGTGATGCGGTGCTCATTCAGCGCCGGGCTTTGGCGAAGTATCACACGCCGGGCCTCTGGGCGAATACCTGCTGCACGCATCCGCATTGGGGCGAGGAGCCGCTTGCCTGCGCGCATCGCCGGCTTGACGAGGAGCTGGGCCTGCGCGACCTGCCGCTGGAACATCGCGGGCAGGTGGAATACCGCGCCGATGTGGGTGGTGGTCTGATCGAGCACGAGGTGGTGGAGGTCTTCGTGGCACGGGTGGCGCAGCGCATCGTGCCCGTGCCCGACCCCGACGAGGTGATGGCGGTGGAGTGGGTGACGCGCGCGGCGCTTGATGACCGCATCCGGCAGAGGCCCGACGATTTCACGCCGTGGCTGCGCATCTATCTGGCCGAGCACGCGGCGCAGATATTTGCCGGGGCGGAAAAATTGCCGCAGTTCCCGGCCTGACTTGTTTCATGTCACTCTTGTCTTGCCGTCGGCGAGGACGGGTGAGCCGCGCCGCGAGGGTTGCGGGGCCGGGGGCATCGGCCTAGAAAGCGGGTCAGGACCAGACCGGAGACACCATGCCCGCCCCCGTAATCCTGTGCATTCTCGATGGCTGGGGGCTGAGCGACCGGCCCGAGGCCAACGCCCCGCACCTGGCCAAGACGCCCAACATGGACCGGCTGATGGCCGACTGCCCCAACGCGACGCTGATCACGCATGGCCCCGATGTGGGCCTGCCGCGCGGGCAGATGGGCAATTCCGAGGTGGGCCACACCAATATCGGCGCAGGCCGCGTGGTGGCGATGGATCTCGGGCAGATCGATCTGGCCATCGAGGATGGCAGTTTTGCCAAAAACGACGCGCTCGCGCGGTTCATCGACCGGCTGCGGCAGACGGGGGGCACGGCGCATCTGCTGGGGCTGGTCTCGGATGGCGGCGTGCATGGGCATATCGCCCATATCGCCGCCGCCGCGCGGGTGATCGCGCAGGCGGGCGTGCCGGTGGTGCTGCACGCGATGACCGACGGGCGCGACGTGGCCCCGAAATCGGCGCGCACGCATCTGGCCAACCTGTGTGACATGCTGCCCGAGGGCGTGCGCATCGTCACGGTGACGGGGCGCTATTTCGCGATGGACCGCGACAATCGCTGGGGCCGGGTGCAGGAAGCCTATGAGGCGATCACCACCGCGAAGGGTCTGCGCGCGTCCGATGCGCGCACGGCGGTCACCAATGCCTATGCCCGCTCGGAAACCGACGAGTTCATCACCGCCACTGTGATCGGGGATTACAGTGGCGTGGCCCCCGGCGATGGCCTGTTCTGCCTCAATTTCCGGGCCGACCGGGCGCGCGAGATATTGCAGGCGCTGGCCGATCCCGATTTCGACGCCTTCGCGCGCGAAGTGGTTCCCGACTGGGCGGCAAGGCTGGGGATGGTGGAATATTCCGAGGCGCATAACGCGTGGTTTGACACGGTGTTTCCGCCGCGCGTCATCGTCAACACGCTGGCCGAATGGGTGAGCGGTGCGGGGCTGCGGCAATTCCACATCGCAGAGACCGAGAAATACCCCCATGTCACGTTTTTTCTCAACGGCGGTCGCGAAGACCCTGAGCGCGGCGAGGATCGCTACATGGCCCCCTCGCCCAAGGTGGCCACCTATGACCTGCAACCCGAGATGTCGGCGGCCGAGGTGACCGACCACCTGGTGGCGGCCATTGCCGAACGCTATGACCTGATCGTGGTCAACTATGCCAATCCCGATATGGTCGGCCATACCGGCGATCTGGGGGCCGCGATGGCGGCCTGCGAGGCCGTGGATGCCGGGCTTGGCCGGGTTCTCACGCAGCTGGAGGCGGCGGGCGGCGCGATGATCGTGACGGCGGATCACGGCAATTGCGAGGTGATGGTCGATCCCGAGACCGGCGGGCCGCATACCGCGCACACGCTCAACCCGGTGCCGGTGATCCTCGTTGGCGGCCCCGATGGCGCGCGGCTGCGGACGGGCGGGCGGCTGGCCGATCTGGCCCCCACGCTGCTGGCGCTGATGGGGCTGGAGCAACCGCCCGAGATGACCGGCGAGAGCCTGCTGGCATGAGGGCGCGCGCGGCCTGTCTCGCGGTGATGCTCGTGCTGGCGGCCCCGGTGCTGGTGGCGCAGGGCACCGATCCCTCTTCGGACGCACGCGCGGCGGCACAGGCGCTTGACGAGGCGGCAGAGGCGCTCGCGGAGGCCGAGGGGGCGCGCAACCGCGTCAAGGCGCTCACCGGGGTGATCCGCGCCTACGAGCGCGGGCTCGAGGCGATGCGCGGGGGGATGCGCCGCGCGGCGCTGCGCGAAGAGGTGCTGGCCGCCGAGTTGCGCACCCGCGAGGACGAGATCGCGCAGCTTCTGGGCGTGTTGCAGGTGATGGGCCACGCCCCGGTGCCGGTGCTGATGCTGCACCCCTCGGGGCCGGTGGGCACGGCGCGGGCGGGGATGATCCTGTCGGAGGTGGCCCCGGCGCTCGACGAGAAGGCGCTCGACCTGCGGGCCAGGGTGCAGGATATCGCGGTGCTGCGCGCGTTGCAGCAAAGCGCCGCAAACACGCTTGAGGAAGGGCTGCGCGGGGTGCAGGAGGCACGCGTGCGCCTGAGCCAGGCCATCGCTGCGCGCGGCGACCTGCCGCGCCGCTTTACCGAGGATCCGATCCAGACCGCGCTGCTCGTCGCCTCGGCGGAAACGCTGGAGGGGTTTGCCAGCGGGCTGAGTGACATCGCGGTGGACGAGGCGGCCGGCAGCCTGCCCGATATCGGGCCGCGCAAGGGCAGCCTGCCCTTGCCCGTCGAGGGGGTGATCCTGCACCGCGCCGGCGAGGCCGACGCCGCCGGGATCACGCGCCCCGGCATCGTGGTGGCCACGCGGCCCCGCGCGCTCGTGACAACGCCGGTCCCGGCGACGCTGCGCTATCGCGGCCCCTTGCTCGACTACGGAAATGTGATCATTCTGGAACCGCAGGCCGGGCTGCTGATGGTATTCGCCGGGCTCGACAGCGTTTATGGTCGCGTGGGCGAGGTTCTGCCCGGCGGCAGCCCCGTGGGCCTGATGGGCGGGGCCGGGGATGGCAGCGACTTGCTGGCTGCGGTCGTTCCCAAGGCCAATGGCGGCGACGGGGGTGCAGGACGCGAAGAGACGCTCTATATCGAGGTGCGGCAAGACAATTCACCGGTGGACCCGCTCACGTGGTTCGCGACCGACAAGGAAGGTTGAGACATGAAGAAAATCCTGATGGCCACGGCGGCCGGGCTGCTCTCTGGCGCGGTGGTGACGACGCAGGTGGCGGCCCCGCTTCTCGCGCAGGGGAACGATGGATCGTCCAGCGTCTACGAGCAGCTCGATCTTTTCGGCGATATTTTCGAGCGGGTGCGCGCGCAATATGTCGAGGATGTCGACACCAAGGAGCTTGTCGAGGCGGCGATCAACGGGATGCTCACCTCGCTCGATCCGCATTCCAGCTATCTCTCGCCCGACGATGCCCAGAACATGCAGGTGCAGACGCGCGGCGAGTTTGGCGGGCTGGGGATCGAGGTCACGCAGGAGGACGGCTTCGTCAAGGTGGTGTCGCCGATGGATGGCACCCCCGCCGATCAGGCCGGGATGGAAGCCGGGGATTTCATCACCCATGTCGACGGCGAAAGCGTGCTGGGCCTGACGCTGAACGAGGCGGTGGACCTGATGCGCGGCCCGGTGGGCAGCGAGATCGTCATCACCGTGGTGCGCGAGGGCGAGCCGGAGCCGTTCGACGTGTCGATCATTCGTGACACGATCGAGCTGACGGCGGTGCGCGCGCGAACCGAGCGGGACGCGATCGTGCTGCGGATCACGACGTTCAACGACAATACCTACCCCAATCTCGAAAGCAGCCTTGCCGAGCAGGTCGAGGCGCTGGGCGGGATGGACAAGGCGAGCGGCATCGTGCTCGACCTGCGCAACAATCCCGGCGGGCTTCTGACCCAGGCGATCAAGGTGTCGGACGCGTTTCTTGACAAGGGCGAAATCGTCAGCACCCGGGGCCGCGAGGTGCAGGACGGCGAGCGGTTCAACGCCACGCCCGGCGATCTGGCCGAGGGGATGCCCATCGTCGTGCTCATCAATGGCGGGTCTGCCTCGGCCTCGGAAATTGTGGCCGGTGCGCTTCAGGATCATCGCCGCGCGATCATCGTCGGCACCAAGAGCTTTGGCAAGGGATCGGTGCAGACGGTGATGCCGCTGCGCGGCGGCGGGGCCATGCGGCTCACCACCTCGCGCTATTACACGCCCTCGGGCCGCTCGATCCAGGCATTGGGTGTCAGCCCCGATATCGTGGTGGCGCAGCCGCGCCGCCGCGCCGAGGCCGAGGACGAGGAAGAGCAGAGCAACCGCCCGACCCGGTCGGAGGCGCAATTGCGCGGACGGCTGAACAACGACAGCCTGACCGAGGATGAACTCAAGCAGATCGAGGAAGAGCGCGAGCGCGCCGAGGAGATTTCCCGCCTGCGCGAGGAGGATTATCAAATGGCCTACGCGGTTGATATCCTGCGGGGCCTGTCGGTGATGGGCACCGACAAGGAGTGACGCCCGGCGCAGGCCAAAACAAAAACCCCGTCCGCATCGCGGGCGGGGTTTCGGTTTGAAAGGGGCCGTCACGCGAGGCGCGTGACGGTCTCAGACCGGTTCGGCCATCAGCCACACGCCGCCCTGCGGGCGCAGCGTGAGGATCATCACCGGGTCGGGCGCACGCCCCGGCACCGGCGTAAACCGGAACCGCGCGAGCAGCGTGGCGAGTATGATCACCGCCTCCTGCAACGCGAAACTCGCGCCGATGCAGATGCGCGGCCCGTCGCCGAAGGGCAGGTAGGCATAGCGCGGCACCGCCTTGCGGTCGGCGAAACGCTCGGGGCGGAACGTGTCGGGCGCGTCCCACAGCATGTGGTGGCGGTGCAGCGCGTAGATCGGGATGATGACCGTGTCGCCGGGCCTGATCTCGCGACCGCAGAGCGTATCCGGGCCGAGCGCCGTGCGCGACACCATCCCTGCGGGCGGGTAGAGGCGCAGCGCCTCGTCGATGATCTGCCGGATGAGGGGCAGGCGCGCCACGTCCGCGCCGGTGGCCACGCCGTCCGTCAGCACCGCCTGCGCCTCGGCGCGCGCGCGGGCCTGCACGTCCTGGTCATGGGCGCAGAGGTAGAGCGACCAGCCGAGCGTGAGGGCGGTGGTCTCGTGGCCCGCCACGATGAAGGTCAAGAGGTTGTCGCGCAACTCGGGCGTGCTCATCCGGCGCTTGCTTTCGGGGTCTTCGCCGTCGAGCAGCAGGTCGAGCAGGTCGGGCACGCCCTGCGGCCCGCGTTCGCGGCGCGCCTCCACCGCCTCGTCGGCCACGCGCTTCATCTCCCTGACCGCGCCCCCGGCCATGAGCCGCCCCGGACGCGGCACCCAATCGGGCAGCCCGAGGATGTCGAAGAGCGATATGCGCCCTGCCTCGGCGATGTAGGAATCGATGCCGCGATGCACGGCGTCGGCGTCGAACATACCATCGCTGGAAAATGTCACGTCGGCAATCACGTCGAAGGTGGTGCGCACCATGTCGGCGGCTACGTCCACGGCGCGCGGCCCGGCCTCGGCGATGCGGTTGGCGCTGCGTTCGGCGGCGGCGGACATGACGGGGGCGAGGTTCATCACGTTGCGATGCGAGAACACGGGTGCTGCGGCGCGCCGCTGCCAGCGCCAATGCGCCCCCTCGGCGATGAACAGAGAGTCGCCTATGGCGGGGCGCAGCAGGTTCTTGGTGACCAGCGACTTGGGGTAGTTGTCGAGGTTTTCCAGAAGCATCCGGCGGATCGCGTCGGGGTCCATCACCATGTGCCAGCGCTTGCCGGTCTTTCCCGAGACCATTGGCTGACGGGTGGCGATCTCGGGGATGATCGACAGCACGTTGGCGCGCGCCGCGCGCAACGACCCCATCACCCCGAGCGGCTCTGTCACGAGCGGCACGCGCACGGGGGGCGGGTTGGTGTCTGTGGCGGTCAAGACGGCACCTCCGGGTTGGTTTCCCTGATATAGGGTTCACGGGTGTGGACGGCAAATCGTTGCGCCGTTGCCATGCCTGCGCTATGCGGGATCAAGGTTACCATGAGGGGAGGCCGCACATGCGCCGTATGATGGCTCTTTTCGGCCTTCTGGTCGTCACCGCCTGCACCAACGCCAACGATCTCGACGAAGAGCCCGCCTATCTGGGCAATTTCCAGCTTGGCCACAACGTGGTGGTGGCGCCGAACCTGACCAAGGGACCGGCCTCGCGCGAGGCGAGCAAGGAGGAATGGACCTCAGCCGTCACCAAGGCGATCACCGACCGGTTCACCCGCTACGAGGGGACGAAGCTCTACCATCTGGGCGTGAGCCTCGAGGGCTATGTGCTGGCGATTCCCGGCGTGCCGGTGGTGGCCTCGCCGAAATCGGCGCTCATTCTCAACGTCACCGCGTGGGATGACGCGGCGGGCAAGAAGCTCAACGACGAGCCCGAACTGGTGACCGTTGTCGAGACGATCTCGCCCCGGACGGTGATCGGGTCGGGGCTGACGCAGAGCAAGGAGGTGCAGATGGAGCATCTCAGCCGCAACGCCGCCAAGCTCATCGAGCGCTGGCTGGATCGCCAGAACGACAATCTCGGATGGTTCGAGGATGACGGGCGGCCCGCCAAGGAAAAGGTCGGGCTGTTTACGGGGCGGCCCGTGGCGCAGGCGGAGGCGGCCGGAGGGATTCCCGAGGACGAGGTCGTGCCCGCCGATGATTGAGCGTTTGGCCTCTGGCAGGGGCGCGCGACATCGGTTTCTGCCCGCGGCGGAAGATCTCGATGATGCGCATGGGGCCGCCGCAGCAGGGGCATGGCTCGCGCAGGGTGAGCGGGGCGGCCTCATGCGGTGGAACCCGTCGGGCAGGACATGGATCAGGAAGCGACGGATGAACTCCGGCGTGGCCAGCCGCAATCTTTTCAAGATTTCGGCGATCAGCCCGCCTGCCCGCGCAACTCCTCCAGCGGGATGTGGCAGCGGATGACGTGGCCGGTGTCGGTTTCGCGAGCAGGCGGCGTATCCGTCTCGCAGATGGAGCCGCATTTCACCGGGCAGCGGCGCTGGAACGGGCAGCCCTGCGCGGGCGGGGCAAGTTCGGTGGCGTCCTCGGCCAGCAATTCCGGCTCGTGATCGGGATCGGGCGCGAGCACCGCGCCCAGGAGCACGCCCGTGTAGGGGTGATGGGGCGGGGCAAACACCGCCTCGGTCGGCCCCGCCTCGCAGATGCGCCCCTGATAGAGCACCGCGACCCGGTCCGACAGCGCGCGCACCACCGTGAGATCGTGGCTGACAAAGATGAACCCGGTGCCGTGGCGCGTCTTGAGATCGCCCAACAGGTCGAGCACGGCGGCCTGCACCGAGACGTCGAGCGCCGAGGTGATCTCGTCGCAGAGCACCGCCTCGGGCCCGGCGGCGAAGGCGCGGGCGACCGCCACGCGCTGTTTCTCGCCGCCCGAAAGCTGGCCGGGCAGGCGGTCGAGGTAATGCGCGCCGAGGCGCACGGTGTCGAGCAGCTCGGTCGCGCGGTCGCGGCAGGGCTGGCCGCGCAGCCCGAAATAGAGCCGCAACGGCTGTGCGAGGATATCGCCCACGCTCTGGCGCGGGTTGAGGCTCTCGTCGGGGTTCTGAAAGATCATCTGGATGCGGCGCAGCGTCTCGGGGCGGCGGTGCTCGGCGGAGGTGGCAAGATCGGTGCCGTCATCGAGCGTGATGCGCCCCCCGGCGGGGGGCAGAAGGCCCGCGATGGCGCGCAGGATGGTGGATTTGCCGCTCCCGGATTCGCCCACGAGGCCCAGCGTCTCGCCGCGCCGCAGATCGAGCGTGACGCCATCGATGGTGGCCGGGGGGCGCGGTGTGCCGCGCAGCCGTGCGAGCAGCCCGGGGCTGTCATAGCGCACGCTCAGCGCATCGAGCGTCAGCAAAGGCGGGCCGTCGGGGGCGGTGTCGGGCGGCGCGCCGTCGGGGGTGGCGAGCGGGGCCACCTTGTCGGGGTAGAGGCATCGGGCGTGCTGTTGGTCGGGCGTTTCGGCCATGTCGGGGCGGGCGGCGCGGCAATCGTCGGTCGCCAGCGCGCAGCGCGGGGCAAAGGCGCAGCCCTCGCGCGGCATATCCGGCGTCGGTGGCCGCCCGTCGAGCGCGCGGGGCAGGGTGCGGTCGCCGAGGCGCGGGATCGCCGCCAGAAGCGCCGCCGCATAGGGGTGGGCGGGCGTGCGCAGCACGGCGCGCGCCGGCCCTTCCAGCACCGTCTCGCCCGCGTAGAGCACCTGCACCCGGTCGCAGACCTGCGCGATCACGCCGAGATCGTGGCTGACATAGACCATCGCCATGTTGCGCGCGCGGGCCAACTCGCGCAGCAGCTTGAGGATATGCGCCTGCGTGGTGACGTCGAGCCCGGTGGTCGGCTCGTCGAGCAAGAGTGCGTCGGGCTCTCCGGCCAGCGCCATCGCGATTGCCACGCGCTGTTGCTGCCCGCCGGACAATTCATGCGGGTAGCGCCGCAGGATGGTTTCGGGCTCGGGCAGGCGCACCTGCGTCAGCAGCTCGCAGGCGCGGGCGCGGTGGGTCGCGGGGTCGTGGTCGCAATGGAGCCGCAGCGATTCGGCGATTTGCGCGCCGATGCGCTGCGTGGGCGTCAGCGCCTGCCCCGAGTTCTGCGGGATCAGGCCCAGCTTGCCGCCGCGGATGCGCGCGAGCGGGCCTGCGTCGAGGGCGAACATGTCCTGCCCGTCGAACCGCGCCTCGCCCGCCATCCGCGCCAGCCCGTGGCGCAGATAGCCCATCGCGGCGAGCGCCAGCGTGCTCTTGCCCGATCCGCTCTCGCCGACGATGCCGACGCTCTCGCCCCGGCAGACGCGGAGGTCCACCTCGTGCAGCACCGGTAGCATCGCGCCGGAACGCCCGCGAAAGCCCACGCATAGCCCGGAAATGTCGATGAGCGGTGCGGCCATGTCAGATCACCGCCTTGCGCGCGCGGTCGATCCCCAGCGTCTTGGCCAGCGCGTCGGCGGTGAGGTTGATGCCGATGATGAGGGTCGAGAGCGCCACCACCGGCGCGATCACGCCCAGCGGGGCGAGTGACATGTAGACCCGCGCATCCGACACCATCAGCCCCCAGTCGGGCTTGGGTGGTGCCACGCCAAAGCCCAGGAACGACAGCGCCGAGAAGCCCAGCAGCATCCACGACCAGCGCATTGCCCCCTCGACCAGCAGCGTGTCGGTGACGTTGGGCAGGATCTCGCGGCGCACGATGTCGAGCGGGGTATGCCCGCGCGCCCGCGCCGCCGAGATGAAATCGCGCGCCACCACCTCGTGCGCGGCGGCGCGGGCCACACGGATCACCGGGATGCCGAAGAAGAATGCGAGCGTCGGCAACAGCACCTCGCCGCCGGTGCCGAAGACGGTGATCAGCACCAGAAGCGGCAGGATGCCCGGCAGCGCGAGAAACGCATCCACCAGCCGCATCGCCACCTCGTCGGGCCAGCCGCCGCGCAGCCCCAGCCAGACGCCGGAGAGCCCGCCCCAGATGAGCGCCACCGGCGTGGCGATGCCGGTAATCACCAGCGCCTCGCGCCCGCCCAGCATCACGCGGGTGAGCACGTCGCGCCCGAGGTGATCGGTGCCCAGCCAATGCGTGGAGGACGGCCCGGCAAGAGTGCTGGTGGCATCCATCGCCTTGTAGTCGAAAGGCACCAGCCACGGGCTGAGGATCGCGAGCGCAAGGTGAAACGCGATCAGGGTGAGCCCGATCACGCCCGAGGGCCGCGCCAGCATATCGCGCAGCACGCCGCCCGCGCGCGCCGTGGCAGAGAGCGCCGCGCTGCTCATCCCTGCCTCGCGCGGTGGCTGCGCAGGCGCGGGTTGAGCGCGAGGCTGAGGATATCGGCCACGAGGTTCACGCCCACATAGGTCGCCGCCACGATCATCGTGATCGCCTGCACCACCGGCAGGTCGCGGTCGGAAATGGCGTCGACCAGCATCCGACCCAATCCGGGATAGTTGAACACCACCTCGACCACCACCACCCCGCCCAGGAGCCACGCGACGGTGAGCGCGATGACGTTGATCGCGGGCAGAAGCGCGTTGGGCAGCGCGTGGCGGAACACGATGCGCCAGTAGGGCACGCCCTTGAGCGTGGCCATCTGCACATATTCGCTTGCCATCGCCTCGATCACCGAGGCGCGGATCATCCGCATGACATGGGCGATCATCAGCATGGTGAGCACCGTGGAGGCGAGGATGAACTCTGGGAAGAACTCCAGCGGTGGCGCGTCGGCGGGGGTGAGCACGATGGCGGGCACCCAGCCCAGCCAGATCGCGAAGACGAGGATGAGCACCGTGGCGGCGACGAATTCGGGAATCGTCATGGCGAGGATCGCGCCGGTGGAGACCAGCAGGTCGGGCCAGCGGTCGCGCGTCAGCCCGGCGATGACGCCGAGCGAAATGGCCAGCGGTATGCCGACGGCGAGCGCGCCCGCAGCCAGCAGGAGCGAGTTGCGCACCCGGTAGCCGACCATCTGCGCGATGCTTTCCTGCCCGCCCGCGGACATGCCGAAATCGCCCTGCACGACGCCCGCCGCCCATTCGACATAGCGGGCGAGGGCGGGGGTATCGAGCCCCATCACCTCGCGGCATTTGGCCAGCGCCTCGCCATGGGCGTCCCGCTCGAGGATGGCGGTACAGGCGTCGCCGGGCAGCGCCTCGACCCCGAGGAAGATGATGACCGACACCAACCACACGGTTACGAGACCGAGCGCCAGACGCCGTGTGATCAGCCCCAACATAGTGTCGTCGTCTCCCCCGGATCGGCCCCGTGCCGGGCCGTTGATGATGCAAGCTTAGACCAGTGCCGCAGCCCGCGTCGAGAGGGCTGCGGGCAGCGGCGAACTTTCGCGATCAATTTCGCGTGTGGCGGTGGAAAATCCACTTTTTGTAATTGCGAATGAGTTGCATTTGACTTGACGAAGTTGCGAACCACTTGCATATATGCCCAACCGACCGAAGAACAGTCCATCGAGGAGACAGCCTGCCCATGTATCTGACCCGCCGTCACGTCCTGAGCCTTGCCGCCGGTGCCGCCCTCGCGGCCCCTCTTGCCCATGCGCAGGGCCGTCCGCTCGAAATCGTGGCCACCACCGGCATGATCGCCGATGCCGCCCGCGCCATCGGCGGGGATCATGTGCGCGTGCAGGCGCTGATGGGGCCGGGGATCGACCCGCATTCCTATCGTCAGACCCGCACCGATATCGCCGCGCTCACCCGCGCCGATCTGGTGCTGTGGAATGGGCTCTATCTCGAGGCGCAGATGGAGGATTTCCTGCTGCGTCTGGGCGAGCGTCAGCCGGTCGTCGCGGTGGGCGAGGCGGTGCCGGAAAGCCTGCGCATGGGCGATGAGCAATACGAGGACCGGTTCGATCCGCATGTCTGGATGGTGCCCGCGCTGTGGCGGCACGTCACCGACCGCATCGCGGTGGTGCTGACCGAGGCCCGCCCCGACGCGGGCGCGGACTTCGCCGCCAATGCGCGCGACCTGCGCGACCGCCTCGACCGGCTCGACGCCTATGGCACAAAAGTGCTGGGCCGCGTGCCGCCCGAGGCGCGGGTGCTGGTGACGGCGCATGACGCGTTTGGCTATTTCGGGCGCGCCTATGGTTTCGAGGTGGAGGGGATACAAGGTATTTCCACCGAGTCCGAGGCCGGGCTGAAGCGGATCCGCGATCTGGTGGACATGATCGTTGCGCGGGGCATCGGCGCGGTATTCGTGGAAAGCACGGTCTCGGATCGCAACGTGCGCGCCCTCGTCGAGGGTGCGGCGGCGCGCGGCCACGAGGTGCGCGTGGGCGGCGAGCTTTTCTCCGACGCGATGGGCAAGCCCGGCACCTACGAGGGCACCTATCCCGGCATGATCGACCACAACCTGACCACCATCGCCCGCGCGTTGGGCGGGCAGGCCCCGGCCCGTGGTCTTGATGGCAATCTGTCGGTGGGGGGCTGAGCGATGGCGCTTGATCTGGTGCGCGACGGGGCAGCGGCCCCGGATGACAACCCGCTGGCCGTGCGCGGGCTGACCGTTTCCTATGGCGAGAAACCTGCGGTGTTCTCGGTCGATGTGAGTTTTCGCGCCGGTCAGATGACCGCGATCATCGGCCCCAACGGTGCCGGCAAATCCACGCTGCTCAAGGCCGCGCTGGGCATCCTGCGCCCGCTTTCGGGCCGCGTCACCGCCTATGGCCGCCCGCTCGATGAGATGCGCGCGCGCATCGCCTATGTGCCGCAGCGCGCGAGCGTGGACTGGGAATTTCCCGCCCGTGTGATCGATGTGGTGATGATGGGGCTCTACCGCGATCTCGGCCTCCTGGGCCGTGTGCGCCCCCGCCACCGCGCCCGCGCGATGGAGAGCCTTGAACGTGTCGGCATGGAGGGGTTTGCCACGCGGCAGATCGGGCAGCTTTCCGGCGGGCAGCAACAGCGGGTGTTTCTTGCCCGCGCGCTGGCGCAGGGGGCCGATCTCTACCTGCTCGACGAGCCGTTTGCCGGGGTCGACGCCGCGACCGAGCGCGCCATCGTCACCGTGCTCAAGGACCTCAAGGCGGAAGGAAAGACCGTGGTCGCCGTCCATCACGACCTCAGCACCGTGCCGGAGTATTTCGACCGTGTCCTGCTGCTCAACACCTCGGCCATCGCCGAGGGGCCGGTCGCCGAGGCGATGACCGAGGCCAACCTGCGCGCGGCCTATGGCGGGCGGCTGGGTGCCGTCGCGGCGGCGGGCTGAGCCGATGCTGTGGGAGGCGCTGACGCTCGGGCTGGGCTATAACGCGACGCTCGTCACGATCGGCGCGGCGATGCTGGGCTTTGCCGCCGGGGCCACGGGAGTGTTTCTCTACCTCGCGCGCCGCGCCTTGGTGAGCGACGCCATCGGCCACGCGACCCTGCCCGGCGTGGTTGCCGGGTTCATGGTGATGGTGGCGCTGGGCGGCGAGGGGCGGTTTTTGCCGGGGTTGATGCTGGGCGCGGCGGTGTCGGCGGGGCTGGGCCTTTGGGTGATCTCGTGGCTCACGGCGCGCACGCGGCTGGGCGAGGATGCGGCCATCGGCGCGGTGCTGTCGGTGTTCTACGGGCTGGGCGTGGTGCTGCTCACGGTGGTGCAGGTGATGCAGGCGGGCAAGCAGGCAGGGCTCGAGACCTTTCTGCTGGGGGCCACCGCCGGGATGCTGCGCGCCGAGGCGCTGATGATCGCGGGCGGCGGCGCGCTGGTGCTGGCGCTCGTATTCGTGCTGCGCCGGCCGATGACCATCGCCGCCTTCGATCCGGGCTATGCGGCGGGGCAGGGGATCGGGCTGCGCGCCGTGGATCTGGCGATGATGGGGCTGGCGCTGGGGATCACGGTGATCGGGCTCAAGGTGGTGGGCGCGGTGATGATCGTGGCGCTGCTGATCATCCCGCCGGTGGCGGCGCGGCTGTGGTCGGAGCGGGTGGACGCGGTGGTGATCCTTGCCGGTCTTTTCGGCGGGGTGGCGGGGTATCTCGGTGCCGCGCTGTCGGCCACGGCACCCGACCTGCCCACCGGGCCGCTCATCGTGCTGGCGGGGTTTGCGATCTTCGTGCTGTCGCTGCTCATGGCCCCGGCGCGCGGCGTGCTGGCGGCGGGCCTGGCCCACTGGCGGTTTCAGCGGCGGGTGCATCTGCGGCAGGGCCTGTTGGCGCTGGCGGGCGATCAGCCGATCTACGAGCCGCTGACCCTGCGGCTGATGCGGCGCGCGGGGCTTGTGCGCGCCGACGGGGTGGCCACGACGCGCGGCCGCGCACAGGCGGCGCGCGCGCGGCTTGACGAGCGGCGCTGGCAGATGCTGCGCAGCCTGCCCGAGTTCGAGGCGGCGGCGGCGCGCCATGACGGGCTGAGCCCGCTCGACGAGGTGCTGACCCCCGATCAGATCGCCGCGCTCGACCGTCACCTCGGGCCGGAGGGGGTGGCGTGATGGGGGCCGAGTTCGTCATGCTGTCGCTGCCGCCGATCCTCATCGGGGTGTGCGCCGCGCTGGCCTGCGCGCTGCCGGGCAATTTCCTGCTGTTGCGGCGGCAGGCGCTGATCGGCGATGCGATCAGCCACGTGGTGCTGCCCGGCATCGTGGTGGCCTTTTTGCTCACGGGGCGGGTGGCGGCGGTGCCGATGATGCTGGGCGCGGGGGCGGCGGCGCTGATGTCAGTGCTGCTTATCGAGGCGGTGCGGCGGCTGGGCCGGATCGAGCCGGGGGCGGCGATGGGGGTGGTGTTCTCGGCCATGTTCGCGGGCGGTGTGCTGCTTCTGGAGCAAAGCTCTGCCTCGGGCGTGCATCTCGATGTGCAGCACGCGCTTTACGGCAATCTCGAGAGCCTGATCTGGTTCGACGGCTACGGCTGGGGGGCTCTGCTTGACGCGTCGGCGCTGCGCGAACTGCCGTCAGAGTTGCTGCGCATGGCGGCGGTGCTGGCGATCGTGGTTCTGTTCATCGCCCTGTTCTGGCGGGTGCTGGTGATCTCCACCTTCGACGAGGGCTTTGCGCGCACGCTCGGCCTGCCGGTGCGGGCGCTGGCGCTGGCGCTGGTGGCAATGGCGGCGATGGCGGCGGTGGCGGCGTTCGACGCGGTGGGTTCGATCATCGTGATCGCGATGTTCATCTGCCCGCCGGGGGCGGCGCGGATGATGACCGACCGGATGGGCGCGCAGGTGGCGTGGAGCGCGGGTTTTGCCGCGTTGTCGGCGGTGCTGGGCTACGTGCTGGCAGGCTATGGCCCCCTGTGGCTGGGCTACGGCAACGCGGTGAGTGCTGCGGGGATGATCGCCGTCGTGTCGGGGGGGATACTGGCGTTGGCGGCGGTGTTCGGGCCGTGCCGGGGCGGCGGTGTGGTGCGGGCAGGATAGGAGGATTCTGGCCTGAAGCGGCGACGATCCTGCACGACAAGTGCGAAGCATCGTCCGTAGCGCCAATCGCTCCGGCGCCGTCTTTTTCAGTAAGAAAACGGCGGCAAACGCCAGGCTTGACCGTCCCCTCCAGACAAATCACGGGCAGTAGTTGATCCTTTCCGCGCGCCATGCCGCCCCGTGCCAGTGCAGTTCCGTCACCGACAGGTTGTCGATCCGGTGACCGAATGCCTCGAAGGCCGTGAGACGCCGAGCGCCGCCTGCACCTGCGTGAGGATCGTCCCCATATGCGCCACCGCGACGATATCTCGCCCCGGATGGGTGGCGCGCAGCCGCGCCACCGCTCGGCCGACGCGGGCGGATATCTCGTGCCAGCTCTCACCGCCCGGCGGACGCACGTCGCCGGGCGTGTCCCAGAAGGCGCGCAGTCGGGGCTGGTCGGGGATGGTGTCGAAGTGCTGCAATTCCCAACCGCCGAAATGCATCTCGCGCAGGGCCGGATCATCAGGCAGACGGGCGCGCGGCCCGGCGATGGCGTCGGCGGTGGCGCGCGCGCGGATGAGATCCGACGAGATCACCAGCGCGTCATCGGGCAAATGCGCCGAGAGCCGCGCCAGCCGGGGCGCATCGCTCAGGTCGGCGGGGAGGTCGGACCAGCCAACCATGCCGGTCGCATGGGTGGGGCCGTGGCGGACCCAGAAGAGGCGGCTCATGGCAGCCGCCCCTTGAGCACGAGCGGCAGCCCCGCGATCACGTTGACCACAAGGCCCGCCCGCGCCGCCAGCCGCTGATTGAGCGCGCCCTGCGCGGCCTGAAACCGCCGCGCCAGCGCATTGTCGGGCACCACCGACAGGCCGACCTCGTTGGAGACCACCACCACCGGCGCGGCACAGCGCGCCAGCGCGGCCATGAGCGCCGTCTCGGCATCGGCAAGATCGCTGCCCGCGAGCAGGTGATTGGAGAGCCACATGGTCGCGCAATCGAGCAGCACCACCTCGCCCGCCCGCGCCGAGGCGAGCGCCGGTGCCAGATGGCGTGGAGCCTCGACGGTGCGCCATTCCGGGCCACGCCGCGCGCGATGGCGCGCGAGCTTGGCGCGCATCTCGTCATCATGCGCCTCTGCGGTGGCGAGGTAAAGGCGCGCGTCGCTCGCCTGCGCCACAAGCCCCTCGGCATAGGCGGATTTTCCCGAGGCGGCCCCGCCAAGAATTAGGGTGAGCCGGGTTAACATGAGCCTGAAAGTCTCCATATTGTGATCCGGTGGCGTCTTGTCTGCGTAACACCGGGTGAATTGTTCGAGAAGAGCACTTTGGCAGCAGACGCACGACAGGGGGAACACATGCCGCTCGATGCACCGCAGACAACTACTATGTCCCGCACCGCGATGAAGGCGGAGATGCTGGACGCAGAAACCGAGCTCGCGCTGGCCTATGCCTGGCGCGACAACCGTGACGAGGAGGCGCTGCACCGGCTGATCAACGCCTATATGCGTCTGGCGATTTCGATGGCGTCGAAATTCCGCCGCTACGGCGCGCCGATGAACGACCTCATCCAGGAGGCGGGGCTGGGCCTGATGAAGGCCGCCGACAAGTTCGACCCTGATCGCGGCGTGCGGTTTTCCACCTATGCCGTATGGTGGATCAAGGCCGGCATCCAGGATTACGTGATGCGCAACTGGTCGATGGTGCGCACGGGCAGCACCTCGTCGCAGAAATCGCTCTTTTTCAACATGAAGCGCGTGCAGGCGCGGATCGAGCGCGAGGCGATGGCCAATGGCGAAGAGCTTGACGGCTACCAGTTGCGCGAGAAGATCGCGCATGAGGTCGGCGTGCCGCTCCGGGATGTGGAGATGATGGCAGGGCGTCTCTCGGGCGGGGATTTCTCGCTCAACGCCACGCAATCGACCGAGGATGACGGGCGCGAGTGGATCGACACGATCGAGGACGAGGGCGCGCGCGGCGATGCGGATGTCGAGCGCGATCTCGACATGGGCGCGCTGCGAAACTGGCTGTCGGAGGCGATGGTCCACCTGAGCGAGCGCGAGAGCTTTATCGTGCGCGAGCGCAAGCTGCGCGAGGCGCCACGCACCCTCGAGAGCCTTGGCGAGGAGTTGAGCCTGTCGAAAGAGCGGGTTCGGCAGATAGAGGCGGCGGCGTTCCAGAAGATGCGGCGCTATCTTGAAAAAAATGCCTCCGAGGTGCAGAACCTGCTCGCATGAGCCTGCGCCTCGCCCTGGGATTGCTTCTGACAGCCATGCCCGCTGCGGCGCAGGATGTGTGGATACTGGGCGAGGTGCATGACAACCCCGCCCACCATGCCGCGCAGGCGGAGCGCGTGGCCGATATCGCGCCGCGTGCGCTGGTTTTTGAGATGCTGACGGCGGCGCAGGCGGACCGCGTGACACCGGATCTAATCGCCGACGCGGAGGCAATGGCCGAGGTGCTCGATTGGGAGGCTAGCGGCTGGCCGGATTTCGCCATGTATCATCCGATCTTTGTCGCCGCCTCTGAGGCCGAGATCTACGGCGCGCAGGTGCCGCGCGAGGCGGCACGCGCGGTGTTTGATGGCGGGCTTGCCGAGAGTTTCGGCGACGGGGCCGGCACCTATGGCCTGACCGATCCGCTCCCCGAGACGGAGCAGGCCGCGCGCGAGGCGATGCAGAGAACGGCGCATTGCGACGCCCTGCCCGAGGAGATGCTGCCCGGCATGGTGGCCGTGCAGCGCCTGCGCGACGCGGTGCTGGCGCAAGCGGTGGTGCGGGCAATGCGCGAGACCGGAGGGCCGGTCGCCGTCATCACCGGCAATGGCCACGCGCGCCGCGATTGGGGCGTGCCTGCCTATCTGGCGCGGGTGGCCCCCGATCTCGAGGTGCATGTGCTGGGGCAGACCGAGGAGGGCCGCGCGCTCGAAGGCGGCTTTGACGAGGTGCTGTCGGCCCCGGCGGTGGATCGCCCCGATCCCTGCGCCGCCTTTCGCTGAGCCGCGCGCCCTTGCGCCGGTCGGGGGCGGGCCATAATGTCGGGCACGAATTGCGGAGACACGCCCATGCTGGCCTCACGGCGCATCCTTCTCATCATTGGTGGCGGCATCGCGGCCTACAAGGCGCTCGATCTCATCCGGCGGCTGCGCGAGCGCGGCGCGGAGGTGGTGCCGGTACTGACGCGCGCGGGGGCCGAGTTCGTCACGCCGCTGTCGGTCGCGGCGCTGGCGGGGCGCAAGGTGTATTCCGACCTGTTCGATCTCACCGACGAGGCCGAAATGGGCCATATCGAGCTGTCGCGCTCTGCCGATCTCATCGTCGTGGCCCCGGCCACCGCCGACCTGATGGCGAAGATGGCGCATGGCCACGCGGACGATCTTGCCTCGACGCTTCTGCTGGCCACCGACACGCCGGTTCTGCTGGCCCCGGCGATGAATGTGCGGATGTGGCAGCACGCGGCGACGCAGCGCAACATCGCCACGCTCAAGGGCGACGGGATCGGCTTTGTCGGCCCCGAGGAGGGCGCGATGGCCTGCGGCGAATACGGCCCCGGGCGCATGGCCGAGGTGGCGCAGATCGTGGACGCGGTCGGGGCGGCGCTGGCCGACGGGCCGCTGAAGGGACAGCGCATTATCGTGACCTCCGGCCCCACCCATGAGCCCATCGACCCGGTGCGCTATATCGCCAACCGCTCCTCCGGCGCGCAAGGCACGGCGATCGCCCGCGCGCTGGCCGTGCTGGGGGCGGAGGTGGTGTTCGTCACCGGTCCCGCCACCGTGCCGCCGCCCGAGGGGGTCGAGGTGGTGCGCATCGAGACCGCGCAGGACATGCTGGTGGCGGTGCAGGGCGCGTTGCCTGCGGACGCCGCGGTGTTCGCCGCCGCCGTGGCCGATTGGCGGGTGACAAGCGCGAGCGACCGCAAGCTCAAGAAGGGGGCGGACGGCGCGCCGGTGCTGGAATTTGCCGAGAACCCGGACATCCTCGCCACTGTGAGCCGGATGGCGGAGGGGCGTCCGCGCCTCGTGGTGGGCTTTGCCGCCGAGACCCATGACGTGGTCGAGCACGCCACGGCCAAGCGCGCGCGCAAACGCTGTGACTGGATCGTCGCCAACGATGTGAGCGCCGCCACGGGCATCATGGGCGGGTCCGAGAATGCCGTGACGCTCATCACCGGGGACGGCGCCGAGGCGTGGCCGCGCATGGGCAAGGCGCAGGTGGCGCGGCAACTGGCCGAACGGATCGCGCGGGCGCTGACCTGAGGATTTGAGTATTTTTGCCAAGAAGAAAACGGGGGGCGGATGCTGAGCGTCGAGGTCGCATGGGAAGACGGGGCGGATCGCGCGCTGGGCCTGCCCGCCTACGCGACGGCGGGGGCGGCGGGGGTGGATATCCGCGCCAATTTTCCCGACCGGGGGACGGTGACGCTGGCGTCCGGTGCGCGGGTGCTGGTGCCGACCGGGCTGCGCATCGCGGTGCCCGAGGGATACGAGGTGCAATTGCGCCCGCGCTCGGGGCTGGCGCTGAAGCATGGGATCACGCTCCCGAACAGCCCCGGCACCATCGACAGCGATTATCGCGGGCCGTTGGGGGTGATCGTGATGAATGCAGGCGATTCGCCGTTCGAGATCGCGCATGGCGCGCGCATCGCGCAGATGGTGGTGGCCCCGGTGGTGCAGGCGCGGTTTGACGTGGTGGACCGACTCGACGACACCGCGCGCGGCGCGGGCGGCTTCGGCTCGACGGGGGCGCGCTGATGCTGCTGGTGCTGGTCATGGCGGCGGTGCTCTGGGGGATCGGCGTGGCGATGGGCACGCCCCGGCGGCTGCGCTGGGGGATGATCGCGGGGTTGTGGGCCGCTGTCACGCTGGCGCAACTGGTGCTGCCGGTTGGCCATCCGATCCGCGTGGCGACGGGCGAGGAGGCCGCGCTGTGGCTGATGATCGGTGGCGCGGCGGTGTTGGTGCTGGTCTATCGCGCGGGGCTGGGGCGGTTGCGCGCGCGCGCCGGCGCGCGCGAGGCCGAGGCGGCAGGGCCGGCACCGCTCTTTTCCGAGGCAGAGCTTGACCGCTACGCGCGCCACATCGTGCTGCGCGAGTTGGGTGGGCCGGGGCAGAAGGCGTTGAAGCAGGCGCGGGTGCTGGTGATCGGCGCGGGGGGCCTCGGCTCGCCCGCGCTGCTGTATCTGGCCGCTGCCGGGGTGGGCACCATCGGCGTGATCGATGATGACGATGTGGATAATTCCAACCTGCAACGACAGGTTATCCACAGAGATGTCGATATTGGTAGTCCAAAAGTGCAATCGGCCATGCGAGCCATGCAGGCGCAGAACCCCAATGTGGTGGTGCGCCCCTATGCCCGCCGCCTCACACCCGAGATCGCCGCCGATCTCTTTGCCGAGTATGATCTGATCCTCGACGGTACCGACAATTTCGACACGCGCTACCTCGTCAATTCTACCGCAGCTTTGCAGGGCAAGCCGTTGATTTCAGGTGCCTTGTCGCAATGGGAGGGGCAATTGAGCGTGTTCGATCCGGCGCGTGGCGCGCCGTGCTATCAGTGCATTTTCCCGCAGGCCCCGGCACCCGGTCTGGCACCGTCTTGTGCCGAGGCGGGGGTGCTCGGGCCGCTGCCCGGCGTGGTGGGGGCGATGATGGCGGTGGAGGCGATCAAGGTGATCACCGGGGCGGGTGCGCCGTTGCGCGGCGAGATGCTGATCTATGATGCGCTCTATGGCGAGACGCGCAAGATCGCCCTCGCCGCCCGCGCCGATTGCCCCATCTGTGGCGACAAAGGAGAGAGCGATGACCAACCCCTTGCTGGCTGAATGGACAGCACCCTTTGCGCTCGCCCCGTTCGACGAGATCACGGATGCGGATTTCGCGCCTGCGTTCGAGGCGGCACTGGCCGAGGCGCGGGCGGAGGTGACGGAGATTGCCGACAATCCTGCGCCGCCGACCTTCGCCAACACGGTTGAGGCGCTGGAATTCTCGGGCGAGGCATTGAACCGGGTCCTGTCGGTCTTCTTTACCGTGGCGGGGGCGGACAGCAATCCCGAGCGGCAGGAATTGCAGCGCGCGTTCGCGCCGAGGCTCGCGGCGTGGTCGTCGGAGCTTTACGGCAACAAGGCGCTCTATGCCCGGATCGAGGCGCTGTGGCAGGCGCGCGACACGCTGGGGCTTGCGCCCGAGGAGGCGCGGCTGTTGCTGTTGACCCGCCGCGCCTTCGTGCGCGCCGGGGCGGCGCTGAGTGGTGAGGCAGAGGCGCGGATGCGCGCGATCATGGCGCGGCTGGCGGAGCTTGGCACGGCGTTCACGCAAAACCTGCTGGCCGACGAGGCGGGCTGGCGGATGGACCTCACCGAGGCGGACCTCGACGGCCTGCCGGATTTCGTGGTGGAAAATGCCCGCGCGGCGGGGCGCGAGGCGGGGCTCGATGCTCCGGTCATCACGCTGTCGCGCTCGCTCATCGTGCCGTTTTTGCAATTCTCAAAGCGTCGCGATCTGCGCAAGCGGGCCTTCGAGGCCTGGGCCGGGCGCGGGGCGAATGGCGGCGAGACCGACAACCGACGCATCGCCGCCGAGACCCTCGCGCTGCGCGAGGAGCGCGCGGCGCTGCTGGGCTACGACAGCTTTGCCGCCTACAAGCTCGAGACGCAGATGGCCAAGACGCCGGAGGCGGTGCGCGAGTTGTTGATGGCGGTCTGGGAGCCCGCGCGTGCGCAGGCCGAAAGCGATGCCGACACGCTCACCGCGATGATGCGCGAGGACGGGATCAACGGCGAGCTGGAGCCCTGGGACTGGCGCTATTACGCCGAGAAGCGGCGGCAGGCGGAGCACGATCTGGATGAGGCGGCGGTCAAGCCGTATCTCTCGCTCGACGCGATGATCGGCGCGGCGTTCGACTGCGCGCATCGCCTCTTCGGGCTGGAGTTTCGCCCGCTCGATGTGGCCCTCTACCACCCCGATTGCCGGGCTTGGGAGGTGACGCGCGAGGGGCGGCACGTGGCGGTGTTCATCGGCGATTATTTCGCCCGCGCCTCCAAGCGGTCGGGCGCGTGGTGTTCGGCCATGCGCGGGCAGGCGAAGCGGCCCCAGGTGCAGGGGCCGGTGGTGATCAACGTGTGCAATTTCGCCAAGGGTGACCCGGCGCTGCTGGGCTATGACGATGCGCGCACGCTGTTTCACGAGTTCGGCCATGCGCTGCACCAGATGCTGTCGGATGTGACCTATGAAAGCCTGTCAGGCACCAACGTGGCGCGCGATTTCGTGGAATTGCCGAGCCAGCTTTTCGAGCATTGGCTGGAGGTGCCCGAGGTGCTCGCCACCCATGCCCGGCATGTGGAGACCGGCGCGCCAATGCCCGTCGGCTTGCGCGACAAGGTGCTGGGCGCGGCCACGTTCGACATGGGGTTCCAGACGGTCGAATACGTGGCCTCGGCGCTGGTCGATCTGGCCTTTCACGAGGGGCCGCCGCCCGGTGACGTGATGGCGCGGCAGGCCGAGGTGCTGGCGGAGATCGGGATGCCGCGCGCGATCACCATGCGCCACGCAAGCCCGCATTTCGCGCATGTCTTTGCCGGTGACGGCTATTCCAGCGGCTATTACAGCTACATGTGGTCCGAGGTGATGGATGCCGATGCCTTCGCCGCCTTCGAGGAGGCGGGCGGGGCGTTCGATCCCGAGCGCGCGGCGGCGCTGGAGCGCCACATCCTGTCGCGCGGCGGCACCGAGGAGGCGGGCGCGCTCTACGAGGCGTTTCGCGGGCGGATGCCGGGGGTGGAAGCACTACTGAAGGGGCGCGGATTGGCGGCCTGAGCTTTTCTGGTTGTTCGGATCACTTGGTATTGACCGATTAGCCGTAAGCGGACTATATCTTGATCTGACAGGATGCGCCGCCATCAAGCCCACGGAAAGCGGGTGCGCGGCAGGACACAGCGTTACGGTGGCAGGTGTGATCGAGGGGCCGAACCAACGGCCCCCGTTCGCTTTTCACGCCCGCGCATCCTTGGGTGACCCCATCACGACGTATGAGGTGATCGCGTTGACCTGCGGCAGCGTGCCGAGCACATCGGTGTGAAACCGCTTGTAGGCGGGCAGGTCGGCCACCTCGACGCGCAGCAGGTATTCCACCGCGCCGGTGATGTTGTGGCATTCCACCACCTCCGCCGCGCGGTCCATCGCCCGCTCGAACGCCTCCTGGCTGGCCTTGGTGTGGCTGCTCAGGCCCACGGTCACATAGGCGGTGAACCCCACCCCGAGCGCGGCGCGGTCGAGCACCGCGCGATAGCCCGCGATTACCCCGCGCCGTTCGAGGTCCTGCACCCGGCGCAGGCAGGCCGAGGGCGACAGGCCGACGCGATCAGCGAGCTGGAGGTTGCTGATCCGGCCATCCCGGCTCAATTCCTGCAATATTCGTTCGCTAATTTGGTCCATAGGCTCATTTATATTGCTCAATTTTACGGTTTAAACAATAAAACGCAATCAACATGCGCGATATCCAGAATAGCATTGCAAACATGACACTTGATCTCTTCACCGCGCTCGTCACCTTCGCGCTTGTCACCGTCATCACGCCGGGGCCGAACAACCTGATGCTGATGGCCTCGGGCACGAATTTCGGCTTTTGGCGGACCATTCCGCACATGCTCGGGATCGGCCTCGGCTTTCCGATGATGGTGGTGTGCGTGGGGCTGGGGGTGATGCAGGTGTTCGACATCTGGCCCGCGAGCTACACGCTGCTCAAGGTCGTTTCAGTGGCCTACCTGTTGTGGCTGGCGTGGAAGATCGCCCATGCCGCGCCGCCCGCTGCGACCGGGGCAGAGGCGGAGGGCAGGCCGCTCACCTTCCTGCAATCGGCGGCGTTCCAGTGGGTCAACCCCAAGGCGTGGAGCATGGCGCTCTCGGCGATCACGCTTTACGCCACGGGCCGCGACCTGGCGGCGGTGCTGTGGGTCGCGGGGGTCTATGTGGGCGTGTCGGTCATCAGCACCACAAGCTGGACGGTGCTGGGGCAGCAATTGCGCCGCCTGCTCAAGAACCCGGCGCGGCTACGGCTGTTCAACAAGGTGATGGCGGCGTTGCTGGTGGCCACGCTTGTGCCAGTGCTGTGGCCTGCGGGATGACCGGCGCGGATCGACCTCGTCAGACGCGGCCCGGCGGGCCATGACGGTCAGAGGCGCGTGGCCCCGCGCGTCAAGACATGCTTGATTTCCCCCCCATAACCCCCTAAACGGCGCGCGGAGCAAAACCGGGCCCGGTGGCCCCCCAACTGACAAGGTGCCCAGAGAGATGGCAAAGGCAAAATTCGACCGGTCCAAACCGCATTTGAACATCGGCACGATCGGGCATGTTGACCACGGCAAGACGACGCTGACGGCGGCGATCACGAAGTATTTCGGCGATTTCCAGGCCTATGACACGATCGACGGCGCGCCCGAAGAGAAGGCGCGCGGGATTACGATCTCGACGGCGCATGTGGAATACGAGACGGAAAACCGTCACTATGCCCACGTGGATTGCCCCGGCCACGCCGACTACGTCAAGAACATGATCACCGGGGCGGCGCAGATGGACGGCGCGATCCTGGTGGTGAACGCCGCCGACGGCCCGATGCCGCAGACGCGCGAGCATATCCTGCTGGGCCGCCAGGTGGGCATTCCCTACATGGTCGTCTACCTCAACAAGGTCGACCAGGTGGATGACGAGGAGCTTCTGGAGCTGGTCGAGATGGAGGTGCGCGAACTGCTGACCGCGTATGACTATCCCGGCGACGATATCCCGATCATCAAGGGTTCGGCGCTGGCGGCGATGGAAGGGCGTGACCCGGAAATGGGCGAGAACTCGATCCGCGAGCTGATGGCGGCGGTGGACGCGTATATCCCGACGCCGACGCGCGCGGTGGATCAGCCGTTCCTGATGCCGATCGAGGACGTGTTCTCGATTTCCGGTCGCGGCACGGTGGTCACGGGGCGCGTCGAGCGCGGTGTGATCAACGTCGGCGACGAGATCGAGATCGTCGGTATCCACGACACCCGCAAGACTACCTGCACCGGGGTCGAGATGTTCCGCAAGCTGCTCGATCGCGGCGAGGCGGGCGACAATATCGGCGCGCTGCTGCGCGGCATCGCGCGCGACGATGTCGAGCGCGGGCAGGTGCTGTGCAAGCCGAAATCGGTGACGCCGCACACCAGGTTCGAGGCCGAGGCCTATATCCTGACCAAGGAAGAGGGCGGGCGGCACACGCCGTTCTTCGCCAACTACCGGCCGCAGTTCTACTTCCGCACCACGGACGTGACCGGCACGGTGGAGCTTCCCGAGGGCACGGAAATGGTGATGCCCGGCGACAACCTGAAATTCGCGGTCGAGCTCATCGCCCCCATCGCGATGGAAGACGGCCTGCGCTTCGCCATCCGCGAAGGCGGCCGCACCGTCGGTGCCGGCGTCGTGTCGAAGATCATCGAGTGACGAAAGTCACGCGATGATCCCGAGACGCGCCAAAGGGCCTGTCAGCAAGATCATCGCGTAACCACCCCAAAGGGTTCGACGAGGGGGCGTGCGGGAGACCGCGCGCCCCGTTGCGTTTTCAAGGCTGGCTCGCGTCCGCCGCGCTGGGGCAATCTGCCGCGCCGGGCGCCGGCGGGCGCTGCGGTGCGCCATCCGCGCGGCGGGTGGGGCGCTGGGGGCTTTTCGCGATGAAAAACAAGGGGCGCGGGCCAATGGTGCGCACACCACAACGAGTGCATACGATGGTATCCTGTTAAGTGATTGAAATATTGACTTTTTGCAAGGTTGGGCGAATTCTGCTCGCCAGAGGGGGAGCAGGATGGACACTGTCGATACAGCCGCATGGGCCGGGCGCACCGAGCTGCGTGAGAGCCGCGTTTCGCCGGAACAGGCGGCGCAGATTCATGCCACGCTGGGCCATGCGGACGCGCCTGCGCCGGAGATGGGGGCGGACATGCCTGCGCTTTGGCACTGGTGCGCCTTCACCCCTACCGCGCCGCTTGCAAGGCTGGCGCGCGACGGGCACCCGATGCTTGGGGATTTCCTGCCGCCGGTGCGGCTGTCGCGGCGGATGTGGGCGAGCGGACAGCTTAGGATGCGAATGCCCTTGCGGGTGGGCGAGGCGCTGCGGCAGCACTCGCGGCTGGCGAAGATCGAGGAAAAGCAGGGCAGCGCCGGGCCGCTGGTGCTGGTGACGGTGGAGCACGAGATATCCGGCGAGCGGGGGCTGGCCATCGAGGAGGTCCAGAACATCGTCTATCTCGACATCCCCGACAGCTTTCAACCGCCCGCCAAGCGCCCGATGCCCGAGGCTCCGGCGCTGCGCGAGACCCGCGCGTTGAGCGAGCCGCTGCTGTTTCGCTACTCGGCGCTCACCTTCAACGCGCATCGCATTCACTATGACCTGCCCTACACGCAAGGGGTAGAGCATTACCCCGGTCTCGTCGTTCACGGGCCGATGCAGGCGAGCTGGCTGATCGAGACGGCCGGCCGGGCGCGCGGGCGGACGCCCGACGCGTTCGAGTTCCGGGCGGTGCATCCGATGCTGCTCACCGGCACGCGCGAGGCGCAGGTCATGGCCGAGGAGGGCGAGGGCGGCGCGCTGCGGCTGATGACGGGGCAGGAGGGGCATCAATGTATGCAGGCCACCGCCACCTGGGAGGAGACGGCATGACCGGGATTCTGAGCGGACTGCGCGTGGTCGAGGGATCGGCCTTTGTCGCGGTGCCGCTGGCGGGGATGACGCTGGCGCAGATGGGGGCCGAGGTGATCCGCTTCGACCGCATCGGCGGCGGGCTCGACGCCGGGCGCTGGCCGCTCGCGCCCTCGGGGCAGAGCCTCTTCTGGGCGGGGCTCAACAAGGGCAAGAAATCCATCGCCGTGGACGTGCGCCGCCCCGAAGGGCGCGAGCTTGTGACCCGCATCGTGACCGCTCCGGGCGAGGATGCGGGGATGTTCCTCACCAACCTGAGGGTGCGCGGCTGGATGGATTACGAGACGCTGCGGCAGTATCGCGAAGACCTCATCATGGTGACGCTCATGGGCGACCGGCACGGGCGGCCGCAGGTGGATTACACGGTCAACCCGGCGCTGGGTATTCCGGCGATGACCGGTCCCGAGGGCTGGCCCGATCCGGTGGCGCACGCGATGCCCGCCTGGGATGTGGCGGCGGGGCACCTGGTGGTGTCGTCGCTGCTGGCCGCCGAGCGCGAGCGGCTGCGGCGCGGGCATGGGCAGGAAGTGGAACTGTCGCTCAAGGACGTGGCGGCGGCCACCATCGGGCACCTCGGGCTGATCGGCGACGCGGCGGTGAACGGGCACGACCGGCCCAAATCGGGCAATGCGCTCTACGGGGCCTACGGTCAGGATTTCGTCTGTGCCTGCGGACGGCGGGTGATGGTGATCGGTCTGACGCGGCGGCAATGGCAGGGCCTCGTCAAGGCCACCGGAACCGAGGCGGCGATGGCGGCGCTCGCGGCGCGCACGGGGCGCGACCTGAACGACGAGGGCGCGCGCTGGGCATTGCGCGACGAGATCACCGCGATCCTGGCACCCTGGTTCGCGGCGCGCGCGGTGAGCGATTTCGCCGCCGATTTCGACGCGGCGGGGATCACGTGGTCGGTGTTTCGCACGGTGCGCGAGGCGCTCGCCGAGGATGCGGACCTGAGCGACGAGAACCCGATGTTCTCGGCCCTCGATCAGCCGGGGCTGGGCCGGTTCCCGGTGCCGGGGCATCCGGCGGTGTTCTCGGCGCACGGGCGCACGGAGCCGGGTCCCGCGCCCGCACTCGGAGCCGATACCGAGGCAGTGCTGGGCGATGTCGTGGGGCTGAGCGACACCGAGATCGGGCAGCTTTTCGACGCGGGCGTGGTGCAGAGCCCGCGCTATTCCAGGGTCGGCGCAGGCTGACACGGACGCGTAGCGCGCGGTTGCGATTGCAAATCCGGCTCAGCCCCGCCATATAGCGTCGCGGCAGATCGGAAGGCTTGAGCGCGATGACCAATTATCTCGACTTTGAAAAACCCCTCGCCGAGATCGAGGGCAAGGCCGAAGAACTGCGCGCGCTTGCGCGCTCCAACTCGGAGATGGACGTGGAGCAAGAGGCCGGCGCGCTTGATCGCAAGGCGGCGGACCTGCTGCGCGATCTCTACAAGGCGCTGACGCCCTGGCGCAAATGCCAGGTGGCGCGTCACCCCGACCGCCCGCATTGCCGCGATTACATCGACGCGCTCTTTACCGAGTATACCCCGCTTGCGGGCGACCGCGCCTTTGGCGAGGACGCTGCCGTGATGGGCGGGCTGGCGCGGCTCGGGGATCGCCCGGTCATGGTGATCGGCCACGAGAAGGGGCACGATACCCACAGCCGCCTCGCGCGCAATTTCGGCATGGCCCGGCCCGAGGGCTACCGCAAGGCGGTGCGGCTCATGCGGCTGGCCGACCGGTTCGGCCTGCCGGTGATCACGCTGGTGGACACGCCCGGTGCCTATCCCGGCAAGGGCGCCGAGGAGCGCGGGCAGTCCGAGGCCATCGCGCGCGCGACCGAGACCTGCCTCGAGCCTCGGCGTGCCGCTCGTGTCGGTGATCATCGGCGAGGGCGGATCGGGCGGGGCTGTGGCCTTTGCCAGCGCCAACCGCGTGGCGATGCTGGAGCATTCGGTCTATTCGGTGATCTCGCCCGAGGGCTGCGCCTCGATCCTGTGGAAGGATGCCGAGAAGATGCGCGAGGCTGCCGAGGCGCTGCGCCTGACCGCGCAGGATCTGGCGAAACTGGGCGTCGCGGACCGCATCATCCCCGAGCCGCTGGGCGGCGCGCATCGTGACCGAAAGGCCACCATCGCGGCGGTCGGCAAGGCCATATCGGCGATGATCGACGGGCTTGCGGCCAAGGACCGCGCCGCCCTCGTCCGCGACCGCCGCGAGAAATTCCTCAAGCTGGGGTCAAAGGGGCTGGCGGCCTGAGCGCGCTCACCCGCTGTCCGCGCCCACCCGCCGCACGGCGAGCACCGTCGCCAACGGGCCGATCACCTCGAAGATCACCGTGGTCGCGATGGTCAGCCCGAGGATCAGGTCGGCATGCGCGGGAAACTCCCGCGCCGCGATGAGCGCCATGCCCACCGCCACCCCCGCCTGCGGCAGGAGTGCCACGCCATACCACGCGCGATGCGCCGCCGGGGCCCCGGCGAGCGTTCCGCCGATCCAGCCGCCCGCCAGCCGCCCGGCGATGCGCAGCCCGACACAGGCCGCCACGACCCCGCCGAGCGCCGCCACGCGCCCGAGGTCCAGCGTGGCCCCCGCCAGCACGAAGAACAGGATCATGAACGGCCACTGGATGTGCTCGATCTCGTGAAAGGCGCGCTCGTGATGAGACGCCCGGTTGGCGACGACGGCCCCCGCCGTCATCCCCGCGAGCAGGAACGACACCTCTGCCTCCATCGCGAGGCCGGCGGTGAGAAATACCACACCCAGCGCCTCTGTCATTTGCGGCTCGCCCGGGGCGAGACGGCCGGTAAGATATGCTGCGGGCAGCCCGATCAGCAGGCCGAGCCCCAATGCCCCGCCGATTTCCCACAGCGCATGGCCCAGATGCGACCATTCCATCCCGCCGGTCATGCCACCGGCCACCACCACGGCGAGCGAAAAGGCCAGCAGCCCCCAGGCGTCGTCGATGGCGACGATGCCGCGCAGCCGCTCGGCAAAGGGGCCGCGCGCACCCGATTGGCGCAGCGCGTCCTGCGTGGCCGCCGGATCGGTCGCCGTGGCGATCGCCCCGAGCAGGATCGCCACCGGCGCGGGCACGCCCAAGAGCCACAGCCCCGCCGCCACCAGCGCCACCGTGGCGAGCACGATCATGAGCGAGACCGACAGGATCGCCCGTCCGTGCCGCTGCAGGGTGCCGAGGGTGAGGGAATTGCCCAGCAGGAACGCCACCATCGTCAGCGCCACGGTGGATAGAACGTCGTAGAGCGCCTGAACCTCCTGCGGCAGGAGGTCGAGGCCCGACCCGCCCACCGCGATCCCGCAGGCCAGGAGCAGCGTCACCCGAGGCAGTCGGGTGCGCTGCCCGATGGCATCTGCGGCCAGTCCGGCGAGAAAGAGCGTGCCGAGCGCGATCAGAAGCGGGGCCATCTCCATGCCGTCAGCCCACCAGCATCCGCAGCCCCTGCGTCACGTCCGAGCGCACGGCAAGCCGCAGCCCCGGCTCGTCGCCGGCCTTGAGGGCTGCGATGATGAGGCGGTGAAAATGCGGCGGCTCCTTGTGGCGCAGCCGCCCATAGAGCACGCGCATCGTGGGGCCGAGTTGCAGCCACACGGTCTCGGCCATCGCCAGCATCGCCGGGGCTTGCGCGCGCAGATAGAGCGTGCGGTGAAATTCCAGATTGCGCCGGATATAGGCCACGGCATCGTGCCGGGCGATATCCTCGATGATCCGCGCGTTGATCGTCTGAAGCCGGTCGATCAGCGCGATATGGGCGCGCGGCAGGGCGCGGCTTGCCAGTTCCACCTCCAGCAGCGAGCGCAGCGCGGCCAGCTCCTCGATCCGCTCGTTGCCAAGCTCGGGCGTCGAGACGCGGCCCGAGCCCGACAGCGTCAGCGCCCCTTCGGCGGCGAGCCGTCGCAGTGCCTCGCGCGCGGGGGTCATCGACACGCTGTATTCCGCCGCAATCCCGCGCAGGGTCAGCGCCTGACCGGGGCCGATCTCGCCGTGCATGATGCGCGTGCGCAGCCCGCGATAGAGGCGGTCATGGGCTGCCGGGGTCGGATCGGGGCGGGGCGAGATCAGCATGATCCCATGTGATCACAAATCACGGTGCCGTCAATCGAAACGGTAGCGGTGCAGCATTGCGCCCTCGCGTTTGAGCCATGCGCGCGGCGCATCAAAGTCGGGCAGCAGCCCGGCGACCACCGCCCAGAAGGCGGGCGAATGGTTCATCTGCGCCAGATGCGCCACCTCGTGCGCAGCCACGTAATCGAGCACCCCGGGCGGCGCGAGAATGAGCCGCCACGAATAACTCAGCGCGCCCTGCGCCGAGCACGATCCCCAGCGCGAGCGCGTGTCGCGCAAGCTGAGGCGGCTGTAGCCCCGCCCGAGACGCGCCGCGTAATGGTCCGACGCCGCCGCCAGCCGGTCGCGCGCCCGCGCCCGCAGCCACGCGCGCAGGCGTGGGGCCAGCGTCTCGTCGGCACCGGGGACATGCACGAGGCCACCCGCCAGCCGCACCTGCCGCCCCGCCCCCGGCGCAACCTGCCGCATCTCGCCCTCGATGGGCAGCATCGCGCCCGGTTCGATTCGCACGTGCCCGGGCTGTCCGTCCAGCGTCCGGCGCAGCCAGTCCGACCGGCTTTGCGCAAAGCCCAGGGCCTCGGCCTCGGTCACGCCGTGGGGCACCGTCAGCGTGACCTGACTGTCAAGCCCCGACACCCGGAGCGACAGCCGACGCGCCCGCGCGCTGCGCCGCAGGGTGAGGGCAACAGGGGGGTTGCCGGGGAGAAGATGCTGGCCCATATACCCTCCGATGAGCGGGACACCGCGCGCGCCTCAAAGCCTTTGACACCGTTCAACGGTTATGGCAGGTGCGCCGGATCGCGTGCAAGATCGACAGTTGAAAGAGGATCATCCATGCCCAAGGAAGAATGGGGCGTCAAGCGTGTCTGCCCGACGACCGGCAAGCGTTTCTACGACCTGAACAAGTCTCCGATCGTCAGCCCCTATACGGGCGAGGTGGTCGAGATCGTGTCGGGCAAGTCCCGTGCCATGACGCCCGACGCCGAGGACGCCGCCACCAAGAAAAGCAAGGCGAAAGAGAAGGACAACGAGAGCGGCGACGTGGTCGAGGATGACGCGGTGGATGTCGAGCTAGACGACGATCTGCTCGAGGATGACGACGAGGACACCGTCTCGCTCGACACGATCGCCGACGTGGAATCCGACGAGGACCTGTAATCCGGCGCGGGCGGGATTTTCCTCTTGATCCCGCGCGCCGCCTTGTCTAATCACCGGCGCACAGCCCGTGAGGGCTGAAATTCCGGGGCCTTAGCTCAGCTGGGAGAGCGCTTGCATGGCATGCAAGAGGTCAGGGGTTCGATCCCCCTAGGCTCCACCAAACCTTCCTTTCCCCAATAAAGATGCTGCGAACGCCCCGGTGAACGCGCCCGCCCCGTCGGCCAGAAGATCGGCCCACTCGGCAGTGCGGTTCGTCAGCGGCTGCACGATCTCGATCAGCCCGCCATAGGCGAGCGTGGCCAGCGCCACGGCGCGCCAAAAGTGCGGGTAGCGCCACGCAAGCGGCGCAGCGAGCGCCGCGAAGGCCACGAAATGCGCCAGCTTGTCGAAACCGGGAATGCCCGCCGGCCCCGGTGCCTGAGGCATCAGGGTCAGCAGGGCAATCACGAGCGTAAGAACGGCGGTCAGGGCATGGGCCATGCCACCCCTGCTAGCCTCAGGCACCGCGCGCGGCAACCCCCTTGGGTCAGCGGATCACATGCACCGCGCAGGTGGCGTGACGCACGACCTTGGCTGCGGTCGAGCCGAGCAGCAGGTCCTGCATTCCGGGGCGGTGGCTCGCGATCACGATGCAATCGGGTTTGTGGTTTTCGGCCCAGTCGAGGATGGTGCGCGCCGAATGCCCCTCGACCACGTGGGCGCTGGCATCGGGCAGGGTATCGGCCAGATCCGACAGGCGCGCCTCGATGGTCTTGCGCGCCTCGTTCTGATAGCCTGCGGGAAGGTAGGAGGCGGCATAGGCGGGCACCTGCTCGATCACGTGCAGCAGGCTGATATGGCCGCCGTCGCCCGTCAGCAGGCGCGCGATGGCGAGGGCACCGGCGCTGTCGCGCTCGGTGTCGAAGGAAACGGGTACCAAAACATGGGAATACATCGGGTTGTCCTTTCGCGTTGATTTGACGCAGTGTGACGCGACCTTCGTTTGGCCGCCTTGATCCAGATCACTCCTGCGTGTCGCGCATCTGCTCGGCGATCTGCGCCGCCCATTCGCCGATGATCGGCAGGAACTCGATCTGGCTCAATGACCATACCAGCACCGACAAGAGCACCGTTGCGCCCAGCACCGTGCCCAGCCCCACCGCCAGCCCGCGCGCGAAATTGAACGCGAGCAGGCGTGGCAGGCTGTTGTGGATGCGCACGAAGCGGTGGCTGTTGAGGCGCGCCACCTCGGTGCGCAGGGCGCGGAGCTCCTCGGCGAGGTCTGCGGTCTCGGGCGCTTCATCCATCACAAAACGGCCGCCACGTCATACATGACCGGCTCGAACCCCTTGCTGAGCGCGTTGATCTCGCGGTTGCGCGCGCGCATCTCGTCGCTGCGCAGCATCGCGAGGAAATCCTCGCGCGCGCGCCATTGCGAATAGCTGGCGATGCGGGTCTGCGCGTCGTTAACGTGCAGCGCGGCGGCGACGAAGCCGGGCTGTTTCGAGATCACCTCGCTATAGGCGGCGCTCAGCAGATCGAGCACGTCGGCGCAGGTGCCGGGGGTGACCTCGAAGGTGGTGAGCACGGTCTGGTGAGAGTTGTCTTGGCTGATGGTGAGCATGGCGCTGTCCTCCTCTCTTCGGATTAGCACGGCGCGCCGCCTTGGTAAATTCCGCGCCGGTGTTAACCCCCGGTTTACCCTTCTTAACGAGGATGAAGGTGGAGGTAACCATGTCCTCACGCCTGCTCCTTGTCCTCGCCGTGCTGCCGTGGCTTGCCACCGATGTTCATGCCGGGGCGTGGATGCGCGCGAAAGGGGAGGGGTTTCTGTCCGCCTCCGGGACGGTCGAGGGTCCGGATGAATTCGGCCTCTACCGGCAAAGTTTCAGCCTCTATGCCGAATACGGGGCGACCGAGCGGCTGACCTTCGGGGTCGACCTTGGCGGCGATACGCTGCGCATGACCAAGGCCGTCGCGTTTCTGCGCTGGCCGCTCGGCGCACGATCGCGCGAGACGAAACTCGCGCTCGAGATCGGGGCCGGGCAGGTGGAGGAGGAAAACGCCCTGCGCCCCGGCCTTTCGATCGGTCGCGGCATCGCCATCGGCAAGCACCACGGCTGGCTCAATGCCGACGGTCGCGCGATTTTATTCGAAGGCGGCGACACCGCCTACGAGACCGATCTCACCGCCGGGCTGTCGCTTGGCAAACGCGTCAAGGCGATGGTGCAGCTTCAGGCCGGGATACCCGCGCAGGGGCGCGATTATCTGCGCCTCGCCCCCTCGGTCGTCTACCAGACGCGGCCCGGCACGCACCTTGAATTCGGCGTGACCGAGCCGCTCTCGGGTGGCGGCGAGCGCGGGTTCAAGCTTGGCCTCTGGCGTCAGTTCTGAGCTGTCAGAGCGGGTCGTCCATCCGCACCGTCACCAGCACCGTTCCGCGCACCGCGGTGCCCCAGCGCAGATGCACCCGGTCCTGCTCCGGCCCTCGGCGCCCCAGAGTGTAAGGCATCGCGAAATGCCCCGCGCCGGTGCCGGTGGTGATCGGCCCCTCGGCCACCACCGCATCCACCGATTTCGCCCAGGCCCGGAACGGCAGCTGCGGGGCCGGCTCGATCACCCAGGTCTCGGCTGCGCTCGCCTCCTCGTGGCGCAGAAGCAGCGGGTTCTGCGTGTGGATATTGACGTTGCTGAAGCTGTTGCCGCTAAAGAGAATGTTGCGCACCCGGTCGTAGTTGAGATCGGCAAAGCTCGTATCCACTCGCTCCACCCGGTCGATATTACCGGCGATAAGACGGAAATTGTTGCCGGTCACGCTCAGCCCGTTGATGAAATGCCCCGGCCCGTGCGGCTTGACGGTGATGAAGGTGAACCACGGCGCTGTGCTCTGCGACAGGAACACGTTGCCGGTGATGCTCAGCGTGCTGAACGAAAACTCGCTGGCGAAATCGGGCGCGGCGTCATGCTCGTTGCTCCACTCCACCGAGCAATCGCAGATGTAATTGCCGGTGATCGTGCCGCGATTGTTGGTCCGGGTCAGCACGAAGCCGGCCATGCGCGGCCCGATGGGACCGGAATCACCCTGAAAGACGTGGTTGCCCGAGATGATCGAACTGCTGCCCGCCATGACCGCGAAATGCCGGAAATGCACCACCCGGTTGTTGCGGATCTTGAGGTCATTGGCATTGGCGTTGAAGCCGATCGTCGTGCGGTCGGCCACCAGCAGCGGGCTTTCGTTCGAGAGGAACTGGCAGCGGTCGATCATCATGCCCTGATCGCCCTCGCCATGGCTGGTGATCCCGCGATCCTTGGGTCGCGTGATGAAACAGTCGCGGAAATGGTTGGCCGATCCCTGCGGCGGCAGTAAGACGCCGCTGCACTTGCCCGCGCACTGGAAATCCACCTCCGAGAACACCATGCGCGACACGTCCCCGAAGCCGCTGAAATCGAGCATGTATTTGAACCGCCGGAAGGTATAGACTTGCGTGCCCGCCGCGTCGAAAAGCGGCTGGCTGATGGTGATCCGCCCCGCCGCCACGTTGCGCGCGGTGACATAGACTTCGCGCCCCACGCCATTCCCCTCCAAAAGCGCGCCCACCGGCACATTGGCCACGTTGACCACGCCGGTCAGTTCCTTGACGGCACTGTCTGGATTATAGGTCGCCTGCGAGGTCACGACCTCGGTATCGAAGGCGGGCGTCGGAAAGACCGAAAATTGCCCGTTCTGGATCACGTGGCGCTGGTTGTAGTTCAACCGGTTGCCGACGGTGGCCTGCATGTCCACCGGCTCGCGCAGCGCGATCTTGCGCCCCGCAAGATCGAGCGTGACGTGGCCTGCATTGTTCAACAGCGCCTGATACGCCTTCTTGAAGGCCAGTTCGCTGTCGCCGAAGGCGTCGATATAGGCGGGCAGGTCATAGTTCTTGGTGAGTGCAAGGATCGCCTCATCGGGCATCACCACCGTCCCCTCAAAGCGAATACGGCTCTGGATCGTGGTGCTTTGCCCGAGGAAATAGGTGCCCGCCGGCACGATCATCTCGCGCCCGCCCGCCGCCGTGTCGGCGGCCTCGAACGCCGCGTGATCGTCGCTCACCCCGTCACCGATGGCCCCGTAATCGCGCACATCCACAGTGGCGATCACGTCGCGCAGGAAGAACCGGCTCACATCCTCGATCTCGATATCGTCGATGCGCACCACGCCCCCCGACGGCCCGGTGAGGTCCAGCCCGAAATGCCCGAACACCGCCTGTGGCCCCCAGATCATATCGACGCCGCTGCGCTGCCCGGTGCCGACAATTGCGCTCACCTCCACCACCTCGCCATAGGTGGTCAGCGTCACCTGCGGCCCCGTCACCGTCACCCCCGGCAGCGCCGCGCCGCCCGCATCCCCGGCGAACGCGGCGATGCGCACATCGGGCAGGTTGCCCGCGATCGCCTTTACCCGCGCGCGGACGCGCAGATAACAGCCGGGCAGGATCGGCGTCTCGCCCATGTAGCGCAGGCGCTGCACGGTCTCGACCTTCTGCAATTCCAGAGCCCCGCCGAAATCCTGATCGGCGGGGACAAAGGCGGCGTTGGGCGCGCCCTCGTAGGTGTCCGAGCCGGGCCGCCCGTCGCCGCTCGACCATTGGTCAAGCCCAGCCGCAAAGGGCCGGGGCATGAAAGTGATGCCTTGGGTGATTGCCTTGTTCATGGGGGTCCCTTTCCATCTGCCGCATGGCGCGCATGTCGGGAAAGGGAGCTACAAGACAGCGGTTAACCGGGACTCAGGCCACCGTGACGGTGGCCCGCCTCGTGCGTTCAGACGCTTTGCTCGGGGGCTTTGCGGATGCGAACGCCGTTGATCTTGAGTATCCCATCAAGCTCGACGAGCTCATACTCGGCGATCCACCCGCGCCCCTCGGCATCGCGCAGCAACACCTCCTGCCAGAGCTTGCCGCCCATGTCGCGCGCTTCGAGAAAGGTCACCTCCGAAGGTCGCCACACCATCGGATACCCCTCGCGCACCATTCGGCCAAATGTCTCGGGCGAGCCGAACTTTTCCCGGATGAAGGGCGAGGCGAATTGATATGCGCGGGTCACGTCATCGGCCTGGAAGGCCGAAATCTGGTCCGAGATGACATCGCGCGCGGTGCTTTCCTGCGCGTGGAGCGGGACTAGGAACAGAATGGTGAACAGGAGGGACAGGATGGTACGGCGCATGACATTTCCTCCGCTGTTTGTTCGGGAAATAGCGCGGATCACTGCGTCTGCAAGCGTTCGAGAAAGGCGAGCAGATCGGCCATCGGCTGCGTGCTGCGGATCGTCTCGCCGGTCTCGGCGCGGATATCGAGCGTCTCGCCCATCAGCAGATCACCATAGACCGGCATCTCGTTGCCATGTGCGAGGATCGGGTCGCGCCCGTCGATTCGCCAGATCACCCGCCTGCGCGGAAACGCCCCGTCGTTCTTTGCGGCAAGCCGCGTCAGGTCCGGCGGATCGACCGTCAGCACCCGTGTCATCGGCCCGTCACCCGCGCCACCCACACCGTGACAGGCGGTGCAATAGCGGGTGTAGAGGCGCTCGCCGATGCGGGCGTCCTGCGCGGCGGCGGTTCCCGCCGTCATGATCGCCACGGTTGTAACTAGCCATTTCATTCCGTCACCACCCGCCCCTGATCGAGCCGCACCACCCGGTCCATCCGTGCCGCGAGGTCGAGGTTGTGCGTGGCGATCAGTGCTGCCAGCCTGTCCCCCCGCACCAGCGCCTCCAACGCCGCGAAAACCTGATCCGCCGTGCCGGGATCGAGGTTGCCCGTGGGCTCGTCGGCCAGTAGCAGGCCCGGCCGATTGGCCAGCGCCCGGCAGAACGCCACGCGCTGCTGCTCGCCCCCCGACATCGCCGCCGGGCGGTGATCGGCGCGTCCGGCGATCCCCACCTCCGCCAGCAAGGCCCGCCCCCGCGCCTCAGCCTCCCGGCGCGGCACGGCATTGGCAAGCTGCGGCAGCACCACGTTCTCCAGCGCCGTGAATTCCGGGCAGCAGGTGGTGAAACTGATAGACGAACCCGATCTCGCGCCGCCGCAGCGCCGTGCGCCGACGGTCGCTCAGCCCGGTCACATCCGCGCCACCGATCTCGATCATCCCTGCGTCGGCGGTGTCGAGCAGCCCGGCGATGTGCAGGAGCGTCGACTTGCCCGCCCCCGAGGGGGCAACGAGCGCCACCATCTCGCCGCGCTGGACCTGTAGGTTCACGCCCTGAAGCACGCGGATCTCCCCCACGCGCCCCCGGTTGTATCCTTTCTCCACGCCATCGAGGCGCAGCATCGCCTCACTCATAACGCAGCGCCTCCACCGGGTTCATCCGCGCCGCCCGCCGTGCCGGGAAAATCGTGACCACGAAACTCAGCCCAAGCGACAGCATCACCGCCGTCAAAACGTCGCCCGCCTCCAGCCGCGCGGGCAGGTGATAGATGCCGCGAATGGACGGGTCCCAGACCTGCCCGCCCATCATCATGTTCACAAACGAAAAAATCGGGTCGATATAGATCGCGAAGAGGCAGCCGAGGATCACGCCGAACAGCGTCCCCAACAGCCCCGTCAGCGCCCCGCAGATGAAAAACACCCGCAAAACCGAGCCTTCGCTCAGGCCCATCGTGCGCAGGATGCCGATATCGCGGCCCTTGTTCTTGACCAGCATGACGAGGCCCGAGGTGATGTTGAGCGCGGCGATGAGCACGAGGATCGAGAGGATCACGAACATCACATTATCCTCTACTTCCAACGCCCTGAGGAACGCGCCGCTGGAATCCCGCCACGTCCAGACCAGCGCCCGTTCCCCCGCCGCGCGCAAGAGGTCGGGCACCATACCCTCGATGCGCTCCGGGTTTGCCACCATCACCTCGATCTCGTCGGCGCGCCCGTCGCGGTTGAAGAAACTCTGCGCCTCGGCGAAGGGCAGGTAGACGCGCACCCGGTCGATATCATAGCGCCCGGCGGTGAAAATATACGTGACATCATAAGAGTTTATGCGCGGGCTTGTGCCCAGCGGGGTCTTGACCCCGTCGGGAGAGATGAGGCGGATGCGGTCGCCAACACCCAGCCCCAACTCGCGTGCCACGCCGGAGCCTATGGCGATCCCCTCGGCGAAGCGATTGATGTCGCCCCGCGCCGTTTCCGGGTTGGCCACGCGCGGGATGGTGGCGAGGTTTTCGGGAGCGATTCCAAAGACTTCGACGCCCGCGTTGCGCCCCTGCGCGGTGGCCATCACCTGCCCCTTGACGAGGGGCGCGGCGCGGGTGACCTGTGGCAGCGCCCGCAGGCGCGCGGCCATCGCGTCATAGTCTTCGATCGTGCGGTCGATCCGGCCTGTGACGGCGTGCGCCTCGCCCGCCGTGTAAAGGGTCGCATGGGCATTGGCCCCGAGGATGGTATCGACGAACTCGGCGCGGAATCCTGAGCGAACAGAAAGGGTTGCGATGAGCGCGAAGACCGCGAGGGTGATGCCCAGCAGGCTGATCCAGGTCATCACGCTGACCCCGCCCTCGGCGCGGCGCGCGCGCAGATAGCGCCACGCGATCATCCACTCAAAGGCGGCAAACGGGGGGGTGGTCGCGGCCATTCCGGCTCCTGTCACGAGGTCGCGCGGACAGTGCGGTTTTCACCGGGGGGCGTCAAGGGCGGCGCGGGGACGCAAGCGGGTTAAAGCCGCGATTTTGCCGTGAAATCCCTGTCGGTATCGCGTCGGTATCGCGTCGGTATCGTGTCGGTATCGGATTGGCGCGGTGCCCGGCGCGGAGGGGGTTAACGCGGTGGCCGGTGACGGGGCGAGAACCAGCGCACCGGCGCGCGGTTGCAGACGATGATGATCTGCGATGGACGGGCAAGACGTAGGGTGCGCATTCATTGCGCACCCATATTGCGCACCCATGCGGCGGCGCGGGCGCAGGACCGGTGCGCGACAAGTGCGCACATCCAAATCGTTAGAAATGGCTGGCACGCTCTGCGCAGTTGTTTAGAATCAGGTTGTTACGCAAGATCCGATGACAACCTGCGGAGCGCGCCATGGGTGAAACGCTACAGCCAGTCACAACCAGCTTCAACCGTTCGCTTCGCATAGAGCACCGCCCCGAGCGTTTGACCGGGGATCCTGGTGCGGTCGTTCTTCGCGAGGTCCTTGAACGCAGCGGGATCATGGAGTGGATGATGCCGCAGCTGCGCGATCCGCGCCGCCAGGAAGATGTCGTGCATGATCTGGCGTCGCTGATCCGGACGAGTGTTCTGCTGGCTGCCCAAGGGTGGCGCGACCATGACGACGCAGATGCCCTTCGGGATGATCCGGCCTTTCGATTGGCGATCAGCTCGTCGGCGGGACAAACGCCGCTGTTGAAGGAACGCGGCCTGCCATCGCAGCCGACCCTGTCACGCTTCACGTCGATCATGTCCGCGCCTGCGAACCTCAAGGCGCTGCGCGAGGCGGTTCTGGAGCTTGGCGCGCGTGGCGCGCGGGCTGAGCGGGAAGGCCGACGTCTGGAACGTTTGACGCTGGACGTCGACAGCATGCCCATCGACGTCCATGGCCACCAGCCCAAGGCGGAATGGAATGGCCATTACCATGGCCGTATCTATCATCCGCTGATCACCTCCGTGGCCGAAACCGGCGACATGCTGGATGCGCGCCTGCGTCCTGGTAATGTCGGCACGGCGAACGGAGCGCTCGACGTCATCCTCGATGTCGTCGACCGGGCGCAGGCCAGCCTTTGCGACGTCGCGATGGTGCGCATTGATGCAGGCTTTCCCTCGGCGAAGCTGCTCGCCGGGCTGGAGGCGCGCGGCATCGACTATGTCGCGCGGCTGAAAGCCAACCCCGCTCTGGACAGGCTGGCCGCGCCGCACATGAAGCGTCCACCCGGACGGCGGCCTGCCGAGCCGCGGATGTGGTTGCACACGCTGACCTATCGGGCCGACAGTTGGACCAAGGCGCGTCGGGTTGTGTTGGTCGTCAAGGAGCGTCCGGGTGACCTCCTGCTGGATCGCTTCTTCCTGGTCACCTCGCTGGACTATGAGCAGATGAGCCGGTGGGAGGTTCTGGATCATTACAGGGAGCGTGGCACGGCCGAAGGACATATGGGCGAGCTCAAGGATGTGCTGGACCCTGCGTTGTCGTCGACAAACAGGCCGAAGTCGCACTGGCACCATCGGGCTCCGCGGACGTCCACACCCGCCGTCGACGCTTTTGCGTGCAACGAGGTGCGCTTGCTGATCTCGCTGCTCGCCTATGAGGTCATGCATATCGCCCGTCGTGCCATGGGTCACGCGACCGGAACCGGCTGGAGCCTGCGCCGCCTGCGCGAACGCGTGCTGCGCGCCGGCGCAAGGCTGATCACATCCGGACGGCGCATGACCCTCGCCCTCTCCAGCGCGGCGGCCCCCTTCTGGGCGCTGCTATGGGCGCGCATCAACACGCTGCACTGGGCCGGCCCCTGACCGAAAGATGATCGGAGGACCGCGACCCAAACATCGCGCCATGGCGTGCCAGAAGGCGTGGACGAAAACAAAGACCGACACCCGCAAAGGAGTCTCGAGCGCCACATAGTTCGCCCCAGACACGAAACGCAGCCCGCAGGTGCCCAACACTACTCCAAGCGGTGCGCAACAAGTGCGCACCCATGCGGCGGCGGGGGTGCAGGAACGGTGCGCAACAAGTGCGCACCCTACGCTTGTACCCTTGCTGTATTATCCGTCTGTTGCTTGGGCTGCTTCGCGATTTGTGTGGGCGGGCAATGTCGGTCAGTTCACGACGACACCAGATGTTGTGGTGTAGGGTGATGCGGGCAGGTGGTTGAGGCGGCCCGCGACGAGGTATGCCATGTTGATGAAGTTCCGGTTTGTGCGATAGCCGCGAGCGCGGGCCTTCGCCGCCTGGATCAGACCGTTGATAGCTTCGACGCCTCCGTTCGAGAGCCAGCTGTCGAACCCGTTCAGGATCCCTTCCCAGTGCGCCTTGAGCGTTCTGGCGAGCTTGCGGAACGGTGCCAGGCGGGAGCGCTTCGCCCATGACAGCCACGCGGTCAGCAGCTCCGTCGCTTCGGCCTTGCCGGTGGCTTGGGCGAAGATGTCCCGCAGCTCCTCCTTCATCCGGAATGCCCGCGCGGTCTTGAGCTTGCGGCGCGACAGGTCGTGGTGCTGCGCGACCTGCGTCGTCGTCCAGCGATGCCTGTCCTTGAGCCACATCCAGCGCGATCGCTTGAGGGCGGGCTCCATGCGCGCTTCGGCACGTCGGACCTCTTCCAGCGCCTCATTGGCGAGCTTCACGACATGGAAGCGGTCGAACGTGATCTCGGCCTCGGGCAGATGCTTGTCCACCCCGGCGATGTAAGACCGGCTCATGTCGATGCAGGCGGCGGTGATCCTGGCTGCGTCGCCGCCATGCGCCTCGAGGTCCTCGACGAACATGGCCACAGTGCCGTGGTCGCGCCCTTCGCAGGCATAGAGCAGGCGCCGCGCCTCAAGATCATGGACAAGGGTGATATAATCGTGTCCGCGTCGCGCCGCGGTCTCGTCGATCCCGACCGCCGTGACGGCGCTGAAATCCTCCCGGGCCCGCGCCCCCTCGACGTAATGCGTCACGACGCGCCAGATGCGGTCGTCGCCCACGTCCAGCAGGTCGGCCACGGCCTTCACCGGCATCTCGCGCACCAGCGCAATGATGAAGGCATCGAACAGCTGCGTGAAGCCCGATCCGCTACGCGCCCAGGGCACCGTGACCTGCCGGGTCTTGCCGCACTGGCTGCAAGCGACCCGTGGGATGGCAGCGTGGATGAAGGCCTTGTGCTCGAAGAAGCGCAGGTGTTCCCAGCTGCGCCGCCGCGTGTCAAAGACCGGCTGGTCCGCCGCGCCGCAGCAGGGGCACTCGAAGCGACTGCCGGGCTTGAACGCCACATCGAAATCGATCTGCTTCAAGGCCCTGTCAAAGCGCACATTCTCGACATGCCAGGGCGCCTCCAGCCCCAGTGCCATCGTGAAAAGGCTTGTCTCCGGTCCCATTGCGTCCCCCATCGTTCAGACTGGCGACAGGCTAACCAAGACCCGTGCACGGGCCAAGATGGCCCGGCGCGTCCGCCGCTCCGATGACTGAGGTCTCCGCGCCGGACGCGCCTGCCGGAGGAACAACATATAGGGTTACCCCAAGCCCCGCTGAGCCCGACAACCCACACAGATCGAGAGGGGACCCACAATCGGCACGGCCAAGCTCATCAAGCAATGGGCTATTTCGCGATTTGTGTGGGTGGGCAAGTTTCGGGTCAGTTCACGACGACACCAGATGTTGTGGTGTAGGGTGATGCGGGCAGGTGGTTGAGGCGGCCCGCGACGAGGTATGCCATGTTGATGAAGTTCCGGTTTGTGCGATAGCCGCGAGCGCGGGCCTTCGCCGCCTGGATCAGACCGTTGATAGCTTCGACGCCTCCGTTCGAGAGCCAGCTGTCGAACCCGTTCAGGATCCCTTCCCAGTGCGCCTTGAGCGTTCTGGCGAGCTTGCGGAACGGTGCCAGGCGGGAGCGCTTCGCCCATGACAGCCACGCGGTCAGCAGCTCCGTCGCTTCGGCCTTGCCGGTGGCTTGGGCGAAGATGTCCCGCAGCTCCTCCTTCATCCGGAATGCCCGCGCGGTCTTGAGCTTGCGGCGCGACAGGTCGTGGTGCTGCGCGACCTGCGTCGTCGTCCAGCGATGCCTGTCCTTGAGCCACATCCAGCGCGATCGCTTGAGGGCGGGCTCCATGCGCGCTTCGGCACGTCGGACCTCTTCCAGCGCCTCATTGGCGAGCTTCACGACATGGAAGCGGTCGAACGTGATCTCGGCCTCGGGCAGATGCTTGTCCACCCCGGCGATGTAAGACCGGCTCATGTCGATGCAGGCGGCGGTGATCCTGGCTGCGTCGCCGCCATGCGCCTCGAGGTCCTCGACGAACATGGCCACAGTGCCGTGGTCGCGCCCTTCGCAGGCATAGAGCAGGCGCCGCGCCTCAAGATCATGGACAAGGGTGATATAATCGTGTCCGCGTCGCGCCGCGGTCTCGTCGATCCCGACCGCCGTGACGGCGCTGAAATCCTCCCGGGCCCGCGCCCCCTCGACGTAATGCGTCACGACGCGCCAGATGCGGTCGTCGCCCACGTCCAGCAGGTCGGCCACGGCCTTCACCGGCATCTCGCGCACCAGCGCAATGATGAAGGCATCGAACAGCTGCGTGAAGCCCGATCCGCTACGCGCCCAGGGCACCGTGACCTGCCGGGTCTTGCCGCACTGGCTGCAAGCGACCCGTGGGATGGCAGCGTGGATGAAGGCCTTGTGCTCGAAGAAGCGCAGGTGTTCCCAGCTGCGCCGCCGCGTGTCAAAGACCGGCTGGTCCGCCGCGCCGCAGCAGGGGCACTCGAAGCGACTGCCGGGCTTGAACGCCACATCGAAATCGATCTGCTTCAAGGCCCTGTCAAAGCGCACATCTCGACATGCCAGGGCGCCTCCAGCCCCAGTGCCATCGTGAAAAGGCTTGTCTCCGGTCCCATTGCGTCCCCCATCGTTCAGACTGGCGACAGGCTAACCAAGACCCGTGCACGGGCCAAGATGGCCCGGCGCGTCCGCCGCTCCGATGACTGAGGTCTCCGCGCCGGACGCGCCTGCCGGAGGAACAACATATAGGGTTACCCCAAGCCCCGCTGAGCCCGACAACCCACTCAGATCGAGAAGGACCTCCACAATCTCCACCTGCGCCCCGCGCACCCGGTAGATCACCCGGTAGCGATAGCGCGCGGTGACGTGGTAGCGCAGGGTGGTGCCGTCGATGCGGCGGCCCATTTGGGGGAAGTCTGCGATGAGCGTCGCGAGGCGCTCGATTTCCGACAACACGGCATCGGCGGCGGTGGGATTGAGGGGGCGGAGATAGTCGTCCTGCGCGGTCAGGCTTGCCAGCGCGCGGGCCGACCAGAGCGGGTCAGCCACGCCGGGCGAAGAGGGCGGCGACGGCTTTTGGGTCGGCGGGCGTGAATGGCTCCGCGTCGATCCGGCGGAGGTGGGCGCGCTCGGCTTCGGTGAAGTCCGGCGCACCGGCATGGGTGGCGATGAAGCCGTCCACGATCTCGGCCAGCGTGGCGCGCGAGGGCGCGTCGAGGCACGAGTCCGCGCGGTCCATCAGGGTATGCAGCCGGTCATCCATGATCCGAATATAGGAGCGGCAGGGCGGACGGGCTACCCCTTTTTCCGCCGCTTCACATTCCCCCCGCGCTGCCCCGGCTTTCCCGCCGTGGAGCGCCCGCGCGAGCCCACTGCCGCCTCGCTGGCCTTTTCCACCGCCTGTTGCCGCGCCAGCGGATCATCCGACACCGCGAGATCGACCGCTTCCAGCCGCTTGACCTCGTCGCGCAGCCGCGCCGCCTCTTCGAATTCCAGGTTCTCGGCGGCCTTGCGCATGTCGGTGCGCAGCCCCTCGAGCACCGCCTGCAGGTTGGCCCCGGCCAGCGGCTTGTCGACCTTCGCGGTCACGCGGTTCATGTCCACGTCGCCCTTGTAGAGCCCTTGCAGCACGTCATCGACGTTCTTGCGGATGGTCGCGGGGGTGATGCCGTGTTCCTCGTTATAGGCGATCTGCTTGGCGCGGCGGCGGTCGGTCTCGCCCATGGCGCGCTCCATGCTGCCCGTCACCCGGTCGGCATACATGATCACCCGGCCCTCGGCGTTGCGCGCGGCGCGGCCGATGGTCTGGATCAGCGAGGTTTCCGAGCGCAGGAAGCCCTCCTTGTCCGCGTCCAGAATGGCCACCAGCCCGCATTCGGGGATGTCGAGCCCCTCGCGCAGCAGGTTGATGCCGATCAGCACGTCGAAGGCGCCGAGGCGCAGGTCGCGCAGGATTTCGATCCGTTCGATGGTGTCGATGTCGGAATGCATGTAGCGCACGCGGATGCCCTGTTCGTGCAGGTATTCGGTCAGGTCCTCGGCCATGCGCTTGGTCAGCGTGGTGACAAGCGTGCGGTATCCCGCCTCGGCCACGCGGCGCACCTCGTCGAGCAGATCATCGACCTGGCTCTCGACGGGGCGGATCTCGATATACGGATCAATCAGGCCGGTGGGGCGGATCACCTGTTCGGTGAAGACGCCGCCGGTCTGCTCGATCTCCCATTTGGCGGGGGTGGCGGAGACGAACACCGATTGCGGGCGCATGGCGTCCCATTCCTCGAACTTGAGCGGGCGGTTGTCCATGCAGGACGGCAGGCGAAAGCCGTGCTCGGCCAGCGTCATCTTGCGCCGGAAGTCGCCCTTGTACATGCCGCCGATCTGCGGGACCGAGACGTGGGATTCGTCGGCAAAGACGATGGCGTTGTCGGGGATGAATTCGAAAAGGGTGGGGGGCGGCTCTCCGGGCGCGCGGCCCGTCAGGTAGCGCGAGTAGTTCTCGATGCCGTTGCAGACGCCGGTGGCCTCGAGCATCTCGATATCGAAATTGGTGCGCTGTTCGAGGCGCTGCGCCTCCAGGAGCTTGCCCTCGCCGACAAGCTGATCGAGCCGCTGGCGCAGCTCGCGCTTGATGTTGATGATCGCCTGATTGATCGTCGGCTTGGGTGTCACGTAATGCGAATTGGCGTAGACGCGGATTTTCTCGAACGTGTCGGTCTTCTCGCCGGTCAATGGGTCGAATTCGGTGATCGCCTCAAGCTCATCGCCGAAGAACGAGAGCCGCCACGCGCGATCCTCGAGGTGGGCGGGGAAGATTTCGAGGGAGTCGCCGCGCACCCGGAAGCTGCCGCGCTGGAACGCCTGGTCGTTGCGCTTGTATTGCTGGGCGACGAGGTCGGCCATGATCTGGCGCTGGTCGTATTCCTCGCCGATTTTCAGATCCTGCGTCATCGCGCCGTAGGTCTCGACCGAGCCGATGCCGTAGATGCACGAGACCGAGGCGACGATGATCACGTCGTCGCGTTCCAGCAGCGCGCGGGTGGCCGAGTGGCGCATCCGGTCGATCTGTTCGTTGATCTGGGATTCCTTCTCGATGAAGGTGTCCGAGCGCGGCACATAGGCCTCGGGCTGGTAGTAGTCGTAATAGCTGACGAAATATTCCACCGCGTTGTCGGGGAAGAAGCCCTTGAACTCGCCGTAAAGCTGCGCGGCGAGCGTCTTGTTGGGGGCGAGGATGATGGCGGGGCGCTGGGTCTCCTCGATGACCTTGCCCATCGTGAAGGTCTTGCCGGTGCCGGTGGCCCCGAGCAGCACCTGATCGCGCTCGCCCGCGTTCACGCCCGCGCTCAACTCGGCAATCGCCGTGGGCTGGTCGCCTGCGGGCTGAGAATTCGGTGTGCATGACGAAGCGCTTGCCGCCTTCGAGCTTGTCGCGGGTCGCGACATCGGGGGCGGGGTTGGCGAGGATCGCCTCGGACTTGTCGGAATGGGCGTAGGGCATCGGGCCTCCTTTGCACCATGAGGATGGGGCTTTTGCCGCCGCGTGCAAGGTCGATTTGCGCGCCCTTGTGATGCAATGTCAGGCGGGCGGCGCGGAGAGGCGCAGACGGTTGTCGCGCGCGGCCCCCGTGAGCGGGGTGATGGCGGCGAGCAGGATCTCGTCGAGGCGTTGCCCGGTCAGTGCGGCGGTCTGCGCATCGCTCGCGGCCCCGATGAGGGCGGGGCCCTTCTCGGCGAACATGCGGTGGGTTTCATCACCGCCGACGGGCCACAGGCCAACCATGCCGGCCAGGCGCATCGTGACGACCATCTGCGCCTCGGCGAAAAGCTGAAAGCTGGGGGCGATGATATTGCTCAGGTGGATATGCGACAGGGGATGCATGGTTTTTGACTCCTTTGAAAAATCGAAGCCAGCGTAGCACAGATTTATGCTGCGATGCAGCATTTCTTTTGGCGGGTGAAGCCGGGTTGCGTTTCGTGGTGGGCGTAATGTAATACTGTAACGTCAATCCCAGCAAGCGGAGACCGCCATGCAACCGACCGATACCCGCCTTTCCGTCACCGTCCTCTCAGGCTTTCTTGGCGCGGCTTGATTCGGTGGAGGCAAGACAACTGGCGCGCGAGCCTGTGACCGGGCCGGGAGGCGCACGCCAAAGGCATTTGTAAAGTAATTGACGGCCAGATGCGCCTGCATGGTCCAGAATTTCACATGATTTGATTGGGATTAAAGGTAGCCTGTTAATTTTTGACGGTTTTTCTGGTATTGCTTGCCATGGGAGGTGTGTTGCCTGCGCAATAATATTGCGCCAGTACACACATGTATACAAGGGATGGAGGATACCCGTCATGGACGAGAGTGCAACTGCCATAGGGGCAAGAAAATTTCACATTGATGCCGAGGCCTATGCCCGCATGTATGCCGCCTCGGTGAATGACCCCGAGGCGTTCTGGCGCGAGCACGGGCAGCGGCTCGACTGGATCAAGCCTTACAGCCGCGTCAAGGATGTGAGCTTCGATTTCGGCAATGTCTCGATCGAGTGGTATCAGGACGGCACGCTCAACGTCGCCGCCAACTGCATCGACCGGCACCTCGCCACGCGCGGCGATCAGACCGCGATCATCTGGGAGCCGGATGAGCCCGGCGACGCGGCGCTGCACATCACCTACAAGGAGCTGCACGCGCAGGTCTGCCGCATGGCCAACGTGCTCAAGAGCATGGGCGTGGGCCGTGGCGACCGCGTGGTGATCTACCTGCCGATGATCCCCGAGGCGGCCTATGCGATGCTCGCCTGCGCGCGGATCGGCGCGATTCACTCCATCGTTTTCGCCGGCTTCTCGCCCGATGCGCTCGGCGCGCGCGTGAACGGCTGCGACGCCAAGGTGGTGATCACCGCCGACGAGGCCCCGCGCGGCGGCCGCGCCACCAAGCTCAAGGACAACGTCAACCAGGCGCTGCTGCACGACACCGACGATGTCAAATGCCTCGTGGTGCGGCGCACCGGCGGGCAGGTCGCGTGGCGCGCGGGCCTCGATTTCTGGTGGCACGAAGAGGCCGAAAAGGTCAGCGCGGATTGCGAGCCCGAGGAAATGAACGCCGAAGATCCGCTCTTCATCCTCTACACCTCCGGCTCCACCGGCCAGCCCAAGGGCGTGGTGCATACCTCCGGCGGCTACCTCGTCTACGCCGCGATGACGCAAGAGCTTGTTTTTGATTACCACGAGGGCGACGTGTTCTGGTGCACCGCCGATGTCGGCTGGGTGACGGGGCACAGCTATATCGTCTACGGCCCGCTCGCCAACGGCGCGACAACGCTGATGTTCGAGGGCGTGCCCACCTACCCGGACGCGTCGCGCTTCTGGCAGGTCTGCGAAAAGCACCGCGTCAACCAGTTCTACACCGCCCCCACCGCCATCCGCGCGCTGATGGCGCAGGGCACGGAGCCGGTGGCCCGGTGCGATCTGTCGTCGCTCAAGGTGCTGGGCACCGTGGGCGAGCCGATCAACCCCGAGGCGTGGGCGTGGTATCACGAGAATGTCGGCCAGGGCCGCTGCCCCATCGTCGATACCTGGTGGCAGACCGAGACCGGCGGCCACCTCATCACGCCGCTGCCAGGTGCCACGCCGACCAAGCCGGGCTCGGCGACGGTGCCCTTCTTCGGGATCGAGCCGGTGGTGCTCGAGCCCGAATCGGGCAAGGAGATCACCGAGACCGAGGCCTCCGGCGTGCTCGCCCTCAAGGATAGCTGGCCGGGGCAGATGCGCACCGTCTGGGGCGATCACGCCCGCTTCGAGGCGACGTATTTCCAGCAATACAAGGGCTATTACTTCTCCGGCGACGGCTGCAAGCGCGACGCCGACGGCTATTACTGGATCACCGGGCGCGTCGATGACGTGATCAACGTCTCGGGCCACCGCATGGGCACCGCAGAGGTCGAATCCGCCCTTGTCGCCCACGCATCGGTCGCCGAGGCGGCGGTGGTGGGCTACCCGCACGACATCAAGGGCCAGGGCATCTACGCCTATGTCACCCTGATGAACGATGCGGAGCCGACCGAGGCGTTGCGCAAGGAACTGGAAAAATGGGTCCGCACCGAGATCGGCCCCATCGCCAAACCCGACCTCATCCAATGGGCCCCCGGCCTGCCGAAAACCCGCTCGGGCAAGATCATGCGCCGCATCCTGCGCAAGATCGCCGAAGACGATTACGGCACGCTCGGCGACACCTCGACGCTGGCCGATCCGTCGGTGGTCGATGATCTCATCGAAAACCGCATGAACCGCGGCTGAGGGGGTGGAATCATGATGGACGGAACCGACGGCAAGGGCGTTCTCGCCCGCGTCGATGCCATGCGCGCTATCGACGCCGTGGCGCAAGCACTGAGCGCGGTGGTCCGAGGGGCCGCCGCGTAAGGGAACGTCCGCGCCGGGATGGTCCCGGCGCGGGCAGGAGGAAACCTTTGACACAAGGGAGGACAGGTCTTGTCCGATACTAAAGACAAGGAAGCAGCCAACGCATATTGGAAGACCAATGTGCGCATCATTCTCTGGAGCCTGGTGATCTGGGCTCTGGTCTCGTTCGGGTTCGGCATTCTGTTGCGCCCCATGCTGTCGGGGATCGCCGTGGGCGGCACCGACCTTGGGTTCTGGTTCGCGCAGCAAGGCTCGATCCTGGTCTTTCTGGCGCTGATCTTCTTCTACGCCTGGCGGATGAACAAGCTCGATGCCGAACACGGCGTCGGTGAAGAATAAGGGGGCCGGGAACAATGGATCAGTTTACAATCAACCTGCTGTTCGTGGGCGCGAGTTTCGCGGTCTATATCGGCATCGCGGTCTGGGCACGCGCCGGATCAACCTCTGAATTCTATGCCGCGGGCCGGGGGATTCACCCCGTCACCAACGGCATGGCCACCGCCGCCGACTGGATGTCGGCCGCAAGCTTCATCTCGATGGCGGGGCTCATCGCATTCACCGGCTATGACAACTCGTCCTTCCTGATGGGCTGGACCGGCGGTTACGTGCTTCTGGCGCTGCTGCTGGCCCCTTACCTTCGCAAGTTCGGCAAGTTCACCGTGTCCGAGTTCATCGGCGACCGGTTCTACAGCCCCACCGCGCGTCTGGTGGCGGTGATCTGCCTGATCGTCGCGTCGCTCACCTACGTGATCGGCCAGATGACCGGCGTCGGCGTGGCCTTTGGCCGCTTCCTCGAGGTCAGCAACACCGCCGGTCTGTTGATCGGGGCCTGTGTGGTTTTCGCCTACGCGGTCTTTGGCGGCATGAAGGGCGTGACCTACACGCAGGTGGCGCAATATGTCGTGCTGATTACCGCCTACACGATCCCGGCGGTGTTCATCTCGCTGCAACTGACGGGCAACCCGATCCCGGCGCTGGGCCTCTTTGGCGAACACGCGGCATCCGGCGAGCCGCTTCTGGCGAAGCTCGATCAGATCGTGCGCGAGCTGGGCTTCAACGAGTATACCGCCCATCACGGCGATACGCTCAACATGGTGCTGTTTACCCTGTCGCTGATGATCGGCACCGCCGGTCTGCCGCATGTCATCATGCGCTTCTTCACCGTTCCCCGCGTGGCCGATGCGCGCTGGTCGGCGGGCTGGGCGCTGGTCTTCATCGCGCTGCTTTACCTCACGGCCCCGGCTGTGGGGGCGATGGCACGGCTCAACATTTCCGAGCTGATGTGGCCGAATGGCACCGATGCGCAGGCCGTCTCGGTCGAGCAGATCGAGACCGATCCCAAGTATGACTGGATGGCCACCTGGCAGAAAACCGGCCTTCTGGGCTGGGAGGACAAGAACGGTGACGGGCGTATCCAGTACTATAACGACGCCAACGCCGAGATGCAGGCGAAGGCCGCGGAAGAGGGCTGGGAAGGCAACGAGCTCACCAACTTCAACCGTGACATCCTCGTGCTGGCCAATCCCGAGATCGCCAACCTGCCCGGCTGGGTGATCGGCCTCGTGGCTGCGGGCGGTATCGCCGCAGCACTCTCGACCGCTGCCGGCCTGTTGCTGGCGATTTCCTCGGCGGTGAGTCACGACCTGATCAAGGGCCGGTTCAACCCCGCTATCTCGGAAAAGGGCGAGCTCATGTCGGCGCGGGTCGCGATGGCGGCGGCGATCGTGGTGGCCTCGTATCTGGGCCTCAACCCGCCGGGCTTTGCCGCGCAGACCGTGGCGCTGGCCTTCGGGATCGCGGCGGCGTCGCTCTTCCCGGTGCTGATGATGGGCATCTTTACCAAGGTGAACAACAAGGGTGCCGTGGCGGGGATGCTGACCGGTCTGACCGTGACGCTGGTCTACATCTTCCTGCACAAGGGGTGGTTCTTCATCCCCGACACCAACAGCTTTACCGACGCTGATCCGCTTCTGGGCACGATCAAGTCGACCTCGTTCGGGGCTGTGGGTGCGATGATCAACTTCGCGGTGGCCTTCACCGTGTCGAAGATGACGGCCCCGATCCCGAAAGAGATCGAGGAGCTGGTCGAGAGCGTGCGGGTGCCGAAAGGTGCCGCTGCCGCGGCGGCCGACCACTAAACAAAAACGGGCAGGGGCGGCGCAGGCCGCCCCTGTTTTTCCGCGCGCCGGTATTTTCGGCAAGGATGCGCGCTTTTAGGTTATTGATGCGCAACACCCCGCGAAAGGCCCGGCAATGAGCGAGACGCCCCCCGCCCTGATCGACACGCTCTGCGCGCAGGCGCCGTTCGATGCGCTGACCGGCGAGATGCGCGCGCATCTCGCGCCCGATCTGGAGCAGGTGGACGTGGCCGAGGGTGAGACGCTCTTTACCAAGGGCGCGCCGCTCAAGGGGCTTTACGTAGTGGTTTCGGGCAGCTTCGACATCCTGACCGGGGCGCAGGACTCGGTGTCGCATCGCGGCCCCGGCGATATCATGGGCGAGCGGGGGCTGTTGCGTGGCGGCTCGGCGCAACTGACCGCGCGGGCGGCGGAGGCGGCGCGCCTGATCCTGGTGCCTGCGCGGCATTTCGAAGACCTGATGGAGCGCTGCGACGCGGTCGCCCGCTGGTTCGCCCGCGCGCGGCCCACCGATCCGAACGATAGTGGACCCTACGCCACCGGCCTCACCGCGCTTCATGTTTCGGACCTGATGGCGAAACACCCCATCACCTGCGGGCCGCAGGCGACGATCACCGATGTGGCAAAGCTGATGCGCGACCACGTGATCTCGTCGGTGGTGGTGATGGAGGAGGGCCATCTTGCCGGGATCATCACCGCGCATGACCTGACCAACAAGGTGCTGGCCGAAGGGCTGGACGGACAGGTCACGGTGGCGCAGGTTATGACGCCCGACCCGGTGACCATCGCGCCGAACCGTCTCGGGCTCGATGCGCTGATGCTGCTCTCGGAGCTGAAGGTCAATCACCTGCCGGTGGCGCAGGCGGGCCGCGTGGTGGGGATGATCGGCAAGACCGATCTTTTCCGTCAACAGGCCGCCACGGCGAGCCACATGGTCGCCGATATTGCCCATGCCGACACGGCAGAGGACATGGCCCACGTGATGGAGCGGGTGCCGGGCCTTCTGGCGCAACTGGTGCAGGCGGGGGTGAAGCCCGCCTCGATCACCCGGCGGATCACCGACATCACCGACGCGATCACCCGCCGTTTGCTGCGCCTCGCCGAGGCGCGGCTGGGCCCGCCGCCGGTGCCCTATCTCTGGGCCGCCTGCGGCTCTCAGGGACGGCGCGAACAGACGGGCGTCAGCGATCAGGACAATTGCCTGATCCTCGACGATGCGTTCGATGCGGCGGAACACGACGCCTATTTCGCGGCGCTTGCGAAATTCGTGAGCGATGGGCTCGACGCCTGCGGATTTTTCTACTGCCCCGGAGACATGATGGCGACCAACCCGCGCTGGCGACAGCCGCGCCGGGTGTGGCAACGCTATTTCGCGGGCTGGATCGCGCAGCCCGACAACGAGGCGCAGATGCTCGCCTCGGTCATGTTCGACCTGCGCGCCATCGCGGGCGACGCCGCGCTTTTCGAGAACCTGCAAGCCGAGGTGCTGGCGCAGGCGAAGAAGAACTCGATCTTCGTGGCGCACATGATCTCGAACGCACTCAAGCATACCGTGCCGCTGGGCCTGTTCCGGGGCTTTGCACTTATCCGCTCGGGCGAGAATCGCAACACCATCGACCTCAAGCTTTCGGGGGTGGTGCCGGTGGTCGATCTGGGGCGCATTTACGCGCTTCTCGGCTCGTTGGAAGAGGCGGGCACGCGTGACCGGATCGAGGGCGCGCGCGCGGGCGGCGTGATCTCGACAAGCGGCGCGCATGACCTGCTCGATGCCTATGACCTCATCGCCGAGACCCGTCTGCGCCATCAGGCGGCGCAGATCATGCGCGGAGACAAACCCGGCAATTTCATGAATCCCGAAGACCTGTCGGATCTGGAACGCAATCACCTGCGCGATGCCTTCATGGTGGTCAAGACAATGCAGTCGGCCATCGGACAGTCGCGCGGGGCAAGAGGATAACGCATGTTTTTCGAGCTTATTGCCACATTCGCCGCCGGGATCGCCGCCGCCGGTCTCGCGCTCATCGCGAACCATCTCACTGGCGGTCGGCTGCCGCGCTGGTCGCTGCCGGTGGCGGCGGGGGTGGCGATGCTGGGCTATACCGTCTGGTCGGAATACACGTGGGGGCCGCGCACGCGGGCGGCGCTGCCCGAGGGGGTGGAGGTGTTGATGACGGTCGAGGAGACGAGGATATGGAAACCGTGGACCTATGTCGTGCCGCAGACCACGCGGATCATGGCGCTGGACCGCGCGAGCGTGCAGACCAACCCGGACGCGCCCGGCATCCTGCTGGCCGATCTCTATTTCTTCGCCCGCTGGACACCGCCCGCGAAACGCCCGCAGCTGGTGGATTGCGAGAGCGGCGCGCGCGCCGATGTGAGCGACGCGGCGCTGTCGGACCCGTCGGGCGCCGCGTGGAGGCGCGTGGGCGCGGATGATCCGCTGATGGAGGCGCTGTGCCAGTCATGACTGCGCCGGACATGACCGGGAGAGGAGGCCCGCAATGTCGCAAAAGACCGTTCTGCTCGTCGAGGACGAGGACAATATCGCGCTCGCGCTCAGCCATCTGATCGGGCGGGCGGGCTACCGCCTGCGACGGGTGGCGACCGGCAATGCCGCGATCGACGCATTGCAGGAAGAGCGCCCCGATCTGGTGGTGCTCGACGTGATGCTGCCCGAACGTTCGGGCTACGAGATTTGCCAGATGATCCGGCGCGACGCGGCGCTTGCCGGGATCAAGGTGCTGATGATCACCGCGAGCGGCGGCGATGTGGAGCGGCGCAAGGGGCTGGCCGTGGGGGCGGATGCGTTCATGACCAAGCCGTTCGCCACCGCCGATCTCACCGCGCAGATCCACGCGCTGCTGGCGGAGGACGCGCCATGATCGAGAGGCTGACAAAGCGGCTCGGGCTGCGGCTGCGATTCGCGTTGTTCTTTGCCGCGCTCGGGCTGGGGGGCGCGGCGCTTATCGCGGGCGCGCTGCTCTTCGGGCATATGCGCGCGGGCGGGCCGCCGGACGGCTACGTGATCGCGGGGCTGCTGGCGGGCATGGGCGTGCTGGGGCTTTCGGTCTGGATCGGGCTGCTGTTCGATGAAAACGTGGCCAAGCCGATCCTCGCGCTGGCCTCTGACCTCACGACCCGCGCGCGGGCGGATGTCGATTTGCAGATCGACGAGGCGCAGGCCAGGCATCTCAGCACGCTGGCCCCCGCCGCCAACGCGATCAACGCCGCCCTGTCGGAGGCGCGCGCCGCCCGGCAACGCGCGGTGGAGCGTGAAACCGCCCGCATCGCCCGCGAAAAGGCGCTGTTCGAGGCGCTGTTCCGCGATCTGGGCGAGGGGGCGGTGGTGGCCACGCCCGACAATCGCGTGATGCTTTACAACCGCATGGCGCAGGACTTGCTGGGCGAGATCGGCCTCGACCGGCCCCTGTCGGCCTTTTTGCGGCCAGAGCCGGTGATGGATGCGCTCGCGCGGATGCAGGAGGCCCGCGTTCGCGGCGAGATCGGGGCCGAGACGTTCCTTGCCGCCTCTGCCGATGGCAGCCGCTTCCTGCTGGGGCGCGTCAGCCCGATCCTGTCGGACGAGGAGCTGTCGGGCCATGTGCTCATCTTTCGCGACGCGACCGAGGACCTGAGCGCCCACGCCGCCCACGATCACCTTTTCACCACGCTGATGGAGGGGGTGCGCCGCCCGGCGGGCACCATCGGCGCGCTTCTCGATGTGCTGCAATCGGTGGACGATCTCGCCCCGGCGGAGCGCGCGAAGATGCGGCAGGGCATCGAGGACGAGGTGGCGCGGCTTTTCGCCTGCCTCGACGAGTCGAGCACCCGCCACGCCGCGATCCGCTCGCGCCGCTGGCCGATGTCGCCGGTCGCGGCCACCCATATCTTTGACGGGGTGCGCGCGCAGGGGGGCACTCATGTGCGGATCACGCGCAGCGACGCGATGCTGAGTTGTGACGGCTTTGCGATCACCACGCTTCTGGCCATGATCCTGCGTCACCTGGCCGAGGATGGCACCCGCGACGGCGTGACGCTCAAGGCAGAGCAGGAGGGGGCCGAGACCCGTCTGATCCTCGGCTGGCAGGGCGAAGTGGTGACCGACGGGCAGTTGACCGGCTGGCTGCGCGGCACCGCTTTCCGAGGCGTATGGCGATTATTCCGGGCGCGACGCGCTGGCCGCGCATCAGACCGATCTGTGGGCCGAGACCGGCGAGAATGGCCACCGGATCGTGCTGCCGCTCGCCTCGGCGCAGGCCGCGCTTGCGCCCGGTGACGCGCGGCCCGAATTCTATGATTTCGACCTGCCCGACGCACCCGGCGGCGATCTCGCCGAGACGCCGCTCTCGGACCTGAATTTCGTCGTGTTCGACACCGAGACCACGGGCCTGTCGCCGCGCGGCGGCGACGAGATCGTGCAGATCGCGGGGCTGCGCATCGTCAACGGGCGCATCCTGCGCGGCGAGAGCTTCGAGACGCTGGTCAACCCGGGCCGCGCCATCCCGCCCGCCTCGACCCGCGTGCATCACATCACCGACGCGATGGTGGCGGATGCGCCGGATATCAGTGAGGCTGGGCGGCGGTTCCACGAGTTCTGCCGGGGCGCGGTGCTGGTCGCGCATAACGCGCCGTTCGATCTGGCCTTTCTGCGGCTCAAGGAGCAGGTGATCGGGAGGCGTTTCGACAATCCGGTTCTCTGCACGGTGTTGATGTCGGCAGGGCTGTTCGACCATAGCGGGCAGCACACGCTCGACGCGCTCTGCGACCGGTTCGGCGTGCGTATCCCGCCCGAGGCGCGCCATACCGCGATGGGTGATACGGTGGCCACGGCGGAGGTCTTCGTGCGGATGCTGGCGCTGTTGCGTGACAAGGGGGTGACGACGCTGGGCGGGGCCATCTCCGAGGAAGGGCGGCAGACGCGCCTGCGCAAGGCGCAGAATTATTGAGCGGCGGTGGCGCTGTCTTGACCCGCGCGGCGCGCTGTTCTAGACGAGAACGCGTTGCGGGCGTTGTGTAATGGTAAGACCTCAGCCTTCCAAGCTGATGATACGGGTTCGATTCCCGTCGCCCGCTCCACTCCTGACCCTCGCGCACCTCCAGCCTGCTCTGGAACGCTTTGTTTCCGCAGAAAGAAATTGACAGGGTGCGCGCATTTCTTACGATCAAGAATATGGTTATTTCAGAGGGGGCGGATATGCAGTTTTACAAGACAGGGGTTTTCGCGGCGCTTGCAATTGCCGTTCTCGGGACACCGGCGCTGGCCGGCGGGCCGCGCGTCTATGCCTATGAGGGGACGGCGAATTACTGTCCCGGCGGGCTTCAGCCGGTCTCGATCAACGGGGTGATCTGTTGCGGCACGCCCAATCAGGCGCAGAGCTATCAGCAGGCACAACGCCACCCGGCGACGCGTATCCGCAGTGCGCGCGCACGGTATGACTCCTGCCCGCCCGGTCAGAAGGGCTGTAGCTGAGCCTCGTCGGGCAGCAAGGGATGAGGCGGGGCGCGAGCCCCCGGCCCCCGGCTGTCAGAGCAGCGTCAAATCGGCAGCCATCTGGCGACCGTCCCGGCCATCCTGAAGCTCGAACCCGACCTTCTGATTGTCGGCGAGGCCGGTGAGGCCCGAGCGCTCCACCGCCGAGATATGCACGAACACGTCCTTGCCGCCATCGTCGGGGGCGATAAAGCCGTAGCCTTTGGTGGTGTTGAACCATTTTACGGTGCCAGTCGGCATTCCGTTCTCCTTCGTCTTCACGTCCCCGGAGGTATGCCGGGCCATGCGCCGCGATGCGACGCCGTGTTGATGATTGCACCGTCAATGTAAAAATCAAGCGAAACTCCGTGACGGCCCGGATGCCGCACGCTAAGACGCCCCGCATGAGGGAGAGACGCGATGATCGTTTACGGGATAAAAACCTGCGATACCTGCCGCAAGGCGTTGAAAAACCTGCCCGGCGCGCGGTTGCACGACGTGCGCTCGGAGGGGCTGCCCGAAGATGTGGCACAGGCGGCAGCGGCGCGATTCGGGGAGGCGTTGGTCAACCGCAAGTCGGCGACATGGCGCGGGCTGGACGCGGCGGCGCGCGCGGACAAGCCGCTTGCCCTCATCACGGCGCATCCGACGGTGATGAAACGCCCGCTCATCGACGCGGGCGGGACGCTCTACCTCGGCTGGGGGCAAGAGGTGCAGACCGCCCTGCTTGGATAACACGCGAGACCGCTTATATGGGCGACAGGTTCGGGAGACAGACAACATGCGAAATGCGGCAGCGGTTCTGGGGATCATCGGCGGATGCCTGGCGATTCTCGTGGGGTTTTTCAGCTATGGCTATACCGAGGCGGTGACACGGTTCGGCGAGGTCGATGGCCTGTTGCACCAGGTCTCCGACCCGGCGCTCATCCGAACCGCAAGCTTTCTCGCGCCGCTTCTGGCGATTGCGGGCGGGGCGATGGCCAAGGTGCGCGCCCTGCCTGCGGGGCTGCTCTTGCTGGTGGCGGCGGGCCTCATCTACTACGCGTTCGGTTTCAACGTGTTCACCATGTTCCCGATCGGGATGGCGGGGCTGGCGGGTGTGCTGGCGCTGGCGGCGGGCAAGCCGGACGAGCCGAAATCGCATTTCTGAGTGGGCCGCGCCTGACGGGCTTGTGACATGACATTTCATGGCCTGTGCTTAGGTTGCATCGCGACATGAGATGACGGAGCCCCCATGCGCCACGCCCTTGCCCTTCTCGCCCTTCTTTTGCCCGGCCCCGCCCTTGCCGCGGGGCAGGTAGAGCCGCGCTGTCACGCCGAGGTGCCCTGTTCGCTGGGCGAGCGGTCCTACCACGTCAAGGAACCCGATGGCTGGGACGGCAAGACGCCGCTGCCGGTGCTGTTGCATTTCCACGGCTGGATGCGGCAGGGCACGCTGATCGTCAAGCATGGCCGCATTTCCGGCGCGACCCGGCGGCGCGGCGTGCTGTTGCTGGCCCCGAACGGGCAGGGCAAGACATGGGATTTCTGGACCGACCAGACCGATGACGTGGAGTTCGCCGCCGCCGTGATCGAGGACGCGGCCAAGCGCTATCCCATCGACCGCAGCCGCATCTACGTGTCGGGCTATTCCTATGGCGCGGCGATGGCGTGGCGCTTTGCGTGCCAGAACGGTGACGGTGTGGCGGCGCTTCTGGCGGTGTCGGGAACGCTGCGGCAATCCGAGGATTGCCCGCAGGCCCCGGACGAGGTGCGCCATGTCCACGGCACCTCTGACACCGTGATGGATTTCCCCTTCGGCCCGAATGGCGAGACGACATGGCCGGTCAGGCTCTGGCGCGAGCGGATGGGGTGCGATGGGCGGGGAGAGGATGCCGGGGACTGGTCTGTGACCCGCCACGACACCTTCGCGCGCACGACGTGGACCTGTGGCGGGGGGCGCATCGCGCTTGACGTGCATTCGCGCGGGCACTTCATACCGCGCGGCTGGATCGCCCGGCAACTTGACGAATTGCTCGGCCTGCCGCCGTCCTATCCGTGAGGGGATGACCTTCGCTCCGGAACGTTCTATGAGGCGGGCAGGACACAGCAAACGGCACCGCCCCGCATGAACATCCCCGCTAGGCACGAAAAATCCAGCATCCTGACCGCCATCGACCGCGACAACCTGCGCTGGTTCTGGCGGCATTACCTGCGCCGCCGCGCGCCGTGGCTGGGGCTGGTTCTGTTGATGATCCTCGTGCAGGGGGTCGTGTATCAACAGTTTCTCGCGATCACCGAGGACGGGCTCCGCGTGATTTTCGAAAGCGGTTCGGTGCGCGATCTGGTTTTCGTTTGCATCGCGGTATTCTTTCTCTTCACCGTGCGCGGCACGATGGCCTACTTCGTGCCGCGTCTGTCGGTCTGGGTGTCCAATTCGGCGATATACGAGATGCGACGCGATCTCATCGCCCATCTCATGACCCTCGACCTGAGCTATTTCGAGCGCACGCGCTCCGGCGAACTCATCCAGCGGATCGTGATGCAGACGCAGGCGCTGGGGCATTTCATGGGGCTGGGCACCGCCAACGCGGTGCGCGACGCGGTGACGGTGGTGATCGTGTCGGGCTATCTCATTTATAAAAATCCGGTGCTCTTTGCCGCCGCCCTCGCGGTTTTGCCGTTCATCATCTGGGTGATGAACGCGGTCTCGGCGCGGGTCAAGCGCGTGCAGGGCCAGGCCGAAACCGCGCTCGGCAATTACATGAACCGGCTGGAAGAGACGATTTCGGCCATGCGCACGATCAAGATCGCGAGCCAGGAGGGGGTCGAGACCGACCGGCTTGACCATGATACCGGCGAGATGCGCGATCTCACGCTCAGGGTGCAGCGCACGCAGGCGCTTGTCATGCCCACGATCGACCTGTCGTCGGCCTTTGTCTACGTGCTGGTGATCGGCGGTGGCGGCTACATGGTGCTCAGCCCCGGTTTCGACATGGACGGGGCCGAGATCATCACGTTCCTGCTGGGCATGGTGCTGGTGTTCGATCCGGCGCGCCTGCTGGCGCAATATCTGGGTCTGTTGCCGACCCACCTGGTGCAGCTTGACCGGGTGCGCCGCCTGTTCCACGAGCGTCCCACCATCACCGATGCGCCCGGCGCCATTACCGAATTCGACGCGGGCGGCGATATCGCGCTCGACGAGGTGCGCTTTGCCTATAGTGCCGATCAGCCGCTCTTTGACGGGTTGTCGATGCGGTTTCAGGGCGGCACCGTGTCGGCCATCGTCGGCGCGACCGGCTCGGGCAAGACCACGGTGCTGTCGCTGCTGTCGCGGCTTTACGATGTGCAGGGGGGGCGCATCACCATCGGCGACACGCCCATCGACCGGCTCAAGATCGACGCGCTGCGCGCGGCGTTTTCGGTGGTGGCGCAGGATATCGTGATTTTCGACAATTCGATCTGGGAGAATATCCGCTACGTCAACCCCGAGGCCAATGAGGCCGAGATCTGGCAGGCTGCCGAGAATGCCGAGATCGCCGATCTGATTCGCGCGCGGGGCGATGCGCCGGTGGGGCCGAAGGGCGCGCAGCTTTCGGGCGGGCAGAAACAGCGCATCGCCATCGCGCGGGCGTTTCTGGTGGATGCGCCGATCCTGCTTCTCGACGAGGCGACAAGCGCGCTCGACCAGGCCACCGAGGCGCGGATCAAGGCGGCGCTCACCCGGCTCACCAAGGGGCGCACGACCATCGTGGTGGCGCACCGCCTGTCCTCGATCACCGATGCCGATTGCATTTTCGTGCTCGAGGCCGGGCGGCTGGTCGAGCAGGGCAGCCATGACGCGTTGATCGCGGCGGGCGGGTATTACACGCAGCTTTACAAGGCGCAAAAGCAGACCAACGCGGCAGGCTGAAGCCCCCTCAGGCCTCGGCGCGGCGGTGCAGCAGCAGCGGCTGCGCCAGCCACTCGCGCAGCGCCGCCGTTGTTTCCCCGGGGCGTTCGAGCACCGGCAGGTGCCCGGCCCCCCCGATCACGCGCAGCACAGCACCAGGGATAAGCCCGGCCATGAAATCGTGCCGCCGCACCGGTGTCAGGCCGTCCACGGCCCCGCACAGCACCAGCGCCGGCACCTGGCAGTGGCGCAGCACCGCCTGATAATCCTGCCGCCGCTGAAGGGCGCGCACCTGCCGCACGAGTGTGTCGGGGCCGAGGGCCTCGGCCATCGCCACCACCTGCGACAGAACCTCCGCCCGGCCCGGCCCCGGTGCCAGAACGTCATGGCCCAGCACCATATCCACCGCCTCGGCGACCATTCCCGCGCGCAGCTTGGCCACCAATGGCTCGTATCCGGCAGAGGATTGCGGCGTCTCGGCCAGCGAATTGGTGTCCATCAGCGCGATCCGCGTTACCCGGTCCGGCGCGCGGCGCAGGAGTTCCATCGCCACGATCCCGCCCATCGAAAGACCCGCCAGCGCAAACCGCCGTGGCAGATGGTCGAGCAGCCCCGAGGCGATCTCCTCGATGCGCTCGCCGCCGGTGATCGGCGCGACGCTCACAACGGTATCGCGGCTCAGCTCGGCGATCTGCGGCGCGAAAAGCCGCGCGTCGCACATCATGCCGGGAAGAAACACAACCGGATCACTGCCCATGAAAAACATCCTCGATGCCGGCGGTCTGCGCCCCCGTTCCGAACCCGAGCATGACACCGCCCCCGCCGAACGTGCAAGGGCTAAGGCGCGAGGGCCCGGTAAAGCGCGGGAATCGGGATGGTTGCGGGATCGAGCGCCCGCGCCCGCGCCACCAGCGCTGCGCCCGCGCCGATGAGCCCTGCAACGGCCAGCGCCCCGCGCCGGAGCCACCGCATCACGCCGCCCCCGCCCGCGTGCTCACCTCGTCGAGCGCCGCGCCGATGAGCGCCAGACAGTCGGGATCGGAGAACCGGTGATCCGCGCCGCGCACCAGCGTGAGCCGCATGTCCGGCCCGGTGGCATGGTCCAAAAGCCGCAAGGCCACGGATTTATCCACATCTTCATCGGCGGTGCCTTGCAGAAATCGAACCGGGACCGGCAGGTCGAGCGGCGTATGCAGCACCAGGTGATCGCGCCCGTCCTCGATCAGGCGGCGGGTGATGATGTAGGGTTCGCCATAGTCGGAGGGCAGGGCGATCTGCCCCTCCTCCATCAGGCGGTGCCGTTGGGCCTCGTCGAACCCGGCCCACATCGCGTCCTCGGTGAAATCCGGCGCGGCGGCGATGGTCACCAGGCCCGCCACCCGCTCGGGGCAGGCCCGCGCCAGCAAGAGCGCGATCCAGCCGCCCATCGAGGACCCTACGAGGATTTGCGGCCCCTCGGTCAGCGCCTCGATCACCGCGCGCGCATCCGCCGCCCAGTCGCCGATGCAGCCCTCGGTGAACGCGCCCGAGGATTGGCCATGCCCCGAATAGTCGAAGCGCAGAAAGGCGCGGCCCTTCGCCCGCGCCCATTCCTCGAGCCAAAGCGCCTTGGTGCCCTCCATGTCGGATTTGAAGCCGCCGAGAAACACCACGCCCGGCGCGCGTCCTTTGGTCCGGTGATGGGCAAGGCGGCGTCCCGCCGCCGTGGTGAGCCATGATGGATCGGGCATCGCACTGTCCCCTTGTTCGACAGGGGGATCATGCAACGGGGCACCCGTCCGCGCAAACCGGTTTTCGCCGCGCCTCAGCCGCCGATATAGGCTCCGCGACGCGGGCGGTAGAATATCTTCTGATTGTGCAAACGACCCAGCAGATCGTGAATCCGGCGCAGCGTCTCGTCGGCCTCGCGGAGGCTGTCATCGGCCTTGTCGTGCGCCGCCGATTCGGGGATCGCCCGCGCCGATAATTCGGACCTGGTCTGGCGCAGGGCCGACTCGATCAGGTCCATGTCCTCGACGCTCAACTCGAATTTCGAATTGTATCCCGGCATGTCTTTTGCCTCCTGTGCCCGCACGCCCCGCCACCGTGCAGGCGCAGCGCAACATTGTTTCGTATCCGATTTACGCCATTTAAGGTGCAGATTGCGACATGTCCAATGAAATTCCTCCTATGCGTCAATGTGTTACCATATGCAATGTGGACCTTTCTGAACCACTCGGGCAACAGTACGACACGGCAGCGCACCGCCCTGATGGAGCGTTACCTCGCGCGCTTTAATGCATCCACAGTGCGCATGCTCTTGGCAGATCGTGAATTCATCGGGCAGGAATGGTTCAAGTTTCTCAAGGACAAGAACATTCCATTCGCGATCCGCGTGAAGGAAGATCAGCTCATTGTCGTCGAGGGGCGTGAGTACGCGCTGCGTTCCTACCTGTCGCGCTGCAAGGGAGAGCGCGGCTTTACTGCGACCTTGCCCGCCAAGGCCGGTCAACCAGCCCTAGAATTGCATTTTGGCGCTCGGCGCATCAAGGGGGGCGAGTTACTGATCGTGGCATGTTCCGAGCCGCTCCGCGGTGCGCGCATCCTTCGATACTATCGGTGGCGCTGGTTCATCGAATGCATGTTCGCCGACAATAAAACAAAGGGGTTGAATCTCGAGGACACGAGGATAAAACTCTCCAAAAGGTTGAGCCTTCTGATCGGCTGTATGCAGGCCCGGCGCGCACCCCCTTGACCTCCGCGTCACAAGCGGGCAACTAACACACACATACCCGCAATCGGGCGTTCCGTGGGCGCCAAACCGACGAGGAGCCAGACACATGGCAGATATCTCCCTGACATTTCCCGACGGCACATCGCGCAGCTATGCCGCTGGCGTCACCCCCGCCGATGTGGCGTCAAGCATTGCCACCTCGTTGGCGAAAAAGGCCATTTCGGCGCATGTGGACGGTCGGCACTGGGACCTGCAATGGCCGATCACCGATGATGCCGCGATCACCATCAACACGATGAAGGACGAAGGCCCGGCGCTCGAGTTGATCCGCCATGACCTCGCGCATATCATGGCCCGCGCGGTGCAGGAAATCTGGCCCGATGTGAAGGTCACCATCGGACCGGTCATCGAGAACGGCTGGTATTACGATTTTGACCGCGCCGAGCCGTTCACGCCCGAGGATCTCGGCCGGATCGAGCAGAAGATGAAGGAAATCATCAATGCGCGCGATCCCGTGACCACCGAGGTGTGGGAACGTCCCCGCGCTATCGAGCATTATCGCGGCACGGGTGAACCCTACAAGATCGAGCTGATCGACGCCATTCCGGGCGACGAGCCGCTGCGGATGTATTGGCATGGGGATTGGCAGGATCTGTGCCGCGGCCCGCATCTGCAACATACCGGCCAGGTGCCCGCCGATGCCTTCAAGCTGATGAGCGTCGCGGGGGCCTACTGGCGCGGGGATTCCTCTCGCCCGATGCTGCAACGCATCTATGGCGTGGCGTTCCAGAATCGCGAGGCGCTCAAGGCGCATCTGACATTTCTTGAGGAGGCCGAGCGCCGCGACCATCGCCGCCTGGGCCGCGAGATGAACCTGTTTCACATGCAGGAGGAGGCACCGGGGCAGATTTTCTGGCACCCCAATGGCTGGACCATCTACACCACGCTTCAGGATTACATGCGCCGTCAGCAGACGCGCGATGGCTATGTCGAGGTGAACACGCCGCAGGTGGTGGACCGCAAGCTGTGGGAGGCCTCGGGCCACTGGGAGAAATACCAGGACAACATGTTCATCGTCGAGGTCGACGAGGAGCACGCCCGCGAGAAATCCGTGAATGCCCTAAAGCCGATGAACTGCCCCTGCCACGTGCAGATTTTCAACCAGGGGCTGAAGAGCTATCGCGACCTGCCGCTCAGGATGGCGGAATTCGGCGCGTGCAACCGCTACGAGCCGTCGGGCGCGCTGCACGGCATCATGCGGGTGCGCGGATTCGTGCAGGATGACGCGCATATCTTCTGCACCGAAGAGCAGATCGAGGCGGAAACCGGGCGGTTCATCGAGTTCCTGTCGCGCATCTACCGCGATCTCGGCTTTCCCGAATTCGAGGTGCTGTTTTCCACCCGCCCCGATGTGCGCGCGGGCAGTGACGAGGTCTGGGACCGCGCCGAGGCGGCGCTGCTTGCCGCCACCCGCGCCGCCGGAATCGAGCCGGAGGTGAACCCCGGAGAGGGCGCGTTCTATGGTCCCAAGCTCGAATTCACCCTTACCGACGCCATCGGGCGCAAGTGGCAATGCGGCACGCATCAGGTGGATTTCGTCCTGCCCGAGCGGCTGGATGCCACCTATATCGGCCAGGATGGTGCGAAACACCGCCCCGTCATGCTGCACCGCGCCTGCCTTGGCAGTTTCGAGCGGTTCATCGGTATCCTGATCGAGGAACATGCCGGGCGGCTGCCGTTCTGGCTTGCACCGCGTCAGGTGGTGGTGGCCTCGATCGTGTCGGATGCGGATGATTACGTGCACGAAGTGGTCGAGACTCTTCGCGCACGCGGCGTGCGTGCCGAGGCCGATACCCGTAATGAGAAGATCAACTACAAGGTGCGCGAGCATTCCGTGGGCAAGGTGCCGGTGATCCTGGCCTGCGGGATGCGCGAGGTCGAGGCGCGCAGCGTGTCGCTGCGCCGCCTCGGCGAGAAGGCGACGCGCACTGTCGCCCTCGACGAGATTGCGCCGGAGCTCGGGCGCGAGGCGACGCCGCCGGATATGGTCTGATCGCGGGTTCTGGAACAGGCTGCCTTGGCCCTCGGTCGGGGGCTTGCGCTTGGGCGGTTTTCGCGGCGCGGGCGGGCCGCCGACCGCCAGCTTGCCATCGGCAAACTCGATCTCCAGCGCCGCCGCCTCTGCCGCCGCCGCCCGCGTCGTCACGAGGTTTCCATCGCCGCGCACCACCGCGTAGCCGCGCGTCAGCGTCGCGCGATAGCCCAGCGTCTCGTGCAGCCGGTCGAGCGCATCGAGCCGGTCGCGCAGGCCGCGCATCTGCCGCGTTCCGGCCTCGGAGAGCCGCGTGCCCAGCCGGTCGAGGTCGCGCCGCTTCTGCCCGGTCTCGCGGGTGAGCGCGCCGAAATTGAGCCGCGCCACGGTGCCCGCCAGCCGCCGCCGTTCGCCCTCGACCGCGCGGCGCAGCAGGGCAGGGCGCAGCGCCCCCGCGCCCTCCGACAGCGTCACCCGCCGCACCTGAACCGACCGGACGAGCGCTGCGGGCAGCCGCTCGCCCCAGGTGTCGAGCCGCTGACGCGGCCCCTCGATCAGCGTTTCGGGCCGGGGCAGGGCGCGCGCCAGATCGCGCAGCCGCTGCTCGCGCAGCCCCACCGCCTGCCCCTGCGCATGGGCGAGCCGCGCGCCCATGCCCTCGAGCCACGCCAACAGGTCGCGGCGCACCGGCACCGCGAGTTCCGCCGCCGCCGTCGGCGTCGGCGCGCGCTTGTCAGAGGCGTAATCAATCAGCGTCGTGTCGGTCTCGTGTCCCACGGCGGAGATCAGCGGGATCGCGCTCTCTGCCGCCGCGCGCACCACGATTTCCTCGTTGAAGCCCCACAGATCCTCGACCGAGCCGCCGCCGCGCGCCACGATGATGAGGTCGGGGCGCGGCAGAACCCCGCCGGGGCTCAGCGCGTTGAAGCCGCGAATCGCGCGGACCACCTCGGGCGCGCAGCGCTCGCCCTGCACGGCGACGGGCCAGATCAGCACCTTGCGCGGGAACCGCTCGCGCAGCCGGTGCAGGATGTCGCGGATGACCGCGCCGGTGGGCGAGGTGACCACGCCGATCACCTCCGGCAGGTAGGGGATCGGCTGCTTGCGCGAAGGCTCGAAAAGCCCCTCGGCAGCCAGTGCTTTCTTTCGCTTTTCCAGCATCGCCATGAGCGCGCCCGCGCCTGCAGGGGCCATGTCCTCGATGATGAGCTGATAGCGCGACTGGCCGGGGAAGGTGGTGAGCCGCCCGGTGGCCACCACCTCCATCCCCTCCTCCGGCGCGATGCTCAGGCGGGATGCAACGCCCTTCCAGATGATGCCCGAGAGCACCGCGCGGTCGTCCTTGAGATCGAGATAGACATGCCCCGAGCGCGGCCGCGAGATGCGCCCCAACTCGCCGCGCACCCGCACCCGGCCGAATTCGCCCTCGATCACCCGTTTGACCGCGCCCGATATCTCGGAAACCGAGAGTTCGGGCAGGTTGCCGCCGGGGCCGTCATCGTCGATGAGATCGGACATGGTTCGCCCCGCTTCCCGTGCCTTGTGTCTGCCTGCCCGCCACCCTAGAACGCAGGCCACGCGAGGCCAAGGAGGTGCGGGCCATGAATATCCTCATTCTGGGTGGCGGCGGGCGCGAACATGCGCTGGCCTGGGCGGCGCTGCAAAACCCCAAATGCGACCGGCTCATCGTGGCCCCCGGCAATGCCGGGATCGCGCAGATCGCCGATTGCGCGGCGCTCGACATCCTCGACGGCGGGGCTGTCGCCGGGTTCTGCGAGGCCGAGGCGGTGGATTTCGTCATCATCGGCCCCGAGGCCCCGCTTGCCGAGGGCGTGGCCGACCGGCTGCGCGAGGCCGGGATCGCGGTCTTCGGCCCCTCGAAGGCCGCTGCAAGGCTGGAGGCGTCCAAGAGCTTTACCAAGGAAATCTGCAAGGCGGCGGGCGCGCCCACCGCCCGCTATGCCCATTTCACCGACGCAGAGGCCGCGCGCGATTACGTGCGCAGGCAGGGCGCGCCCATCGTGGTCAAGGCCGACGGGCTGGCGGCGGGCAAGGGCGTGATCGTGGCCGAGACGGAGGCGCAGGCGCTGGCGGCGGTGGACGAGATGTTCGGCGGGGCCTTTGGCGCGGCCGGGGCCGAGGTGGTGATCGAGGAGTTCATGACCGGCGAAGAGGCGTCTTTCTTCGTGCTTTGCGACGCTGAGACGGCGCTGCCCATCGGCACCGCGCAGGACCACAAGCGCGCGGGCGAGGGCGATACCGGCCCCAATACCGGCGGCATGGGGGCCTATTCCCCCGCGCCGGTGATGACCGAGGCGGTGACGCAGCGGGCATTGGATGAGATCGTGCGCCCGGTTCTGGCCGAGATGGCCCGGCGCGGCACGCCCTATAGCGGCGTGCTGTTCGTGGGGCTGATGATCGAGGCGGGCGCGCCCCGGCTGGTGGAATTCAACGTGCGCTTCGGCGACCCGGAGGCCCAGGCGCTGATGATGCGGCTCGGCGGGCAGGCGTTCGACCTGATGCAGGCCACGGCCGAGGGGCGGCTGGCGGAGTGTGCCGTGAACTGGGCCGGGGATCACGCCATGACGGTGGTGCTCGCGGCGCGGGGCTATCCGGGGGATTACGAAAAGGGCAGCGTGATCGCGGGACTGGAAGACTGCCCCGAGGACAGCTTTCACCAGGTGTTCCACGCCGGAACCGCGCGGCGGGACGGGCGCTTTGTCGCCAATGGCGGGCGCGTTCTGGCGGCGACGGCGCGCGGCGACAGCTTGCGCGAGGCGGCAGAGCGGGCCTATGGGCTGGTCGACCGCATCGACTGGCCCGAGGGCGTCTGCCGCCGCGATATCGGCTGGCGGGCGCTGTAGGCGCGTTTGCGAAGGCTACATCGTTTCGAGGCAATGCCTGCGGAACGCGCGTTTCAGCAGGTCCAGCTCCTCGCGCAGGAGCGCGATCTCGGCGCGAAGGTCGTAGGCGAGCGCATCGCCCGCCACCAGCGAGAAGCTGTCGAGCACCGTGCCGCTTGTGCGGTCGCGGATCACGAAGGTCTGCACCCCGTCGGCGATCCGGTTGACGGGTATCGGCACGCGCAGCACCCAGTCTTTGTGATCGGGACGGGCGGTCATCTCGATCCCGTCGAGCGGCTGTTGCAGATGGGTCACTTCGATCTCGGGGGCGGTGGCGTCCGGCTCCGCGCTTGCGAGCACGCCCTCCCAGACGCCTTCGAACAGCCGGGTCTTGGTCAGTGTCCAGTCGCTCATGCTCATGTCCTTTGCTAGAGCGCCGCGCGGGGGCGGCGGCTGAATGTGACGTCGCGCAGCGTCACCTGGCTCATGGCCGGGTTCTCAAAGATGAGGTCGATCCAGGCGCGTTCGATCCGTTTTTCGTTGAGGTTGGAATAGGCGAGGTCGAATTCAACGGTGGTCTCCTGCGCGGTGAGGGGCAGTTCGCGGACGATCTGCTCGGTATTGGGACCGTGGCGGATATTGAGCCGGGCAAAGACTTCCAGCGGCTTCTCCATCTCGATGATGGTGTCGAGGCGGATAAGGTGGCGCTTGGTCAGCCCCTCGGTCGCCTCTTGCGGCAGGTCGATCACCAGCGACAGGAACGAGCCGTCGAAGGCAAAGACATCCATGCGCAGCCCGTAAGGCGCGAGATCGGCCTCGCGGGTGTTGCGCACCTGCCGCAGCGACAGCTCGGAATGGGCGCAATCGTGAAACAATGTCACCTCGCGCCCCAGCATGGATTTCGACTGCACCGAGGCCATGCCGGGTGTGGGCAGAGGCAGGCGCCAGACCTCGGGTCGCCAGGACCAATCGGTGCCGTGCGGGCGGGGAAACGCGTTCGAGCCGACCACGGGAAGCGCGAGACGATGCTCGGCCACGGCGAGCGATTCTTGCAGGAAATGTGAGAGGTGTGCGCCCCGTGATCGAATACGGCGCAGCTCGTCGAGGCTCATGGCCGGGGCGGTGCGCGCCGTCCTGCGCCAAATGCGCATCATGCGGCGATGAAGAACCATGTCGAACAGTTTCATGAGGGACGCACCTTTGAAAACCCTGTCGCGCGTGGCACGGGCCACGACGTTACCATGACAGGAATGTGCATAGCATTAATTCGAAACGGGAAACAATCTTGCGAAAAACCCGCGGCGGGGTGTTTTCGCCGTGGCTTCCGCCGGGGTCGTGGTGTCGGTGGTGGCCTTGACTGACGCGCGTGTCGGTGTCGCCGACAGCCCGGCGGCGAGATCGCCGAGCAGCAGGCGGCCTTCGCGCCCGGTGAGCGGGCTGCCCTCGGGCACGTAGAGCGCGACGCTTGCGAGGTGACCGGCGACCAGGCGCGCGCCGCGCCAGTGGCGCGGGTCGCCGCCGGGCAGAACCGCTTCGCCGCCCTGCATCACTTGCGCGTAGACAAGCCCGTCCGCCTGCCCCTCGGCACCCACCGGTGCCGGGGCGATGGCGGCGGCAAGGCTCTCGGCGTCGGGTGCGGTCGCATCGCGCCCCTGCGGCATGACCGAGACGGTCATCAGGGCCGGGGCGGCGGTCACGCCCCGCGTGCCTGTCAGTTGCGTGCAAGGCGCAATCAGCGCGAATCCGCCGCTACCGGCGATCCGGCGCAGGCTGCTGCGGTCGATGCAATAGCCGCGCGGGGCGCTCAGGCGCACGGCCCCGCTGCCGAGCGCGGCCTCGGTCAGCGGCGCTTTCGGCGTGGTCTCGGGGGCCTCGCAAGCCGCCAGCGCCAGCAGCAGCGCGACGCAGGCAAGGGCGCGCCGCGCGCGCGCCTCAGATATCCATGTAGACATGGGTTTCGGCCTGCGCGCCGGGATGGGTGACCGCGCCCTTGTAGGTCGGCCCCACGAGTTGCGCGTATTTCCAAAGCGCGCCGGCTGTGTAGATCGTTTCGCGCGGGCCTTTCCACGCGTCCCTGCGCAGGGTCAGCTCCGCCTCGTCCAGATCGACCGACAGTTCGCCCTTGATCGCGTCGATGGTGATCATGTCGCCGGTCTGCAAGAGCGCGATGGGCCCGCCCTGCGCGGCCTCCGGCCCGACATGGCCCACGCAAAAGCCACGCGTCGCCCCCGAGAAGCGGCCATCGGTGATGAGCGCCACCTTCTTGCCCATGCCCTGCCCGGAAAGGGCGGCGGTGGTCGACAGCATCTCGCGCATCCCCGGCCCGCCTGCGGGCCCCTCGTTGCGGATGACGATCACCTCGCCCTCCTCGTAGCCGCGCGCCTTGACGGCTTCGAACGCGTCCTCTTCGCACTCGAACACCCGCGCGGGGCCGGTGAACACCTGGTTCTCGGGCGCGATGCCCGCGACCTTGACGATGGCCCCCTCGGGCGCGAGGTTGCCCTTGAGGCCCACCACGCCGCCGGTTTTCGTCAGCGGCGTGTCGATGGGATAGATGACGCGGCCGTCGGCCTCGCGCGCGATCTTTTCGAGTTCCTCGCCGATGCTGTGGCCGGAGGCGGTCATGCAATCCTCGTGGATGAGGCCCGCCTTGCGCAGTTCCTTCATCACCACGGGGATGCCGCCCGCGTCATAGAGGTCCTTGGCGACGAATTGCCCGCCGGGCTTGAGATCGACGAAATACGGCGTGTCGCGGAAAATCTCGCAGACGTCCTCGAGGTAGAACTCGATCCCCGCCTCGTGGGCAATCGCCGGCAGGTGCAGCCCGGCATTGGTGGACCCCCCGGTGCAGGCCACCACGCGCGCGGCGTTTTGCAGGGATTTCAGCGTGACCACGTCGCGGGCGCGGATGTTCTTCTCCAGGAGGTTCATCACCGCGTGCCCCGACGCCTCGCCATACTGGTCGCGGGATTCGTAAGGCGCGGGCATCCCGGAGGAGTTCATCAGCGCGAGGCCGATCGCCTCTGATACGCAGGCCATCGTGTTGGCGGTGAATTGCCCGCCGCAGGCCCCGGCGGACGGGCAGGCCACGCGTTCGAGCATTTCCAGCGCCGCATCCGACAGCGTGCCGTTCTGGTTGCGGCCCACCGCCTCGAACATGTCCTGCACGGTCAGATCGCGCGAGCGGAAATCCTCGGGGATTTCGTCCATCTGCGGCGCGCGCCCCGGCAGGATCGAGCCCCCGTAGATGAACACCGACGGCACGTTCAGACGCACCATCGCCATCATCATCCCCGGCAGCGATTTGTCGCAACCCGCCAGCCCCACGAGCGCGTCGTAGCAATGGCCGCGCATGGTCAATTCCACCGTGTCGGCGATGGCCTCGCGCGAGGGCAGAGACGAGCGCATCCCCTCGTGACCCATCGCGATGCCGTCGGTGACGGTGATGGTGGTGAACTCGCGCGGGGTGCCATGCGCCTCCTTGACGCCGCCCTTGACGGCCTGCGCCTGGCGGCTGAGCGCGATGTTGCAGGGCGCGGCCTCGTTCCAGCAGGTGGCGACGCCGACGAGGGGCTGGTGAATCTCCGCCTCTGTCATGCCCATCGCGTAGTAATAGGACCGGTGCGGCGCGCGCGCGGGCCCTTCGGTCACGTAGCGGCTGGGCAGTCTGGATTTGTCGATCCTGGTCATCTTGGCCTCCCGGGTGGCTCGCTGAAATTAGCTGGCTCTCGGTCTAGGCCAGCCTGCCGCGCGGGGCAAGCCGATTGCACCCCCCGCCGCGCCCGGCTAGCGTGTCGGACATGCGTTACGCCGCCTACGAGCCCCTTGTCGCCCCGGCCCGCCCTTCGGCGGGGCTGGGGCGTCTGGGCGGCGGGATCGCGCTCACGGTGGTGGTCTTTCTGGCGCTGAGCGTGGCGTGGTCGCGCCTCTTGCCGGTGATCTTCGGCCCCGAGGGCTGGGCACGGATCAGGCCGGGGGTGGAGGCGGCGACGACGCCGGTGGGCGTGTTGATCAACCTTTTCACCTTCGGGCTGCTCATCGCCGCGCTGGCGCTGAGCCTGCGCGCGATGCACGGGCGCGGCCTGCTGAGCCTTGTCGGGCCGCTGCCTCTCGCGCTGCGGCAGTTCGGACGGGCGGGTCTGGCGCTGGTTGTGCTTTACGGGCTCATCGCGCTGGTGCCGATGCCCGAGGCGATTGAACCCGAGCGCAACCTCGCCCTCGGCACATGGGTGGCTCTGCTGCCGCTGGCGCTTGTCGGGCTGTTGTGCCAGGTCGTCGCCGAGGAGGTGGCGTTTCGCGGCTATCTGCAAAGCCAGCTTGCCGCGCGCTTTGCCTCGCCTGTGGTGTGGCTGGCGCTGCCCGCCCTGGGGTTCGGGCTTTTGCATTTCGACAGCGCCATTTATGGCACGAGCGGCTGGCTGGTGATGCTCTGGGCCACCGGGTTCGGGCTGGCCGCCGCCGATCTGACCGCGCGGTTCGGCACGCTGGGGCCCGCCACGGCGCTGCACCTCGTCAACAATTTCAGCGCCATCCTCGTGGCCGCCCCCAAGGGGCAGTTCGACGGGCTGGCGCTCTATGTGTTTCCCTTTTCACTGAGTGACGCCGGGGCAGTGACGGCAATTCTGCCCGTCGATATCGGGATGCTGCTCTGCGCGTGGCTGGCGATCCGGCTCGCCTTGCGCGGCTGATTGCATTTCGCGCATCCCCGGCTTAAGTGACTCCCTGACCAAGCGACAGGACCCGGCCCCGCGATGAACTGGATCACCAATTACGTGCGCCCGCGCATCAACTCGATCTTCTCGCGCCGCGAGATGCCCGAGAACCTGTGGACGAAATGCGACGAGTGCGGAACCATGCTGTTCCACCGCGAATTGTCGGACAATCTCAACGTCTGCACCAATTGCGGCCATCACATGGCGATCACGCCGCGCGCGCGGTTCGCGGCGCTGTTTGACGGCGGCGTATTTGCCGAGGTCATGGTGCCCGCGCCCACCCCCGACCCGCTGCACTTCCGCGATCAGAAGAAATATCCCGACCGCCTGCGGGCAGCACAAAAGGCCACCGGCGAGAAGGAGGCGATGCTTGTCGCCACCGGCGAGATCGGGCGCACGCCCATCGTCGCGGCGGCGCAGGATTTCTCGTTCATGGCCGGCTCGATGGGCATGTATGTGGGCAACGCGATCATCGCCGCCGCCGAGGAGGCCGTGAAGCTCGAGCGCCCGCTGGTGCTGTTTTCCGCCGCCGGGGGCGCGCGGATGCAGGAGGGCATCCTGAGCCTGATGCAGATGCCGCGCACAACCGTGGCGGTGCAGATGCTGCGCGAGGCGGGGCTGCCCTATATCGTGGTGCTCACGCATCCCACCACCGGGGGTGTCACGGCCTCCTACGCGATGCTGGGCGACGTGCAGATCGCCGAGCCGGGTGCGCTCATCTGCTTTGCCGGGCCGCGGGTGATCGAGCAGACCATCCGCGAGAAGCTGCCCGAGGGGTTTCAGCGCGCCGAATACCTGCTCGAGCACGGGATGCTCGACCGGGTGACGCCGCGCCCGAAGATGCGCGATGAACTCATCACCATCACCCGGATGCTGATGGGCCTGCCGCCTGCGGTGAAGGGCGATCTGCCCGCGCCCGAGCCGCTGATGGTCGAGGCGCAGGCGATGGATGACGCGGAAAAATGAGCGCGGCCACATCGGACATCATCCTGTCGCGGATGATGGCGCTGCACCCCAAGATCATCGACCTGACGCTGGACCGGGTGTGGCGGCTGCTCGACGCGCTGGGCAATCCGCAGGAGCGGCTGCCGCCGGTCATTCACATTGCCGGGACCAATGGCAAGGGCTCGACGCTCGCCATGATGCGGGCGGGGATCGAGGCGGAGGGGCAGACCTGTCACGCCTATACCTCGCCGCATCTGGCGCGGTTTCACGAGCGCATAAGGCTGGCCGGAACGCTGATTTCCGAGGATCACCTCGCCGAGGTGCTCGACGAATGCGAGGCCGCCAATGGCAGCGTGCCGATCACTTATTTCGAGATCACCACCTGCGCCGCGCTGCTGGCCATGTCGCGGGTGCCCGCCGATTTCACGCTGCTCGAGGTGGGGCTTGGCGGGCGGCTTGATGCCACCAACGTGGTGGAACGACCCGCGCTCACGGTGATCACGCCGGTGTCGATGGATCACGAGGGGTATCTGGGCGATACATTGCCCGCGATCGCGGGCGAGAAGGCGGGAATTATCAAGCGCGGTGTGCCCTGTGTCGTCGGCCCGCAGGCCGATGAGGCAATGGCGGTGATCGAGGCGCGGGCCGCGCGGCTGGGCGCGCCGCTTCTGGCACACGGGCAACACTGGCAGGTGCAAGAGGAGCGTGGGCGGCTGGTCTATCAGGACGAGCACGGCCTGTGCGACCTGCCGTTGCCGAACCTGCCCGGCGCGCATCAGGTGGAGAATGCCGGTGCGGCGCTGGCGGCGTTGCGGGCGCTGGGACTTGGCGAGGCAGCCTGCGAGGGGGCGGTGACGCGCGCTGAATGGCCCGCGCGGATGCAGCGGCTGGTGCGGGGGCCGCTTGTCGAGGCGGCGGAAACGGCGGAGTTGTGGCTCGATGGCGGGCATAACCCGGCTGCCGGGCAGGCGCTGGCGCGGCATCTGGCGACGCTCGCGCCGCGGCCCACCTGGCTTGTCTGCGGGATGCTCAACACCAAGGACGTGGCCGGCTATCTCGGGCCGCTGGCGGCGGTGGCGCGGGGCCTGATTGCCGTGCCCATTCCCGGCGAGGCCAACACCCTGCCCGCCGAGGCGACGGCAGAGGCGGCGCGTGGCGTGGGCCTCGAGGCGCGGGTCGCCGCGAGTTCGCGGACGGCGGTGCAGGGGATCGTGGCCGAGGAGCCCCGGGCGCGCATCCTCATATGCGGATCTCTCTACCTCGCCGGAGGGATTTTGCGCGAGAACGGGTGACGCGGAGCCGGTTTTGGCCTTGGCTCCAGCCGATTTCCGCCAAATACGCGGCGCATGTCCCGACCGGGGGCATGGAATTTCAAGGCCTTTGCAGAGCATGTCGCGATCCTCGGCAGTTACACGACTCGCGCTGGCTTATTGACTTCGCATATTGGAGGAGCTCAAAACCGGGTCCCGTTTTTGAGCGGCATGCCATGACTAAAAAGGCCCCGGCGCTTGCCGGGGCCTTTTAACTTGTGTCTCTGCCCTCTCAGTGGGCCGGGGCCTTGTCCCAGTCCTCGCGCTTGGGAAGCTGCTCGAACGTGTGCTCGGGCGGCGGCGAGGGCAGGGTCCATTCCAGCGTGTCGGCGTATTCGTTCCACGGATTGGCCTCGGTGGTGCGGGCACCGCGGAACAGCGCGTAGAACACCACGCCGAAGAAGAACACGAAGCTGGCGAACGAGATGAACGCGCCGACCGACGACCACCAGTTCCAGACCGCGAAGGCCTCGGGGTAGTCGATGTAGCGGCGCGGCATCCCCTGCCGCCCGAGGAAGTGCTGCGGGAAGAAGGTCAGGTTGGAGCCGATGAACATCGCCGTGAAATGCACCTTGCCCATCCATTCGGGGATCATCCGGCCGGTCATCTTGGGGAACCAGAAATAGATGCCGGCAAAGATCGCGAACACCGCGCCGAGGCTCATCACGTAGTGGAAATGCGCCACGACGTAGTAGGTGTCGTGATAGGCCCGGTCCACCGCCGCCTGTGACAGCACGATGCCGGTGACGCCCCCCACGGTGAACAGGAACAGGAAGCCGAAGGCCCAGAGCATTGGCGTCTTGAACTCGACGGAGCCGCCCCACATGGTGGCGATCCAGCTGAATACCTTGACCCCCGTGGGCACCGCGATCACCATCGTGGCCAGCATGAAATAGCTCTGCTGCGTCAGCGACATCCCCACCGTGTACATGTGGTGCGCCCAGACGATGAAGCCGAGAAAGCCGATCGCGATGAGCGCCCAGACCATCGGCAGGTAGCCGAAGATCGGCTTGCGCGAGAAGGTGGCGATCACGTGGCTGATGATGCCGAAGCCGGGCATGATGATGATATACACCTCCGGGTGGCCGAAGAACCACAGGATGTGCTGGTAGAGCACCGGGTCGCCGCCGCCCGCCGGATCGAAGAAGGTGGTGCCGAAATTGCGGTCGGTGAGCAGCATGGTGATCGCGCCCGCCAGCACCGGCAGCGACAGCAGGATGAGCCACGCGGTGACGAAGATCGACCACGCGAACAGCGGCACCTTGAACAGCGTCATGCCCGGCGCGCGCATGTTGAGGAAGGTGGTGATCATGTTGATCGCGCCGAGGATCGAGGACGCACCGGAGACGTGGACCGCAAAGATCGCCAGATCCATCGACATGCCCGACTCGTTCACCGATAGCGGCGGGTAAAGCACCCAGCCCACGCCGGAGCCCAATTGTCCGTTGCCGCCGGGGGCCAGAAGCGAGGCGACGCCCAGCGAGGTGCCCGCGACATAGAGCCAGAAGCTGAGGTTGTTCATCCGCGGGAACGCCATGTCGGGCGCGCCGATCTGGAGCGGCATGAAGTAGTTGCCGAAGCCCCCGAACAGCGCCGGGATCACCACGAAGAACATCATCAGGACGCCGTGATAGGTGATCAACACGTTCCACAGGTGGCCGTTGGGGGTGCACTCTCCGGTCTCGGCCGCGATGAAGCGCGCACCCTCCATGCACATGTATTGCACGCCCGGCTCCATCAGTTCCATCCGCATGTAGACGGTGAACAGAACCGCGATCAGCCCGACAAACGCCGAGGTGATCAGGTAGAGGATGCCGATATCCTTGTGGTTGGTGGACATGAACCAGCGGGTGAAAAAGCCGCGCTGATCCTCGTGCTCATGGCCATGAATGGCTGCATCTGCCATTGGGTGCCTCCTGTTGACAATGCCGGAGGGGACGCGGACCCTCGCCTCACGTCTCCGTTATTGCTCTTGTTCTAGAGCCTGGGGCGCGGGCGGGCAATGTGCGAATTTGATGCAGATCAAAGAATTTTGTCGCACCCCCTGGGGCGTCAGCGCTCAACCGAAGAGCGGCGAGAGGCGGGCGGTTTCGTCCGCGATCCCGTAAGGCGGGTTTACCACGAATAGGCCCGAGCCGATCATCCGGTGGCCCTCGCGAACCGGGCCAAAGAGGACCTCGTGGCGCAGCGCGCCGGGAAAGGCGGCGGTGAGGGCGGTGAGCATCGGACCATGCGCGGCGGTGACGAGGATCGGGTACCACAGCACGAGGATGCCCACGTTCCAGCGCCGTGCGATTCGGGCGAAGTGTCTGGGAATGCTATCGTAATCGGCCTTCACCTCGTAACTGGGATCGCACAGGAGCAGCCCCCGGCGCGGTGTCGGCGGGCAGAGGGCATGGGCCATTTCCAAACCATCCTCCCGGCGGATGCGGGCGGAATAGGGGGCGAGCGCCGCGCTGAGGCGGGCGTGCTCGCCGGGGTGCAACTCGGCCAGGTGGAGCGTGTCGGTGGGCCGCAGGCCAAGCGCGGCAATGAGCGGCGAGCCGGGATAGGCGGTGGAACCGTGGGTTTTGCGGGTTTCGGATAGGCTGCGGCGGTAGGGGTGATCGGCGGGCAGGGCGGATTCCAGCCGCCCGATGCCCTGTGCCGCCTCGCCGGTGCGCTGCGCGGCGGGGTCCGCGAGATCGTAGAGCCCGCGCCCGGCATGGGTCTCTATGTAACTGATAGGCTTGGGTTTTCGGGTCAGGTAATCGAGCATCCACGCCAGCACCGCGTGCTTGTGGACATCCGCCGCGTTGCCGGCATGGTAATGGTGCTGATAGCTGAGCATCCGGTCAGGTAGCAGGGAAAGCGGGGCTTGGGGAAGGGGGAACCGACCGGTTCGGCGCACCAACCGACCGGTTCGCGGGAGGGGCGCGCGGTGCGTCAGGAAAGCGTCAAGGTGGGTGTGGGAGACACGACCCACCGCTTGGCCCCGAGTGCCCCCGCGATGACGAGCCGGGCCTGTGACGACATCGACCACGAGGCGCTCCCCTCGGCGACCGGCCCCCGCCGCCGACCGCGCTTTCGAGGATGACCGCATGGGAGGTGCCCCGCGCGCGGCCACCGCTCTTGATTGTGCGCGGCGGATGGGGAAGGGTGAGGAGGTGACGCAGGAGGGCTTCGGCATGTCCGAGGAGGATGGCGGGGGATTTTGCGAACTGGTTGGAAGAGGCATTCAGCCTTAGCTGCTGAAAGTACATTATTCCATGCGTTGCGCTAACAGCGGGTGAACGCTCTCCTTTGTATGTGTCTAGGCCTTTCTTTGCAAGCTGTGGCTGATCAGTTCAGACAGCGACCATCAGAATTATCAACGAAGAGAAATTGATTCTGGAGTGCTATGCCTGAGTGCATTCGGTGGCACAATAGTTACAATTAGTATTCGGAAGGCTATGATGCAATCTTTGCGAGCATCATTGTCCTAAAGACGATATGAAGAAGTTTTGCAGAGGCTGGTCCATAGCATCAGTATGAACAGTGATAATACTGTGCGTCAGCCTAATGCCGAAATGGGGTAACGGACACTATGCTTCTCGAGTGATTCTCCGCAGAGAAGCCTCTATCTAATACGATTTCCGTGCGAAGATAATCAATATCTCCAGAAGTAGTTAAGATATCAAGATTAAGCAGTTTGACATTTATGAATGCCGATTATCTGACGCTAATAGTCAATGCTATGGCACTGACCATGTTTATGTGAATGTCGCTCAGCATCATGATCCTTCGCCAATCTTGACGCAAATGTAATCAGGATAGCAATTAGAGTATGTGACACCAGGCTGGCCGTTATCATCAGCGAAATATCATCCAGCCGCTACGTCATACCATAAGTGGAGGTGTAGGCATATCCTTGTCTAGATGATCCAGAGACAGCCTGATGATGTTGCCGCATTAGGCTGTTCACTTAGAGGACAATTCAGATAATCTAGATGGCTCAAGCGACCCTGTTTGTAAGTCGTTGTAACCAGATAGAACGTGAGCTATCGAGGCACTTATGCTATGGCGGTATGCAAGCTGTCAGAGCGTGGCCATAAATCACTTACTCAGCTGGGCAAAATTGAAACTTGAGAATGCTTATGATCATATCTACATCTGATCTTATCTGCGAGTTAGCAAGCGTAGGGTGGGTGCCAGCCCCGCCATCCCGCTCACCGCGCGACCAAGCCACACTTCCCGCCCGGCACGCGCCGGGCAGCGACCTGCCTGCGCACCAACGGCGGCAGGCGCTTCATACGTCAGAGCTTGGGGCGACGGTGCGCGATTGGCTTGATGACAGTCGCCGGATGGCCGCCGTCACGCCAGAGCGCCCGCCCAGGCAGGCGCTGCCCGTCGTTGCCTTCTGTTGGCGCTTTCGAGAGCGAGCGTAGGGTGGGCAGTCCTGCCCACCAATTCGACCCTCCGCATGGTGGGCAAAAATTGCCCACCCTACCTTTCGAGAGGGGTCCTCGGGTCAGGCCCGAGGATGACGGGGCAGGGGGCGCGCATGAAAAAGCCGCGCGGGCGGGGCCGCGCGGCTTGGGGTCTCGTGTCCGGGTTATTCGGAGAAGGTGGCGAGGTAGGCGGCCACGTCCTCGGACCCCTTGCGCAGCTTGAACGTCATCTTGGAGCGGCTGCCGAGGAATTCGTTGGGGTCCTTGGTGTATTCGGCGAGATTTTCCTCGGTCCAGACTTCGCCGGCCTCATTCTTGGCCTCGAGCCCGTCGGAATAGCGGAAATCCTCGACGCTGCCCATCACCCGGCCGATCACGCCGTGGAGGTTGGGGCCGACACGACCGCCGCGCACGATGGTCTCGTCGCCGTCAGCGATCATGTGGCACGCCTTGCACTTGTTGAATTCCTTTTCGCCCTTGGCGGCGTCGCCTTCGGCGAAGGCGGGCAGGGCAAGGGCCGCCAGCAGGGCGGATGTGGTGAGAACGGTCTTCATGGCTACCTCTCGGTTGGGTTGCGGTATTGAGTGGGACAATAGCCGTGCTGCCGGATCGTGCAACCGGCAATTCGACGCGGCGGGGACAGCACGGCGAGGCGCGTGCGTCACCCGGTCGTAAAAGCGGCCTCGAAGCGGCGCATGAGGGCGGCGTCGAGATCGGCCATCGTCACCGGCAGGCCGAGATCGACGAGGCTGGTGACGCCGTGCTCGGTGATGCCGCAGGGGACGATGCCGGTGAAGTGGTCGAGGTCGGGCTCGACATTGATCGAGATGCCGTGAAAGCTCACCCATTTGCGCAGGCGGATGCCGATGGCGGCGATCTTGTCCTCCGGGGGCAGGCCCGCGGCGGTGAGCGGCTTGTCGCGGCGCTGCACCCAGACGCCGACGCGGCCCGCGCGGACCTCGCCGGTGACGTTGAATTCGTCGAGGGTGGCGATCACCCAGGCTTCCAGCCGCTCGACGAAGCGGCGCACGTCGCGGCCCCGGCGGTTCAGATCGAGCATGACATAGGCCACGCGCTGGCCGGGGCCGTGATAGGTGTATTGCCCGCCGCGCCGCGCCTCGAAGACCGGGAAGCGGTCGGGCTCCACGAGATCGGTGGGTCTGGCCGATGTCCCGGCGGTGTAGAGCGGCGGGTGCTCAATCAGCCAGATCGCCTCGGCGGCCGTGCCGCGTGCGATGGCGTCGGCGCGCGCCTCCATCGCCGCCACCGCCGCCGGATAGGCCACGAGACCGGCGGTATGGTGCCATTCCACGCCGTTTTGATCGGTTGCGAAGGGTGAATCGAGCATGGGGGCGTGACTCGGGCGGCGGATTTGGCAAGACTGTGCTATGATGTCGTCAGTTCAAGGCACCTGATTAGGGGAGATGTGAGATGGGTTCAAAGACATTCGTGATGGCGGCGCTGATGGCGAGCGTGGCAGCCATGCCCGGCACCCGGGCCGCGGCGGATTTCGCCGACGGTCTTGTCGGCGGTCTGGTCGGTGGCGCAGTGAGTGGTGTCATCGTCAACGAAAGCGCCAAGGCGCGCGAGCGCAAGCGGACGACGACGACAACGCGGCGCGTCTATCGCGCGCCCTCGGTGTCGAGCCAGCAGGTGCGCGAAGAGCAGACCTCGCTCAACTATTTCGGCTTTCCCGCCGGGACGCCCGACGGTGTGCGCGGGCGCAACACGCGCAACGCGATCTCGCAGTTCCAGTCGCATATGGGCTACCCGGTGACCGGGCGGCTTCAGGACTACGAGCGGCAGTTTCTCATTTCGGCCTATTACCGGGCGCAATCGGGTGGCATGGCCACCTCTCAGCTCATCGCGCAGCGCGGGCAGGGCACGCGCGGGCTGCTCCATGCCTATCGCGACGAGGCGATGGGGGCGCAGACCCAAGGACAATCGGGGGTAACTGCCTCTGTGCCGCAGGAGGCGCAGGTGCCCCGGGAGCAGACGCAGTCGGCGTCGGTCTCGGGCGGATCGGCGTTGCCCAACCTGATGGGGTCGGGCGGCGACGGGCCGTCGCTGGCGTCGCATTGCAACCAAGTGAGCCTTGTCACAAGCTCGAACGGCGGTTTCGTCAAGGCGTCCTCGATGCAGGACGCGCGCTTTGCGCTCAACGAGCAGTTCTGTATCGCGCGGACCTATGCCATCGCCGAGGGCGAGAGCATGGCGGCCGGTCTCTCGGGTATCACGCCCGAGAAGCTTGAAGAGCAGTGCCGCGCCTTCGGCCCGGCGATGCGCGATCAGGTGTCTGCGCTGTCGCTGGAAGAGCGTGACGCGGTGCTCGACGGCGTGCGGGATTTCGTGCGCGAGACCGGGCAATCGCCCGCGCAGCTTGCCGGGACCGCGCGCATCTGTCTTTCGGTCGGGTATCGCATCGACAACATGAACGTGGCGCTCGGCTCTGGGCTGCTGCTCGCGGCGCTGGGCGAGGATGTATATGGCGAGTTGATGGGCCATCACCTCAACGAGGGCTTCGGCACCGCGCGCCGCCCGGAGCTTGCCAAGGCATGGTTCTCTGCGGCGGTCGACGCGGTAGAGAACGGGGCCGAGCCGGTCTTTGCGCCGGGCGATTCCGGGCGCAACGCGCTGTTGCGCAAGGCGGTGTTCGGGGCCGATGCCGGGGCGCAGAGCGGCGCTGTGCAGCCGGCCTCGACGCTGCCGACGTTCGACGTCGACTGACGGCGGACCCCCCGGACCGGGGCGCTGAAAAACCGCAGCGGCGATGCGATTTGCCCCTTCACAACCGCAAACGCATTGCGTATACGCCCCGCAGCCTACCAGGCACGTGCGGTCGTGGCGGAATTGGTAGACGCGCAGCGTTGAGGTCGCTGTGGGGTAACTCCCGTGGAAGTTCGAGTCTTCTCGACCGCACCATTACGTTCCGAAGCGTCTTATTTCGAGAGTTGTATGGTCAGGCGGCCTTGGGCATCCCCATGCGGTGCCCTCTTGCGTGGTGGAGATCGCATGACCTTGCCCCCCGTCGCCATCGTGGCGCTGACCGTGACGCTGCTGGCTGTGTCCAACGTCTTCATGACCTTCGCGTGGTATGGCCATCTGAAATTCAAGGCCACGCCGCTGCTTGCGGTCATCTTCATCAGTTGGGGCATCGCGTTTTTCGAGTATCTGCTTCAGGTTCCTGCCAACCGGATCGGCCACCGGGTGCTCAGCGCGGCAGAGCTCAAGACCATTCAGGAAGTCATCACCCTTACCGTTTTCGCGGTGTTCTCGGTGTGGTATCTGGGCGAGCCGCTCCATTGGAAACACGTGATCGGTTTCGCGCTGATCGCGGCCGGGGCGGCGGTGATCTTTCTGGCGTGAGGGCGGCGGCGCGGCGCGCCCGGACCGGGATAATTCGGGGCTTGTCTTGGGGCGGTGTTGCCGCGCAGTCTGACGCGGTGTGTGGAAGCTGGGAGAGCGGGATGGAACTGGGTTTGCGGCCCGAATTGCAGGGGCGTCTCGATCAGGTGGCGGCGATGGTGCAGGGCGAGATCGCGCCGCTGGAGGCGGAGTTTCATGCCGAGGTGGGCAAGGGAGACCGCTGGGCGCATACAGCGCGGCAGGTGGAGATTCTCGACGGGCTCAAGGCGCGGGCCAAGGCCGAGGGGTTGTGGAACCTGTGGCTGACCGACGAGGGCGGGGCCGGGCTGCGCACCGTGGATTACGCGTATTTCGCCGAAGTCATGGGCCGAAGCCCGCTGGCCCCCGAGGTGTTCAACTGCAACGCGCCGGACACCGGCAACATGGAGGTGTTTCACCGCTACGGTAGCGCGGCGATGAAGGCGCGGTGGCTCAAACCGCTGATGGAGGGCGCGATACGCTCGGCCTACCTCATGACCGAGCCGGATGTGGCGAGTTCGGATGCCACCAATATCGCCATGTCATGCGTGCGCGACGGCGAGGGCTACGTGCTCAACGGCGAGAAATGGTGGGCCACCGGCGCGGGCGATCCGCGCTGTGCCGTCTATATCGTGATGGTTCGGACGGGCGGCGATGACGTGCCGAAACATCAGCGCCATTCGATGATCGTGGTGCCCGCGGACAGCCCCGGTATCGAGGTGCTGCGCGCGATGCAGGTTTATGGCCATGACGACGCGCCGCACGGGCATATGCATATCCGCTTCACGAATGTGCGGGTGCCGGTGGAGAATATCCTGCTGGGCGAGGGGCGCGGCTTCGAGATCGCGCAGGGGCGGCTTGGGCCGGGGCGCATCCATCACTGCATGAGGGCCATCGGCATGGCCGAGGCGGCGCTGGAGATGATGTGCCGCCGCAGCCTGTCGCGCGAGGCGTTCGGCAAGCCGCTGGCGCAGCTGGGCGCGAATTACGACATCATCGCCGAGGCACGGATGGAGATCGAGCAGGCGCGGCTCTTGTGCCTCAAGGCCGCGTGGATGATGGATCAGGGCGACGCGCGCGCCGCCGCGCCGTGGATTCACCAGATCAAGGTGGTGGCCCCGCGCGTGGCGCTGCGGGTGGTGGACGAGGCGGTGCAGATGTTCGGCGCGCAAGGCATTTCGCAGGATGTGCCGCTCTCGATGATGTGGACGCATCTGCGCACGCTGCGCCTTGCCGACGGGCCGGACGCGGTGCACCGGCGACAGGTGGCGCGGGCGGAATTGCGGCACCATACGCAGGCGAAGGTCTGAGACAACCGGCGGGCCGCGCCGCGTTTACAGGCCCGCCGAGAGGGGGCATTGTGCCCGGAACACTTTTGCAAAGGCCCGAGATGACCGACAGCGACGATACCACCAGCATCAACCCCACCACCTCCGACCTCGCCTTCACGCGAAGCGAGGCGCGCGGCACAATCGCGGAGCCCGCCTATGCCGGTGCGCTCAGCTTCATGCGCCGCCGCTACACCCGCGATCTGGGCGGGGCCGATGTGGCGGTGATGGGTGTGCCGTTCGACATGTCGGTGTCGGGCCGGTCGGGGGCGCGGCTTGGCCCGCGCGCGGTGCGCGCGGCGTCCTCCCATATCGCGTGGTCCGCGCCCTGGCCCTGGTCTTTCGACCCGTTCGAGCGGCTGGCGGTGGTGGATTGCGGCGATGCGTTCTTCGATCACGGCTACCCTGCGCAAATCCCCGAGGCCATCACGCAGGCGGCGCGGGACGTTCTGGCCTCCGACACCGCGCTGCTCACGCTCGGGGGCGATCACTTCATCACCTGGCCATTGCTCAAGGCCCATGCCGAGAAACACGGGCCGCTGGCGCTCATTCAGATCGACGCGCATTCCGACACCTGGGAGGACGAGCCGGGCCGCATCGACCACGGCACCATGCTGTGGCACGCGGTGCGCGAGGGGCTGATTGTTCCGCAAGCGTCGGTGCAGGTGGGGATACGCACCCATAACCCCGACCCCTTGGGCGTGCATGTGATCGACGCGCGCGAGGTGCATCTGAGCGGCCCGGTGGCGGTGGCCGGGAAGGTGCGCGGGATCGTCGGCGACCGGCCCTGCTACGTCACCTTCGACATCGACGCGCTCGATCCGTCGATGGCCCCGGGCACCGGCACGCCCGTGGTGGGCGGGCTCAGCACCTTCCAGGCGCAGGAGATCCTGCGCGGGCTGGAGGGCATTTCGCTCCGGGGAATGGACGTGGTCGAGGTGGCCCCCGCCTATGACATCTCGGAAATCACCGCGCTGGCGGCGGCGACGCTCGCCTGTGATTTGCTCTGCCTTTACGCGGCAGCCCCCGGTCGGGATACGCCATCCCCTTGATAAGAAAAGGCCCCGGCGATGCCGGGGCCAGTCCAACAGGGAGGTTCACGTCTTACCGTAAGTGAACGATACCACAGATATCATGAAATCGGGATACGACTTTGATAGCAGTCAAGCGACCGTGACCTTTAAACCACAAGGCGATAGCCGCCCGACTCGGTTACCAGAAGGCGAGCGTTGGCCGGATCGGGCTCGATCTTCTGGCGCAGACGGTAGATGTGGGTCTCCAGGGTGTGGGTCGTCACCCCGGCATTGTAGCCCCAGACCTCGTGCAAGAGGATATCGCGCGGCACCACGCCCTCGGGCGAGCGGTAGAGGAACTTGAGGATGTTGGTCTCTTTCTCCGTGAGGCGCACCTTGCGGTCCTCATCCGTCACCAGCATCTTCATCGCCGGTTTGAACGTGTAGGGGCCAAGCTGGAACACCGCGTCCTCGGATTGCTCGTGCTGGCGCAATTGCGCGCGGATGCGTGCCAGCAGTACCGGGAACTTGAACGGCTTGGTGACGTAATCATTGGCCCCCGCGTCCAGCCCGAGAATGGTGTCGGCATCGCCGTCATGCCCGGTCAGCATCAGAACCGGCGCGCGCACCCCCTGCTTGCGCATGAGCCGGCAAAGTTCGCGACCGTCGGTATCGGGCAGGCCGACATCAAGGATCACGAGGTCGTGGATCATGTCCTTGATCTTCGCCATCGCCTCGGCGGCGCTCGCGGCCTCGAACACGTCGAAATCCTCGGTCATGACGAGTTGTTCGCCAAGCGCCTCGCGCAGGTCGTCATCGTCATCGACCAGCAGTATCTTCTTGACTTGAGCCATAATATGCCCCCCTTCCGTGCTGCCAAGATGCGCAAGCCACCCTCACCCCACAAGGGGTTCGTCACAGCTTTCACGGCCACGTGTCACCTTGCGAGCGGTTCTTTGCAATTTGTTACAAGATACGCTACCGAAATCATCCTGATACCGGAGATCGCGCATGAGCCTTGCCCCCGACCTGACCGAATCCATCGCCCGCGCGAGGGCAGACCTGCGCATGGGCGTGCCGGTGGTGCTGCGCGGGACAGATGGCGCGGCGCTGGTGCTGGCGGCCGAGACGCTCGATGCGCAACGGCTCGCGGATGTGCAGGCGCTGGGCGGCGCGCCGGTTCTTGCCATCACCGCGCGCCGCGCCACCACATTGAAGGCGCGCGCCTACGATGGCGATCTGGCGCGGGTGCTGCTGCCTGCGGATGCGCGGCTGTCGTGGGTGCTGGCGGTGGCCGATCCGGCGGATGACCTCAAGATGCCGATGAAAGGCCCGCTCGTCAGCGACCGGGGCGGTGATGCGGCCCTGCACAGGCTCGCACTGGTTCTGGTGAAATCCGCGCGGCTGCTGCCTGCGGCGGTGCTGCTCGATCTGCCCGACGGCGCGGGCTTTGCCGCGCGCCACGGTCTGACCGTGCTCGACGCGAGCGCCGCCGCCCCGCGCCTGACCGGGACCAGCCCGATGCACCCGGTGGTGAGCGCGCGCCTGCCGCTCTCGGTGTCCGAGGCGGGACGGCTGCACGTGTTTCGCCCCGAGGATGGCGGCGAGGAACATTACGCTGTCGAGATCGGCCAGCCCCGGCGCGACGCACCGGTGCTGGCGCGGCTGCACTCGGCGTGCTTCACCGGCGACCTGCTGGGCTCGCTCAAATGCGATTGCGGCCCGCAACTGCGCGGCGCGCTGGCGCAGATGGGGGCCGAGGGGGCGGGCGTTCTGCTCTACCTCAACCAGGAGGGGCGCGGCATCGGCCTTGCCAACAAGATGCGGGCCTATTCCTTGCAGGATCAGGGGTTCGACACGGTCGAGGCCAATCACAGGCTGGGCTTCGAGGATGACGAACGCGATTTCCGCATCGGCTCGGACCTGCTGCAACGGATGGGGTTTTCCTCGGTGCGGTTGATGACCAACAATCCCGCCAAGATCGCGATGATGGCGCAGAACGGCATCGACGTGGTCGAGCGTGTGCCGCTGAAACTCGGCGAGACCGTCCACAACCACGCCTACCTCGCGACCAAGGCGGCGAAATCGGGGCATTTGCTGTAGGGCTTGATCTGGCCTTGAGCGGACAGTCGCGCAACGGTCGGGGAGCCGCGCAGCGCCCGACCGCGGTGGGCGCTCAGACGGTGAGGTAATGCGCTTTATGGTGCGGTATACTCCAACCTTATCAATATCTTGAGGCGTTGAATAGCGCCCGCCCGTCACGCCAAAGGCGTGCCGCTTATATCGGCGCACCTCCGGTGCGACGGGGCGGGTCATGCCGGAGGCATGCCTCTGGCATGACCGCTGCGCGGCGGTGCCTTGCGGCTCTTGATCCGCGCGGGGGCTAGCCTCGACCGTCCGCTCAAGGCCAAACCCGGCTCTATCACAGGCACCTCATGCCACTTACCGAGACCGGGGGCCGCCGCCCCGGGTCTCGCACCTCTTCCCTCCCCCCCGCTTTCTCCCTATGTCAACGCCATGATCCTGCGCGCCCTGCTCCTTGCCCTTGCCCTTGCCCTCACCGCCGCCGCCCCGGCGCGGGCCGATTGCGTGGTGCTGCTGCACGGGCTGGCGCGCAGCGATACCTCGTTCCTGCTGATGGAGGAGGCGCTTCAGGCGCGCGGCTTTGACACCTACCGCCCCGACTACCCCTCCACCGAGGACCGCATCGCGCGGCTTGCCGAAGATATCCTGCCCTTCGCCTTCCGCGTCTGCGGTGACACCACCACCCATGTCGTCACCCATTCGATGGGCGGTATCCTGCTGCGCGTCTGGCTGGCCAAGAACCGCCCCGCCAATCTTGGCCGCGTGGTCATGCTCGCGCCGCCCAACCACGGCAGCGAGCTGGTCGATGAACTGGGCGGGCTTGAGCTCTTCAGGTGGCTCAACGGCCCGGCGGGGATGCAGCTCGAAACCGGCGCGGACGGCCTGCCCGAAACCCTGCCGCCGGTGGATTTCGAGCTTGGCGTGATCGCCGGCAACCGCTCGCTCAACCCGTATTTCTCGTCGCTGATCGACGGGCCGGACGATGGCAAGGTCTCGGTCGCGTCGACGCGGGTTGCGGGCATGGCCGATCACATCACCCTTCCGGCCACCCACACCTTCCTGATGAACAACCCGCTGGTGATCGCGCAGGTGCTGGAATTCCTGAGCAAAGGCCGGTTCGATCATGACCTGACGCTCTGACCGACGTGATCTTCGGGCGCGGCAAGAAATGACCCCCCTTGCGCTCACCCTCACCGGGGCCGAGGTGCTCTGGCCCGAGGGCCCCGGCCCCGGCGCGCTCAGCTTCCGCGACGGCATGATCGCCGATGACCCCGCGCCGCGCACCGTCGATCTGTCGGGCTTTCTGGTGCTGCCCGGCATGGTGGACGCGCATGGCGACGGGTTCGAGCATCACCTCGCCCCGCGTCGCGGTGCGCTGACTGATCCGGCCACCGGCCTGCCCGCCGCCGAGGCGGAACTCGCGGCAAGCGGAATCACCACAGCGATGCTCGCGCAGTTCCTCAGTTGGGAGGGCGGGATGCGCGGCCCGGATTTCGCTGCCCGCCTGCTCGCCGCGCTCGACCGGACCCGCGAGCACCTCGCCACCGATCTGCGCGTGCAGTTGCGGCTCGAGACCACCTTCCTCGAGGGCTACCCGATGCTCGAAGAGATGGTGGCGCGCCACGGCATCGGCTACGTGGTGTTCAACGACCATGTCCCCCACGCCGCCCTCGCCGCAGGCAAACGCCCGCCGCGCCTCACCGGCCAGGCGCTCAAGGCCGGGCGCAACCCCGAGGCGCACCTGGCGCTGCTGCACCGCCTGCACGGCAACGGCGCGCAGGTGCCCGCCGCGCTCGACGCCCTCGCCGCCCGGCTGCGGGCGCAGGGCGTGCGCCTCGGCAGCCACGACGACAGCACCACCGAGGACCGCCGCGCCGCCCATGCGCGCGGCGCGCGCATCGCGGAGTTCCCGAGACAGTGACCGCCGCCGAAACCGCCCACGCGGCAGGCGACGCGGTGGTGATGGGCGCGCCCAACCTCGTGCGCGGCGGCTCGCACAAGGGCAACGCCGGCGCGCGCGGGATGGTGGCCGCAAGGCCTCGTCACCGCGCTCGCCTCGGATTACCACCCGCCCTCGCTGGCGCGCGCGGCCTTTGCCCTCGTCGATGCCGGGACATGCGATCTGACTGCGGCCTGGCGCCTCGTCTCGCGCGGTCCGGCGCTCATGCTGGGGCTTGAGGATCGCGGCGAACTGCGCCCCGGCCTGCGCGCCGACCTCACGGTGATCGACCCCGCCACCCGCCGCGTCATGGCCACGATCAGCGGCGGGCGCGTCAGCTACCTCACCGGCGCGGCGGCGGCGCGGTTTCTCGCGCCATGTTGAGCCTCTGACACGACAGGGCCGGGTGCGGCATAGTCCAATTTTCTCAGTGACTTGAACCGTCAAATAGCGCCCTCGCGCCCCGCCAGAGGCGTGCCCGTGCTGTCGGCGCGCCCCCGTTGCGAGGGGGGCAGGCCCCCTTTCGCGCCGCTCTCACTTCAACGCGTTGATCGGCACCTTCAGGGCCATGTTGCCCTGCCCGTCGCCGGGCATCTCGCCCGCGCGCATGTTGACCTGAATGGACGGGATGATGAGCCGGGGCATCGCCAGTTGCGCGTCGCGCGCGGTGCGGAAGGCGATGAACTCCTCGCGGCTCTTGCCGCCGCCGACATGGATATTGGTCTCGCGCTCCGCGCCCACCGTCGTCTCCCACGCGATCTCGCGCCCGCCGGGGCCGTAATCGTGGCAGATGAAGAGACGCATGTCGGCGGGCAGGGCCAATACCTTCTGGATGCTGTCATACAATTCCCCTGCATCCCCGCCCGGAAAATCCGCCCGCGCCGAGCCGCCATCGGGCATGAAAAGCGTATCGCCCGAAAAGGCCGCGTTGCCGATGACATGCACCATGCAGGCGGGCGTGTGGCCCGGCGTGGCGATGGCAAAGCCCTGCATGGTCCCGATCATGTAGGTGTCGCCATCCTCGAAGAGCGCGTCGAACTGGCTGCCGTCGCGCTGAAACTCGGTGCCCTCGTTGAATATCTTGCCGAACACGTCCTGCACCGCGATGATCCCGGCCCCGACGCCGATCTTGCCGCCGAGCCGCTCCTGGATATAGGGGGCCGCCGACAGGTGATCGGCATGGACATGGGTCTCGATGATCCATTCGAGGCTCAGCCCGCGCGCCTCCACCGCCGCGATCAGCCGGTCGGCGCTGTCAGTGGCGATGCGCCCCGCCGCGTAGTCGAGGTCGAGCACGCTGTCGATGATCGCGCAGGCCGATGAGGCCGGATCGCAGACCAGGTAGGATATCGTGTTGCTGGCGCTGTCGAAGAACCCCTCGACCTGCGGCACCACGTCCATGTTCACCGGATAGTCGTTCATCATCCCCTCCCGTTCATCTGCGCATCACTCGACCGCGCCGCCCGCCTTCTTCCACGCCGCGATCCCGCCGCAGAGGTTGACCACCGGCTTCAGCCCCATCTCCATCGCCACCTGCGCGGCAATGGCCGACCGTCCGCCGGTGGCGCAGTAGAACACATAGGTCTTGTCCTGGTTGAATTCGGGCTTGTGCGCGGGGCACTCCGGGTCGATGTGAAACTCCATCATCCCGCGCGACGAGGCGACGGCACCGGGGATCATCCCGGTTTTCGCCTGCTCGGTCCCGTCGCGCAGATCGACGAAGACGTGGGTCTCGCTATCCGCGAGCGGCAGCGCCTCCTCGACGGTCATTTCCGGCACGGCGTCCAGCGCCGCCCTGACGATCTCTTTCGCGCTTTTCGTGATTGTCTGCGCCATGTGCGGATTCCTTTCCCGGATGGTATCAAATCGTCCGATTCAGATATTGAGGTCGAGGCGGGGCTTCCAGAACGGGCGGAACAGCTCGATCTTTGGACAGCGGTTCATCACCACTTTCAGGCCGGCCTCTTTGGCCAGTGCTGCGGCGCGGTCGTCATACACGCCGATCTGCCCCCAGAGAACTTTCGCGCCGATGGCAATCGCCTGTTCGGCGATGGCATGAAACTCCTCTTTCGGTCGGAACACCTCCACCATGTCTACGGGGCGGTCGATGCTGGCGAGCGAAGGGTAGACCTTTATACCGCGTATCTCGGTCACGTCGGGGTTGGGGTTGACCGGGATCATGTCATAGCCGGTCTCGTGCAGCACGCGCAGCACGCCATAGCTGAACTTGGTCTTGTCGGCACTCGCCCCCACCATCGCGATGGTTTTTACCGATTTCAGGATGTCGGCGAGATACTTTTGATCGTAATCGTAGCGATCATCAAGCGCGGTTACTGGCATGTCAACGCTCCTTGGCTGTGGCGATATCCGCCTTGAGTTCATGAGGGGCAAGCGGGTCGAGAAACGGGTTGCGGTAAAGCTGTCCGTGGCTCTCGACCCCGATCTCCAGCGTGATGTCGGTGACGGGGCGCGCCACGCAGAGGATGACATAACCATTGGCGATCTGCCGGTTGTTGAGCGCGACCTGCCGTCGCTGATCCACCTCGCCCGTCGTCAGCCGCGCCGCGCAGGTGATGCAGCCGCCGTATTTGCAGCCATAGGGCAGATCGACGCCCTGCTCGCGCAGGGTGTCGAGCAGCGGGCGGCGCGCCTCGACCTCGTAGCTGGCGTTGCCGCGATTGGCGATGGTGACGGTTCGGGTGGTCATAGCCAGATATCGCTCGTGCAGTCGCCGCCGGGATAGCGCGCCTCGTGGCAGCGGCTTGGCCCGTTCGGCTCTTGCCCGAAATCGACGATGAAATCGGGATTGAGGGTCATGCCGCCGTTTTCGGGGTCGCAGTCGATCTGCACCATCACCCCGCCCTTCTCGCGGATGTCCGGGTAGAACTGGTTGTCCCATGTCGAGAACAGCGACGTGGTGACGTAAAGCCGCCGCCCGTCGAGGGAGAGCTGGAACATCTGCGGCCCGCCCGCCATCTCGACGCCGTTGACCACCGGCGCGCGGCCCAGAAGGCCCCCCATCCAGACCTGGCCGGTCAGTTTCGGGTTGTGCGGGTCGGAAATGTCGTATTGGCGCATGTCGCCGTGCAGCCAGTTGTTGATGTAAAGAAAGCGGTCATCCATCGACACCAAGAGCGCCGACATCACCCCCGGCACGGGAATGGGCCATTCGGGATGCGGCTCGTTGGCCACGTCGATGATCTTTTCCCACTGCCACTTGCCCGCCTCGTCGCGCCACCAGTGGATCACATTGGTGCTGAGTGCTGCGCAGCAAAAGCCATGCGTGCTGTCGGGGTCGTGGTGAAACTTCACCTCCAGCGGGATCAGGCCATCCTCGCCCAGATACATGGTCTCGATCGGTTCGCGCTTCTCGAAATCCCAGAAATGCAGCTCGCGCCCGTATTTCAGGTGGCCCACCTCCTCGAGATCGAAACCCGGCATGAAGGTGTTGGGCGCGGCCCATTCCGAGGACACCATCACGTTGTGGCGCGGCTGATACCAGAAATCATAGCCGAACTTGATGTCACCCATCGAGTTTTCCCAGCGGCCCACGATCTCGAAATCCTTGTTCAGGTGCAGGTAGCCGCCGGGCGCCTCGCCCTTGGCGTCGCCCAGAAACGAGATGATGATCTCGGACCCCAGACAATGCACCGTATGCGGGCCAGACAGGTCGGTCTTCGACTTGATCTCGGCCCCGTCGATCACCTTGTGCAGGCGCGGCGCGCGCGGGTCGGTGGCGGTGTCGACCACGTGGATGTTGTTCGACCGCACGCCGGGCAGCAGCAGGTATTTGCGCGACATGCCCGCATCGTCGTGACAGCTTGAACAGGCGTTCCAGCCCATGTGGTGCAGCTCGTCGCCGATGCCGGGCATTTCCAGCCGGTGGATGACCTCGCCGTAGGTGGCGCTGTCGGGGTCCACATCGACCGTCGCCAGATAATCCGGCTTCTGGATGCCCGTGCCGGTATAGATCGCGATCGTATATAGCAGCTTTTCGCGCGGGGCCTTTATCGCCTCGGCGGGGCTGGCATAGCCCGGTCCGCAACACTCCATGAGAATCTCCTCCCTCTCCACCTTGACTTTGCCTAGCAAATTTCAAATGATGAGACAAACGTTCATTTCATGAGACACCACTCTGTGAAGCCCCCATGCATCTCGACCGCCTGACCACCCTTCTCGAAACCGTGGCCATCGCCGGACGCGCGGTCTCGGCCGCCGAGATTCAGCAGGCCACCGGCCTGCCGCGCCCCACATGCTACCGGCTCTTGCAATCGCTGGCCGAACACCGCCTGCTCGACGAGCCGGAACCGGGGCGGTTCCTGATCGGCGAACGCCTCGTGCGGCTGGCCCTCCTCGGCCAGACGGACGTGGATGCGAGCGGTGCCGCTGCCCCGACACTGCGCGAGGCGGCGGACACTTTCGGCGAGGCGGTGTTCCTGTCGCGGTTTCGCAACAAGGGAGTCGAGATCATCCACGTGGAGGTGCCGCAGGACGCCACGCGCTCTTTCATCCATCCCGGCCTCGGGTTTCGCCCGATGCACGCCTGTTCGTGCTCCAAGGTGATCGCGGCCTTCGCCGAGGACGGCTTCCGCGAGGAGATTCTCAATGGCCCGATGCGCCGCTACACCCCGCAGACCAGGCACGACCCGGATGCGCTGCGCGCGGAGTTCGAGGATATCCGCATGGCGGGCTATGCCGAATGCGTCGAGGAGATCGAGCTCGGCGTGTCCTCGGTCGCCGCTCCGATCCGCATCGGCAATATCGGGGCCACGTTCAGCATCGGCGCGACCGGCCCGGTCCGCCGTTTCACCCCAAGTCGGCGCGCCGGGATCGGCCGCGACCTGCGCGCCTATGCCGACAAGGTGGCAACCGCCCTGCAAATGCACGGGTGATGTGCGCCGCGTGCCGGAAAAGGGCTGGTTCGGCGCGCACCCGGTAAGGCGAAACCGGAAACCGGCGCTGCGGGGCCGCGCCACCGGGGGCCGGGTTTGGCCTGGAGGGGACGTCGGGTGAGCCGCGCCATCGACAGGCCGCGGGCTGGCGATCCGACGGTGGTTCAGGGCACTTTATCTCTCAGCGTCCGCGAAACCTCGAAGTGGCTCCACATACTTGACGAAATCGCCAGTCCGTCGGGCGGGTCATGCTGAAAGCATGCCTCCGGCATGACCGATGGCGCGGCGCCCTTCGGGCTTGATTCCGCGCCGGGGCTGGGCCTCCACCGTCCGCTCAAGGCCACTTCACGACACCTGCCCTTCGGCGCTCGCCCGCATTGGTGAGCCGGAGCAACGCAGCGTTACCGGTGTCGCCCCCCTGCCTCACCCTTTCATCAGCGCGGGCAGGTCGCCGGTGAGCCCCGCCGCCTCGCGGATGAAGCCCCGGCGCAGGGCGGGCAGGTGGGAAATCGCCCCCATGCCGAGGTCGCGGGCGGCGCGCAGGAGAGGATTGTCGTTGGAAAACAGCCGGTTGGTGAGGTCGGTGGCCATTGCCAGCGTCGCCGTGTCGAACCGCCGCCATTGCTGGTAGCGGGCGAGCACGTCCGCGGCGGCGATATCCTCGCCCCGGCGGGTGGCGTCATCCATCACCTGCGCGAGTGCCGCCACGTCGCGCAGCCCGGCGTTGAGGCCCTGGCCCGCAATGGGGTGCATCCCGTGCGCCGCGTCGCCCACGAGGGCGAGACGGGGCGCGATGAAGGCATTGGCGACGGTGAGCGAGAGAGGATAGGTGAAGCGCTTGCCGCGCAAGCTGATATCCCCGAGGAAATCGCCGAACCTTGGCCGCAGCACCTCCATGAAATCGGCGTCCGAAAGGGCGGCGAAGCGGGCCGCCGTCTCTTCGGTTTCCGACCAGACGATGGAGCTGACATTGCCCGGCAGCGGCAGGATGGCGAGCGGGCCGGGGGGCATGAAGAACTGATGCGCGATGCCGTGATGGGGCAGGGCGTGCTCGATGGCGGCGACAAGCGCCGTCTGGCCATAGCCCCATCCCGTCCGCCGGATGCCCGCGCGCCGGGCCGTGCCCGAGGCGCGCCCGTCGGCCCCGATGAGAAGCCGCCCGGTGAGCCGCTTGCCCGAGGCGAGGGTCACGGCGACGCCGGCGGCATCCGCCTCCTGCGCTGTCACCGTGTCATTCGAGACCTGGCGGATGCGCGGCTCGTCGGCCATCGCCTCGATCAGCGCGCGGCGCAGGAAGCGATCCTCGAGCATGTGGCCCATCGGCCCTTCCTCGATCTCGGCATGGTCGAAATGCAGGAAGAACGGCGCAGGGCCCTCGCCCGCGCGCCCGTCCGAGACCTTGATTTCCAGCATCGGCTGGGCATTGTCCGCCACCCGGTCCCAGACCCCGAGATTGCGCAGCAGCCGCACCGAGGCCAGCGCCAGCGCATAGGCACGCCCGTCGAACGCGGCGTTCTTGCGGGTGGGTTCGGGCAGGGCGTCGATCACCGTGCTGGAAAGCCCCGATTGCGCGGCGGCAAGGGCCAGCGCGGGGCCGTTGAGCCCGCCGCCGACGATGAGAAGGTCGCTGTCATAATTCATGCCCCCCAATATGAGCGCCCGCGCGGGATTGTCCATGCGCCGCCGTGACGCTAGCACTGGTTTTCGAAAGCAGAAGGGAGCGGGCGATGCAGGACTGGCTGAGGATGACGGCGGGCGATCTGGGGCGCGGGATCGGGGCGGGCGAGATCGACCCGGAGGCGCTCTGCGAGACCTATCTGGCGGCGATTGCCGCGCATCCGCTGCGCGACCGGATTTACGCCGTGGTGACCGGGGACCGCGCCCGCGCCGAGGCGGCGGCGGCGGCCACGCGGGCAAAGGTCGGGCAGCGGCGCGGGCCGCTCGATGGCGTGCCGATAAGCTGGAAGGATCTCTTTGACAGTGCGGGCGTGGCCACCGAGGCGGGCTCGGCGCTCTTGAAGGGCCGGGTGCCCGCGCGCGATGCCGAGGTGTTGCGCAATGCGACCCAAGCAGGCCTCGTGTGCCTTGGCAAGACGCATATGAGCGAGTTGGCGTTTTCGGGGCTGGGGCTCAACCCGGTCACCGCGACGCCGCCCTGCGTCAACAACCCCGACGCCGTGCCGGGCGGGTCGTCCTCCGGCGCGGCGACGAGCGTGGCGTTCGGCCTTGCGGCCTGCGGGATCGGGACGGATACGGGCGGGTCGGTGCGCATCCCGTCGGCGTGGAACGATCTGGTGGGGCTCAAGACCACGGCGGGGCGGGTTTCCTGCGCGGGCGTGGTGCCGCTGTGCGAGCGCTTCGATACGGTGGGGCCGCTGGCGCGCACGGTCGAGGATGCGGCGCTGATGCTGGCCGCTTTGGAAGGGGGGCGCGCGGCGGATCTGCGGGGGGCGTCTCTGGCTGGCGTGCGATTCGCCGCCCTGCGCACCGTGGTGCTGGACGATCTGCGCGAGGGGCCCGAGGCGGCCCATGCCGGGGCGCTGGAGCGGTTGCGCGACGCGGGTGCTGTGGTCGGGGAGATCGACGCGCCCGAGGTGGCGGAGGCGATGCCGCTCTCGCCCGCGCTCTTTACCGGCGAGGCTTACGGCCTCTGGCGCGACGTGATCGAGGCCGCGCCCGACAAGATGTTTGCGCCCATCCTCGAGCGGTTTCGCGGCGGGCGCGATATTTCGGCGGCGGAGTATGTGGCGGCGGCGCGCAAGCTGGAGGGCTTGCGCGCGGCGTGGCACGCGCGGGTGGCGGGCTATGATGCGGTGCTGATGCCCGCGGCGCCCAACCTTCCGCCCGATCACGCCCGGCTGATGAGCGACGAGGCCTATTACGTGACCGAAAACCTGCTGACCCTGCGCAACACGCGGGTGGGCAACCTGATGGGGCTCTCTGCGGTGACGCTGCCAACGGGGGGGCCAAGCTGTGGGCTCATGCTCTGCGGCAAGCCGTTTGGGGAAGAGCGGCTGCTCAGGGTGGCGGCAGCGGTGGAGGCGGTGCTGGGGGGCGTGTGAGCGGTCGCGAAGGTTGGGGGGTTGGTCTTGATTGCCGTGGAAGGGGAGCCCCTTGCGCGGGTCAACGTGCTGAAGGCACCGCCGCGCAGCGCCCGACCGCCGGGTGGGCGCTATCAGACGTTTCGAGTGATAAGCACTTTATGGTGCCAAATACTCCAACGATTGTAGAATGATAGACGTCGCAGAAGCGCCCGCCCGGGGGGCGGTCGGGCGCTGCGCGGCGGTGCCTACGGCACCTTGATTCCGCGCAAGGGGGCTCCCCCACCGTCCGCTCCAGGCCAAAATCGTGCGTCCGTCAAACTCTCTAACACCCCGGCTGCCCTCAGCCCGCCTTGAAATCCGCGGCGATGCGCAGTTCGCGCAGGGGCCGCACGCGGGCGATGCAGTCGGCGTAGACCGGGTGCGCCTTGTAGGAGGCGAGCGCCGCCGCGTCCTCGAATTCGGCGTAGACCACGAGATCGACGCGGGTGCCATTGATCTGGTCGCTGTGCAGGTTGCGGCCCACCTCGAAATGGCGGACATGCGGGATATCCGCGAGCATCATCAGCCCCTCGCGGATGCGCTCGACATCCTCCGGGTCGGCGGCGGAAAAAAAGACGATATGGCGGATCATGGTCTAGCCCTTCGAACGGGAGGCTTTTTCGGCGAGGCCCGAGGTGCCTTGGCGGCGGTCCAGCTCGGCCATTACGTCAGATAGGGCCACGTCGCGCGATTGCAGCATGACGAGCAGGTGAAAGAGCACATCCGCCGCCTCTGACGTGAGGCGGTCTCGGTCACCCTTCACGGCCTCGATGATCGCCTCGACAGCCTCTTCGCCGAATTTTTCGGCGCATTTCCCGGGACCCTTGGCGAGCAATTTCGCGGTCCAACTGCTCTCGGGATCGGCGGACGCGCGGGCGGCGATGGTGCGGGCGAGATCGTCGAGGGTCATCGCGAAAGCCTCATGGGGATACCGGCGGCGGCCATGTGGGCCTTGGCCTCGGCGATGGTGTAGGTGCCGAAGTGAAAGATCGAGGCGGCGAGCACCGCCGAGGCGTGGCCCTCGGTCACGCCCTCGACGAGGTGGTCGAGCGTGCCGACGCCACCGGATGCGATCACGGGGATGTCCACCGCGTCGGCGATGGCGCGGGTGAGCGGCAGGTTGAAGCCTTCGCGCGTGCCGTCGCGGTCCATCGAGGTGAGCAGGATCTCGCCCGCGCCCTTCGCGGCGACGAGGCGCGCGAAGTCCACCGCGTCGATGCCGGTGGGCTTGCGGCCGCCGTGGGTGAAGATCTCCCACTTGCCGGGGCTGACGGTCTTGGCGTCGATGGCCACCACGATGCACTGGCTGCCGAATCGGTCGGCGGCGCGGGTGACGACGCCGGGATCGGCCACCGCCGCCGAGTTGAAGCTGACCTTGTCGGCCCCGGCGAGCAGCAGCGCGCGCACATCTTCGGGCGTGCGCACCCCGCCGCCGACGGTGAGCGGGATGAAGCAGGCTTCGGCAGTGCGGCGCACCACGTCGAGCATGGCGCCCCGGTTCTCATGCGTGGCGTGGATGTCGAGGAAGCACAACTCGTCCGCCCCCGCCGAATCATAGGCGCGCGCGGCATCGACCGGATCGCCCGCGTCGCGCAGATCGACGAAGTTGACGCCCTTGACGACGCGGCCATCGGCGACGTCGAGGCAGGGGATGATCCGGGTCTTGAGCATGGTTTCGCCGGGTTCGGTGACAATGTCACGGTTTCTATGGGCAAACCTGTCAGGATGCCAGAGGATGCAGGTGGATTTGTAATGGACCGGAGGGAACTGGACATGAAGCGTATTCTTGCCGCATTGGCAATCACGGTGGCGGGGCTGCCCGCGTTTGCGAGCAGCGACGATATCGTCAGGGTGAAGTCGTTCTCGGACGTGCAGACGACGATGGACCGGCTGGTCGCGGCGGTCGAGGGGGCCGGGGCCAATGTGATGGCCCGCGTCGATCACGCGGCCGGCGCGGCCTCGGTGGATATGGAGATCGCGCCGACCGAGGTGCTGATTTTCGGCAACCCGAAGATCGGCACGCAGGCGATGATGGATGATCCGCTGGCGGGGCTGTTCCTGCCGATGAAGGTGCTGGTCTACCGCGACGGGGCGGGGCAGACATGGCTCGTCTACCAGAACCCCAGGGACATGTTCGACGATCTCGCGATTTCGGATGACGCGGAGTACATCAAGATGATGACCGGCGCGCTGGGCAAGCTGACGGCCAAGGCCGCCGTGGAATAAATTAAAAAGCGTCGCGCTCAGCCTTTGAGCGCGGCGAGCGCCGCCTTGAGATCAATCGCCCCGTCATAGAGCGCGCGGCCCGAGATGGCCCCGTTGAGGACTGCGCCGCAGTCGCGCAGCGCGATCAGGTCGTCGAGCGAGGACACGCCGCCCGAGGCGATGACGGGGATCGAGACCGCCCGCGCGAGCGCCGCCGTGGCCGCGACATTCGGCCCCTGCATCGCGCCGTCGCGGTTGATGTCGGTGTAGATGATCGCGGCGACGCCTGCGTCCTCGAAGGACCGTGCGAGGTCGGTGGCGTCGACATCCGTTTCCTCGGCCCAGCCCTTGGTGGCGACAAGGCCACCCCGCGCGTCGATGCCCACCGCCACCTGGCCGGGAAAGGCGCGCGCGGCCTCGCGCACGAGGGCGGGGTTCTCGACCGCCACGGTGCCGAGGATCACCCGCGCGAGCCCCTTCTTGAGCCACGCCTCGATGGTGGCCATGTCGCGGATGCCGCCGCCAAGCTGCGCGGGGACGCGGGCCGCGGCGAGGATATCCTCGACCGGCGATGCGTTGACCGGCGCACCCGCAAAGGCCCCGTTGAGATCGACAAGGTGCAGCCATTCGCACCCCGCCGCCACGAATTCCACCGCCTGCGCCGCCGGGTCGTCGTTGAACACGGTGGCGCGCTCCATGTCGCCGCGCAGCAGGCGCACGGCCTTGCCGTCCTTGAGGTCGATGGCGGGGTAGAGGATCATCGGCGGGGCCTTTCACGGGGGCTGACGCGCGCGGTTATGCCGGGGCAGCGCGGGATTTGCAACGCGCCCCATTGCGACCCAACGTCAGGCTTGATCTGGCCGGTGCGTTTGGCCCACGTTCGCGGTGATATCTCAGGGAGGAGAAACAATGCGCAAACTGGTGATGATGACGGTGGTTCTGGGCCTCGGGGCAGGGATGGCGATGGCCGAGCCGCTTCTGGGCACATGGCTCACGGCGAAGGACGATAACGGGCATTCCGGCCTGATCGAGGTCGCCCCCTGCGGCAACGCGCTGTGTGGCACGCTGGTCAAATCCTACGACGAGACCGGCAACGAGATCGAAAGCGATCATACCGGTCGCCACATCATTTCCGAGACGGTGCCGGTGGGGGACGGGGAATACGAGGGCAAGGTCTACAGCCCCGACCGCGACAAGACCTACAATTCCAAGTTGGAATTGCAGGGCGACCGGCTCAGGGTCAGCGGCTGCGTGATGTTCATCTGCCGCGACGGGGGCACCTGGAAGAAGGTGCAGTAAACGCCGTCATCCGGCCCCGGGCGGCGTTGTCTTGTCGGCCCGCCTGCTGCGGTATGCTGCGGTCATGACCGATCAGAGCCTGCCTGCCGCCCCCGCGCCCGACCTATTTCCGCGATCCGGCGGACTGCTCAGGATGTCGTGCGAGCGCAGGTAATGGGCGAGGGCGAAACTGCGGTGGCCGGTCGCCTGCATCATGGCGGATCCGCAAATTGTGCCTATATGAGGTGTGGGTCCGTATGTTGCGGCCCGCAGGTAAGAGGTGCGATATGCGTTTTTTCATGTTAATGACCGTCTTCATCACGGGGCTTGGCACAGTCGTCAGTGCCGCGTCGGTGCTTGGCACGTGGCAAACCGGTCCGGACAAGAAGGGCCAGGTGGCGCATGTCGAGGCCCGGCCCTGTGGAGAGGCGGTGTGCGGCTGGATCGTGCGCAGCTATGACGCCGAGGGAAAACCGATCACGACCGCCAATATCGGAAAGCGCGTATTCTGGAACATGACCCCGGTCGGCGACGGGGAGTATCGCGGTCGCGCATGGGTGCCGGCGCATGACAGGGAATACGCGGCGCGCATGGCGCTTGAAGGCAGGCAACTCACGGTCAGCGGCTGCGTCGGCCCGTTTTGCCAGAGTCAGGTTTGGTCACGGGTGGAGTGACGCTGCCCACACTCAGGGCGTCCAGCGCAGGAAATTGGCGATGAGACGCAGGCCGGTGGCCTGGCTTTTCTCGGGGTGAAACTGCGTGCCGACGATCGTGTCGCGCCCCACCACCGCCGTGACCGGCGCGCCGTAGTCGGCATGGGCGAGCAGGTGCGCGGGGTCTGTCACGCGGAAATGGTAGGAATGCACGAAATAGGCGTGATCGCCGGTGGCGATGCCGTCGAAGATAGCGTGCGGCCGGTCGATCACCAGATCGTTCCAGCCCATATGCGGCACCTTGAGCGCCGGATCAGTGGGGCGGATCGCCTCGACCGTGCCGCCGATCCAGTCGAAACCGGGGGTTTCCTCGTATTCCATCCCGCGCGTGGCGAGCATCTGCATTCCGATGCAGATGCCGAGGAAGGGGCGCGCATGTGCGCGCACCGCCTCCTCGATGGCCTCGTAGACGCCGCGATGATCGTAGAGTTCGCGGCGGCAGGCGGGAAACGCCCCGTCGCCGGGCAGAACGATGCGGTCGGCATGACGGATGGTTTCGGGATCGGAGGTGACGATCACGTCGCCCGCGCCGGTCTCGCGCGCCATGCGCTGAAACGCCTTTTCCGCCGAGTGCAGGTTGCCGCTCTCGTAATCGACGATGACGGTGCTCATGGGCTTATCCTTTGTCGCGCAGCTTGTTCCGAAAAACCGGTTTCCATTTTTCGGGCCGCGCTCAGAGTGACCCCTTGGTGGACGGAATCGCGTCGGATTTGCGCGGGTCGCCCTCCATCGCCTCGCGCAGGGCGCGTGCCACGGCCTTGAAGGCGGCCTCGGCGATGTGGTGGCTGTTGAGGCCTGCGAGCGCCTCGACATGGAGGGTGATGCCGCCATGCGTGCTGAACGCCTGGAAGAACTCGCGCACCAGCTCGCAATCGAAGGTGCCGATCTTGTCGGTGGGCAGGGCGACGTTCCACACGAGGTAAGGCCGCCCCGAGAGATCGAGGGCGGCGCGCACCAGCGCGTCATCCATCGGCAAGAGGCACGCGCCGTAGCGTCGGATGCCGCGCTTGTCGCCGATGGCGTGGCTGAGCGCCTGACCGAGGGCGATGCCCACATCCTCGACCGTGTGATGATCGTCGATATGCAGATCGCCCTCGCACGTCACCACCATGTCGATCAGCGAATGCCGGGCAAGCTGATCGAGCATGTGATCGAAGAACCCCACGCCGGTGCGGTTGTCATAGCTGCCGGTGCCGTCGAGGGCGATCTCGACCGTGATATCGGTCTCGGCGGTCTTTCGGGTGATCCTGGCGTTGCGCATATCGTCTCCGGTTCGGGAACAAGGGCCGTATAGATCGTGCGGCACCCTGAGAAAAGGAAATTCCATCTCGCGGCGCGAGCGGAGCGGTGTGGCAGCGCGTTGTGCGGACGCGCGGCTGTCGCGAAAATGCAACACACCACCATGTGGTTTTTGCGCGTATCGCCTCGCTCGCCTGACGCGGTTAATATGTCGGTTCCATGTGTTGTGCATATCAAAAACTCGGGCATGGTTAGAAGGCACATGAATTCATCTTTAAACAAACATGACGATGCAAATACCGGACCAGCTGCGGGAGGCTCCCGCTTGCCTGTTGTTCTTGGTCTCGTGGTGTCCGGAATGTCGCTCGCCGGGTTGATCTCGATCTGGCTTCAATTCAACCTCCACTCTCCGTCCAAGGTGCTTGTGTTCCTCGTGACCCAGATCAATCTCGACGCCGAGAAGAATCTCGCGACCTGGGTTGCCGTTCTCCTTCTGGCCGGAAATGCCGTGCTGCTCTCGCTCTGCGCCGTGACGGCGCGCGACCGCGGTGAGAGCCATGTTCGTGCCTGGTGGGGGCTGTCCATTATTTTCTTCGTGATGTCGCTCGATGAACTCGTTTCGTTGCATGAAGCCGTTGGCCGTCTTGTTCACATCGCGATTGGTATGCCGGGCTTGCCGAGTTTCGGTTGGCTTGTGCCTGCGTCGGTCATTGTTCCGTTGTTGTTGTGGCTCTTCGCGGGCTTCTTGCGTAACCTGCACCCGACGACGCGCCGCCGGTTCCTCTTTGCGGGATTTGTGTATGTTCTTGGTGCGTTCGGCTTTGAGCTTGTTGGAGCGGTCTATCTTGGAGATGGAAGCACATGGGACCCGGTCTACAAACTTATCTCATGGGTAGAGGAGACTCTCGAACTTGCCGGGCAAGCCTTGTTCATGATCGCACTCGCGGCTCATCTTGACGTTCGGCAGCGCCTGTCGGGGACAGGGGGTGTGACGTGAAGGATATCGGACTCGGTTAGCGACACAAATCCGACCCATGCAAACGGTCCCGTTATTATCACTTTTTCTTACCCGGAGCGGGCGATGGTCGTTGCAGTCGCGCGGTCTGCCAATGTGACGCTCGCGTGCACCGGTCAGGGAGACCCGTGCGGCCCGCGCGCCGCCTGTCAGGCGGTATCGGGGCGGTAGGCGCAATCGGCCAGCGTGCTGCGGTTGAGGTCGTTCACAAAGGCGGCCTGCGCCTTGGCAAGGCGCGCCTTCAGCAGGCAGTGCGGCGTGAGGGTGCAGGCGTTGCCGCCCGGGGCAAAGCACTCCACCAGCGCCTGATCGGCCTCGAGCACCGCCACCACGTCGCCGAGGCGGATATCCTCGGGCCGTCGCGCCAGCATCGCACCGCCGCCGCCGCCGCGCCGGGTTTGCAGAAGGTTCGCGGCCGCGAGTGCCGAGATCACCTTGGCCAGATGGTTGCGCGACACGGCGAATTCGGTGGCCAGATCGGCGGCGGTAAAGGCGCGGTCCGGCGCGCCTGCCATGCGCATCAGCACGCGCAGACCGTAATCGGTGAAGGAGGTGAGGCGCATGGTCGCGAGCCTGATTTGGTATTTACAATTCGCATTATAGCGGAATACTCAGGCCGTGGAATGCTTTTTCGCGCAAGCGGGGCAACGCGCGAGGGAAAGGGCCGGGCATGACGATTGATGCGGGCAAGGCGGGCGGGTGTGGCCGCGCGGCGATGCGGCCCGGCGCATGGGTTGCCCGTATCGGGCCACGGCCATGAGCCCGCACCGGTCATACGCCTCGCCGCCCTGCATGGCGTCCGAGGTCGATCCCGCGTATTTCGATCCATTGGCGACAGACCCCGAGCAGGCGCGGGATGTGGCGCGCTGGCGGCGGGCGGAGCGGATGCGGCTGGCCGGTCTCAGGGAGGCGCTGGGCCAGGCCGGGCGGGCGCGGATCTCGGACCGGATCGGGCGGCACTTGTCCCGCGTGCTGGAGGCGCGGGGTGCCGGGCCGGGCACGGTGCTGGCGGGGTATTGGCCGATCAAGGGCGAGCCGGACCTGCGCCCGGTCCTGAAAGCGTTGTATGATGCTGGTGTCGCCATCGCGCTGCCGGTGGTGGAGACCCGCGCGGCACCGCTGGTGTTTCGCCGCTGGACGCCCGACACGAAAATGATCCGTGGTGACTGGAACATCCCCGTTCCGCCGCCCGAGGCGGACGCCCTGACCCCCGATATCACGCTGGCCCCCTGCCTCGGCTGGTCCGACGGGTGCTACCGGCTGGGCTGGGGCGGGGGGTATTTCGACCGCACGCTGGCCGTGCTCGCCCCGCGCCCTCTGGCCATCGGCATCGCGCTCGGTGCCGCGCGCCTGCCGACGATCTATCCGCAACCGCATGACATCCCGCTCGACCTCATCGTGACCGAGGAAGGGGTGTCCGCAGAAAGGACGACAGCGCCATGACCGCCGGCATCCAAGAGCTATCCAAAGGGCGTAATGCGCGCCTTTCGCGCGGCGGTGGACTATATCCGGGCAGGGCGGGAGGCGAACATCGCCGACCTGATCGCGCTGACCGAAGGGCAGAAACAGACGCAGGGCGCGTTCGGGACTGTATCGGGGCTAATACCAACGGCCTTAGCCTTTGACCGCTTTAGTGTATTCGCGGCCCGTGATGGATTTGACGGCCTCGATGTCGCCCGCGAAGAAGTTCCAAGCGTCGCAGCATTGCGTGACGATCTCGTCGCAGGTCTCAAAGACGGAGATGGCGAGGCGGTTGGCGCGCAGATAGGCCCAGACATTCTCGATTGGGTTGAGTTCCGGAGCATAGGGCGGAAGCAGCAGGAGGGTGATGTTTTCCGGAATGCACAGGGCCTTGGAGCCATGCCAGCCGGCACCGTCGAGCACGAGAATGGCGTGCGCCCCCTCGGCGACGGTCTTTGAGATTTCGACGAGATGGGCGTTCATGGCCTCGGTGTCGGCATGGGGCATGACCAGCGCGGCGGTCGCCCCGCGCTCGGGGCAGACGGCACCGAAGATGTAGGCCCATTTGTAGCGGGTATCGCGCGGCGCGCGGGGGCGAGTTCCGCGCTCGGCCCAGATGCGGGTGAGGGTGCCCTGCTGGCCGACCCGCGCTTCATCTTGGAACCAGACCTCCAGGGGCTTGCCCCGGGCGTGTTCCGGCAGGGCCTCGGCTACCGTGGCGGCGAAGTTTTTTTGAAAGCCTCTTGTGCCTCGGGGTCGGATTTCGGGTGCTGCGGACGGACCGAGAGGCGGCGAAAGCCCAGCCCTGCCAGTTGCTTGCCCACGGTCCGCTCATGCATCTCGACACCGAAGCGCGCCTCGATCTTGCGCTGCAGGTCAACGCGGCGCCAGCGCACCACCCCGTCCACCGCCGGGTCAGGACCCTCGCGCACCATCTGCGCCAGTTCAGCTTTCTGCTCAACGCTCAACAGCGGCGACGGCCCGGCCGAGCGGCGGTTCGACAGCCCCTCCAGCCCTTCGGCGTTGTAGCGATGAACCCAATCACGCAGCGTCTGCCGGTCCATGCCGCAGGTCTCGGCGGCGGTCTTGCGGTCCACCCCTTCCATCACCAGCGCGAGCGCCAACATGCGCCGCGCCGCCTTCGCATCCTTCGCCTTCGCCGCTGCCCTCCGAAGCTCGCGCGCCGAAAGGTCCGTCCGTGTGATCGCCACTGCCATCGAAGCCTCCATCTTTCGATGGTAGTGAATCACAGCGAAGGCCTCAGGGGAATCCCCCGGGAGTCACCAGCCAAGGCCGTTGGTATGAGACAGCGCGTTGCGCTGGTCATGCAGCCATCTTAACCGCCCGTGGCGGCTTCGGGTTCAAGGGCTTTCTGCTCAGTCCTGATCTGGCCTTTCCGGGGGTGTTCGCGCTGGTGATCCTGCGCGAGATCGTGGCAGGCCGCAACTGGCGCAACCTGATCGTGCCGGGGATGCTGGGTGTCTTCGTCATCGGCAACGGGCCGCTGCACGTGGTGTCGGGCCTTGGCTGGATCGCCGCCTTTGCCGTGATCTAAGGCGCGCTTTTGCTGGGCAGCAGGTAATTCGCCAGGCGCTCCAGCGAGGTGCGCAGCTTCAGGTCCTTCCGCGCCTTTCCGCCGGAGAAAGGGGCTGTCGTGCGGGATTCTCCTGCGATCCATCTTTCCGCTTCAGGCTGAAAAAGTTGTTTTATTTCAGCGTTGTGAGGCTTAATTGGCAAGGTCAGTCTCCGTGACACAGAAAGAGTGCATGGGTAGAGTTGCTCTCTCAACGAATCACGTAGGTTAACTTACCGTATGTCCCTAACTGCCTAAAAAATGAGGATTCATAGTGCTGGGGGGAATTGCGAATGTTGCGCAAGATGACACGCATTCAGCAGTATCATCGTTCCAGTGGAACAGAATGCTCAAGCATAACTGCCACATGATGCCGTGAGGCATTGAAGCCGTTTATAAAATTGGAGCGGGCGAAGAGATTCGAACTCTCGACCCTTACCTTGGCAAGGTAATGCTCTACCCCTGAGCTACGCCCGCGTCCTTGGGTAGGCCGCAGATACAAAGCCTCGGCGGGGCCTGCAAGAGGAAAATTGCGCGCGCGGTGGAGAAATTTCGAGGCACATTCGCCACCGCGCGGGCGGATTCCCCTAATTCCGCATCGGGATTCCCTCGTCCCAGCGAAAGCCGACACCCCCGCCTTGCCAGACGCCTGCCCCGAACGGGTTGGCTCCGTCGATGTTGACGTGTTGCGGCAGGTCGTAGCCGGGGGCGAGGGGGTGGGTGCCGCGAACGGTGCTGCGGTGCATGATGCGCAGGCCCTGCTGCTCCACCGGCATATGCGCCTCGGGGGCCGCGCGGTGCGCGACGGCGAGGTTGTCGATGAAGACGCAGTCATTCTCGCGGTATTCGTAGGCCATCGCATAGCCGTTCTCCAGCCCGGCGTTGAGGATGTCGTTGTAGCTGTGACAGACGCGGGTCATCTCGTCCGCGTCGAGCAGGCGAAACCCCTCATCCCCGGGCAGTTTCTCGATGATCGCGCCGGTCATACCGAGGTGCAGCCAGATGCATTTCTGGCCGGAGACCGGATGCGTATGCACCATCGGGTGAACGACGCCCGAGGCCGAGTTGACCGACGCAAGGCGGCTCCACCGCTCCTGTGTCTCCTCGGGGAGTTCCTCGAATGCGATGCCCTGATGGGCGAAATGCGTGCCGCCGCCGCGCTCGGCGGGCCGGATGATGTGATAGCCGGAATGCGAGAAGGTGGCGGGAATGAAGCTGCCGTCGTTGTGCCATTGCGGGCCGACATCGGGAATGCCGTGGCGGCGGTCGTTGGAGAGCCGAAAGATGTGGGGGTTGCCACCGGGTGTCGCGGGGTGGACGCCGTGCGTGCTGTGCAACTCGCGCCCGCCCCACCAGCAGCTTGCGCGCAGAAACGCCTCGTGGTCGATTTCCGCGTCGTTCCTGAAGACGAGGAATCCGCGATGCGCCATCACGTCTTCGAGCGCGTCGAGAACGTGCCGGGGCGGGGCCGTCCCGGATGACAGGTCAATGCCGCTCACCTGCGCGCCGATGGGCTCGAGTGGAACGATGCTGCCGCCGAATTCCTCGATGGTCGCAATATGGGACGGGTTGATAGGGGGTAGTTTGGATCGCTCTGTGCTCAATGCGGACCTCCTTTGTCTTATCCTGACATAAGGCGTCCGATCCTGTTCGCAAAGTGGTCGCGCCTGACACTGGCAAATCCTGCCAGTGTTCGCGATCCCTCACTCCGCCGCGATCCGGCGGTATTCGACATCGGGCGGGATTTTGCGGTGGCCGGTCAGCGGCACAGACGCGAGGCGGAATTGGCCGGCTCACCGGGCCGTTCGAGTCCCTTCGACGGCAGGTGCGACAAGAATCGGGGGCGGCAGGGCCCTGCGCGCGGCCCCCTGTCCGAAACTGCATGATGGGCGGCTTTTCATGCTGCGGAGCCTGCGGCGTGGTCAGGTGTAGATCGCGGCCTCGCGCGGGGGCAGGGTGAAATCCTCGGAATGCACGATCACGCCGTCGTCGGTCAGCAACAGCAGGCCATAGGCCCCCGGCTCGTCGATGGAAAGGCTGGGATCCTGGTAGCCCAGCGCCATCGGCATCTGGTGGCAGGGACTCTTGAAGATCGCGACGGGAATGCCGCCCGCTGCGCCCTGAATGGTTCGGTGGATGTGGCCCGAGACGATCTGCACCACGTTGCCTGCGGCGGTGAGACGCGTGGTCAGTTCCCCCCGGTTTTTCAGTCCGATCCAGTCCATCCCCTTGAAGCCGGTCTCGACGGGCGGATGGTGGGCGAAGACGATCACGCGCCGGTCGCCCGCCCCGGCGAGCGCCGCGTCGAGCCAGTCGAGCCGTGCGTCACAGAGCCAGCCGGAATGGGTGTCTTCGGTCTCTTCATTCAGCGTGTCGAGGCAGATCAGGCGATAGCCGGGCAGGTCCGTTACATGCTGGATATGGCCCGACTCCATCCGTGCCGCCTCGGGGAAGGCGGCGAGGAAGGGCGCGCGGCGGTCATGGTTGCCGAGCATGAGCGAGACGGGCAGGTGGCAGGTATCGAGGGCGGCGCGCAGGCGGGCATATTCCGGCGGGGCGGCGTTGTGGGTGAGATCGCCGCACAGCACCACGCGCGCGGCATCGGGGTGCCGATCAAGCGCATGGGTCAGCCCTTGGGTGAAGCGGGCAAGCGGATCGAGGCCGATGATCGTCTCGCCCTCGGGGACGAGGTGGATATCGGTGAAGACGAGGATTTTCTGCATGGGGCAGGCCTGTGGCGGGGGACACGTGCGGCGCAGCATGGCCGAATTTGCGGGGACGCAAAAGCCCTTATGGGAGAGTTGCAAGCCCGAGGGTAACGGCCGCCCGAGGGTGACGGCGCATCACTCGAACTCCACCAGCAAATCCTTGGCGTCGATCTGGCCGCCGGGCTGGACGTGGACGGCCTTGACGACCGCGTCGCGCTCGGCGTGGATGCCGGTTTCCATCTTCATCGCCTCGATGGTCAGCAGCATGTCGCCCTCCTTGACGCTCGCGCCCGCCTGCACGGCGACGCTGGCCACCACGCCGGGCATGGGCGCGCCGATGTGGTTCGGGTTGCCGTGTTCGGCCTTGGGCCGCGCGGCGGTGGCGGATTTCACCAGCCGGTTGGGCACGCGGATCACGCGGGGCTGGCCATTGAGTTCGAAGAACACCTTGACGTCGCCCTCCTCGTTGGTCTCGCCCACCGCCTGAAGGCGGATTTCGAGGATCTTGCCGGGGTCGATCTCGACGCTGATCTCCTCGCCCGGCTCCATCCCGTAGAAGAAACAGCGCGTGGGCAGGGTGCGCACCGGGCCATACATGCGGTGACGGCCCATGTAATCGAGAAACACCTTGGGATACATGAGGTATCCGTTGAGGTCCTCGTTGTCGATCTGCTTGCCCTCGAGTTGCGCGATGACGTCCTCGCGCGTCGCGGCGATGTCGACGGGTTCGAGGTGCTTGCCGGGGCGCTCGGTGTTGGGGCGCTCGTCCTTGAGCACCTTTTTCACGATCGCCTCGGGAAAGCCGCCCGGCGGCTGGCCGAGATTGCCGCGCATCATGTCGATGACCGAATCGGGGAAGGCGACATCCGTGTCGGGGTCTTCGACATCGGCGCGTGTCAGGCCCTGGCTCACCATCATCAGCGCCATGTCGCCCACCACCTTGGAGCTTGGCGTGACCTTGACGATATCGCCGAACATCTGGTTCACGTCCGCGTAGGTGCGGGCCACCTCGGGCCATTTTTCCTCGAGCCCGAGGCTGCGCGCCTGTGCCTTGAGGTTGGTGAACTGCCCGCCGGGCATTTCGTGCAGGTAAACTTCGGAGGCGGGGGCCTGAAGGCCGCTCTCGAACGCGACGTATTGGGCGCGCACATGCTCCCAATAGTTGGACAACTCGCGGATGCGCTCGATGGGGAGCCCCGTGTCGCGCGGCGTGTTGCGCAGCGCGGCGACGATGGAGCCGAGGCAGGGCTGCGAGGTGCCGCCCGAGAAGGCGTCCATCGCGGCATCCACGGCATCGACGCCCGCCTCGGCGGCGGCGAGGATGGTGGCCCCGGCAATGCCGCTCGTGTCATGCGTGTGGAAATGGACGGGGATGTCCAGCTCGTCCTTGAGCGCCTTGATCAGCACGCTGGCCGCGGCGGGCTTCAGCAGGCCGGCCATGTCCTTGAGCCCCAGCACATGCGCGCCCGCGTCCTGCAGCTCCTTGGCCATGCCGACGTAGTATTTCAGGTCGTACTTGGCGCGGTCCGGGTCGAGGAGATCGCCGGTATAGCAGATCGTGCCTTCGCAGATCTTGCCCGACGCGATCACCGCATCCATCGCGACGCGCATGTTTTCGACCCAGTTGAGGCTGTCGAACACGCGGAACACGTCCACCCCGGTCTCGGCGGCCTGGCGCACGAATTCCTGCACCACGTTGTCGGGGTAGTTGGTGTAGCCCACCCCGTTGGAGGCGCGCAGCAGCATCTGCGTGAGCACGTTCGGCATCTTGCTGCGCAGGTCGCGCAGGCGCTGCCACGGGCATTCCTGCAAGAAGCGGTAGGCCACATCAAAAGTCGCCCCGCCCCAGCATTCCACGCTGAAGAGACCGGGCAGGTTGGCGGCATAGGCGGGGGCTGCGCGGATCATGTCGATGGAGCGCATCCGCGTGGCGAGCAAGGACTGATGCCCGTCGCGCATGGTGGTGTCGGTCAGCAGCAGCCGTTCCTGCGCCAGCATCCAGTCGGCGACGGCCTTCGGCGCCCTTGTCCTCCAGCAGGTTGCGGGTGCCCGGTGCGGGATCGGCCACGGGCGCGGGCGGGCGCGGCAGCTTCAGATCCGCCGGTTTGGCACGGCCCGTCGTCTCGGGGTGCCCGTTCACCGTGATATCGGCGATATAGGTCAGCACCTTGGTGCCCCGGTCGCGCCGCTTGGAGAACTTGAAAAGCTCGGGCGTCGTGTCGATGAACTTGGTGGTGTATTCGTTGTTGAGGAATGTCGGGTGCTTGAGCAGGTTCTCGACAAAGGCGATGTTGGTGCTCACGCCGCGGATGCGGAACTCGCGCAGCGCCCGGTCCATCCGGGCGATCGCCGCCTCGGGGGTCTGGGCATGGGCGGTGATCTTGACCAGCAGGCTGTCGTAATAGCGGGTGATGACGCCGCCGGAATAGGCGGTGCCGCCGTCGAGACGGATGCCCATGCCGGTGGCCTCGCGAAAGGCGGTGATGCGGCCGTAATCGGGGATGAAATTGTTTTGCGGGTCCTCGGTGGTGATCCGCGTCTGGATCGCGTGACCGTTGAGCGTGATCTCGGATTGGCTGGCCTTGCGGGTGGCCTCATGCAGCGTCTTGCCCTCGGCGATCCTGATCTGGGCCTGTACGATGTCGATGCCGGTGACCTCTTCGGTCACGGTGTGCTCCACCTGCACGCGCGGGTTCACCTCGATGAAGAAGAATTGCTGCGTGTCCATATCCATCAGGAATTCGACGGTGCCCGCGCATTCGTAATTCACATGCTTGCAGATCTTGTAGCCGAGCGCGCAAATCTCCTCGCGCTGCGCCTCGCTGAGATAGGGGGCGGGGGCGCGTTCCACGACCTTCTGGTTGCGGCGCTGCACCGAGCAGTCGCGCTCATAGAGGTGATACATGTTGCCGTGGCTGTCGCCGAGGATCTGCACCTCGACATGGCGCGCGCGCAGGATCATCTTTTCCAGGTAGCCCTCGCCATTGCCGAACGCGGCCTCGGCCTCGCGGCGGCCTTCGAGCACCTTTTCCTCGAGCTCTTCGGGCTTGAGGATGGGGCGCATCCCGCGCCCGCCGCCGCCCCAGCTTGCCTTGAGCATCAAGGGATAGCCGACCGCCTCGGCCTCGGTGCGGATCACGTCCATATCCTCGCGCAGAACTTCGGTCGCGGGGATGACCGGCACGCCCGCCTCGATGGCCACGCGCCGGGCGCTCGCCTTGTCGCCGAGTGCGCGCATCGTCTCGGCCCTGGGGCCGATGAAGGTGATCCCGGCCTCGGTGCAGGCATCGACGAAATCGGGGTTTTCCGACAGCAGGCCATAGCCGGGATGGATCGCGTCGGCCCCGCAGGCGCGGGCCACGCGGATGATTTCCTCGATGCAAAGGTAGGCAGCGACCGGCCCCAACCCCTCGCCGATGCGATACGCCTCGTCTGCCTTGAACCGGTGCAGCGACAGCTTGTCTTCCTCGGCAAAGACGGCGACGGTGCGCTTGCCCATCTCGTTGGCCGCGCGCATCACGCGAATGGCGATCTCGCCGCGGTTGGCGATGAGAATTTTGCGGAATTCGGCCACTGGCGCTCTCCCCCCCCGATGGTCTTTGATCCTGTGCCGCGCTGCGGCGCGGCACCAAGGCCTTGTAGGATTTGTGAAGGCTTTGCGCAATCCGGCATTGCCGCGATCCACCGGGCGGGGGAATTTCTTCACCGGGCGGGTGGGGAGCCCTACCCGGACGGAAGCAGCCGGTCGCGCACGTCGAGAAGCCTTTGCGTGCCAAGCTGGCCCATGTTGGCCTTGAGGTCCTCGGTGAGGATATCGGCGAGATGCGCGGGCCCCTCCGGCCCAAGCGCGCCCAGCGCGTAATGCCAGGCCCGCCCCATCATCACGAAATCCGCCCCGAGGGCCACGGCGCGCAGGATATCGAGCCCGCCCTCGATGCCGCCGTCGAGGATCACCGGCAGTGTCGTTGCGGCGCGGATGGCGGGCAGCGCCTCGATGGTGGCGGGGGCGGCATCGAACTGCCGACCCGCGTGGTTGGATATCCACACCGCGTCCGCGCCCTCGGCCTCGATCCGTTCGGCATCGTCGCCGCGCAGCACGCCCTTGACCACCAACGGCCCGTCCCACGCCTCGCGCAGCCAGCGCAGATAGCCCCAATCCGGCGAGGTGCGCAGCAAATAGCCCGCATGGGCGGTCGAGGGCAGGCCCTTCACCGCGCCCGCATATTCGTCGATCAGCCGCATTCGCGGCATCCCCGTGCGCGCCATGCCCAGCGCCCATGCGGGGCAGCGCGCCACCTGCGCCATCAGGCGCGGCGTCAGGCGCGGCGGCGTGGTGAGGCCCGAGCGCACCTGCCGCTCGCGACGGCTCGCCACCGGGACATCGACGGTCAGCACCAGCACCGAAAACCCCGCGTCGCGCGCGCGTTTGAGCATGTCGGCGCGGATGCCCTCGTCGCGCGGCGGATACATCTGGAACCAGCCGTGGCCGTCCAGATACGGCCCCACATCCTCGGGGCGTTGTGTCGCCACGGTCGAGATCGTGTAGGGCAGGCCCGCATGGCGCGCAGCGCGGGCAAGATGCCGCTCGGCATCGGGCCAGATCATCCCCGACATCCCCACCGGCGCGATCCCCACCGGCAGTGCGTGTTCGCGCCCGAAAAGCGTGGTGGTGAGGTCGGGCGCGATCTCGCCATGCAGGATCGAGGGGCTGAGCATCACCCGGTCGAGCATCGCGCGGTTGCGCGCCTTGGTGGCTTCGGCCCCGGTGCCGCTGTCGAGATATTCCCAGACGAAACGCGGGATGCGTGCCTGCGCGCGGGCGCGCAGATCGGCGAGGGCGGGGTATCGGGCGTGCAGGGTCATGCCCCGCATTTGCGCGGGTTTTCAGCGGCTTGTCCAGTGGCGGCGTCCACTTGGAACAATCCCCGAACATTGGCTTTATCTCGCGCGCGCGTCGCGCTAGTTTGTCGATCATGAGCACATATGACGAATCCGACGCCTTCGAGGGCGCAAGCCTCGCCACCCGCGCGATGGCCGCGCGGCCCACGCCCTATCTCGACGGGTTGAACCCCGAACAGCGCCGCGCGGCGGAAACACTCGACGGCCCGGTGCTGATGCTCGCGGGGGCGGGGACGGGCAAGACCAAGGCGCTGACCACCCGGATCGTGCATTTGCTCAACACCGGCCGCGCGCGGCCCAATGAAATCCTCGCCGTGACCTTCACCAACAAGGCCGCGCGCGAGATGAAGACCCGCGTCGGCCAGATGATGGGTCAGACGGTGGAGGGGATGCCTTGGCTGGGCACGTTCCATTCGATCTGCGCCAAGCTGCTGCGGCGGCACGCCGAACTCGCGGGTCTGAAATCGAATTTCACCATCCTCGACACCGATGACCAGTTGCGCCTGCTGAAACAACTCGTGCAGGCCGCCAATATCGACGACAAGCGCTGGCCCGCGCGTCAGCTTGCCGGGATCATCGACCAGTGGAAGAACCGCGCCTGGACGCCCGACAACCTGCCTGCCTCGGAGGCCTCGGCCTATGACGGCAAGGGCCCCGCGCTCTACCGGCTCTACCAGGCGCGGCTGAAAGAGCTGAACGCGGTCGATTTCGGCGATCTGCTGTTGCACGTGGTGACGATCTTCCAAAGCCACCCGGACGTGCTCGCGCAGTATCAGCGCTGGTTCAGATACATCCTCGTGGACGAATACCAGGACACCAACGTCGCGCAATATCTCTGGCTGCGGCTTCTGGCGGCCGGGCATCGCAACATCTGCTGCGTGGGCGATGACGACCAGTCGATCTATGGCTGGCGCGGCGCCGAGGTGGGCAACATCCTGCGGTTCGAGACGGATTTTCCCGGCGCTGCCGTGATCCGGCTGGAACAGAATTACCGCTCCACGCCGCATATCCTCGCCGCCGCCGGAGGCGTGATCGCGGGCAACCGCGACCGGCTGGGCAAGGCGCTGTGGACCGAGGTGGAGGAGGGCGAGAAGGTGCGCCTCATCGGCCATTGGGATGGCGAGGAAGAGGCGCGCTGGATCGGCGAAGAGGTGGACGCGATGCAGCGCGGCACGCGCGGGATGCGGGCCTTCGGCCTCGATGACATGGCCATCCTCGTGCGCGCCAGCCACCAGATGCGCGCCTTCGAGGACCGGTTCCTGACCATCGGCCTGCCCTACCGCGTGATCGGCGGGCCGCGCTTTTACGAGCGGATGGAGATTCGCGATGCGATGGCCTATTTCCGGCTGGTGGTCTCGCCGTCGGACGATCTGGCGTTCGAACGCATCGTCAACACGCCCAAGCGCGGCCTCGGCGACAAGGCGCAGCAGAAAATCCAGGTCACCGCGCGGCAGGCCGGGGTGCCGCTCATCGAGGGCGCGCGGCGGCTGCTTGACCAGAAGGGGCTTTCGGGCAAGGGCGCGGCAGAGCTTGGCAAACTCCTCGACAGCCTCGCCCGATGGGGGCGGATGGTGGGCGATGAGAGCATCAGCCATATCGAACTGGCCGAGATGATCCTCGACGAATCGGGCTACACCGGGATGTGGCAGAACGACAAGACGCCCGAGGCGCCCGGACGGCTGGAAAACCTCAAGGAACTGGTCAAGGCGCTGGAAGGGTTCGAGAACCTGCAAGGCTTTCTCGAACACGTCTCGCTCATCATGGATAACGAGACCGAGGAGGCGGGCGAGAAGGTCACGCTGATGACCCTGCACGCCGCCAAGGGGCTGGAATTCCCTGTCATTTTCCTGCCGGGATGGGAGGACGGGCTGTTCCCGTCGCAACGCTCGATGGACGAGTCGGGCACGCGGGGATTGGAAGAGGAACGCCGCCTCGCCTATGTCGGCATCACCCGCGCCGAGGAGGTCTGCACCATTTCCTTCGCCGGCAACCGCCGCGTCTATGGCCAGTGGCAATCACAGATGCCCTCGCGCTTCATCGACGAATTGCCCGAGGCGCATGTCGAGGTGCTCACCCCGCCGGGCCTTTATGGCGGCAATTACGGCGCGGCCTCACCGGGGATCGAGACCCGCGCGGCGCAGGCAAACGTCTACAACTCGCCGGGATGGCGGCGGCTGCAATCGCGCGGCGGTGAGCGCCCCATGAGCCAGCCGGCAGAGGCGCGCAGCCCGGTGATCGACGCGCAGGCGGTGAGCGCCCACAGCGTTGGCGACCGGGTGTTTCACCAGAAATTCGGCTATGGCGCGATCACCGGCATCGAGGGTGACAAGCTTGAGATCGAATTCGAGAAGGCGGGCGTCAAGAAGGTGGTGGCGCGGTTCATCACCGGCACGGATGACGTGCCGTTCTGAGCGGCGGAATTTGGATATTTTTAGCAAGATGAAGCCACATCAGCCCTTCATCTTGCCTCAAATACTCCCGCCGCAGCCCCCCCTCAGCCAAGCTCCGCCAAACGGGTGAGGGCGGCGCGCAGCCGGGTCTCTTCGTCTTCGCGCGCGGCGAGGTTCTCGCGGGTTTCAGCCACCACCTCTTCGGGGGCGCTCTCGACGAATTTCGGATTGGAAAGCCGCCCGCGCAACCCGCCAAGCTCCTTTTCCAGCTTCGCCAGAGTCTTTTCCAGCCGCGCCTTTTCCTCTGCAATATCAATGATATCGGCGAGCGGCAGGCCAAAGCTGCCGCCCTCGACGGCGACGGTGACGCATCCCTTGGGGAACCCCTCGACATCCGTGAGGCTGTCGATCCGGGCGAGGCGCTTGATCATCGCCTCGTTGCGCGTCCAGGCGGCGCGGCCCGCCTCGCTCAGTTCGGTGACCAGCAGCGGCACGTAGAGACCGGCGGGTACGTGCATCTGCGCGCGCGCCGAGCGGACCTGCTCGATGAGGCCGATCACCCAGGTCATCTCGCGGTCGGCAGCGGGGTCGATGAGGTCGGCACCATAGGCGGGCCAATCGGCATGGATCAGCATTTTCTCGCGTTGCCCAATGGTTGACCACAACTCCTCGGTCACGAACGGCATGATCGGGTGCAGCAGGATCAGGCATTGGTCGATCACCCAGGCCATCGTGGCCTGCGTCTCGGCCTTGGTCTCGGCGTCGCCGTCCATCAGCAGCGGCTTGGAAAACTCCACGTACCAGTCGCAGACCTTGCCCCAGACGAAGGCATAGAGCGTGTTGGCAGCGTCGTTGAAGCGGAAGGTTTCCAGCGCCTCGTCGACGGCGGCGCGGGTTCGCGCGGTCTCGCCGATGATCCATTTGTTGACCGTCTGTTTCGCGTCGGTATTTCGTCGGTATTGCGTCGGTGGCACGGCACCGGCGGTGGCGCCGTTCATCTCGGCAAATCGCGCGGCGTTCCACAGCTTGGTGGTGAAGTTGCGATAGCCCGCGATGCGGTCTTTCGAGAGCTTCAGGTCGCGCCCCATCGCCGCCATCGCGGTGAGCGTGAAGCGCACCGCGTCGGCACCGAACTCGTCGATCAGGTCGATCGGGTCGAGCACGTTGCCGAGGGACTTGGACATTTTCTTGCCGGTCTCGTCGCGCACGAGGGCGTGGACATAGACGTGGGAGAACGGCTTTTGCCCCACGATCACATATTGCATCATCATCATCCGGGCGACCCAGAAGAAGATGATGTCGAAGCCGGTGACGAGGACCGAGGTGGGGAAATAGCGCTTGAGTTCCTCGGTGTCCTCGGGCCAGCCGAGCGTGCCGATGGGCCAGAGGCCCGACGAGAACCATGTGTCGAGCACGTCCGCATCGCGCCAGACCGGGTAGACCAGATGGGTGGGGTCCTGCGTGGTGGTATAGTCGGCGAGCGATTGCGCCAGCCGGTGCAGCGCCGCGTCGCGGCTGTCGACCTCGATCACCTGCATGGACGAAAGCGGCACGGGCAGGTTGGCCAGCCGCGCGTGATACCCGTCCGACACCGTGTCGAAATCCGCGCCGCATTCCATGACGGGGCCGAGATGCCCCTCGTTCAGGCCGCGCAGCATCTCCACGAGGTCGAGCGCCCCGTCGCCCTCGTCGTCGCGGAAATCGGGCGAACTCAGGTCGAACCCGTACCACACCGGGATCTGATGCCCCCACCAGAGCTGTCGCGAGATGCACCACGGCTCGATATTCTCCAGCCAGTGGAAATAGACCTTGGCGTCCTGTTCCGGCAGGATCGTCACCTCGCCCCCGCGCACCGCGTCGATGGCGGGCTGCACGATTCGAGAGGTATCGACGAACCACTGGTCGGTGAGCATCGGCTCGATCACCACCTTGGAGCGGTCGCCGAAGGGCTGCATGATGGGTTTCGACTCGACGAGCGGCTCGTGATCGCCCTCGTCGTTGAGAACCATCACCGCCAGTCCTTCGGCGGTGACCTCCTCGACGACGCGCCGGCGCGCCTCGAACCGGTCGAGCCCGCGCAGGTGATCGGGGACGAGGTTGAGCGTGTCGATCTCGGCCCCGGTCCAGTCCGCGCCCTCGGCGATCTCCTGCGCGCGGGCGGCGGCCTCGGCGTAAGGAGCCCCGTCGCTGCGCATATGCGCGCTCGTGTCCATCAGGCGGTAGAGCGGGATGCCGCCGCGCTGTGCCACGGCGTAGTCGTTGAAATCATGCGCGCCGGTGATCTTGACGGCCCCCGAGCCGAAATCGGGATCGGGGTAGTCGTCGGTGATGATCGGGATCAGGCGGCGATGCTCTTTCGGCCCAACCGGGATTTCGCACAGCTTGCCGACGATGGGGGCATAACGCGCGTCCGATGGATGAACCGCGACGGCACCGTCGCCCAGCATCGTTTCGGGGCGCGTGGTGGCAATCGAGATGTAATCGCGGGTTTCGCGCAGGGTCACGTTGCCGTCTTCATCTTTCTCCAGATACTCGTAGGTCTCTCCGCCCGCGAGTGGATACTTGAAATGCCACATATGGCCCGGCACCTCGATATTCTCGACCTCGAGGTCGGAGATCGCGGTCTCGAAATGCGGGTCCCAGTTCACCAGCCGTTTGCCGCGATAGATCAGCCCCTTGTGATACATGTCCACGAAGACCTTGATGACGGCGTCGTGGAAATTGCCTTCCTCGCCTTCGGGCGCATTGGGGGCGCCCGACATGGTGAACGCCTCGCGCGACCAGTCACACGAGGCCCCCAGCCGCTTCAACTGCCCGATGATCGTGCCGCGCGACTTGATCTTCTGCTGCCACACGCGCCGCTCGAACGCGTCGCGGCCCATCTCGGTGCGGGTGGGTTCGCCATTGGCGGCCATTTCCTTTTCGGTGACCATCTGCGTGGCGATGCCCGCGTGATCGGTGCCCGGCTGCCACAGCGTGTCGTGCCCGCGCATCCGGTGCCAGCGGGTGAGGATATCCTGCAACGTGTTGTTGAAGGCGTGGCCCATGTGCAGCGAGCCGGTCACGTTGGGCGGCGGGATCATGATCGAGAAGGCCTCGGCCCCCTCGCGCGCATTGGCCCCGGCGGCAAAGGCCCCGGCCTCTTCCCACGCCTTGTAGAGCCGCGCCTCGGCTGTGCCTGCGTCGAATGTCTTGTCCATCGCCATGAGGTATCTTCCCTGCAAGATCACGGGTTCGATTTGCCTTACCGAATGTGCGCGCCGAGGAAAAGCCAAAGCGCCGCCCTTCTGCGCAGGCCTGCGTTTCTTCTTGGCAAAAATACTCATGATCCTGCCCGGCGGCTCAGGCACCCCGGTCGAGTTTCGTGGCCAGGTGGATGAGGCTTTCGGAGCCGCGCACGCCGCGCGCCTCGCCGATGCGGTCGAGCGTGTCGTCAAGCGCGGCGGTGGTTTCCGCCTCCAGCGTGACGATCAGATCAAAACGCCCCGAGGTGGTGTGGACGCGCCGCACCTCGCGCAGCGATTTCAGGCGGGCGAGCACGGCGGGGCCCGAACGCGGCTCGATGCTCAAAAGCACCGTGGCGCGCAGCGGCGCGCGCGCCCCGGCCCCGAGGCGCAGCGCGTAACCCGCGATCGCGCCCGAGGATTCGAGCCGGTCCAGCCGCGCCTGCACGGTGGTGCGCGCCAGCCCCATGCGCCGCGCGAGCGTCGCCACGGGCAGGCGCGCGTTGTCCTGCAAGAGCGCGATCAGCGCGCGGTCGGTTTCGTCGATCTGCATTTCGTGCTCGTCAATTCGCCCATCATGCGCCGCATATTATACGCTTTGCCACGATGAATCGACACGCGTCTGGGGCAAGCTTGAAAAAAACGAGAAAGAGGCCCCCGATGCAGCGAACTGAGATCTGGTCCGACCCGGTCACCCATATCACGCGAATGGCCCCGGATGCGCCGGTGCTCTATTTCTCGCCCGACCGGTTGCAGGCGACGGCGCGCGCGTTTCAGGCCGGGTTTCCGGGGCTGGTGAGCTATGCCGTCAAGGCCAACCCGGGCGAAGAGGTGCTGGCCAACCTGGTGGCGGCGGGAATAGGCGCCTTCGACGTGGCGAGCCCCGCCGAGATGCACGCGGTGCGCGCGGTCTCGAACGGCGCGGTTCTGCATTACCACAACCCGGTCCGCTCGCCCGCCGAGGTGGCCGAGGCGGTCCGCCTCGGTGTGCGGGCCTGGTCGGTGGACTGCGGCCGCGAGTTCGACAAGCTGGCGGGCGCGGTGCCGCAGGGCGCGGAGATGAGCGTGCGGCTGGCGTTGCCCGTGTCCGGCGCGGCCTATGATTTCGGGGCGAAATTCGGGCTGGGGCCGGAGGCTGTGGCGGAACTCTTGCGCGCGGTGGCGGCGCGGGGATTCACCCCGTCGCTGACCTTTCACCCCGGCACGCAATGCGCCGACCCGGCTGCGTGGGGGGCCTATATTGCGGCGACGGCAGAGGTGGCGCGGGCGGCGGGCGTGCGGCTCGCGCGGCTCAACGTCGGCGGCGGCTTCGCGTCGCACCGCACCGGCGACGCGCCGGACCTGAGCGCGATTTTCGCCCATATCGGGGCGCAGGTCACGCGACACTTCCCCGAAGACCCGCCCGGGCTGGTCTGCGAGCCGGGGCGCGCGATGGTGGCCGAGGCGTTCACGCTGGGCTTGCGCGTCAAGGCGCTGCGCGGATGCGGCGCGGTGTTTCTCAACGACGGGGTCTATGGCGGGCTGACGGAGATTCGCGATATCGGCGCGCCCGACCGCATCCGCGTGATCGCGCCCGACGGCAGCGAGCGGCGCGGCGCGAGGGTCGCGCGGGTGGTCTTCGGGCCGACCTGCGACAGCCTCGACCGGCTGCCCGACCCGCTCCCGCTGCCCGATGACATGGCGGAGGGCGACCATCTGCTGATCGCCGGGATGGGGGCCTATACCCGTTCGCTCAGCACGGCGTTCAACGGCTACGGTCTGCGCGAGGTGGTGACGGTCGCGCGGTTGTGAGGCCGTGTTCACGGTGATTTTCATCGAATTTCAAGGTTTTTGCCGCGAGAATTGCCTATATTGAAGAGGCGCGGGACTGGCCCGCGCGATCCGTGGCAGGCAGGCGATGCGCTGGCGTAACTGGACACGCTCGATCTATGACTGGCTGCGCCCCGGCCCGACCGAGGCGCACACCGCCGCCGGGCCGCGGCGCGGGCCGGTCGATCACGTGTTGATTCTCGATGGCACCATGTCCACCCTCGCTCAAGGAAGCGAGACCAATGCCGGCCTCACCTACAAGCTGTTGCAGGAGGTGGCGGGGACCGATCTCACGCTGTTCTACGAGGCGGGGATACAATGGCGCGACTGGCGCGCCACCGGCGACATCATCCTCGGGCGCGGGATCAACCGGCAGATCCGGCGCACTTATGGCTACCTTGCCAGCCGCTACCGGCCAGGCGACCGGATTTTCCTGATAGGGTATTCGCGCGGGGCCTATGCGATGCGGTCGCTCGCCGGGCTGATCGACCGGATCGGCCTGTTGCGCGCCGAGGCGGCGACCGAGCGCAACGTTCGCGCGGCGTGGCGGCATTACGAATGCGCCCCCGAGAGCCCCGCCGCCGGGGATTTCGCGCGCCTTCATTGCCATGCCGACACCCGTGTCGAGATGATCGGCGTGTGGGACACTGTCAAGGCGCTGGGCCTGCGCATTCCCTTTCTGCGCCTGTTGCGGGCTGACCGGAACGGGTTTCACAGCCATCACCTCGGGCGCACCACCCGCCACGGCTTTCACGCTCTGGCGCTCGACGAGACGCGCCGCGCCTACACGCCGGTGCTGTGGGAGTGTCCGCCGGATTTCGACGGCCACGTGGAGCAGGTCTGGTTCCGCGCCTGTCACTCGGATGTGGGCGGGCAGCTTTGCGGCTTTCACGCCGCGCGACCGCTGTCGAATATCCCGCTGGTGTGGATGCTGGAGCGGATGGAGGGCTGTGGCCTGGCGCTGCCCGAGGGCTGGCGCGCGCGGTTCCCGCAGGATGTGGATGCGCCCTCGGTCGGCACCTGGGCGGGCTGGAGCAAGGTGCTGCTGCTGCGCGGCCCGCGCACCGTCGGGCGCGACATGTCCGAGCGCATCCACGAGAGCGTGCGCGGACCGGTGTGCCGGGGTTGGCGCGGCCCGCGCCTTGCCGGGATGCTCAAGGAGCAGGGCGGGGCGTGAGCGATGGTGGTTTCGGGCCTGAAGGGGGCGGTCGCGGCGCAGCCCCCTCGTGCGGACTCAACGTGCCGAAGGCCCCGCCGCGCAGCGGTCATGCCGGAGGCATGGGGGCCATTGCCCGCGATGCAAATTCCGCGACATTGGCCCCGCGCGCCCGCCGGAACGGGCAAAGCCTCTTGGTCGGCGCGCCGGTTTGCCAGCCTCGCACATATCCATTATGTGGAGTGCGAAGAGGGTGCCCAAGGCGTGGAGGCAGGAGAGTGACGCGCTTGGTGGTGCCGGTGCCGGTGCCACAACCGCCGCCAACAGTGTGAAGATACTCGGGACGATGCAAATAGATCACCACGCCAGATTGTCCGTCGCCCCGATGATGGACTGGACAGACCGGCATTGCCGCACCCTGCACCGGCTGCTCAGCCGCCATGCGCTGCTCTACACGGAAATGGTCACCGCGCCGGCGCTCGTCGGGGCGGCGCGCTGCATCTGTTGAGGCATTCCCCCGAGGAGCACCCCGTCGCCTTGCAGCTTGGCGGGTCCGATCCGGCGGAGCTGGCACAGGCGGCGCGGTTGGGCGCGGAGGCGGGCTATGACGAGATCAACCTCAATTGCGGCTGCCCGTCAGACCGGGTGCAATCGGGCACGTTCGGGGCCATCCTGATGACGCAACCCGCCCTCGTGGCAGACTGCTGCGCCGCGATGATCGCCGCGCAGCCGCGCGAGGTGACGGTCAAGTGCCGCATCGGCGTGGACGCGCAGGACCCCGGGGAGGTGCTGCCCGATTTCCTCGCGCGCATCGCGGAGGCGGGCGTGCGCCGGGTGATCATCCATGCGCGCAAGGCCTGGCTCGACGGCCTCAGCCCCAAGGACAACCGCGAGATTCCGCCCCTCGATTACGACCTCGTCCACCGGATGAAGGCGCGCTTTCCCGATCTGCATATCTCATTGAACGGCGGCGTCGCCTCGCTCGACGAGGCGCAGGCGCTGCTCGATGCGGGGCTTGACGGGGTGATGGTGGGGCGCGCGGCCTATCATCAACCGGCAGACATCCTCTGTGCTGCCGACCGGCGCATCTTCGGCCAGCCCGGCCCCGATACCACCCCGGAGGCCGCCGCGCACGCCATGCTGCCCTATATCGAGGCGCATCTGAGCGCCGGTGGCAGGCTCCACCAGGTCACCCGGCACATGCTCGGCCTTTTTGCCGGGCGGCCCGGCGCACGGGGCTGGCGGCGTATGCTCTCGGAGGGCGCGACGCGCCCCGGCGCGGGGCCGGACCTCGTGGAGGCGGCGCTGGCGCAGGTCACGCGCGCGGCGGCCTGAGCGCGGTCAGAGCCTCGCGGGGTCATCCGCAATCGCCCGCCCTGCTTTTGCGCGGACAACGGCGCGGGGTGCCGCCGCGCCGCACAAGAGGCTTTGCGCGTTTCGACGGGCGAGCGGGGCCAATGTCGCGGGATTTGCATCGCGGCGGACATCGAGCCGCGCGGCGACGGCGCGGGCCTGGCTTTGCTGGCGCAAAAGCTCGAACAGCCGCGCGTGGCGGGCGGGCCTGACATGGTCGGCGGTTGGCTGTGGCATGGGCGGTCTCCGGCGCTGTCATCGCGCAGTGATAGCACGGAAAAATGATTTTTCCGTCGCCGTTTGCAGGCAGGATCGTGGCGGGAACCGGTTTGCACCCGCGCGCCGTTTGCGGGATACTCGTCGCGACACAGGGGCGCGCCACCGGCCCCGTGAAAAGCAGAGCGAAAGGATCGAGCCATGCGATACGAATCCCCTTTGAGCGTGGAGGACGCGGTCGCCGCCCTTGCGGGTGCGCCGGGCGCGCACGTGCTGGCCGGCGGCACCGACCTGCTGGTACGCTTGCGCTCGGAGATGATCGAGCCGGATTTGATCGTCGATATCAAGCGCATCGAGGGGATGCGTGATATTGCCCCCGAGGCGGGCGGCTGGCGCATCGGCGCGGCGGTCTCGGGCGCGGAGATGGGCGAGCATGAGGGGCTCGTGGCCTCCTGGCCCGGCGTGGTCGAGGCGGTGGGGCTGATCGGCTCGACGCAAATACAGGGGCGCGCCACCCTGGCGGGCAACCTGTGCAACGCCTCGCCTGCCGCCGATTCGGTGCCCGCGATGGTGGCCGCCGGGGCCGTGGTGCGGATCGCCGGGCCGAATGGCACGCGCGACATGGACGTGATCGACCTGCCGCAAGGCCCCGGCAAGACCGCGCTGGAGCCGGGCGAGTTCGTGGCCTCGGTGTTCCTGCCCGCGCGGGGGGACCGTTCCGGCGACGCCTACCTGCGCTTCATCCCGCGCTCGGAGATGGATATCGCGGTGGTGGGCTGCGGCCTGTCGCTGAGCTTTGACGAGGGCGACCGGGTGAGCGCGGCGCGGGTCTCGCTCGGCGCGGTCGGCCCCAAGGTGATGCTGGTCGAGGAGGCGGCAGAGGCGATCATGGGCCGCGTGCTGGACGAGGCGGCGCTGAGCGATCTGGCCGCGGCCTGTTCGTCCGCCGCCACACCCATAGACGACAAGCGCGGCACGGTCGATTTCCGCCGCCACGTGTCGGGCGTTCTGGCCCGGCGCGCGGCGGTGATCGCGGCAGGCCGTGCGAAAGGAGAGATGGCATGAGCCAGATTCACGTGAATACAACGATCAACGGCGACGCGACCGAGTTCCTCTGCGAGCCGGAAGAGACGCTGATGGACGTGCTGCGCGACCGGCTGGGCCTGACGGGCACCAAGGAGGGCTGCGGCACCGGCGATTGCGGGGCCTGTTCGGTGGCCGTCGATGGCCGCCTGGTCTGTTCGTGCCTGATGCTGGGGGCCGAGGCCGAGGGCCGCGACGTGGCCACCATCGAGGGCATGGCGACGGGCGATCAGCTGCACCCGCTGCAACAGAAATTCATCGAGATGGCGGCGCTGCAATGCGGCATCTGCACGCCGGGGATTCTGGTCGCGGCGAAATCGCTGCTGGAGCGCAACCCCGACCCGAGCGAGGAAGAGGTGCGCTACTGGCTGGCGGGGAACCTGTGCCGCTGCACCGGGTATGACAAGATCATCCGCGCCGTGATGGAAACGGCGGCGGACATGCGGAGGGCGTCGTAATGGCACTGGATGACACGAAGAAGACACGGCAATTCAAGGTCATAGGCACCCGCCCCGACCGGCCCGACGGCATCGACAAGGTCACGGGGCGCGCGCGCTTTGGCGCGGATATGGTGGCACCGGGGATGCTGACCGGGCGCGTGTTGCGCTCGCCCCATGCGCACGCGCGGATCGTGCGGATCGACACGTCGAAAGCCGAGGCGCTGCCGGGCGTCAAGGCGGTGGTCACCCGCGCCGATTTCGATGAGGTGCCCGAGGACGTGGCCGATATCCTCGACAATTGCATGGCGGGCGACAAGGCGCTTTACGACGGTCACGCCGTGGCCGCCGTGGCGGCAAGCAGCGCGGCAGTGGCGCGCAAGGCGCTGAAGCTCATCGAGGTGGAGTATGACGTTCTGCCGCATGTCACGGACGTGGACGCGGCGATCAAGCCCGACGCGCCGGTGCTGCACGAAGGCCGGCAGCAAGAGACCGTGCCGGAGGGCATGTCCGCCAACGTCATCGCGCGGTCCGAGTTCGGGCATGGCGATATCGAGGCGGGGCTGGCGCAGGCGGATCGCGTGGTCGAGCGCAGCTATCGCACCGCCGCCACCCATCAGGGCTATATCGAGCCGCACGCCTGCCTCGCGACGATGACCAGCGACGGGCAGGGCGATCTGTGGGTCTGCACCCAGGGGCATTACATGGTGCGCAACACCTGCGCCGCCATCCTGGGGATGGAACAGGGGCAGTTGCGCGTCACCGCGTCCGAGATCGGTGGCGGCTTCGGCGGCAAGACGGCCGTGTTCCTGGAACCCGTGGCGCTGATGCTGGCGCGCAAATCCGGGCGGCCGGTCAAGATGGTGATGAGCCGCTCGGAAGTGCTGCGCGCCTCGGGTCCGACCTCGTCAACCTCCATCGACGTGAAGATCGGCATGACCCGCGAGGGCCGCATCACCGCAGGCTTTGCCGAGTTGCGCTATCAGGGCGGGGCGTGGCCCGGATCGCCGGTGGACATGGGCGCGATGTCGGGCTTTGCGCCCTATGACCTCGAGAACGTGAAAACCATCGGCTGGGACGTGGTCACCAACCGCCCCAAGGCCGCGGCCTACCGCGCGCCGGGCGCGCCGATGGCGGCCTTCGCCATCGAGAGCGCGATCGACGAGGCGGCCAAGGGCTTTGGCCTCGACCCGCTGGAGGTGCGGCTGATGAACGGCGCCGACGAGGGCACCAAGGCCTCCTACGGCCCGACCTATCCCGCGATTGGCCTCAAGGCGACGCTGGAGGCGGCGAAAGAGCATCCGCACTGGTCCGCGCCCTTGGGCGAGAATCAGGGCCGGGGCGTGGCCTGCGGCTTCTGGTTCAATTTCGGTGGTGATACCTGCGTGAGCCTGAACATCACCCCCGACGGCACGGTGACGGTCTCGGAGGGCAACCCCGATATCGGTGGGTCGCGCGCGTCGATGACGATGATGGCCGCCGAAGAGCTGGGCATCCCCTACGAGCAGGTGCGCACGATCATTGCCGATACCGGATCGCTGGGCCAGAACGAGGTGACCGACGGCAGCCGCGTGACCTTTGCCGTGGGGCTGGCCACGATCGAGGCCGCGCGTTCGGCGATAAAGGAAATGTGCCGCCGCGCCGCGATGGTCTGGGGCATCGACGAAGAGGCCGTGGAATGGGAAGACGGGGCCGCGCGCCCCGCCGGGCCCAATGCGGGCAAGTTCCCGCCCATGACGCTGAAGGAGATCGCGGCGATTGCCAGCAACACCGGCGGGCCGATTGCCGGGCACCACGAGGTGAATGCCGAAGGGGCAGGGGTCAGCTTTGCCACCCACATGGTCGATGTCGAGGTGGACCGCGACACCGGCGCCACGAAAATCCTGCGCTACACCGTGTTTCAGGATGCGGGCAAGGCGGTGCATCCCTCCTATGTCGAAGGGCAGTTTCAGGGCGGCGCGGTGCAGGGCATCGGCTGGGCGCTGAACGAGGAATACATCTACGGCGAGGATGGGATTTTGCAGAATCCCGGCTTTCTCGATTACCGGATCCCCGTCGCCTCGGACCTGCCGATGATCGACACCGTGATCCTCGAGATCCCCAATCCCGGCCATCCCTACGGCGTGCGCGGGGTGGGCGAGACCTCCATCGTGCCGCCACTTGCGGCCATCGCCAACGCGGTGTCCGAGGCGGCGGGCGTGCGCATGACCGCGCTGCCGATGTCGCCGCCGCGCCTGCTGGCGGCGATGCAAGCGGAGGGCTGATGGTCAAGGTCCTGCTCTGGGGCTCGCTCGCCGATCAGGCAGAGGCACAGCGCGAGGTGGAGATCAAAGCCGGAACCTTGCGCGAATTGCTCGACGGGCTGGGGGAGAAATTCCCCGGCCTGCGCCCCGAGCTGGAGCGGGGTGTGTCGGTGTCCATCGACGGGCGCATCTACAACGATAGCTGGTTTCAACCCATCGGCGAGGAGAGCGAGGTGGTGCTCCTGAAGCGCCTCAAGGGCGGATGACGATCAGGGTCAGCCTTGCGCAGAGCGACGTGACGGCGCTGGATGCTGCGGCCAACCGCGCGCGGATCGTTGAAATCGCCGGGGCCGCGCATGAGCGCGAGGAGATGCTGTGCGCCGAATTGGAGATGGGCGAGGGGGCGCGCTATCGCGGGCTTGTGGGTCTGTTCAATGACCGGCGGCCCGAGCTTTACGGCGTGATCTGCGAGCCGGGTCGTTTGGGGTGAGGGACAGGTTCTGGCCTGAAGCGGACGGTCGGAATACAGCTCCTTGCGCGAATCAAGGTGCCGCAGGCACCGCCGCGCAGCGCCCGACCGCCGGGTGGGCGCTCCATACGGCGTGCAAGCGATTGATGCACTTTATGGTGCCGCACTCACAACGTTCGTCGATAACTTGCAACGTTGAATAGCGCCCGCCCGGGGGGCGGTCGGGCGCTGCGCGGCGGTGCCTTCGGCACCTCGATTCGCGCAGGGGGCTGTATTCCGCTCAAGGCCATCAACCGACGCCCCTTTCACCCCGCGAGCGAGGCGGCGCGGATGCTGTCGATGGCGCGTTCCAGCGTGGCGTTGAACGCCTCGTCCGTCTGATCCACGGAAAGCCCTTCGGTCAGCGCGCGCGAGAAGCTGGCAATCACGCCGCCGTTCTGCGCGAGCCGCGCGTTGGCCTCGTCGCGGCTGTAGCCGCCCGAGAGCGCCACCACGCGCAACACGCGCGGGTGGTCGACCAGCGGCGCATAAAGATTGGCCGTCTCGGGCAGGGTCAGCTTGAGCATCACCTCCGCCCCTTCGGGCAGCGCGTCGAGGCGCGCGTGCAGGGTGTCGCGCAGCATCTCCTCGGCCACCGCCTTGTCGGGGATGGAAATGGTGATCTCGGGCTCGATGATCGGCACGAGGCCGTGGCCGAGAATCCGGCGCGCCACCTCGAACTGCTGATCCGCATTGGCCGCGATGCCGCCCGCATCGGCGGCGTCGATGACCGAGCGCATCTTGGTGCCGAACACGCCCGCCGCCACGCCGCGCGCGAGCAGCGTTTCGAGACCGGGCATCGGTTTCATCAGGCGCACGCCGTGTTCCGGCTCGGCCAACCCCTTGTCGACCTTGAGAAACGGCACGATCCCACGCTCTTGCCAGAGATACTGCGCCGACGGCAGGCCCGCGATCTCGCGGTCCATCGTTCTCTCGAAGAGGATCGCGCCGATCACCTTGTCGCCGCTGAAGGCCGGGGCCCGCGCGATGCGCGTGCGCATGGCATGGACGAGGTCGAACATCTCGGCCTCGGTGGCATAGCTGTCCTCGGGGATACCATAGAGGCGCAGCGCCTTGGGGGTCGAGCCGCCGGACTGGTCAAGCGCGGCGATGAAGCCTTCACCTCCGGCGATCTTCTCTCTCTGCGCGGCCTGCGACATGACACCGACTCCCTCGTTCCTTGCATTGTTGGCGCTCTCTTAGGCGAGGGCCGCGAGGCACGCAATCGTGGTGGCGCTAACGGAAGCCGGAGGATGTCATGGCCGGGCGATCCGCGCGGCAAAGGCTGGTATCGACGGTCGGTTCAAGGCCAGCGCCCCCCTGCGCCAACGCCAATGCCTTACTGGCCCCGTGCCGCCAATTCCCCGACCCACGCCACCTGACGCGGCAGGCAGATCGTCTGGAGATCATAGCGCGTGCGGATCAGGTCGCGCGCCGCCGCGCCCAGACGCTGCCGTGCGGTCTCGTCCTCGAGCAGCGCGCAGACCTCATCGACCAGAGCCGCGCCATCGAAGAAATCCACCAGCCGCCCGGTCTCGTCATGGGTGATGACCTCGCGCACCGGCGCGGTATCGCCCGCGACAATCGCCGCGCCGCAGCTCATCGCCTCCAGCAGCGACCAGCTCAGCACGAAAGGATAGGTGAGGTAGACATGCACGCGGCTGACCTGCAACAGCCGCAGGAACCGGTCATAGGGGATGCGCCCGAGGAAATGCACGCGCGCCCAGTCCGCGTCGGGGATATCCCCGCGCACCTCGTCGATGAAAATCTGCTTCCATGTCTGGCCCTTGGGCGGGCGCGCACCATAGCTCACCTCGTCGCCGCCGACGATCAGCACGCGGGCATTCGGGCGCGCGCGCAGCAGTGCCGGCAGCGCGCGCATGAACACGTGATAGCCGCGATAGGGCTCGAGGTTGCGGTTCACAAACGTGATGACCTCGTCCTTGCGGCTCAATTCGCCCGGCCCCTCCACCTCCAGCCGCACATCGGGATGCGGACAGGCGGCGACGGTGTCGATGCCGTCATGGCTCACGGTGATGCGCTCGCGAAAGGGCCGTGGAAAGGTATCGGCCTGGAACCGCGTCGGGCTGATGCCCGCGTGCCCCTGATCGAAATGGAGCATGTTGTTGAGGTTCTTCATGCGGATGCGCAGCGGCTCGGCCTCGGGGGTCGCGCTCGGGAATTCCGGGTCGAAATCGAGATGCGGGTAGCCCGCGAGGTGATAAAGCTCGCAATAAAGCCCCAGCCGCGCCTTGGGCCAGACATCGCGCAGGAAGAGCGACTCGCCCCAGCCGGGATGGGCAAGGATCACGTCGGGCGCATAGCCTCGGTCGCGCAGGTCCGTCGCCGCGCGCCAGCACGCCTCGCCGCGCGTCACCTTGGTGTCGAAATCCACCAGCCACGGGTGCAATGCCTGCCCCGCGCGTTTCGGCAAGGTATAGGGGATCACCCGCACGCCTTGCCATGTCCGCGCCTCCTTGACCCGCAGGGTCAGCGCCACGCAATGGTGGCCCATCCGCGCCAGCCGGGGGGCGAGGTGCTTGTATTGCCCCGGAAAATTCTGGTGGATGAAAAGGATGTTCACGGCCCTGCCTGCCCTGCTGCTCTCTGGCGGTTATAGCCGCCGCCCCCGCGCCGGGCCAAGCCCCGCATTTTTGCGCGGCCCTCTGGACCAACGCCCGCCAAGCGCCTATCACCGCGACGGACAAGGGGACCGCAACGAGAGGGGCGCAGGGCATGTCGCGCTATTCACCCGCCGAGATCGAGGCGAAACTGGCAAAAGGCGTGGGAGGAGGCACGGGATCTTCCGCGCCCGCCGCGACGAGAGCCGCCCGAAATACTACGTGCTGGAAATGTTCCCCTACCCGTCGGGGCGCATCCACATGGGCCATGTGCGCAACTACACGATGGGCGACGTGGTGGCGCGCTACAAGCTGGCGACGGGGCACAACGTGCTGCACCCGATGGGCTGGGACGCCTTCGGCATGCCCGCCGAGAACGCCGCGATGGCGAGCGGCGGCCATCCCAAGGACTGGACCTACGGCAATATCGAGACCATGCGCGCGCAGATGAAGCCGCTGGGCCTCAGCATCGACTGGTCGCGCGAATTCGCCACCTGCGACCCCGAGTATTACGGCCAGCAACAGGCGCTGTTCCTCGACTTTCTCGACAAGGGTCTCGTCTACCGCAAGAACGCGGTGGTCAACTGGGACCCGGTGGACATGACCGTTCTGGCCAATGAACAGGTCGAGGACGGGCGCGGCTGGCGCTCGGGCGCCGAGGTCGAGCGGCGCGAACTGACGCAGTGGTTCTTCCGCATCTCGGATTTCGCCGAGGAGTTGCTCGACGCGCTCGACACCCTCGACAACTGGCCCGCCAAGGTCCGCACCATGCAGGAAAACTGGATCGGGCGGTCGCGCGGCCTGCAATTCGCCTTTGGCCTCAACGACGGCCCCGAGGGGCATGACCGGATCGAGGTCTATACCACCCGCCCCGACACGATGATGGGCGCGTCCTTCATCGGCCTCTCGCCCGATCACCCGCTGGCCAAGACGCTGGAACGCGAGCGCGAGGATGTGGCCGCCTTCTGCGCCGAGGCGCGGCGCGGCGGCACCACCGAGGAGGCGCTGGAAAAGGCCGAGAAGCTGGGCTTCGACACCGGCCTGACGGCGCGCCACCCGTTCGACACCGCGTGGGAACTGCCGGTCTACATCGCCAATTTCATCCTGATGGACTACGGCACCGGCGCGATCTACGGCGTGCCCGCGCATGACCAGCGCGACCATGGATTTCGCGGTGAAATACGGCCTGCCGATCCTCGACACGTTCCTGCCGCGCGATGGGCGAGAGCACCTGCATCATGCTCGAGGAAGCGGCCGGCCTACGTGCCGCCGAAGCCCGAGACCGTGCGCTATGTGCGCGGCTTTGCCGGCGACGAGGCGCAGACCGGCGCGCAGGCGATCGAGGCCGCGATCGACTTCTGCGAGGCCAACGGCGTGGGGCAGGGCGTGACCAAGTTCCGCCTGCGCGACTGGGGCCTGTCGCGGCAGCGCTACTGGGGCTGCCCGATCCCGGTGGTGCATTGCGACACCTGCGGCGTGGTGCCGGAGCGCCAAGGAAAACCTGCCCATCCGCCTGCCCGACGATGTCAGCTTCGACGCCCCCGGCAACCCGCTCGACCGGCACCCGACATGGGCGCAGTGCGCCTGCCCGCACTGCGGCAAGCCCGCCCGGCGCGAGACCGACACGATGGACACCTTCGTGGATTCGTCGTGGTATTACGCCCGCTTCACCGCGCCCCATGCCGAGACGCCCACGGACATGGCCGAGGCGGACTACTGGATGAACGTCGACCAGTATATCGGCGGCATCGAGCACGCGATCCTGCACCTGCTCTATTCGCGCTTCTTCGCCCGCGCGATGCAGATCACCGGCCACCTGCCCGACAAGGCGATCGAGCCGTTCGACGCGCTCTTCACCCAAGGCATGGTGACGCACGAGATCTACCAGACCCGCGACGCGAATGGCCGCCCGGTCTATCACCTGCCCGAGGAGGTGAACGACGGCCACCTCGCCGACGGCACGACGGTGGAGATCATCCCCTCCGCCAAGATGTCGAAATCCAAGAAGAACGTGGTCGATCCCTCGACCATCATCGCGCAATACGGCGCCGATACCGCGCGCTGGTTCGTCCTGAGCGACAGCCCGCCCGAGCGGGACGTGGAATGGACCGCCTCCGGCGCCGAGGCCGCGCATCGTCACCTCGCCCGCGTCTGGCGGCTGGCCTCCGAGATCGCGGAGAGCGACACCGCGCCGAACGACCAGGACGACGAGGCGCTCAACTGCGCGAGATGCACAAGGCCATCGACGAGGTCACCAAGGGCGTGGACAGCTTCGGCTTCAACGCCGCCATCGCGCGGCTCTACGCCTTTACCGCCACGCTTGCGAAATCGCAGGCCGGGCAGGGGGCAAAGGCCGAGGCGGCGCGCACGCTGGCGCAGCTCATGGCGCCGATGACCCCGCATCTGGCCGAGGATCTCTGGGCCCGCCTTGGCGGCGAGGGCCTCATCGCCACCGCGCCCTGGCCCAAGGCCGACCCCGCCATGCTGATCGACGAGACCGTGACCCTGCCCATCCAGATCAACGGCAAGCGCCGGGCCGAGATCGCGGTGCCCCGCGACATGGCGAAATCCGAGGTTGAAAAAATCGCGCTGGCGCAGGATGCTGTGCAGAAGGCGCTGGAGGGGGCCGCGCCGAAGAAGGTCATCGTCGTCCCCGGACGGATCGTGAATGTCGTCATCTGACCGCCGCCTCTTCCTGCTCTCGGGGCTCGCCGTGCTGGCGGGCTGCGGCTTTGCGCCGGTCTACGCGCCGGGCGGCGGCGGCGACGCGCTCATGGGGCAGGTCCGCGTGACCGCGCCCGACAGCCGCGCCGGCTTTCTGCTCACCCGCGAGATCGAGACGCGGCTTGGCCGCGTGGATGCGGCGCGCTACGAGTTGCGCCCCGCGATCACGCTGCGCACCGAGGCCATCGCCATCGACCGCAGCAACGTCGCCGCGCGGTTCAACCTCATCGGCGCGGTGCGCTACACGCTCACCGATCTTGACACCGGCGAGGTGGCGGATCGTGGCGAAGTCACGAATTTCACCGGATATTCCGCCTTCGGGACGCCGGTCGCCACGCAGGCCGCCCAGCGCGACGCCGAGGCGCGGCTGATGCAGATGCTCGCCGACCAGATGCTCACCCGCCTCGCTGCGGCGGCAGGTGCGCGGGCGACATGAAGCTCGGCGCGCGCGAGGCCGCCCGCTATTTCGCCCGGCCCGAGGCGCAGCGCGCGGGGCTCCTGATCTATGGCCCCGATGCCATGCGGGTGGCGCTGAAACGGCAGGAGATGATCGCGGCGCTGCTGGGGCCGGGGGCGGAGGAGGAGATGCGGCTTGCGCGCCTGCCCGGTGGTGATCTGCGCCGCGATCCCGCGACGCTCATGGATGCCGTGAAGGCGCAGGGATTCTTTCCCGGCCCGCGCGCGGTGCTGGTCGAGGATGCCAATGACAGCGTGGCCGAGCCGATCCTCGCGGCGCTCGCCGACTGGGCCGAGGGCGACGCGCAGATCGTCGTCACCGCCGGGCAGCTCAAGCCCACGTCGAAGCTGCGCAAGGCGTTCGAGAGCCACCGCAACGCCTATGCCGCCGCGATCTACGACGATCCGCCCTCGCGCGACGAGATCGCGGGGGTGCTGTCGCGCGCGGGGCTGCGCGACGTGCCGGGGCCGGTGATGGGCGACCTGGAGGCGCTCGCGCGCACGCTCGATCCCGGCGATTTCCGCCAGACGATCGAGAAGCTCGCCCTCTACAAGATCGGCGATGACAGCCCCCTTTCGGCGCAAGATATCGCCGCCTGCGCGCCCGCCTCGACCGAGGCCGACCTCGACGATATCCTCGACATCGTGGCCGAGCGGCCGCGCCGGCGAGATCGGCCCGGTGCTGCGGCGGCTGAAGGCGCAGGGCGTGCAGCCGGTGGGGCTGTGCATCGGTGCCTCGCGCCATTTCCGCGCGCTCTACACGGCGGCGGCAGACCCCGGCGGCGCGGCCAGGGCATCGGCAGACTGCGCCCGCCGGTCTTCGGCCCGCGCCGCGACCGGATGCTGCGGCAGGCGCAGCACTGGGGGGCGGCAAACGCCTGGAACAGGCGCTGACGATCCTCACCGAGACCGACCTGACCCTGCGCTCGGCCGGCCAGCGCGCCCCCGACATGGCGCTGGTGGAACGCGCGCTGATCCGGCTGGCGATGCTGGCGGGGCGGTGAGGGGTGTGGCGGGGTGAACCCTACCCTGCGGGGCCGTCGTAGGGCGGGGTGAAGGGACAGCCGCGCGCGGTGGTGGTGCGCGTGGTCGCCACCTGACAAAAGGCGCCCGGCCTGCCTCTGGTTCGCACCCGGTTGGCCGGACCAGGGCCCCCGGGGGCGGGTATGCGGGACGGAGCGGACGGTCGACGGTGACGTCGAAATAGTCCGGGTTTGGCCTGAAGGGGACGTCGAAGGCACAGCCCCGTCGCGCGAATCAAGGCCGCAAGGCGCCGCCGCGCAGCGCCCGACCGCGCCCCGGGCGGGCGCTATTCAACGTTACAAGTTATGTGCGACAATTCGAGGTATCGCGACGCTACGCATAAAGTGCCCTCCATCACCGTCGGAGCGCTCAGCCCGCGGCTCGGGCGCTGCGCGGCTCCCCGACCGGCGGTGCCGACCGTCCGCTCCAGGCCAGAACCCCGCGCCTCCTCCCCGGTTCAAATAGCGCCTAAGGGCTCAAAGCCGCCATCTGACTGTTTCGCCCAAGGATGTTAGGCCGGTGACGGATGCACTGGCTCCAACCGGACCCACGCGTCAGGTGGGGGGCCGCGCGCGCCCTTGCCGATACTCCCCCCGTCGCCATTGTCGCTCGGATCAATGGCGCGTTTCTGGCGACCCCCGGAGTATTTGGCCCAAGAAGAAGATCAGGTTTGAAACGCATAAGCGGCGGCGTGGCGGCCTGCCCAGAGGCCGGTGGCGAGGCAGGCGGTCAGGAGGTAGCCGCCGGTGGGGGCCTCCCAATCGAGCATTTCACCGGCGGCGAAGGTGCCGGGGCGGGCGCGCAGCATCAGGCCGTCGTCGAGCGCCTCGAAGCGCAGCCCGCCGGCGGTGGAAATCGCCTCGTCCATCGGGCGGGGGCCGGTGAGGGGGACGGGCAGGGCCTTGAGCGTGTGCGCAGGATCGGGGCTGGTGCGGGCACATTCCATCACGAGGGCAAGCTTGACCGGGTCGAGGCGCAGCGCCTTGCGCAGGCGGTTTTTCAGGCTGTCGCGGGGGCGGGCGCGACCCAGGCGGGCGGCGATCTGATCTGTTGAGAGGTCGGGCAGAAGGTCGAGCGTGAGCGGCGCGCCGTCGCGCAGCGCCGCGCTCACCTCGTAGATCCCGCCGCCCTCGAGCCCGGTGGCGGAGATCACGCATTCGCCGCGCGAGCGCAGAGGGCCCGCGATCAGCTCGATCCCCTTGAGGGGCTGGCCGAAATGCGGGGCCATGTGGGGCGACCAGTCCACCAGAAATCCCACGTTGGCGGGGCGGAAGGGGGCGAGCGCGTCTGGCTCAAACGAGGCGCTCCACGCCCCGTCAGAGCCGAGCCGCGCCCAGCTTGCGCCGCCGCAGGCCAGCACGGTGACGGCGGGGGTGAGGCGGTGGGGGCCGTCGGGGGTGTCGAAGGTCACGGCGTCGCCATCCCACCCGGTCCAGCGCCAGCGGGTGCGGATATCGGTGCCGAGGTTGTACAATTCGGCGAGCACGCTGCGCAGGAGCGGCGAGGCCTTCATCACCTCGGGAAAGACCCGGCCGGTGGAGCCGGTGAAGAGCGCCTGGCCGTGGTCGCGCGCCCAGTCCTGCACCGCGTCGGGGCCGAACAGGTCAAGCATCGGGCGCAGGGCCTCGGCGCGGGGGCCGTAGGCGGCGAGGAACGCCTCAAAGGGTTCGGATTTGGTCAGGTTCAGGCCCGATTTGCCGGCCATCAGGAATTTGCGGCCCGCCGAGGGCCTGGCCTCGGCCAGCGTCACCGAGAGCCCGGCGCGGGCCATTTCGCGCGCGGCCATGAACCCCGCAGGCCCGGCCCCGATGACGAGCGCATCGGTCATGCGGCGGGGCCGCGACCGGCCTTGATCCGGCGGTGTGATCCTGCTCCCGGCCCGGCGCACGCCGCGTTCACTTGAAGTCCCGCCCCTTGCCTGTTCATCCTTGCCATTTCCCCATCACCTTGCCCGCGATCGAGGTGCTGAGCGCGCGCGGCGTGATCCGGGGGGCAGACGCGTCAGGCCCGGCGGCGGCGGCTGCGGCTTCCGGCGCGCCCGCCGCTGCGGACCTCGTCGCCGGGCTTGGGCGGGGCCTTGTTGAACTTGATCCAGTTGCCGCCATGCGGATCGGCGTTCATCAGGAAATTGGCGGCGTGGATCGCCTCCATCTCCTTGCCCGCGCGGGGCCTGGTCGAGCCGAGACCGAAGAGCTGACAGAACGTCTCGTCATCCATGTCTTCGGGGATCACCAGCCCCGCCGCCGCCACCTCGGCCTTCTTGGCCTCGATCTCGGCCTGCTTCACCGGCAGCGCGATGGGGTTCATGATCGCAGACGTCATCCCCGCCTGCATCGCCATCGGCAGAAACGCGTTGTTGATGCCGTGGCGGTTGGGCAGGCCAAAGCTGATATTGGACGCGCCGCAGGTGGTGTTGACGCCCAGCTCCTCGCGCAGCCGCCGCACCAGCGTGAACACCTGACGCCCGGCGGTGCCCATCGCCCCCACCGGCATGACCAGCGGGTCGACCACGATATCATGCGCCGGAATGCCGAAATCGGCGGCACGCTCGACGATTTTGCGGGCCACGGCAAAGCGCACGTCCGGGTCTTCGGAAATGCCGGTATCGTCGTTCGAGATCGCCACCACCGGCACGTTGTATTTCTTGACCAGCGGCAGCACGTATTCCATGCGCTCCTCCTCGCCGGTCACCGAGTTCAGCAGCGGGCGGCCATGTGCAGCCCGAAGCCCCGCCTCCAGCGCCGCCGGAACCGATGAGTCGATGCACAGCGGCAGATCGACCAGCCCCTGCACCAGCTCGACGATCGCGGTCATCAGCGGCGGCTCGGTCTCGTTGGGGTTGGGGTTGGAGTTGTAGACCACGCCCGCGTTGATATCGAGCACCGTGGCCCCGGCGGCGGCCTGCGCGATGGCATCCCCCTCGACGGTCGAGTAATCGCCCGCCTCAAGCTCGGCGGCAAGCTTCTTGCGCCCGGTGGGGTTGATGCGCTCGCCAATGACGCAGAACGGCTCGTCAAAGCCGATGACGGCGGTCCTGGTCTTGCTCTCGACGATGGTGCGGGTCATGTCTTATCCTTGCTTGTCGGTCGGCGTGCCGGAGGCGCCGCCGTTGTCGATCACCCATTGGGCGTTGGTCTTGATCCCGCCCAGCGGGAAGAAATGAACGCGCTCGATCAGGCAGTCGGGATCGGCGGCCTTGTGCGCGGCCAGTGCTGCGAGAACCTCTGTCGGCTCGTAGGGCAGCAGCAGCTTGGACACATCCATCGCGCGTTTCTGCAAGACTTTCAAGCGACGGGCCGACGCCGCAGGCGATGGCGAACTTGATCAGCGTCTGCAATTTCGCCGGGCCCGCGATGCCGATATGGATGGGCAGGGTGATGCCCGCGTCGCGCAGGTCGTCCGCCCATTTGATGATCGGTTTCGCGTCAAAGGCGAATTGCGTGGCGATGGCCATCTGCGCATCCGTGGTCTCGGAGAATTTCTGCTTCCAGCGCAGCGCCTCCTCGACGTTTTTCCGCCCGCCATCGGGGTCGATGTCGCGGTTGCCCTCGGGGTGGCCCGCGACGTGCAGCCGCTTGAACCCCGCGCGGTCGAACGCGCCCGACTCCAGCAATTGCATGGAGGAATGAAAATCGCCATGCGGCTTTGTCACGCCCCCGGCGAGCAGCAGCGCCTGATCGACCCCCGCCTCGCCCTGATAGCGCGCGATCCAGTCCTCGAGCGTCGCCTTGTCCCTGATGATGCGCGCCGGGAAATGCGGCATCACCGGATAGCCCTCGCGCGCCAGCCGCGCGGCGGTGGCGACCATGTCCTCGATGGGCGTGCCCTCGATATGGGCGACATAGACGCGGGTGCCCTCGGGCAGCAGCTCGCGGAAGTTTTCCACCTTCTCGGCGGTGCGTGGCATCACCTCGATGGAATAGCCCTCGAGAAACGCCTCGACCTGCGCGTTGACCGGGCGGTTTTGCGGGGGTCGCGGCCTCACGCCTGCGGAAATTCAACAGTGCCATCGCGGCCTCCCATAATGAGCCGGCGCGCATTCACGCCCAGCCATCGTTTGCAATGAGCGCCTTGAGGCGCTCGGTGTCGTAAAGGGTGTCGAGCCGGGCAGCCTCGCTCTGCGCGACCTCCCCGGCCTCGCCCTCCACCGGATAGGGATCGGCCTTGCGCCATTGTGCGAGGTAGTCGTCGGTGCCGCCCGCGCCGGTCTTCATCGCGGCGCGGTCGATGGCCTGCTCGAAGCGCTCGGGCAACTGCACTTTGCTGCCGCGCCGCCCCTTGCCGACGATGACCTGCGCGGGAATGTCGCGCCAGTAAACGATGGTGACATCAACCATGACCGATTCCTTCTTCCAAGGGCCTGTCTAATGGACGCAAGGGCAGCGACAGGGCCGGATTTCGACGTAAACGCGACGCACAGCGACGTAGCCAACCTAGTCGTGCCGCGCGGTCGCGAAAACCGCACGGGATCGGAATAATTCTCACGATCATGTTGGGGGCGCAAAACGCGAAACGGGCGGCGCTCGCGGCACCGCCCGGTCCTTGTCCGTCAATCCTCTGGCCGGTTTCAGGCCTCGGCGTCAGCCTCTTCGGCGTCTTCTGCCTCGGCTTCGGCGGCATCGTCCTCGTCATCCTCCTGGCTCTTGAGCGCGGAAGGGGCGGAGATGTTGCAGATCACGAAATCGCGGTCGATGGTCGGCTTCGCGCCCGCGGGCAGATCGATCATCGAGATGGTCAGCGTGTCGCCGATATGCTCCATCTTGGTCAGGTCCACGGTGATCTTCTCGGGGATGTCGCCCGCCGTCACCATGAGCTCGACCTCGGGGCGCACGATGGTCAGCACGCCGCCACTGCGCAGCGCCTTGCACTCCTCTTCCCCCTCGAAATCGACATGGATGAACAGGTTGATCTTGGTGGTGCGGCGCAGGCGCATGAAATCGACATGCGTCGGCAGGTCCTTGACGATGTCGCGCTGCACCTCGCGGCAGATCACGCGCACATCCTCGTGGCCATCGACCTTGAGGTTGAAGAGCGTTGATTTGAACCGGCCCTTGCGCAGCTTTGCGATCAGCTCGTTGTACGGCATCTGTATGGGCAGCGGGTCCACGTCGCCCCCGAACACGATCCCCGGAACCAGGTGCGCGCGGCGCACGGCACGAGCGGCGCCCTTGCCTGTCCCCGTGCGTTCCTGGGCGTGAAGATCAGGAATTTCTCCAGCCATGTTGTCTCTCCTTGGGTAGGGCGGGGTGCCTCCAAGGCTGTCACCCCGCGTGAACCCGCGCTGATAGACCACGCCACCGCGCTTGAAAAGGCCCAAAAGGCGCGCATCGTGGTCTTCTGGCAAATCTCGTTTTTCGCCGTCGAGAGACCGCGCTACGCCCAGTCGCCCGCGAACCCCTCGGCATCAGCAGAACGTCGCGATCCAGATCGTGCACATCGCGCCGCCCGCACAGCCCCATCGAGGTATCAAGCTCCTTGCGGATCACCTCCAGCGCCTCGGTGACGCCCGCCTCGCCCCGCGCGCCCAGCCCATAGGTAAAGGCGCGCCCGATATAGGTGCCGCGCGCGCCAAGGCTCAGCGCCTTGAGCACGTCCTGCCCCGAGCGGATGCCGCTGTCGAGATGCACCTCGATGCGGTCGCCCACCGCGTCCATGATCGCCGGCAGCGCGCGGATCGACGACAGCGCGCCATCCAGTTGCCGCCCGCCGTGGTTCGACACGATGATCGCGTCGATCCCCACATCGAGCGCCTTTTCCGCGTCGCGCGGGTCCATGATCCCCTTGATGATGAGCGGGCCGTCCCACATCCTGCGGAACTGCTTGATCCGGTCCCAGTCCAGCGCCTGATCGAACGCCTCCGAGGTCCAGGCCGACAGCGACGAGGGATCGGTCACCCCCTTGGCGTGGCCCACGATATTGCCGAAACTGCGCCGCTTGGTGCCCAGCATCCCGAGGCCCCACTGCACCTTGGTCATCATGTTGGCGATGGATTTCACGGTCAGCTTGGGCGGGGCGGACAGGCCGTTCTTGAGGTCCTTGTGGCGCTGGCCCAGCATCTGCAGATCGACCGTGATCACCGCCGCCGAGCATTTCGCGGCCTTGGCCCGGTCGAACAGCCGCTGCATGAAATCGTCGTCCTTGAGCGTGTAGACCTGGAACCAGAACGGCTTTTCGGTGTTCTCGGCCACGTCCTCGATGGAACAGATCGACATGGTCGAGAGCGTGAACGGCACGCCGAACCTCTCGGCCGCGCGCGCCGCCTTGATCTCGCCATCGGCGTGCTGCATCCCGGTCAGCCCCACGGGCGCGAGCGCCACCGGCATAGAGACATCCTGCCCGATCATGGTGGAGGCGAGGTTGCGCCCGGTCATGTCGATGGCGACCCGCTGTTTCAGCCGCAGCCGCGCGAAATCCGAGGTATTCTCGCGAAAGGTCTGCTCCGTCCAGCTCCCCGATTCCGCGTAGTCGTAGAACATCTTGGGCACGCGGCGGCGATAGATGCGCTTGAGATCGTCGATATTGGTGATCACGGGCATGGGGCTCTCCTCCGGGATTGGTAAAGTATTTTACCCAATGAATGCATCGCCGCGCAACGCCCGCATTGCCGCAAGGGAAAAAGGGGGGGCGGTGTTGGCCTGTTGCGGACGGTCAGGCGAAGCCCCGTGCGCGGAATCAAGGTGCCGCAACGCACCGCCGCGCAGGCGCTCCGACCGCGCCGAGGCGGTGCGCTATTCAACGTTGCCAGTATATTGAGAACGTTCGGAGTAATGCCGCAACGCATGAAAGCGCACCGTCCCGGTTGACGGTAGCGCCCACCCGCGGTCGGTGCGCTGTGCGGCTCCTTGACTCCGCGCAAGGGGCTTGTGCCCAGACCGTCCGCTTCAGGCCAATCACGCCCGATGCGCGCCCTCCGCCAGCGATGCCACGAAATCGAGCACCTCGGCCACCGGCTTGCCCTGCGCCATCTCGCCCACGATGGCCGATCCGACGACACAGCCATCGGCCACGCCCGCGATGGTCTCGGCGGTCTCGGGCGTGCGGATGCCGAAGCCCACGATCACCGGCAGATCGGTCTGCGCCTTGATCCGCGCCACCTCGGGGCCGACATCCGCCGCCTCCGCCGCCGCCGCGCCGGTGATGCCGGTGATCGAGACGTAATAGACAAAGCCGCTGGTGTTGGTCAGCACCTTGGGCAGGCGCTTGTCATCGGTGGTGGGCGTCGCCAGCCGGATGAAATTGAGCCCCGCTTCCTGCGCGGGCAGGCACAACTCGTCATCCTCCTCGGGCGGCAGGTCCACCACGATCAGCCCGTCGATCCCGGCGGCCTTCGCATCTTCCAGAAACCGCGCCACGCCGCGATTGTAGATCGGGTTGTAATAGCCCATCAGCACGATGGGCGTGCTGTCATCGCCCGCGCGAAACTCCCGCACCATCTCCAGCGTGCGCTCCAGCGTCATCCCTGCCGCCAGCGCCCGCTGCCCGGCCAACTGAATGGTCGGCCCGTCGGCCATCGGATCGGTGAAGGGCACGCCCAGCTCGATGATGTCCACGCCCGCCCCCGGCAGCCCCTTCATCACCTCCATCGAGGTGTCGCGATCCGGATCCCCCGCCATGATATACGAGACGAACGCCTTGCGCCCCGTGGCGCGAAGCTCTGCGAATCTGGCGTCGATGCGGGTCATGGGGGCGGCCTTTGCTTTGTCACGTCCGCGCGGGTTTGGCGCAATCGGCGGCGAAAATCAATGCCCGCCTTGACGCCACCCCGCCGCCCCCCGTAGATGCGCGCGACCTGTGGAAGGGGGCCGCAGATGGGCTTCAAGATGGGAATCGTCGGCCTGCCCAACGTGGGCAAGTCCACGCTCTTCAACGCGCTCACGCGCACCGCCGCCGCGCAGGCGGCGAATTTTCCGTTCTGCACCATCGAGCCCAACGTGGGCGAGGTCGCGGTGCCCGATCCCCGGCTATACCGGCTCGCGGAAATCGCGAAATCGAAGCAGACCATCCCCACCCGCATGACCTTCGTCGATATCGCGGGGCTGGTGAAGGGCGCCTCAAGGGGCGAGGGCCTCGGCAACCAGTTCCTCGCCAATATCCGCGAGGTCGACGCCATCGCCCACGTCCTGCGCTGTTTCGAGGACGGCGACGTGACCCATGTCGAGGGCCGGGTGGACCCGGTGGCCGATGCCGAGGTGATCGAGACCGAACTGATGCTCGCCGATCTCGACAGCATCGAGAAGCGCCGCGCCGGCCTCGTGCGCAAACTCAAGGGCGGCGACAAGGACGCCGCGCAGGCCGACCGCCTGCTCGCCGCCGCGCAGGCCGCGCTCGAGGAGGGCCGCCCCGCCCGCACCGTCGCGGTCGATGACGACGATGCCCGCGCCTGGAAATTGCTGTCACTCCTGACCGCCAAGCCCATCCTCTACGTCTGCAACGTGGACGAGGGCAGCGCCGCGCAGGGCAACGCCCACAGCAAGGCTGTCGAGGAAATGGCCGCAGGGCAGGGCGCCGCCTCGGTGGTGATCTCGGCGCAGATCGAGGAGGAAATCGCCCAGCTCGACGCCGACGAGGCCGGGATGTTCCTGTCCGAGATGGGGCTCGAGGAGCCGGGCCTCGACCGGCTCATCAAGGCGGGCTACGGCCTCTTGCACCTGCAGACCTATTTCACCGTCGGCCCCAAGGAGGCGCGCGCCTGGACCATCCCCGAAGGCACCCCCGCGCCCAAGGCCGCCGGCGTCATCCACGGCGATTTCGAGAAGGGCTTCATCCGCGCCGAGACCATCCCTTACGACGATTTCATCGCCTGCGGCGGCGAGACCCCGGCCAAGGAGGCCGGCAAGATGCGCGCCGAGGGCAAGAGCTACATCGTCAAGGACGGCGACGTGCTGCACTTCCTGTTCAACACCTGAGCGGGCACGGCCGCATCAGGGCCGCTCACCCGCCCCGCGACACGCGTAGGGTGCGCACTTGTTGCGCACCATCCCGCCTCATCCGCTGAGCACCGTCACGGTGCCCCTTCCAAACCTCCCGGTTCGCTCCCTGAACCTACAGGTTCGCCTCCCGCTTGGCGGCATTCCAGAGCGCGTCCATCTCGGCGAGGTCGCTGTCTTCGGGGCGGCGTCCGTCCCCGGCGAGTCGTTCCTCGATATAGGCGAAGCGGCGGGTGAACTTGGCGTTGGCGCGTCTGAGGGCTGTCTCGGGGCAGATTTTCATGTGCCGCGCGAGGTTGGCCATGACGAACAGCAGGTCGCCGAATTCCTCTTCGATGTGGTCGGGATCGCCGTCTTCCACGGCTTCATGTATCTCTTCAACTTCTTCTCGTATCTTGTTGAGAACATGCGTTGTTTCCGGCCAGTCAAACCCCACCCGCGCGGCGCGCTTCTGCAATTTCACCGCGCGCAACAACGCGGGCAGCCCCAGCGCCACCCCGTCGAGCGTGCCGCTCTCGCCTGATGCGGCGCGCTCGGCGGCCTTCACCGCCTCCCAGTCGCGGGTTTGCTGCTCGGCGCTCTTGTCGCGGTTTTCTCCTGCAAAAACATGGGGATGTCGGGCGACCATCTTGTCGGAAATGGCATTCGCCACATCCCCGATATCAAACAGCCCCTTGTCCGATGCGATCTGCGCATGGAACACCGCCTGCAACAGCAGATCGCCCAGTTCGCCCTTGAGATCGTCCCAGTCTCCGCGCTCGATGGCGTCGGCAACTTCGTAAGCTTCTTCAATGGTATAGGGGGCGATGCTCATGAAATCCTGCTCGATATCCCAGGGGCACCCCGTCCCGGGATCGCGCAGCCGCGCCATGATCGCGATGAGGCGCGGCAAGCCGCCGTCGGGGTCGTGGATAAGGGGATCGTCGGCCATTGCGGTGCCTTCGGTTTTGCTGTTGGCTGGCAAGGTGACGGGTGACTGAAAGGATGTCCAGACATGGCCGTGATCAATCGCATCAGTGGGTTCTCAGACGAGATGAGCGGGTGGCGGCGGCACCTGCACGCGCATCCCGAGATCGGGCTCGACTGTTTCCAAACCGCGGAATTCGTTGTGGAAAAACTGCGCGAATTCGGTGTCGACCAGATCGAGACCGGCGTGGCGCGCTCCGGCGTGGTGGCGGTGATCGAGGGCCGGGGCGACGGCCCTGCCATCGGGTTGCGCGCGGATATGGACGCGCTGCCGATGGATGATCTGAGCGGCGCGGATCATGCCAGCACCGTGCCGGGCCGCGCCCATGCCTGCGGCCATGACGGGCACACCACGATGCTGCTCGGTGCGGCGAAATATCTCGCGGAAACAAGGAATTACGCCGGTCGCGCGGTGCTCTTCTTCCAGCCCGCCGAAGAGGGACCGGGCGGCGCGCGGCTGATGGTGGAGGAGGGCGTGCTCGACCGCTACGACGTGGCCGAGGTCTACGCGCTCCACACCCTGCCGGGCGCGCCCGAGGGCACCTTCGAGACCACGCCCGGCCCGATCATGGCCGCCGTAGATACCTTGCATATCAATGTGTTAGGGCAAGGCGGGCACGCCGCCATGCCCCACGAGGCGCGCGACCCCATCCCGGCGGCGGTGGCGATGGTGCAAGCCATTCAGACCATCGTGACCCGCGACCGCGACCCGCTTGATGACCTCGTGATCTCGGTCACGCAGGTTCACGCGGGCAGCGCCGACAACGTGATCCCCGACGGTGCCTATGTGGGCGCGACGATCCGCACGTTTTCCGCCGATGTGCAGGCGATGGTGCACAGGCGCTTGCGCGAGGTGGCCGAGGGCGTGGCGGCGGCGCACGGGGTGCGCGCCAGGATCGAGATAGAGGTGGGCTATCCGCCCACGATCAACGCCGCGAAACCCACTGATTTCGCGTGTGAAATTGCGCGAGAGGTGGTGGGGAAGGCGGCCGTGACCGCGGATCGCAGGCGCGAGATGGGCGCGGAGGATTTCGCCTACATGCTGGCCGAGCGGCCCGGTTCCTACCTGTTTCTCGGGCAGGGCGAGGGGCCGGGGCTGCACCATCCCGGTTTCGATTTCAACGATGCGGTGGCCCCGGTGGGCGCATCGTTCTTCGCGCGGGTGGTGGAGCGGGCGCTGCCGCTCGTCGGGGATGCCACGGGGGCGTAAACCGCGTGCGAGGCGCTGGCCCGGAAAACGGGCCTTTCCGCCAAGAAAAAGACCGCGCCCGGGGTCTCCGGGGTGAACGCGCCGGAAGGGTGGCAGCGGCGTGACCGGTCACGTCAACAGCGCGTGAGGTCGCGCGCGAAGTCTTGTTGCCCGCGGGCGCGCCGCGTATGCCTGCGGCGCAACAGTCAACCGTGATGGCGGGAGAGGCGTGATGCTGATGCTGATGAGACAGGTGGCGCTGATTCTGGCGCTGGCCGCAGCGCCGCTGGCGGCGCAGGCGGGGTTCGGGCCGTTGGCGGGGCCCGACGCGCTCGGCGCGGCGCTTGACGGGGCCGACGCCCCTGTGGTGCTCGATATCCGCGGGAGGCGCAGCTATGAGCGCGGCCACATCCCCGGCGCGCGCAACGCGCCCTACGGCCTCTTTCGCGGCCCGGCGGAGAACCCCGGCGAGCTTGTGACCGAGGCGCATCTGACGGAGGTTCTGCGCGGGCTCGGACTTGCGACGGACACGCCCGTTGTGGTTGTCCATCAGGGCAGTAATCAAACCGATTTCGGTTCTGCGGCAAGGGTTTACTGGACGCTGAAATCCTCGGGATTCACCGATCTGGCGGTGCTCAACGGCGGCATGAACGCTTGGGAAGAGGCGAAAGGCAGGGTCGAGACAGGCCCCATGTCCGAGGTCGCGCCGAGCGATATCGCGGTGACATTCTCGGATCAATGGCTGGCCACGCGCGCGGACGTGCAGGCCATCGTCGAGGGGCGCGAAGAGGCGCGCCTCGTCGATGCCCGCCCCGAGGCGTTCTGGCGCGGCCAGACCAAGCACGGTGCCGCCGCCCGCCCGGGCACCATCCCGCAATCGCAGTATTTCACCCATGACCGCTGGTTCGGGTCGGACGCGCCGTCGCTCATCAAGCCCGACCTCGTGCGCCGCCTTGCCGCCGAGAACGGCTTTACCAATGGCGACCGGCTGGTGAGCTTCTGCAATACCGGGCACTGGGCGGCGACCAACTGGTTTGCGCTGAGCGAACTGGCCGGGATTGAGGGCGTGCGGCTCTACCCTGAATCGGTGGTGGGATGGTCGATCGCGGGGATGGAGATGGCCAATGTGCCGGGCCTTTTCCAGAACATGATCAACAAGATCACCGGTAAGTATTGAGGCGGGCATGACACAAGCAACCGCAACCGCCGCCCCGCCTTCGGCCCCCGGCACGCTGTCGCGCGCCTCGGTTCTCGTGATTGTCGCCGCGCTGGTGCTGGCGGTCGCGCTCGTGGCCGGGCCGCGCTCGGGCGCGGTGCTGGCCATCGGGCTGGGCTTTGGCCTGACACTCGAGGGGTTCCGCTTCGGTTTTACCGGGCCGTGGCGGCGGATGATCCTCGAGGGTGACGCGTCCGGGCTGCTGGCGCAGCTTCTCGCCATCGGCCTCGTCGCCTGCGCGGCGCTGCCGCTTCTGGCCGCCAATGGCGCTGAACTCAAGGGCGCGCACGCGCCCATCGGGTTCGCGATGGTGGGCGGGGCCTTTGTCTTTGGCGCGGCGATGCAGATCGTGATGGGCTGTGGCTCGGGCACGCTTGTCAATGCCGGGAGCGGCAACGCGGTGGGCGCGGTGGCGCTGCCGTTTTTCGCCATCGGCAGTTTTGCCGGGGCGTATCACCTGAGCTGGTGGACAGCGCTCGGCAGCCTGCCGGTGGCCACCCTCGATGGCACGACCGGGCTGGCGATCACGCTGGCGGGGCTGGCGGGGATCGCGGTTCTGGCGCTGGTGTTCGGCCGCAAGGGAAGCCACCGGCTGCCCGCGCGGTATATCGGTGCGGCGCTGGTGCTGGCCGCGCTGGCGATCCTGCACCTGGTGGTGGCCGGGCAGCCCTGGGGCGTCGTGTATGGCTTGGGTCTTTGGGTGGCCAAGGCGGTCGTGGCCGTGGGCGGCGACCTGTCCGGCTCTGTATTCTGGTCCGCCCCGGCCAATGCCGCGCAGGTCGAGGCGAGCCTTCTCGTGGACGTGACTTCGCTCACCGATCTCGGGATCATCGGGGGGGCCGCGCTGGTGGCGTGGTGGCGGGCGGGGTTCGCCTCGCCGGTGGGCGTTCTGCCCGCGCGTGCCTGGGTGGCGGTGATCGTGGCGGGGCTGGTGCTGGGCTATAGCTCCCGGCTGGCGTTTGGCTGCAATATCGGCGCGTTCTTCAGCGGTGTCGCCACCGGCTCGGCGCATGGCTGGGTGTGGTTCGCGGCGGCGTTCGCCGGGTCGTGGGTGGGCATCCGGCTGCGGCCCGCGCTGGGGCTGGAGGTGCGGCGATGAGGCGGGTGCATGTTGGCCTTCTTGTGGCGCTGGGGGTGGCGGGGCTCATCGCGCTCGACCAAGCGCAATCGGCACCGCTCAACCCCTACACGGCCCCGCCGATGGTGGCGCTCGGCTCGGGGCTGGCGGCGACCGGCGGGCATTGCGCCGCGCCGCCCCCGCCCGCGCAATAGTGTTCGCCACCTGACACAAGCCGATCGGTGCGGTCGGAGGGACGGTCTTGGCCTGATGCGGTCGGTGGAGGCCCAGCCCCGGCGCGGAATCAAGCCCGAAGGGCGCCGCGCCATCGGTCATGCCGGAGGCATGCTTTCAGCATGACCCGCCCCGTCGCACCATAGGTGCGCCGAGTTGTATCGGCACGCCTTTGGCGTGACGGACTGGCGATTTCGTCAAGTATGCGCGCCACTTCGAGGTTTCGCGGATGCTGAGAGATAAAGTGCCATCAACCACCGTCGGATCGCCAGCCCGCGGCCTGTCGATGGCGCGGCTCATCCCTACGGCCCGACCGTCCAGGCCAATTCACGACGCCTGCCTCACGGCATTCGTCAATCGGCAATGTCTGTCAGGTGACGACCAGGTGACGACCACTGGCGCGCGACGCGCGCATGCAAACGAACGCGGACAGGACCCGCAGGCCGATCACGCCTCGGCCCGCTTCTCCCATTTGCCGGATGCTTCCGACCAGTATTGCGCCGCGCAGCCCGCGCCGGTGAGCGTTTTCCACTGGGCGCGGGCGGCCTGAAGCGCGGCCTCGTCATTGCCGTCGAAGAGGATGCAGGCGCGCTCGAGCGTCTGCACCTCCGCCGCTGTCACATCGGCCCCGTCAACCGCCATCACGCAGGTGGCCCCGTTGGGGCAGGCGCTGTCGGTGGTCAGCAATACCGGCTGATCGGCATCATGCGGCCCGCCCGCGCGGCCGTGCGGCAGAAAGCCATCCTCCGGCCCCAGCCAGAGCCGCGCATCGAGCCGGTCAAGCCGGGCGGCATCAACCCCGCGCACTGCCACCCGCCAGCCCGCCGCCAGCGCCTTGTCGAGCAGCAGGGGCAGGGTCGCCTCGAGCGGGCGGCGCGTCAGGTGGTAGAAATACGCGGCCCCCATCAGCCCTGCTCAAGCATGTCGCGCACGAGGCGATCCAGCGTCATCACCCCCCAGCCGCTCGCACCCTCGGGGGCGTAGGTGCTCTCTGCCTTGACGCTGGCGACGCCGGCGATGTCGAGATGCACCCAGGGCGTGCCCTCCTCGATGAACCGGTGCAGGAATTCCGCCGCCGTGATCGTGCCCGCAGGCCGCCCGCCGGTATTTTTCACATCGGCGATGCGGCTCTTGAGCGCCTTGGCATAGCCCGCCCCCAGCGGCAGCCGCCACAGCCCCTCGCCCTCGGCGCGGGCGGCCTTGAGCACCGCGTCGCAGAGCGCGTCATCGTTGGAAAGCGCCGCCGCGTTCTCGTGGCCCAGCCCGATGATCGCCGCCCCCGTGAGGGTGGCAAGGTCGATCACGGCGCGGGGATGACAGGTCTGTTGCGCATACCACAGCACGTCGGCCAGAACGAGCCGCCCCTCGGCATCGGTGTTGATGACCTCGATCGTGTCGCCCTTCATCGAGGTGACCACATCGCCGGGCCGCACCGCGCGGTCCGAGACCATGTTCTCGACCAGCCCGACGAGGCCCACCACGTTGGCCTTTGCGCCGCGCCCCGCAAGCGCGCGCATCACGCCTGTGACCACGCCCGCACCGCCCATGTCCATCGTCATGTCTTCCATGCCCGCCGCGGGCTTCATCGAGATGCCGCCGGTGTCGAACACCACGCCCTTGCCGACGAGCGCGAGCGGGGCCTCGTCGCCGCCGCCCTGCCACTCCATCACCGCGAGGTGCGACGGGCTGCTGCTGCCCTGGCCGACGCAGAGGAGCGCGCCCATGCCGAGCCGCTCCATCTCCGCCTCGTCGAGCACGGTGATCTTGAGGCCAAGCTCCGACAGCGCCTCGATCTCGGCTTTGAAGGCGGTGGTGGTGAGGTGGTTGGCGGGGGCGTTCACCAGGTCGCGGGTGAGAAACACGCCCCCGGCCAGCGCGCGCAGCGGTGCAAAGGCGGTTTCGGCGGCCTCCGGGTCCTTGACCATGACCGTGATCCCGCCCGGCTTGGATGTCTCGCCGGTCCTGTGCGCGGCAAAGTCATAGGCGCGCAACACGGCCCCCATCGCCACCTCGGCGGGCCGTTTGAGCGCGCCGCCGAGGATGGTGAGCGGCTTGGCCTCCTTGGCGCGGCCGAGTGCGACGCCTGCGCGGCGGCTTTCGTCCACGCTTGCATTGCGCGGCAACACCACCACGTCGAGCGCCTCTGCCGCCATCCCCGAGGGCCAGCCGAGCGAGATCACATCGCCCGCTTCCTTGCCGTCGAGCGCGCCGCCCTCGACGAGTCGCGTGAGCGCGCCGCGCGTGAGACGGTTGACCCGCCGCCCGCCGGGATCGAGCTTGCCATCCGGGGCCACGATGACGGCGACGCGCCCCGGTGCCTCGGCGATGGTATCGGGATCGGGCGCGGTAAAGTGGACGGGGGCGGGCGTGGTCATGTCGCGGGGCTCCTTTACGTTTGCGTCCAGACCTAGCGCGGCCCGCCGCCGATGGCCAGTTAGCAGTTTTCCCCCGCAATCAATTCCGCTAGGTTGCCCGGCATTACTGCTGCCGCGGGGGAAAGATGTGACCAGATTCGACAGATACATGCTGTCGCAATTGATGGTGCTGTTCGGTTTCTTTGCGCTCGTTCTGGTGTCGATCTTCTGGATCAACAAGGCGGTGCGCATGTTCGACCAACTGATCGGCGATGGCCAGCCTGCATGGGTTTTCTTCGAGTTCACCGCGCTCACCCTGCCTGCGGTGATCGGGGGGATGCTGCCGATCGCGGCCTTTGCCGCCGCCGTCTACGTGATCCACCGGCTGTCATCGGACAGCGAGTTGACCGTTGTGCAGGCCTCCGGCTATTCGCCGTGGCGGCTGGCATGGCCGGTGCTGGTGTTCGGGGTGATCGTGGCGGTGATGATGTCGATCCTCGCGCATCTGCTCATTCCCAACAGCCTGAGCCAGTTGCGCCTGCGCGAGGACGAGGTGTCGCGCAACGTCACCGCGCAGCTTCTGACGGCGGGCGAATTCCTGCACCCGGCACCGGGAATCACCTTCTACATCCGCGAGATCACGCCCGAGGGCGAGTTGCGCGACGTGTTCCTGTCGGACCGGCGCGCGGCGGACAGCGCGGTGACGTATACCTCGTCGCGCGCCTACCTGGTGCAGGATCCGGGCGGCACGCGTCTGGTGATGGTGGCCGGTTTGGCACAGAACATCCGGCAGGCCGACCAGCGGCTCTTTACCACGCATTTCGACGATTTCTCGTATGATATCAGCAGCCTCATCAGCCGTGACGCGATCAACCTCGACAAGGTGGCCTTTGCCGGGACGCCCGAGATGCTGCGCGACCCAAAAGCGGTGGCGGCGCGCACCGGGGCTGCGCCCGGTGCCGTGATGGCCGAGCTTCACGGGCGGTTCACGGCGGCGCTGATGTGCGCCGTGGCCGCACTCGTGGGGTTTGCCACGCTGCTCGTGGGGGCGTTCAGCCGTTTCGGCGTATGGCGGCAGGTGCTGCTGGCCTTCGGGCTTCTGGTGGTGCTCAAGGTGATCGAGAGCGCGGTGCTGGGGCCGGTGCTGGTGACCGCCGCGCTCTGGCCGCTGCTCTACCTGCCGTCGCTGGCGGGGCTGGGGCTGGCGGCGGGGCTGTTGTGGCTGGCGCAGCGTCCGGGGCTGTGGCGGCGGGTGACGGGCGCGCTCTTGCCGTGGCGGCGACCGGCGACGGGAGCTGGGGCATGATCCTGCACGCCTATCTCGCGCGGCGGTTCGTGCTCAATTTTGCCGGGGTGGCTGTGTCGTTGGGCGTGATCCTCGCGCTGGTCGAGTTGATGGACAAGCTCGGGGATTTCCCCGACCGGCCCATCGGCGACGTGCTGGGGCTGGTGGCGCTCAAGATGCCCTGGGCCAATTACGAGATCCTGCCGCTTGTGGTGATCCTCGCCTCGGTGGCGCTGTTCCTGCGGCTGGCGCGTTCGTCCGAACTGGTTGTGCTGCGCGCCTCGGGGCGCTCGGCGCTGCGCGGGCTGATGGCCCCGGTCACGGTGACGCTGGTGCTTGGGCTGCTGGCGGTGGCGGTGGGCAACCCGATCGTGGCGGCCACATCCAAGCGCGATCACGACCTGTCGAACCGGTATCGCGGGGTCGAGACGGCGGCGCTCGCCGTTGCCGCCGAAGGGCTGTGGCTGCGGCAGGGCGACGCGGACGGGCAGACGGTGATCTTTGCTGAGCGGGCGAGCGCCGATCTGGGCACGCTCTTCGCGCCGAGCTTTGTCGAGTTCGCCCCCGACGGCACGCCCGCGCGGCGCATCCACGCCGCCACCGCGCGGCTGGGGGCGCAGGCGTGGCACCTCGAGGACGTGAAAATATGGACGCTGGACGAGGGCGGCAACCCCGAGGCGGGGGCCGAGCGCATGACGGCGCTGAGCCTGCCCTCGGACCTGACGCAGGACCGCATTCTCGACAGTTTCGGGCGTCCGCGATATATCCCGGTATGGGATTTGCCGGAGTTCATCGCGCAGCTCGAGGCGTCGGGCTTTTCGGCGCGGCGCTACGCGGTCTGGTTCCAGAGCGAGCTGGCGCGCCCGGTCTTTCTGGTGGCGCTGGTGCTGATGTCGGCGGCGTTCACCATCGGCCATGTGCGCGGGGCCAATGTCGGGCTGCGGGTGCTGAGCGCGGTGATCGTCGGGTTCGGCTTGCACTACGTGCGCAATTTCGCGCAGATACTGGGCGAGAACGGGCAGATCCCCGTGGCCCTTGCCGCCTGGGTGCCGCCGGTGGCGGCGCTGATGCTGGCGGTCGGGCTGATCCTGCACCTGGAGGACGGCTGATGCGGGTGTTGCGGCTCATGCTGGCGCTGGTGGGCGCGTTGATCGCGGCGGCGGGGCCGGGCGCGACGCAGGACGTGCCGCCCGATCCGGCGATGCTCGTGGCCGATGACGTGGTGCTTGGCGCCGACGACCGCCTCACCGCGCGCGGCCATGTCGAGGCGTTCTATGACGGGCGCAGGCTCACCGCGCGCGAGATCGTCTATGACCGCGCCGCCGACCGGCTCGAGATCACCGGGCCGCTGACGCTTACCGAGGACGGCGGTGAGACGGTGGTGCTCGCCGACAGCGCCTCGCTCGACCGCGATCTGGTCAACGGCATCCTGCGCGGCGCGCGGATCGTGTTGCAGGACCAGCTTCAGCTTGCTGCGCATCAGGCGCGGCGCACCGACGGGCGTGTGACCGAGCTTTACAAGGCGTCCGTCACCTCCTGCCGGGTCTGCGAGACGGGCCGCCCGCCGCTGTGGCAGATCCGCGCCGAGCGGATGATCCACGACCAGGAAAAGCGGCGGCTCTATTTCTACAACGCGCAGTTGCGGGTGCTGGATACGCCGGTGCTCTACCTGCCACGGCTGCGGATGCCCGACGGCTCGGTAGACCGCGCCACCGGCTTTCTCACGCCGGAACTCATCAATTCGTCGCTGCTTGGCACCGGCGTGCGCGTGCCGTATTTCATCGCCATCGACGATCACCGCGACCTGACCATCGCGCCGTTCTGGGCCACCGATTCGCGGCGGATCGAGTTGCGGTATCGTCAGGCATTCCGCAACGGTGATATCGAGATCGAGACGGCGCTGTCGGATGACGATTTCAACCCGCGCTCGTCGCGCGGCTACCTGTTCGCAAACGGACGGTTCGACCTGCCGCGCGATTTCACGCTACGCTTCGACCTTGAGTTGACGAGCGACGACACGTTCCTGCTCGACCACGGGTTCTCCACAAAGGACCGGCTGCAAAGCGGCGTCTCGATCGAGCGCGCGCGGCGCGACGAGTATGTCCGCCTCGCGCTCGACCATTTCCAGAGCCTGCGGGTGAACGAGAGCAATTCCACCCTGCCGAGCATCGTCGCCAACGGCGAATACGAGCGGCGGGTGTTCCCGGCGCGTCTGGGGGGAGAGCTGCGTTTTACCGCGCTGGCGCATGGCCATTACCGGTCGTCCAACCTGCGCACCGACGGGCCGGATTTCGACAGTTTCGCCGACGGGCACGATGTCGCCCGCTTCACCGCAGAGGCGGACTGGCTTCGGCAATGGGTGCTGGGCGCGGGTGTGTTGGTCACGGCCGAGGCGGGGCTTGCGCTCGATCATTTCGAGATCGCGCAGATCGGGACGACCGCGCGACCGCAGGCCACCGAGATCACGCCGCGCGCCGCGATCCGCCTGCGCTGGCCGCTGATGAAGGCCACGCGCGGGGGCGTGGCCCATGTGATCGAGCCGGTGGCGCAGCTTGCGTGGTCGGGCGGGTCCAACCCGGCCATTCCCTTCGAGGAAAGCACCGCCGTCGAATTCGACGAGGGCAACCTGTTCAACATCTCGCATTTCCCGGCCCCCGACCGCCGCGAGCGGGGTCTGAGCGGCGCGGCCGGGCTGAGCTATGCGCGCATCTCGCCTTCGGGCTGGGAGGGGCGGCTGGCGCTGGGTCACGTGATCCGCGACAAGCGCCTGCTTGAGCCGGGCGGCAGCCCGAGCTTCACCCGTTCCTCGGGGCTGCGCGACCGCCGCTCCGATCTGCTCGTGGCCGCGCAGGTCCGCAACGACACCGGGCTTGTCGTCACCGCGCGCAGTCTCTTTGACGACGTGTTCGACGCCACCAAGGCCGAGGCGCGCATCAGTTGGCAGAACGCCCGCACCGATCTGGGGGCCACCTATACCTGGCTGCCCGACGACCCGGTCGAAAGCCGCCCCTCCACGGTGTCGGAATGGTCCTTCGACGGCAACTACCGCTTTGCCCGTCACTGGACGGCCAGCGGCGAGTGGCGCTATGACGCGGCCACTGATCGCAGTATCCGGGCGGGGGCGGGTCTGACCTACACCAACGAATGCGTGGACATCACGCTTTCGGTCTCGCGGCGTTTCACCTCCTCGACTATCCTTGAACCCGAGACTAACATCGGTTTTACCGTGGGCCTGCGGGGATTTTCCGCCGCCTCGCGTGACAAGAGTTTCACCCGCACATGCAGGAACTGATAAGAATGACCCCAAGCTTTCGCCCCATGCCGTCCGTCCTTGCCGCGCTGTGTCTTGCCGTGCTGATCACCGCGGGGCTGCCGTCGGGGCAGGTCAGGGCACAGAACCTGTTCGAGCCGGTGATCTTTGTCAACGACAGCGCCATCACGCGCTACGAGATTCAGCAACGTGCGCGGATGCTGACGCTGTTCCGCGCGCCCGGCGATCCCCGGGAACTCGCCCGCGAGCAGCTCATCGAGGAGCGTGTCAAGCTCGAGGCCGCGAAGGGGATGGGGATCACCATCAGCGAGGACGCGGTGCGCGCCGGCATGGAGGAATTCGCGGGGCGTGGCAATATGAATGCCGAACAGATGATCGGGGCGCTCGGGCAGGCGGGCGTTTCGGAGCAGTCGTTCGCAGAATTCGTGCGCGCCGGGATCACCTGGCGCGAGGTGACGGGCGCGCGCTTTGCCGGGCGCGTCTCGGTGAACGAGGACGAGATCGACCGTGCCACGCAGGCGCTGTCGGGCGGCTCGGCGGTGCGGGTGCTGCTCTCGGAAATCATACTGCCGGTGAACAGCGTCGAGGATGCCGAGGCCAAGCAACAGCTTGCCGCGCGCATCGCCACCGCCAAAAGCGAGAGCGCCTTTGCAAGCTTCGCCCGTCAGCATTCGGCGGCCCCGACGGCGGGAAGCGGCGGGCGGCTGGGATGGCAGCCGGTGTCGGACCTGCCGCCGGCGTTGCGGCAGGTGGCGCTTGGCCTCGCGCCCGGCGAGGTGTCGGACCCGCTGCCGATCGACGGCGGGATGGCGCTCATCTACATGCGCGACATTCAGGAGGGGGCGGTGCCCGCGCCGGAATATTCCGCCATCGAATACGCCGCCTATTACATCCCCGGCGGGCGCAGCGAACAGGCGCTGGCGCAGGCGGCAAAGGTGCGCGCGCGGGTCGATACCTGCGACGATCTTTACGGTGTGGCGCAGGGCCAGCCGCCCGAGGTTCTTGAGCGCGGGTCCAAGGCCCCCGAGGACATCCCCGCAGATATCGCCGCCGAACTGGCGCTGCTCGACCCGGGCGAAAGCTCGACCCGGCTGACGCGGGCCAATGGTCAGACGCTGGTTTTCCTGATGCTTTGCGGGCGCTCACCCAAGCTCGATGACGAACAGCCCTCGATCGAGGACCTCACCGGCTTCATCCGCAACCAGCGCATCCAGTCGCTCGCCGAGGGCTATCTTCAGCAGCTCATGGCCGAGGCGCGGATCGTCGAGCGGTGATCGCGCTCACCTGCGGAGAGCCTGCGGGCATCGGCCCCGAGATCGCCGCCAGCGCCTGGGCGCGGCTGCGCGGGCGGGTGCCGTTCTTTCTCATCGGCGATCCGGCGCACCTGCCCGAGGGCGCGCCGGTGGCGGTGATCGACACGCCGGAAGACGCCGCGCGCGTCGGGGCGGATGCGCTGCCGGTGCTGGCGCACCCCTTTGCCGGGCCGCGCACGCCGGGGCAGCCGCAGGCGGCGCAGGCGAAGGGCGTGATCGAGGTGATCGCGCGCGGGGTGGATCTGGTGCAAACGGGCGCGGCATCGGCGCTGTGCACCGCGCCCATCCACAAGCAGGCGCTGCAGGAGGGGGCGGGCTTTGGCTTTCCCGGCCATACCGAGTATCTGGCGCATCTGGCAGGCGGGGCCCGCGTGGCGATGATGCTGGCGGGGCCAAGCCTGCGGGTGGTGCCCGCGACCATTCATATCCCGCTCGCAGAGGTGCCGGGGGCGCTGACCGCCGGGTGTGTGGAAGAGGCGATCCGCATCACCCACGCCGCGCTGATCCGCGATTTCGGCATCCCCGCGCCGCGCCTCGCGGTGGCCGGGCTCAACCCGCACGCGGGCGAGGGCGGGCGCATGGGGCGCGAGGAGATCGAGGTGATCGCACCCGTGCTGGAGCGTTTGCGCGCCGAGGGGATGGAGATTGTCGGCCCGCTGTCCGCCGACACGATGTTTCATGCCGCCGCGCGTGCGCGCTATGATGCGGCCATTGCCATGTATCACGATCAGGCCCTCATCCCCGTAAAGACGCTGGATTTCGACCGGGGCGTGAACGTGACGCTGGGCCTGCCCTTCGTGCGCACCTCGCCCGATCACGGCACCGCCTTCGACATCGCCGGAAAGGGCGTGGCCGATCCTACCTCGCTCATTTGCGCGCTGGAAATGGCCGAGGGGCTGGCGCGGGCGCGGGCCGTATGACCGCGCTCGATGCGCTGCCGCCGCTGTCACAGGTGATCGCGGCGCATGGCCTTGCCCCGCGAAAATCTCTGGGGCAGAACTTCCTTCTCGATCTCAACCTCACGTCCAAGATCGCCCGTCAGGCGGGCGATCTGACGGCCTGCGACGTGCTCGAGGTCGGCCCCGGCCCCGGCGGGCTCACGCGCGGCCTGCTGAGCGAGGGCGCGCGCCATGTGCTCGCTGTCGAAAAAGACCCGCGCTGCCTGCCCGCCCTGCACCAGATCGCCGAGGCTGCGCCGGGGCGGCTGACGGTTCTGGAGGGCGACGCGCTCGCCATCGACCCTTTGGAGCATCTCACGCCGCCCATCCGCGTGGTGGCGAACCTGCCCTACAACGTCGGCACCGAACTGCTGGTGCGCTGGCTCACGCCCGAGGCGTGGCCGCCGTTCTGGCAGACGCTGACGCTGATGTTTCAACGCGAGGTGGCCGAGCGGATCGTCGCGGCACCGGGATCGAAGGCTTACGGGCGGCTGGCGCTGCTGGCGCAGTGGCGTTGTGATGCGCGGATCGTCATGCACCTGCCACCCGGCGCGTTCACCCCGCCGCCCAAGGTATCGAGCGCGGTGGTGCATTTTGACGCCTTGCCCGCGCCGCGCTATCCGGCCGATGCGCGGGTGCTCGAGCGGCTGGTGGCGCGCGCGTTCAACCAGCGGCGCAAGATGCTGCGCGCGGCGCTCAAGGGGGCGGCACCGGATATCGAGGACCGGTTGATCGCCGCCGGGATCGCGCCCACCGACCGCGCCGAAACGGTTGATCTGGAACGGTTCTGCGCGCTGGCGCGGCTGATGCCGGGGGCGGGCTGAGCCGCGCCCCGCGTCACCCCGTCTTGAGCGGGGCACCCCCGGCGAAGCTGTTGCCGTGGACGTAATCGCAGGGCGCGTCCTGCATCTCCAGGTGCAGGCCGGTGTCCTCGTAGGGGTGCGCGCGGGCAAGCGCCTCGTCCACCTCGATGCCGAGGCCGGGGGTCTCTGGCGGGATGATGAAGCCGTCCTCGACCGTGATGCCGCCCTTGATGAGCGCAGCATGATATGGGGTCTCGATGGTTTCGGCCATCAGGATGTTGGGGATGGAGGTCGAAAGATGGACATTGGCGGCCCACTCGACAGGACCGGCATAGAGGTGCGGGGCCATTTGCGCGTGATGGGCCTCGGCGATGGCGGCGATCTTCTTGGTCTCCCAGATGCCGCCCGAGCGGCCGAGCGCGGGTTGCAGGATTTCGGCGGCCCCGGCGCGCAGCACGGCGGCGAACTCGGCCTTGGTGGTGAGCCGCTCGCCGGTGGCCACGGGCATCCGCACGGCGCGGGCGACGCGGGCCATTTCGTCAATGTTATCAGGGGGTATGGGTTCCTCGAACCACAGCGGCGAGAACGGCTCCAGCGCCTGTCCGAGGCGGATTGCGCCTGCGGGGGTGAACTGACCGTGGGTGCCGAACAGAAGGTCGGCGCGGTCGCCCACGGCGTCGCGGATGGCGCGGCAGAACTCGACCGAGAGGGCGATGTCCGACAGCGCGGGCATGTGCCCGCCGCGCATGGTGTAGGGGCCGGCGGGATCGAATTTTATCGCGGTATATCCGCGACTTAGGGCCTCAAGCGCGCTTTCGGCGGCCATCTCGGGGGAGGTCCAGAAGGCGGTGAGATCATGGTGGGGCAGGGGGTAGAGATAGGTGTAGGCGCGCACCCTCTCGTTCATCCGGCCCCCGAGCAGCGCCCAGACGGGCCGGTCCCGCGCCTTGCCGAGGATGTCCCAGCAGGCAATCTCCAGCCCCGAAAACGCCCCCATCACCGTCAGGTCGGGCCGCCCGGTGAAGCCCGAGGAATAGGCGCGGCGGAACATGAACTCAATGTTTTCAGGGCTTTGGCCTGCCATGTGGCGCGCGAACACGTCCGCGATGACGGCGCGCATCGCCTCGGGGCCCACGCTCGCGGCATAGCATTCGCCCCAGCCGGTGAGGCCGTCATCGGTGGTGAGCTTGACCAGAATCCAGTAGCGCCCGCCCCATCCCGGCGCGGGCGGTGATGTGACGATGATGTCGAGATCGGCGAGTTTCATGGGGCCTCCGGGCGGGTGATTTTGCGGGGTCGGTTTCGTGTCGGTAATCTGTCGGTATCGCGGCGGTGCGCAAGCCGGGGCGTCAGGGGCGCGTGGTCAGCGGGTGACTTGAGTATTTGAGCCAAGAAGAAGCCCCTAGCCGAAGGTGATGACGTTGCGCCTTGCGGCGCCGGATTTGGTGTCGGCGATGGCGTCGTTGATCCGGTCGAGCGGCCAGCGGTTCGAGATCAGCTCGTCGAGTTTGAGCCGCCCTTGCCCGTAGAGATCGACCATCCAGGGGATGTCGCGGCGGATCACCGTCTCGCCCATCTTGGAGCCGATCATCGCCTGGCTGGCGGCGGCGAAATTGGCGGCCTCAAAGCGGCTCTCGGCCCCGGAATGCGGCATCCCGACCATGATGACGCGGCCGCCCCCGGCGAGGTAGCGGGGCGCGTCGTCATAGGCGCGCGCCGCGCCCACGGTGACGAAGACCGCATCCGCCCCGCGCCCCATCGCCTCTTTTGCGGCGCGCCACGGCTTGTCCTGGGTGGCGAGCACCCCGTCGGTGGCACCGAACTCAAAGGCGGTGGCAAGCTTGTCCTCGGTCATGTCCACCGCGACGATGCGGCGCGCGCCCGCGATGCGCGCGCCCTGAATGGCGTTGAGGCCCACGCCGCCCGCGCCGATCACCACCACGTCCTGACCGGCGCGCAGATGGGCGGCGTTGACGACCGCGCCGACGCCGGTGATGACGCCGCAGGCCAGCAGCGAGGCGGCGGCCATGTCGATGCCCTCGGGGAGTTTCACCACCTGGCTGTGATGGACGGTGACCGCTTCGGCAAAGGCCCCGCAGGCCATCGCCTGGTGCAGCTTGCTGCCATCGGGCATGGTGAGGGGGCCGTGATCGCCATCATAGGGCGTCTCGCAGCCGGTGGGGCGGCCCCCGGCGCAGGACGGGCATTGCCCGCAGGCGCGAATCAGCGTGACGACGACCGGATCGCCCGGGTTGAGACCGGTGACGCCGGGGCCCGTGCTGCGCACGCGCCCCGCCGCCTCGTGGCCGTAGACCGCCGGGAGCGAGCCGCCCCAGCCGCCATCGGCATAGGTGATGTCCGAATGGCAGATCGCCACCGCGTCGAGATCGACCTCGACCTCGCCTGCCTGCGCGCCGCGCAGGCGGACGTCTTCGATGCTGAGCGGGGCACCGAAGGTGTGGCAGACGGCGGCGGTGATGGTGCGCATGAATTTCTCCCTCGATTTTTCACAGGTGACGGGGATTCGTGCCGAGGTGCAAGCGCAATTATCCCGGCGCGCCGGGTTCCGCCGGGGCAGGGGGAGAGGGCCGTCAGGTGCCGATCAGCGGCTGCGCCTCGCGCAGGGCCGTGTAGGTGAGCAGCGCCATGCCGATGGGGGGCGCGTGCAGGAACAATGTCAGCCCCAGTGTGACAATAGTCAGCCGCAGGGGTTGCGACGGGATGGCGGGCAGGGTCCCGGGCTCTATCGCGTCCTCGCTCCAGGCGCCGTGCCGGGTCTCGGCGCGCTTGCGGCGCGCGGTCTCGATATCCGTCTTCGACAGGCGCGGCGCGGTGGCAGTCAGCAGATCAAAGGTCCGGTCCAGAAGCGCCGTGCCCACGGATTGCGAGCCTGGCCCGCGCAGGACCGCGTCGAAGGGCAGGTAACCGCTCACCCGGTCGAGCGCGCGTTCGAGCAGCACGCCATAGGCGGCCGGATCGAAGGCGGCGCGCTGCTTGCCCCGCGGGGGCGGGCCGATGGCGATGACGAGGTAATGCGGCCGGTCGGCGTGCTCCGGCGGCAGCCAGCCGAGCGCGATGCGCACGCATTCGCGGTCGAGGAGCGCGATGTCGTCGCCGTCCCATGTCAGGCGGCGCACCTGCGTCGCAAGCCCGTGCGAGGCGATGTCGAATTCCTCGACGATGTCGGGAAAGTCCATGCCCGGGGGGGCGTGATATTCGAGTGCGGCGATTTCGCCGTAAGTCTGCCTGCTCATGATGTGCCTCTCGGCCTGCTCCTGTCCTGAAGCGGAGGGAACCCAATATCCACCGATTACGCCTCTGTCACCGTCTCCTTGTCACTCGTTACACCTGTCCTGTGGCTCTCAGGCCGCCTCAACCTCCGTCGATCTGTGCCGCCATGATGGCGATCGCCTTTTGATAGACGCCGGCGGCGTTCCAGGCTTCGATCACCGCGAAATTCGGCTCGCCCGGCTGATAGCCCTTGCCCGGCTGCCAGCCCTTGGCGCGCAGGAAATTGGCGGTCGAGGCCATCGCGTCGGTGAGGTTGTAGAAATCCACCCGCCCGTCGCCATTGCCATCCACCCCGTAGCGCAGCGCGTTGCCCGGCAGGAACTGGGTGTGCCCCAGCTCGCCATGCCGCGCGCCCTTCGTGGCGGCGGTGATCGCGCCGCGATCCACCAGCTTCAGCGCGCCGATGGCGTGGGGGCGAAAGAAATCCGAGCGACGGCAATCCCAGGTCAGCGTGACGATGGCCGACACCACCGATGTGTCGCCCATGAAGTGGCCAAAGGCCGTCTCCATCCCGTGGATCGCGATCAGCACCCCGGCGGGCACGCCGTATTGACGTTCGAGCGCGTCGTAGAAGGTGGCATTGCGCGCCCGCCGCTGGCGGCCCTGCGCGACGATGGTGGGCGCGCCGCGCACCTGCATGAATTTCTCGAGGCTGTAGCGAAAGCTTTTCTGGTTGCGGTCGGCGGCGATGGTGGGGTGGGCGTAATTCGCCCGCATCAGCGCGTCGATCCCGCGCTGGCCGACACCCTCGGCGGCGGCCTCCTGCGCGAAATCGCGCTTCCACGCGTCAAAACCCTGCGCGGTGTTGCCGCATTGGGCCGCGTGGGCCGCTCCGGCCCCGGTTAACAGCACGGCGGCCCAGAGGCCGAGGACCACGCGGCGCGGCGTGGCGGATATGGGCTTGAATGGCATCGTTACTCTCCCCGACGGTGCATGAACACCGCCACCATACCGCGCCGCTGCCTTGGGGCAAGGTCTCGTGCAGGCGCGACTGGTGGGGGCGCGCACATCATCAGCCAAGCACCCCGATGAGCTGCGCCGCCTGCGCGATCTGCCCGTGCGTGGCCAGCACCATGAACGTGCCGGTGAGCGCCGCGGTCTGCGAGGCGAGGCGCATGTTCTCGCCGCGCAGCAGGTTGATGATTGCGAGACCAATCGCCACCGGCAGGGCGAACAGCCCCAGTGTGATCGTCATCAACCAGACGCTGAGCCGCAGCGGTGCTGTGGGCTCGCGGATATCGTCGGGCTGCCTCATCGCCTCTGCATCGGCGGGGTCGGGATCGCGGAACGCCGCGCGCAGCGCGTCGAGGCGCGTCTCTTCGATGCGGCCCTGCCCGAAGCCGGGTATGTGCGCGCGCAGTTGCGCATAGGCGGTTTCGACATCGGGCAGCCGCTTGCGGCGGTGTCCGGCGGCGACGGCGGGGCGCATTGGCGCGGGCATGGCGGCGGTGTTGGCCACCGCAGCGCGGAATTCGGCCCGCGTCAGCACCGCGCGCGGATCGGTCCATTGCACGTAGTCGGGCACCAGCATGGCCTGCAGCGCGGTCAGGATATGCGCGATCACGGTCTCCGCCGACGCGTGGCCGTCCGCCTCTTTCTCGAGGCGCAGTTCGAGGATATGGGCGGGGGTGTCGTCGAGCCGGGGCAGTGGGCGGCCGTCTGCGATCTGCACACGGCAGACAAGGTGGCGCGCGCACAGGACGGCCTGCGTGTCGCTGTGGCAGCGCCGCTCGTCCACCCGCTCGCCCAACCGGTCGAGCGTGTCGGCGATGCCGCAGGTGATCGCGGCGATGTCGAAACACCTCTTATCCAGGAAAGCCAGCCCGGCCTGAACCTTTTGCACTGTAACCTTTTGCACTGTGTCGGTCATGATGGCACCCATCGGTTTTTCGTTCAGTGCTGAAACTGGCAGGGAATATGGCAGCCAGTTTGTTTCAAATGCGAATACATTTGGGCAATATGTGCGGGACCTGCATATTGGCGCGATCCGCGAAACAGCCTGCACGCAAAGAGAAAGGCGCCCCGCAGCGGGGGCGCCTTTTGGTTGCAAGACTGACGGGTCATGGCCCCGCCGCCGCGTTAGAGCGTATCGCGTTCATTCGCATTCACGCGACCCGCTCCAACTTATTGATGTCGCATGTTCGAGAAGCTCAAAACCGGTTCCCACTTTTGAGCAACATGCTCTAGCAGCTATAATACATCAGGAATTCCACCGGGTGCGGCGTGTGCTCGTAAAGCTCGATCTCTTCCATCTTGAGCTCCATATAGCCCTCGATCTGGTCCTTGGTGAACACGTCGCCGGCGAGCAGGAATTCGTGATCGGCCGCGAGCGCGCCGATCGCCTCGCGCAGGCTGCCGCAGACCGTCGGGATGCCCTCGAGCTCTTCGGCGGGCAGATCGTAGAGGTTCTTGTCCATCGCCTCGCCCGGGTCGATCCGCGACTTGATCCCGTCGAGCCCGGCCATCAGCAGCGCGGCAAAGCACAGGTAGGGATTCGCCGACGGGTCGGGGAAGCGGGCCTCGACGCGCTTGGCCTTGGGGCTCTCGGTCCACGGGATGCGGATGCAGCCCGAGCGGTTGCGCGCCGAATAGGCGCGCAGCACCGGGGCCTCGAAGCCGGGGATCAGCCGCTTGTAGCTGTTGGTCGAGGGGTTGGTGAAGGCGTTGAGCGTCTTGGCGTGCTTGAGCAGCCCGCCGATGAACCACAGCGCCTCCTGGCTCAGATCGGCATATTTGTCGCCTGCAAAGAGCGGCTTGCCGTCTTTCCAGATCGACATGTTGACGTGCATCCCCGTGCCGTTGTCGCCATAGATCGGCTTGGGCATGAACGTGGCCGTCTTGCCATAGGCCTGCGCCACGTTGTGGATGACATACTTGTATTTCTGAAGCTCGTCGGCCTGCTTGGTCAGGCTGCCGAAGATCAGCCCCAGCTCGTGCTGGCACGAGGCCACCTCGTGGTGGTGCTTGTCCACCTTCATGCCGAGGCGTTTCATGGTCGAGAGCATTTCCGAGCGGATGTCCTGCCCGTCGTCGATGGGGTTGACCGGGAAATAGCCGCCCTTGACGCCGGGGCGGTGGCCGGTGTTGCCCATCTCGTATTCGGTGTCGGTGTTCCACGAGGCGTCGATGGCATCGACCTCGTAGGAGACCTTGTTGATCTTGTTGCTGACGCGGACATCGTCGAAGATGAAGAATTCCGCTTCGGGGCCAAAGAAGGACGTGTCACCGATGCCCGAGGATTTCAGGTAGGCCTCGGCCTTTTCGGCGGTGCCGCGCGGGTCGCGGTTATAGGGCTCGCCGGTATCCGGCTCGACCACCGAGCAATGCATGCAGATCGTTTTCTCGGCGTAGAACGGATCGACATAGGCGCTGGTCGTGTCGGGCATGAGCTTCATGTCCGAGGCCTCGATGGATTTCCAGCCCTGGATCGACGAGCCGTCGAACATGAAGCCTTCTTCGAGGAAATCCTCGTCGACCTGATCGGCCATCACGGTCACGTGCTGAAGCTTGCCGCGCGGGTCGGTGAAGCGGATATCGACATATTCGATATCCTCGTCCTTGATTTGCTTGAGGAGCGCGTCTGTGCTCATGCGCTTGTCCCTTTCGTTGATTGGTCGTTGCTGTTCAGGAGTGTGTCAGAGCGCGTCCGGCCCGGTCTCGCCGGTGCGGATGCGGATGGCGTGTTCGACGGGGCTCACGAAGATCTTGCCGTCGCCGATCTTGTCGGTGCGCGCGGCATCCACGATGGCCTCGATCGCGCCTTCGACCTGATCGTCATCGACGACCACGTCGATCTTCACCTTGGGCAGGAAATCCACGACGTATTCTGCCCCACGGTAAAGCTCGGTATGCCCTTTCTGGCGACCGAATCCCTTGACCTCGATCACCGAGAGACCCTGGATGCCAGCCTCCTGCAAGGCTTCCTTCACCTCGTCGAGTTTGAATGGCTTGATGATCGCCTCGATCTTTTTCATGGCGCAAGAGCCTCCCTGACCGTGTTCGACCCTGTGCAGATCACTTCCCGCCGGGGGCGACAATCGGGTAGGCTGGATTCCGGGCCGCTGGCTGCCCGCTTTTGGTATTGATGCCTAAAAAACAGGCATAATGGTGTAAAAGAGGGCGATTTTGAATCGCCAGGGAATAGGAGAGCTTCTGCCGATGACCGACCTGCTCACCGCCGCGCAGATGCGCGCCCTCGAGACCGCCGAGATCAGTGCGGGCCGTGTCACCGGGCTGGAACTGATGGAGCGCGCCGGGCGCGGCGTGATTGAGGCGGTGTTCGGGGAATGGCCGGACCTGGCCGCGGCACCGCACCGTGCGGTGGTGCTCTGCGGGCCGGGCAACAATGGCGGTGACGGGTTCGTCGTGGCGCGGTTGCTGAAAGAGCGGGGCTGGGAGGTGGCGGTGTTTCTGCTGGGCGATGCCGAAAAGCTGCCGCCGGATGCGGCGGCGAATTCCCGGCGTTGGGCGGAGATGGGCGACATCCACCCGCTTGGCGAGGCGGGGGAGGCCGGGGCAGCCGGGGAGGCGGCGCTGGTGGTCGATGCGCTCTTTGGCACCGGGCTGGCGCGGCCTCTGGAGGGGTTGGTGCGCGATGTCGTGACGCGGCGCGGGGGCCGCGTGGTCGCCATCGACATCCCCTCGGGCCTTTGCGCCGATAGCGGGCGGGTGCTGGGTGCTGCGATGCGCGCCGATCTCACGGTGGCCTTTCACACCGCCAAGCCCGGGCATTACCTCTGCGATGGCCCCGATCATTGCGGCACGCTGCGCGTGGCGGATATCGGCCTGCCGCGCGGGGCAGGGGGGATCACGCTTTGCGCCGCGCCGGGGGAGGCGGAGATCGCCAAGCGGGCAGGGGCGCACAAGTATGGCCACGGCCACGCGCTGATATTGACCGGCGGGGCGGGGCGCACCGGGGCGGCGCGGCTGGCGGCGCGGGGCGCGCTGAGGGCGGGCGCGGGGGTGGTGACGCTGGGCGTGCCGGGGGCGGCGCAGATGGAGGTTGCGTGCCAGATCACCGCGCTGATGCTGCGGCGGGTGGAGGATGGCGCGGGGCTGGCGGCGGTGCTGGACGATCCGCGAATCAATGCGCTGTGTCTGGGGCCGGGGATGGGCCTCGCGCGGGCGCGCGATCTGGTGGCGGTGGCGGTGCGCCATGAATGCGCACCCTACGTGGTGCTGGACGCGGATGCGCTGACGGCTTTCGAGGGCGCGCCGGAGGCGTTGTTCGGGATGCTGCACGAGGCGTGCGTGCTGACGCCCCATGCGGGGGAGTTCGCGCGGTTGTTTCCTGATCTTGCCGAGAGGCTGGCCGCGCCTGCCACCGAGGGACCGGCGTTCTCGAAGGTGGACGCGGTGCGCGCGGCGGCGGCGCGGGCGGGGTGCGTGGTGCTGCTCAAGGGGCCGGATACGGTGATCGCTGCGCCGGATGGGTGCGCGGCGATCCATGCGGCGGCGTATGGGCGCGCGGCCCCGTGGCTCGCGACGGCGGGGGCGGGCGATGTGCTGGCGGGGATCATCACCGGGCTGATGGCGCGGGGATTGGCCCCGATGCAGGCTGCCGGGGCCGCCGCGTGGCTGCATGTGGAGGCCGCGCGCCGGTTCGGCCCCGGCCTGATTGCCGAGGACCTGCCCGAGGCGTTGCCGGGCGTGTTGCGCGCGCTCGGGGTCTGAATCTGACGCAAGGCGCTTGGTTTTCAGGGGGCCGTGGGCCGGTGTTGGCCTGACGCGTCGAGGAGAGCCGCGCATCGTCAAGCCGCGGCAGCGTCCGACGTCGCGGGCGCTCTAGCCGCAGCATCCGTAACCTTGGAGTGCGCACCATAAATGCATCGTTCACCGTCGGAGCGCCCACCGCGGTCGGGCGCTGCGCGCGGCTCCCCGACCGTTGGCGCACCGTCCCCTTCAGGCCATTACCGGCCCCGGCGCAACCGCTTTGCACCGGGCCCCTCGCGTCTTGTGTCGAACACTAGGCGCGGCGGCGTGCGCGGCGGGTGCGGCGCGGCTGTGCCTCGTCGTCGCCGGTGCCGTCGGTGGCCGAGGAGAACGCCCCCAGCGCACCGGTGATCTGCTCGAGCGTGGGGCGCGGGCCGGGGGGGCGCGCTTCGAGCGCGGCGCGCATTTTCGACAGGTGTTCGCCCATCGTGCCGCAGCAGCCGCCGATGATCCGCGCGCCCGCGTCGCGCGCGAGCACGGCGTAGTCGGCCATCAACTCGGGCGTGCCGTCGTAATGGATGTGGCCATCGTGGTATTTCGGGATGCCGGCATTGCCCTTGGCGATGATCGGCCGCTCCGAGCCTTGCGCCACGAATCCCAGCACCGTGCGCAACAAATCCGACGCGCCGGTGCCGCAATTGGCACCATAGGCGATGGGCGGGTTGGGCAGTTTCTCGACCAGTTTCGCCATGTCCTCGGAGGTGACACCCATCATGGTGCGCCCGGCGGTGTCAAAGCTCATGGTGCCGCACCACGGCATCCCGGCGAGCGCGAACGCCTCGGCGGCGGCGCGGTATTCCTCGGGGGCGGAGATGGTTTCGAGCCAGGCCACATCGGCCCCGCCCTCCTTGAGCCCCTCGGCCTGCTCGTGGAAAATCTCCACCGCCAGCGAATGCGTGAGCGCCCCCATCGGGGCCATGATCTCGCCCGTCGGCCCCACCGAGCCGGCCACCACCAGCGGGCGATCGCAGCGGTCGGCCACCTCGCGCCCGATCTCGGCGGCGATGCGCGAGAGCTGCCGCGCGCGCTTTTCGGCCCCGTGAAGCTTGAGCCGGGCGGCGTTTCCGCCGAAGGAATTGGTCAGGAACAGGTCGCTGCCCGCGTCCACCGCGCCCTGATAGAGCGCGCGGATGCGGTCGGGGTGATCCTCGTTCCACATTTCCGGCGCGTCGCCCGATTGCAGCCCCATGTTGAACAGGTTGGTGCCGGTGGCCCCGTCCGCGAGGATCCAGTCGCGCGTGGCGAGCATCTTGGTGAGGGCGTCGGTCATGTGGGGCTTTCCATAAAAGGACAGAGCGCAGGCATGTCACTGCCCGCGCCCGAAGACAAACCAGAAATTCTCATCAAGAAAGTGAGGCGCGTTTGAAAACGCGGCCCCGTCAGTTTTCCTTGACGAGCTGCTCCTTGGCGATGTTGAGCAATTCGTCCATCTTGGAGCGGATCGTGTCGGCATCGGCGATGTCGCCCAGATCGCCTGCGACCTTGCGCACCACGTCCTCGTGGCCGGCCTCCTCGAAATCGGCCTTGACCACCTCGACGGCGTAGGCGTTGGCGTCATCGCCGGTCTTGCCCAGCAATTCGGCGGCCCACAGCCCCAGCAACTTGTTGCGCCGCGCCTCGGCGCGGAACTTCATTTCCTCGTCATGGGCGAACTTGTTCTCAAACGCGCTCTCGCGATCGTCGAAGGTGGTCATCGGGCCGGTCCCCTTGCGGTGGTTGCAGTCCCACCCGATATGCCCTCTGCGCGCCACAAGAGCAAGGGCCGCCGGGCTGCGACACCTTGCGAGCGCGCGGGGCTTGCACTATGACAACGCAACGGCGCGGCCCCCCGCGCATCAGCCCAGCGACGGAGACTGCATGGCACGGCGCAAGAAAATCTACGAAGGCAAGGCCAAGATCCTCTATGAAGGCCCCGAGCCGGACACCATCATCCAGTATTTCAAGGACGATGCCACCGCCTTCAACGCCGAGAAGAAGGCGGTGATCGAGGGCAAGGGCGTGCTCAACAACATGCTCTCGGAATATTTCATGACCGGGCTCAATGCCGTCGGCGTGCCGACGCATTTCATCCGCCGGGTGAACATGCGCGAGCAGCTTGTGCGCGCCTGCGAGATCATCCCGCTCGAGGTGATCGTGCGCAACTATGCCGCGGGCAGCATGTCCAAACGGCTCGGCATCGACGAGGGCACGCAACTGCCGCGCCCGATCGTGGAATACTGCCTCAAGGACGATGCCCTCGGCGATCCGCTTGTCACCGAAGAGCATATCGCCGCCTTCGGCTGGGCCACGCAACAGGACATGGACGATATCCTGAGCCTTGCGCTGCGCGTCAACGATTTCATGTCGGGCGTGATGTATGGCGTCGGCATCCGGCTGGTGGATTTCAAGATCGAGGTGGGCCGCGTCTATGACGGCGATTTCCAGCGCCTGATCGTGGCGGATGAAATCAGCCCCGACAGCTGCCGGTTGTGGGACATCAAGACCGGGCAAAAGCTCGACAAGGACGTGTTCCGCCGCGATCTCGGCTCGCTCACCGACGCCTATACCGAGGTCGCGAACCGCCTTGGCGTGATGCCCAAGGGGGCCACGCCGATGGCGCGCCCGACGCTGATCAACTGAAGGAGTGCGAGGATGAAAGCCCGTGTGCATGTGATGCTCAAGACCGGCGTTCTCGATCCGCAGGGCGAGGCGGTGCGCCACGCGCTGGGGCAGCTTGGCTTTGACGGGGTCGAAGGCGTGCGGCAGGGCAAGGTGATCGAGCTTGACCTTGCCGAGACGGATAAGGGGGCGGCTGAGCAGGCCGTGACCGAGATGTGCGAGAAGCTGCTGGCCAATACGGTGATCGAGAGCTACTCGGTAGAGCTGGGTTGACGGGCTGCGGGCCGCTTGGGTTGGCCTTGAGCGGACGGTGGACGACGAAGAGCCGCGCTTAGCGCCGAATCGCAGGTGGGCGCTGCGACGGCGAGATGATGCGCTTTATGGTGCGGCATACTCCAGACGTGATCAATCGCCTGCAACGTTGCATGACGCCGCCCCGTCGCGCCGAAGGCGTGCCGCTTATATCGGCGCACCTCCGGCGTGACGGGGCGAGTCATGCCGGAGGCATGCCGTCTGGCATGCCGCACTGCGCGGCGGTCGCCGTTGCGAGCACCTCGATCCCGCGCAAGAGGCGCTGTGCACTCCCCACCGTCCGCTCAACGCCATTCGCGCCACCCGTCACCGGGCATGATGGACAAGCCCGCCGCGCCGCGCTAGAGCATCGCCAACACATCCACCGGAGGCCACAGCCATGCACGCCGCCATCATCGTCTTTCCCGGCTCCAACTGTGACCGTGATCTCAAGGTAGCGTTCGAGCGCGCGGGCGCGCGGGTGAGCATGGTCTGGCACAAGGACACGTCCTTGCCCGAGGGCGTCGATATCGTTGGGGTGCCGGGGGGGTTTTCCTACGGCGATTACCTGCGCTGCGGGGCGATTGCCGCCAATTCGCCCATTTGCCGCGCGGTGGTGGCCCATGCTGAACGCGGGGGCTACGTTCTGGGCATCTGCAACGGGTTTCAGGTCCTGACCGAGACCGGCCTTCTGCCCGGCGCGCTGTTGCGCAATGCGGGGCTGAAATACATCTGCAAACCGGTTGATCTCACCGTCGCCACCGCCGACACCGCCTTTACCCGAGGCTACAAGGCGGGGGCCACCATCACCGTGCCGGTGGCCCATCACGACGGCAATTATTTCGCCGACGACGCCACGCTCGACCGGCTCGAGGACGCGGACCGCATTGCCTTCACCTATATCGACAACCCCAACGGATCGGCCCGCGACATCGCCGGTATCGTGTCGCAGAACCGCCGCGTGCTGGGCATGATGCCGCATCCCGAGCGGATGGCCGAGCCTGCCCACGGCGGCAGCGACGGGGCGGCGATGTTCACCGGGCTGATGGAGGCGCTGGCGCCTGCGTGACGCTTGAGGGCGGCGCGCCCGCGCTTTAGACTGGCCTGATGACCACGCCCCAGCGCCCCGACCCGGCCCCGCAGCCGCGCACCATCCCCTGGCGCGCGCGTCTGGTGCTTGTCGGGCTGTTCCTGGTGGCGGTGGTGGTGGCGCTGACCACGCACCGGATGCTCACCGACCGGTTCACCGAGAACACCCGCAACCGCGCCGAGCTTCGCTTGCTGCTCTACAGCGGCAACCTGCTCAGCGAGTTGCGGCAGAACGCCATCGTGCCGCAGCTTCTGGCGCGCGACCCGACGCTGATTTCCGCGCTCAACAGCCAGGATTACGCGCAATCCACGCAGCGGCTCATTTCCTTTCTCGACGAGATCGGGGCGGCGTCGCTGACGCTGCTCGACAAGGACGGGCGCGTGGTGGCCGCGACCGAGCGCACGCGCCTTGGCTCTAACCTGCGGCAAGCCCCTTATTTCGTTGACGCCCTGCGATCGCGCGACACCGTGTTCAAGGTGCTGCGGCAGGAGGCGGGGCAGTTCAATTTCTACTATTCGCGGCGCATCGAGGGGCCGTCGGGGGCGCTGGGCGTGATCCTTGTCGAGGTCGATCTGCGCAAGTTCGAAAGCGCCTGGGCGGGCATTTCCGACGCGGTGATGGTCAGCGACAGCGAGGGTGTCATCGTGCTCGCGACCGAGCCGCGCTGGCGCGGGCTCACCGAGGCGGAGGCGCTCGCGCGCGAGCCCGCCGACAGCGCCATCGAGCGCGCCATCGAGGCCACCGCCGACTGGACCGCGCTGCCCGCCGATGCCTATGTGGGCGGTCAGGCGGTGATGCGGGTCGAGGGGCGGGTGGCGTTTCGCGGCTGGCGGATTGCCAGCTTTACCCCCTATGCCGCCGTGCGCGACAAGGTAAACGGCTATATCGCGCTCGAGATCATGGGCTTCGCGATTCTCATGGCGCTGGCTTTCTACTTCCTCAACCGCCGCGCCACCTCGCGGATGATGCTGTTTCAGCGCGAGTCGGCAGAGCTTCGCGCATTGAACGTCCGGCTTCAGCGGGAAATCGCCGAGCGGCGCCGCGTGCAGGAGACCCTCGCGCAGGCCGAACAGACGCTTCAGCAAAGCTCCAAACTGGCGGTTCTGGGCGAGATGTCGGCCGCTGTCAGCCACGAGCTCAACCAGCCGCTGGCGGCGATGAAGACCTATCTCGCGGGGGCGCGGCTGCTCTTGGGGCGCAACCGCCCCGACGAGGCGCTGATCTCGTTCCAGCGGATCGACGACCTGATCGAGCGGATGGGGGCGATCACGCGACAGCTCAAATCCTATGCGCGCCACTCGGGCGACAGCTTTGCCCCTGTAAACCTTGGCGATGCGCTGGCCTCGGCGCTGGCGATGATGGAGCCGCAACTGCGCCGGCGCAAGGTGCAGATCACCCGCACGCTGCCGCCCGCGCCGGTGATGGTGATGGGCGACCGGGTGCGCATCGAGCAGGTCATCGTCAACCTGCTGCGCAACGCGCTCGACGCCACCGAGAACACCGCCGACGCGGCCATCGACATCCTGCTCGTGGCGGGCGAGACGGCGGTGCTCACGGTGCGTGACAACGGCGGCGGCATCGACGATCTCGACAAGCTGTTCGAGCCGTTCTACACCACCAAGCTGCCCGGTGACGGGGTGGGGCTGGGCCTTGCCATTTCCTCGGGGATCGTCAACGACCTTGGCGGTCGACTGACGGCGCGCAATGCCGAAAGCGGGGGGGCTGTATTCGAGGTGCAACTCCCCATGTTGCCAGAAGAGACCCAAGCCGCGGAGTGAGAGTGCCATGCCAACTGCCATGAAGATCGCCATCGTCGACGACGAGCGCGACATGCGCCAGTCGATCAGCCAGTGGCTGGCGCTGTCGGGGTTCGACACCGAGACCTTCGCCAGCGCCGAGGACGCGCTCAAGCGTCTGGGCCCCGATTATCCCGGCATCGTCGTCACCGATATCCGGATGCCCGGCATGGACGGGATGCAGTTCCTGCGCCGCCTCAAGGGCAGCGATTCGACCCTGCCGGTGATCATGATCACCGGTCACGGCGACGTGCCGATGGCGGTCGAGGCGATGCGCCTCGGGGCGTTCGATTTCCTGGAAAAGCCGTTCAACCCCGACCGCATGACCGAACTGGCCAAGAAGGCCACGCAGAAACGCCGCCTCGTGCTCGACGCGCGCTCGCTGCGGCGCGACCTGTCGGACGGTGGCACGCTGATGAAAAAGCTCATCGGCGCCTCGCCCGCGATGGAGCGGCTGCGCGAGGATATCCTCGATCTCGGCCAGGCCGATGGCCATGTGCTGATCGAGGGCGAGACCGGCACCGGCAAGACGTTGGTGGCGCACGCGCTCCATGCCGCCGGAAACCGCGCCGGGCGCAATTTCGTCACGCTGTCCTGCGCCGCGTTCGAGGAGGGTGCGCTTGCCCGTCGCATGTTCGGCCCGGTCGAGGCCGAGGACAGCCGCCTTCCGGCGGTCCAGGAGGCGCGCGGCGGCACGCTGGTGCTCGAGGATATCGAGGCGCTGCCCGACACCGTGCAGGCGCGGCTGCTGACCGCGCTCAACGACGAGGGCACGCCGCCCGAGACCCGGATCGTCGCCATCTCCAACATGCAGGACGAGGGGCGCACCTGCGAGGATGCGCTGCGATCGGATCTGTTCTACCGGCTCGCCAATCTGCGGCTCACCGTGCCGCCGCTGCGCGCGCGCGGCGAGGATATCCTGACGCTCTTTACCCGCTTCATCGACCAGTTCGCCGAGGATTACGGCTGCGACGCGCCGCCGGTGAGCGCGCAGGAGGCGACGCAGCTTCTTCAGGCGCCGTGGCCGGGCAACGTGCGACAGCTTTTCAACATCGCCGAACGCGCCGTGCTGCAAAACCGGCGCGGCACCGGCACGCTCACCTCGCTGCTGATGTCGGATCACGACGAGATGCAGCCGGTGATGACCACCGAGGGCAAGCCGCTCAAGGAATATGTCGAGTCGTTCGAGCGGATGCTGATCGACAACACCATGCGCCGCCACAAGGGGTCGGTGCAGGCGGTGATGGACGAGTTGTGCCTGCCGCGCCGCACGCTGAACGAAAAGATGGCGAAATACGGGCTCAGCCGCGCCGATTACGTCGCCTGAGCCGACCTGCGCATTTTCGCCATTGTGTTTTTGCCGGGTGTGGCTTTACTGTGACACAGCGCAGGTCCGGTTCGATACCCCGGTGCCTGCCGAGAGATTCGCTGTTTCAGGTATCCGTTGGATCGAAAACCCCTGCGGCTGAACAGACCGATTGGCCCCCCGCGTGGGGACCGCACGCTCGCCCGTTGCCGTGCCGGATGGTGCGCGCCGGGCGCCGAATTGGCCCCGCGACAGGGGCCGGAGTAGTAGAACCGCGATGACGCGCGCGACAGGCATGATACCGACATCGGCAGCGCCCGGCGCCTGCGGCGCCTCTGCGCCCGTCCTCGCCCCTGACAGACACAGGCCGCAAGGTGCAGCGCCCCCCGGGGCGTACGCTGACCGGTCGTGCAGACGGAACACATGCCCAAAAAAATGCTCATTGATGCCACCCACGCGGAGGAAACCCGCGTCGTGGTGGTCGACGGAAACAAGGTCGAGGAATTCGATTTTGAGTCTGAAAACAAGCGCCAGCTAGCCGGCAACATCTATCTCGCCAAGGTCACCCGCGTGGAGCCGTCGCTCCAGGCGGCCTTTGTGGAATATGGCGGCAACCGCCACGGCTTTCTCGCCTTCGCGGAAATCCATCCCGATTACTATCAGATCCCGGTGGCCGACCGCGAGGCGCTGATGGCCGAGGAAGAGGCCCTCGCCGAAGCCCAGCAGGAGGAAGAGGAAAAACCGAAGCGCAATACGCGCTCGCGGTCCCGCTCGCGCGCGAAGACGGAAAAGACCGCCTCGGATGACGCGGTGACCAGTGCCGACATTTCCGGCATGGAGACCATCGACCTCGACGAGACCGGGGACGAGGCGGCGACCGGGAACGAGGACGAGGGCAGCTCGCCGATGGAGCGGGTCACTGAGACGCCGGTGGAAGAGCCGGTCGCCGACAGCGCGCCCGAGACCGCCCCCGAGGCGGAGGACGACACCCCCGACACGCGCGATCATTCCACCAATGACGACAGCATCGAGTCGGTCGCCGACGAGGATGACAGCGAGGACATCCGCCCCGCGCGCAAGCCGCGCCCGCGCCGCTACAAGATCCAGGAGGTCGTCAAGGTCCGCCAGATCATGCTCGTGCAGGTCGTCAAGGAAGAGCGCGGCAACAAGGGGGCTGCGCTGACCACCTACCTGTCGCTCGCCGGGCGTTACTGCGTGCTGATGCCCAACACCGCGCGCGGCGGCGGCATCAGCCGCAAGATCACGCTCGCCACCGACCGCAAGAAGCTCAAGGAGATCGCCACCGAGATCGACGTGCCCAAGGGGGCGGGCCTCATCATCCGCACCGCGGGGGCCAAGCGCACCAAGGCCGAGATCAAGCGCGATTACGAGTATCTCCAGCGGCTGTGGGAGCAGATCCGCGAGCTGACGCTCAAATCCATCGCACCGGCGAAGATCTACGAGGAGGGCGACCTCATCAAGCGGTCGATCCGCGATCTTTACAACCGCGATATCGACGAGGTTCTGGTCGAGGGTGAGCGCGGCTACCGCATCGCCAAGGACTTCATGAAAATGATCATGCCGTCCCACGCCAAGAACGTGAAGCACTACCACGACGCGATGCCGCTTTTCGCGCGCCACCAGGTCGAGAGCTATCTTGCCGGCATGTTCAACCCGGCGGTGCAGCTTCCCTCGGGCGGCTATATCGTGATCGGCGTGACCGAGGCGCTCGTCGCCATCGACGTGAACTCGGGGAGGGCCACCAAGAAGGGCTCGATCGAGGAAACCGCGCTCCAGACCAATCTCGAGGCCGCCGACGAGGTGGCCCGGCAGTTGCGCCTGCGCGATCTCGCGGGTCTGATCGTCATCGACTTTATCGACATGGACGAACGCCGCAACAACGCGGCGGTGGAAAAGCGCTTCAAGGAGCGGCTCAAGACCGACCGCGCGCGCATCCAGGTGGGGCGCATCTCGGGCTTTGGCCTGCTGGAGATGAGCCGTCAGCGCCTGCGCCCCGGTATGCTCGAAGCCAGCACGCAGCCCTGCCCGCATTGTCACGGCACCGGGCTCATCCGCTCCGATGACAGCATGGCGCTGTCGATCCTGCGCCAGATCGAGGAAGAGGGCGTGCGCCGCCGCTCGGGCGAGGTGGTCGTGCGCGCGCCGGTGGGGATTGCCAACTTCCTCATCAACCACAAGCGCGAGCATGTGGCCGGGATCGAGACGCGCTATGGCCTGTCGGTGCGCATCGAGGGCGATGCCGCGCTGGTCAGCCCCGATTTCACCCTTGAAAAGCTCAAAACCGCGACCCGCACCGTTGCTGAACCGGCGGCCTTCGTGTCGGCGGGCCTGGCGCTGATGGATGCGATCGACGACGAGGCAGAGGCCCCCGCCGAGGCCGAGGCCGAGGCCGGGGTCGAGACCGAGAGCGCGCCGTCCGGAAACACCCCCCCCGAGAGCGACGAAACCGAGAAGCCCCGCAAGAAGCGCCGCCGGTCGCGCAGCCGCAAGCGCAAGCCGCGCTCCGGTGACGGGCAGGGCGACACCGCAAACGCCCCCGAGGGCACCGACGGGCAGGGTGCTGCCGGGGCCGGGGCCGGGCCGCAGGCCGAAACCGCGCCGCAGCCTGCGGAAGAGACCGCAGAGCCGGTGGCCGAAAAGCCCAAGCGCAGCCGCCGGTCCCGCAAGGCCCCCGCGAAAGATCCTGCCGAGGCCCCGGAAACCGCCGATGCGAACGCCCCGGAGACCGCCCCGGAGCCGGAGGCCAAGCCAAGGCGGCGCACGGTCTCACGCCGCAAGAAGCCCGACGCGCCGGCGGAGCCCGTGGCCCAGCAGCCCGCGCCGGAGCCCGTGGCGGAACAGCCCGCGCCCGCGCCGGAGCCCGTGGCGGAACAGCCCGCGCCCGCGCCGGAGCCCGTGGCGGAACAGCCCGCGCCGGAGCCGGAGCCCGTGGCCGAACAGCCCGCGCCCGAGCCGGAGCCCGTGGCGGAACAGCCCGCGCCGAGCCGGAACCCGAGCCGGAGCCCGTGGCCGATCAACAAGAGTCCGAGCCCAAGCCCAAGCGCCGGGGCTGGTGGTCCTTCGGCTGAAACCCGACCGCCCCGGCCTCGCGCCGGGGCGTTTCGTTTCGCCTCAGCCCGATTTGCGGATGAGATAGGTCTGCACGCCCGCCGCCTCGGTGGCAGAGACCATTTCGTGCCCGCTCTCGGCGCAGAAATGCGGCACGTCCACGATCGCCGCCGGATCGTCGGCCTGCATCGCGATCACCTCTCCCACGGCCAGCGATTTCAACCGCTTGCGCAGCTTGAGCACGGGAAGCGGGCACAACAGGCCGCGCGCGTCGAGGGTGTGATCCGGGGTCATGCCGTGCAGATAGCCGCGCTGTTACAGCCTGTCCACAAGGATGTGACAGAGTGTCTGATGACGCGGGGCACACAACCGGCTATGTGGGGGGTATGTTCGGGATAGAAATCATCGACGCGGCGCTTCTGCCCGCAATGTTCGTGGCGCTTCTGGCGGGGGGCATTTCGTTCCTGAGCCCCTGCGTCCTGCCCATCGTGCCGCCCTATCTGGCCTATATCAGCGGGGTGAGCCTCAACGAGATGTCGGAGCAGGACCATCCGCGGGCGCGTGTCGTCGGCCCCGCGCTCTTCTTCGTGCTGGGGCTGTCCACGGTGTTCCTGTTCCTGGGCTTCACCGCCTCGGCGCTGGGGCGGGCGTTTTTGCAATACCAGGACTGGTTCAACACCATCGCCGGTATCCTCGTGATGGGATTCGGCCTGCATTTCGTCGGCGTCTACCGCCTGAAATTCCTCGACCGCGAGGCGCGGTTCGACGCGGGGGATCGCGGCGGCTCGTCTTTCGGGGCCTACGTGCTTGGCCTCGCCTTCGCCTTTGGCTGGACGCCCTGCATCGGCCCGCAACTGGGCGCGATCCTGTCGCTGGCGGCGTCCGAGGCCAACGTGGCGCGCGGCACGACGCTGCTGGCGGTCTATGCCATCGGGCTGGGCGTGCCGTTCCTGCTGGTGGCGGCCTACCTGCCGCGGCTCACCGGGTTCATGGGCTGGATGAAGCGCCACATGGAACAGATCGAGCGGGTGATGGGCCTGCTCTTGTGGACCATCGGCCTGTTGATGCTGACCGGCGGCTTCTCGGATTTCTCCTACTGGCTGCTGGAGGCGTTCCCGTCGCTTGCCTTGCTGGGCTGAGCCGGGTCAGTTTCCGATGTCGCATTGTCGAAAGCATGCAGCTCAAAAACGGGAGCCGGTCTTGAGCTCCCCGAACATGCGAGATCGATAAGTCGGAGCTGGTCGCGAGACTGCGAATGAACGCGGGCAGGCTCTGGTGCCAAACACCTTACATAAAGGTTCGTGATCTACCGGACGCCATCAGTGATGAAGGTCGGCTATGCGGGATCAAGGTCGTCGAAGTCTGCGAGCGGTTCAAGGCGAGCCGCGCCATCGACAGGCCGCGGGCTGGCGATCCGACGGTCGTTGATGGCACTTTATCTCTCAGCATCCGCGAAACCTCGAAGTGGCGCGCATACTTGACGAAATCGCCAGTCCGGCGGGCGGATTGCCCCTGATGCTGGGCACCGCAAGCGCGATGATCGCCGCCTCCGCGCTCGCCGCCGGGCGGTTGCGCGCCGGGTGAGGCCCCGGCGCGCGCCCTCTCAGGCGACCATCTTGGCCACCACCTCGCCAAAGGACGACGGCGTCGGCACGATGGTCACGCCTGCATCGCCAAGGATTTCCACCTTCTCCTGCGCCGATTCGCCGAACGCCGAGACGATCGCCCCCGCGTGGCCCATCCGCCGCCCCTTGGGCGCCGAGAGGCCCGCGATATAGGCCGCGACCGGCTTGGTCATGTGGTCGCGGATATAGGCGGCGGCCTCGGCCTCCTGCGGGCCGCCGATCTCGCCGATCATCACCACGGCGTCGGTCTCGGGGTCGTTCTCGAACAGCTCGAGGATGTCGCGGAAGGATGACCCGTTGATCGGATCGCCGCCGATCCCCACCGAGGTCGAGACACCGATCCCGTGCGCCTTCATCTGGCTTGCCGCCTCGTAGCCCAGCGTGCCCGACCGGCCCACGATCCCCACGCGCCCCGGCGCGTAGATGTGCGGCGGCATGAGCCCGGCAAAGGCCTGCCCCGGCGTGATGATCCCGGCGCAGTTCGGCCCGATGAGGCGCATCCGCCGCTCCGCCTTGTAGCGCCGCATGTAGCGTTTCACGCGGATCATGTCGCGCGCCGGGATGCCGTCGGCGATGCACACGCAGGTGCGGATGCCCGCATCCGCCGCCTCCATGATCGCGTCGGCGGCAAAGGGCGGCGGCACGAAGCAGATCACGAGGTCGGCCCCGGTCTCGGCCACGGCCCCCTTGACGGTGTTGAACACCGGCAGGCCCTCATGCGTAGTGCCGCCCTTGCCGGGCGTCACGCCACCGACCACGTTGGTGCCGTGCCTGATCATGTCGGCGGTGTGAAAGCTGCCGATGCGGCCCGTGAGGCCGGTGACGAGCACGCGGCTGGTCTTGTCGATGAGAATGGCCATCACGCGGCTCCTTCGGCTGATTTTCCGGTGTCTTTCCACGCCGCCACCACCAATTCCGCGGCCTCGGCGAGGCTCTCGGCGGTCTGGATGGGCAACCCGCTTTCGGCGATGATGCGGCGGCCCTCCTCGACATTGGTGCCCGACAGCCGCACCACGAGCGGCATGGTCAGCTCCAGTTCCTTCACCGCGCGGATCACCCCCTCGGCGATCCAGTCGCAGCGGTTGATCCCTGCGAAGATGTTGACGAGGATCGCCTCGACATTCGGGTCGTTGAGCACCGCCTGGAACGACATCAGCACCCGCTCGGGGCTGGCCCCGCCGCCCACGTCGAGGAAATTGGCAGGCTCGCCCCCGGCCATCTTGATCATGTCGAGCGTCGCCATCGCAAGGCCCGCGCCGTTGACGATACAGCCGATCTCGCCGCCAAGGCCGATATAGCTCAGGCCCGCGGTCGCTGGCGAAGGTCTCGCGCGGGTCCTCCTGGCTCTTGTCGCGCAACTCCGAGATTTCGGGGCGGCGGAACAGCGCGTTGTCGTCGAAGCTCACCTTGGCGTCCAGCGCCACGATCTCGCCCGATGCCGGTCACGACCAGCGGGTTGATCTCGACCATGTTCGCGTCGGTCTCCTCCATCATCCTGTAACAGCCGATGATGGTCTTGACCGCCTGCGGGATGAGCGCCGGGTCAAGATCGAGCGAGAACGCGATCTCGCGCGCCTGGAACGCCTGCATCCCCACCGCCGGATCGACCACCGAGCGGATGATGGAATCGGGTTCCTGCTCGGAGATGTCCTCGATATCCATGCCGCCCTGTCCCGAGGCCACGACGACCACGCGCTCTTCCTTGCGGTCCATCACGAAGGCAAGGTAGATCTCCTGCGCGATGTTCGTGGCCTCCTCGACATAGAGGCGGCTGACCAGCTTGCCCTGCGGGCCGGTCTGATGGGTCACGAGCATCCGGCCCAGCATCCAGCTTGCGGCCTCGCTGATCTCTTTCTCGTTGGCGCAGACCTTGACGCCGCCCGCCTTGCCGCGCGCGCCGGAATGAATTTGCGCCTTGACCACGCATTTGCCGCCCGACAGCTCCGAGGCGCGATACACGGCCTGTTCGGGGCTGTAGGCGATGCCGCCGCGCGGCACCTGCACGCCAAAGCGCCGGAGCATGTCCTTGGCCTGGAATTCATGGATATCCATCCTTGGTCTCCTTATCCCTTGGCGGCGATGGCGTCGGCCACGCTCAGCACGTTGTTGGCCATGCGCTCGCTCGCCGCGTCGATCATCTTGCCGTCGAGGCTCGCCGCGCCCTTGCCCTCGGCCTCGGCCTTGCGCATCTCCTCGATGATGCGCCGCGCGCGGGTGACCTCGGCCTCGGGCGGCGAGAACACCTCGTTGGCCAGCGCGATCTGGCTGGGATGGATCGCCCATTTGCCCTCGATCCCGAGGGCGGCGGCGCGTTTGGCCGACAGGATATAGCCATCGGGATCGCCGAAATCGCCGAACGGCCCGTCGATGGCGCGAAGGCCATAGGCGCGGCAGGCCACGGTCATGCGGCTCAGCGCGAAATGCCACTGATCGCCCGGGTAATCGGGGTTGAGGCCGCCGATCACCACCGTGCGCGCCCGGTTCGACGCGGCATAATCGGCCACGCCGAAATGCAGCGCCTCCAGCCGTCCGGGGGCCGAGGCAATCGCCTCGACATTGGCCATGCCGAGCGCGGTCTCGATCAGCGCCTCGATCCCGATCTTGTGGGTCAGGCCCGTCGCCTCCTCGATCTGGCTGACCATCGTCTCGACGGTGTAGAGGTCCGCAGGCACGCCGACCTTCGGCACGAGGATGGTATCGAGGTGCTGCCCCGCCTGTTCCACGATCTCGACCACGTCGCGATACATGTAATGGGTGTCCAGCCCGTTGATACGGATCGAGGTGGTCTTGCCCTTGGCCTTCCAGTCGATGTCATTCAGCGCCTCGATGATATTGGCGCGGGCCTGCACCTTGTCGGGGGGCGCGACCGCATCCTCGAGGTCGAAAAAGATCACATCGACATCCGACTCGGCGGCTTTCTCGATCATCGTCGGGTTGGAGCCGGGCACGGCCAGTTCCGACCGTTGCAGGCGTTGCTTTTTCAGCGGGTGCAGGGTGTAGCTCATATGGGGTGGTGTCCTTCGGTCTCCCGACGCGCGGCGCGCGTCCTCCGGCCACCATCATGCCGGGGTCGCGACCGACCGGACATTCCCGCGCGGGTAGGAAAGGGGTGGGCAGGGAGGGTGCGGTGCCCGACCGGGTAGGGGGCGGCTACCCGGTCACCGTATGCCGACCGTGCGGTGGGCGCTGTCATTGGCCCTGAACCGTGCGGTTCGACGTCTGAACCGTGCGGTTCGCGTCTGCGCGGTGATGGTCCCGCCCCGTATCGGATGCGACAGAAGCCCGCAGCCCGCGCGCGGGCCGCGCAGCGCGCAAGCCCGCCCGCCCGCGTGGTTTTTTGGGTCGCGGACGACGGGCAGGGGCGGCCGCCTGCGGCCGCGCATACCTCGGCATACAGAATTTTCGTTTGATTTCATGGGGTTCAGGTGTCCTAATCTCCGACAGGGAAGAGGAGGAGCGCGCTTATGGCGTGGCAGACCGAGGATATGACCATCGAAGAAACCGAGGTGCCCGAGGTGATCGTGGCCGACCGTCACCTCATCGTGTGCCAGGGCCTGGGATCGCTCGTGGCGCAGATGCCGCAAATGCGCCTCGGCCCTTTTGCCACCGACAAGGCAAGCCTGCGCAAGGCCCTCGCGGCGGGCAGCGGCCCGCGTATCGTGATCCTTGGCGTGCGGCTCGCCGATGCCGATCTGGGCCGCGTCCTCGACATGTTGCGGCGCGACTACCCGTCGGCACTCGTGGTTGTGGTGGTCGAGGAAAGCGAGTTCGCCTTCATCCGCACGGCGGTCAAGGCAGGGGCCAACTCGGTCTGCCTGATGGGGCAGATTCTGACCACCCTGCCCAAGGTGCTCGGACGGCTGGTGGAGGGGCATTGCACCCTGCCGGTCGACGTGATGCGCCGCCTCACCGGCGAACGATCCGAGACGCTCTCGCGCCGCGAACACGAGATCCTCGGGCTGCTTTCCGATGGTCTGACCAATTTCCAGATCTCGGCACGGCTCGGCCTGTCGGAAAACACGGTAAAATATTACCTCAAGGCGATCTATCAGAAGCTCGAGGTCAATTCCCGCGGGGCCGCCATCGCGAAATACGTGGCCGGACACTACTGAGGGCCGCTCGCCACCTCCAGCCCGTCGAGATAGAGGATATGCGGTGCAGAAAAATCAAGGACATACAGATCAAGCGTCGCCTCCCCGGCATGGGTGACGAACGCGCCATCCACCAGCCGCGCAGCGGCGACCAGTGCCTGATCCGCACCGAAAAGCGCCCGCGCGCGCCAGTCGCGCACGAGGATCGGCTGCGATGCGGGCAGCAGCACGTCGCGCTCGGGCCGTGTATGGCCGAGCGATCCGGCGCGAATGCGCACCAGCGGCGTGTAAAGGTCCCGCCGCGACAGGCTGCGCAGGGTGACCATGCCGACATCGCGGGTGATCACGCGGTCGCCGGGGCGCAGGTCTTGCACCTTCTGCTCGCCCTTTGCCGTCAGGATAAGACCAGCGGCCCAGAGGCCGGTTGTTTCAATAGGGGGACGAACGGCATCTATGCCGCCGTGACGCCCGACCGTATCCGGTTTCATGGCGTTTCTCGCTCTGTGACTGCCTCATTTTTTTCCCACAATACGGCAAGAGGGGGGCAATGTCGTGTCTTTTTTCGTGCGCGGCGGCGCGCGCGGGCACGATTCGGGCTTAAATACGGCCCCGGTCCTTGCTAGAGGCGGCGTGTGCGGGTGTGGCGGAATTGGTAGACGCACCAGATTTAGGTTCTGGCGCCGCAAGGCGTGGGGGTTCGAGTCCCTTCACCCGCACCAAGGCGAACCGGCGCACGGCCGGATCAGGGCGCAGTGAGCCAGTCGGCGCGCGTCTCATCGGGAAATTCGGGACGGAAATAGGCGATCATGCGGCCCTCGGGCGGGGCGGTGGCCCCCTCGGCCCAGGGGGCGACGCCGTGGAGCGCCATGCGATGCACGAGGATTGCCGCGCCGGGCGGCGCAAAGAGCGGCACGCGCGCGCAGGTCTCGAACGCGTCGCGGCGCGCGGCGTGATACGTGTCGGTCAGGTCCACGTTGGCCCAGTCGCGCGGGGCGATGCCGCTCAATGCGGTGGCGAAGGCGCGGCGCATCAGGTGATGGCTGCCCTCCCAGACCACCAGCGGGCTGGCCTGTGCGTTTGCCTCGGTGAGCGGCAGGCCGAGGATATAGGCGTGACGCTCGTGCAGCATCCGTCGCCGCGTCCGCCCCGACGGGCAACAGCCCGTCCACATGCGCCGCGTCGCGCCTCTGGCGGTAGCGGAAGGCCGCACAGCCCTCGCCACCGCGCGGGCGCGGATAGCCCGGGTAGACCACCGAAACCTGGCCCTGATGCAGCGGCACCCGCCCGGCGATGGCATCGGCGGCGCGGCGCGCGGCCCCGGTGAGCGGCACGCCCGCGATCCGGCCATCCGTATCGTTGGGCAGGCAATCAAGGCCCACGAACCATGTCCCCTCGCAGACGAGCCCCGCCTTGCGGCGGGCGGGCTCGGCCATGCGGGTGAGGGCGGCCTGCCGGGCCGCGCGCGCCCAGTCGAGAACGCCGCGGTTCGGGCGGAAAGATCGCCCAGCCGGTCTCGGCCAGCCCCGCTACCATCCCAGAGATTTCCGCAGCATGTTGAGCGCAACCAGCGTGAGGAACACGGCGAAGACGCGTTTGAGCGGCTTGGGGTCCATCGCGTGGGCGAGGCGCACGCCCCAGGGCGCGGTAATCAGCGTCATGGCGATCACCACCACAAAGGCCACGAGGTTGACCGCGCCGATGGTCAGCGGCGGGCGGTGCGCCGGGTCGATCTTCAGGAACAGGAAGCCGATGACCGACGGCAGCGCGATGGTCACGCCAAAGCCCGCCGCCGTCGCCACCGCGCGGTGGATGGCCACGCCGTAGAGGCTCATCAGCGGCACGCCGAAGCTGCCGCCGCCGATCCCCATCAGCACCGACAGGAACCCCACCAGCGGCGACAGCACCCGCCGTCGCCACCCGCCGGGCATGGCGGCCCCGAGCCGCCAATGCGCGCGGCCAAAGCCGAGGTAGAGGCCGATCATCACGCCGAGACCACCAAACAGCCCCTGAAGCGTGGTCGAGCGCAGCGAGGCCGCGACCAGTACGCCCAGCACCGCGCCAACTGCGATGCCCGGGGCCCAGCCACGCAGGATCGCCCACTCCACCGCGCCCTTCTTGTGATGGCTCAGCACCGAGCGCACCGAGGTGACGATGATCGTGGCCAGCGACGTGGCGAGGCAAATCTGCATGAGTTGCGGGCCGCCGTAGCCCAGCGTCTGGAAGGTGTAGAAGAACGCCGGCACCAGCACGATGCCACCGCCCACCCCCAGCAGCCCGGCAAGCACGCCCGCGAAGGCACCGATCACGGCCAGCAGGCCCAGCATCTGGAAAAGTAGCGCGGTGTCGGGCAGGGGAAGGGGCATGGGCGGGCTCCGGTATCGCTCTGGCCCCGGCTTACACCGCGTGCGCGGCGGGGGAAAGGCGCAGAAACGGCTTGCCCCGCCGGGGCGTTTCGCGCCAAGGATGCCGCCCGGAGGCGCGAGCAGAAAGGAGCGGCCATGCCCCGCTATGCCCTCAAGGTCGAATATCACGGCGCGCCCTTCGCGGGCTGGCAGCGGCAGGCCGATCAGGTGACCGTGCAGGGGGCGATCGAGGCGGCGCTCGCCCGGCTCGAGCCGGGACCGCACACGATTGCCGCCGCCGGGCGCACCGATGCGGGCGTTCACGCGCTGGGGCAGGTGGCGCACTGCGATCTGGCGCGGGAGTGGGAACCGTTCCGCCTGAGCGAGGCGCTCAATTATCACCTCAAGCCCCTGCCGGTGGCAATCACCGCCTGCGCGCGCGTCACCGGTGACTGGCACGCGCGGTTCTCGGCCACCGGGCGGCGCTATCTCTACCGGATCAAGGCGCGCCGCGCGCCACCCGCGATCGAGGCGGGCCGGGTCTGGCATCTGCGCCACGCGCTCGACGTGGACGCGATGCGGGCAGGCGCTGTGCATCTGGTGGGTCATCACGATTTCACCACCTTCCGCGCCACGATCTGCCAGGCGAAAAGCCCGGTCAAGACGCTCGACGCGGTGGAGATCAGGGAGGTCGAGACCGCGACCGGGCCGGAGATCCATGTCCGCTTTGCCGCGCGGTCGTTCCTGCACAACCAGGTGCGCAGCATGGTCGGCACGCTGGAGCGGGTGGGGGCAGGGGCGTGGCACCCCGCCCGCGTGCGCGATGCGCTGATGGCGCGCGACCGTGCAGCCTGTGGCCCCGTCGCGCGGCCAGACGGGCTCTACCTGGCGACGGTGATCTACCCGTCTGACCCGTTCGGCGAATAGGTTTTGATCTCGCCCGTCCCGCGCGCTAAGAGGCACCCAGCGGTCCCATAGCTCAACTGGATAGAGCAGCTGACTTCTAATCAGCAGGTTCGGGGTTCGAGTCCTCGTGGGATCGCCATATTCTGCTTACGGTCGTTGGTCATTGTGTGGGGCCGTGCCGCAAGCCGCTACGACCGGTGCCCAACGGTCTTCCTCCCCGCAATCGGCGCTCGCGGCAACCGTTATCTCCTGGCTTTGAAACCCAATGAGTCCAGAGCCCAAAAATTGCCATGAACCCGGCGCTGAGGTATAAGGTGAAAATCCGGTACAGGGGCGAAATGATAAAGATGGGTTTCTTCGCTCGTTCAGACCGCTACGCGAGCGTATAGTTGGCATACCAAGCCGCCGTCAGGAATTTTGTGTCAGGTCACGACCACGCGTTCATCTTCTGGTAAAATATCAAGCGGGCAGTTTCTGGTCGTGCAGCATTGTCTCAGGCTAAACAGAAGGTTTCGGTCATGGCTAGCAGATTGTCGCGGTTCCTTCCCGGTCTGAGTCAGAGCCTGTCGACGATCCGGAACCCACAGGACAGCGAACACAAAAAGAGACCTCCGCCGCGATCCATCGCGCTACCTCGTCCGAGGCGTTCGAGACGGCACGCAAAAACAAGCTGCGGCGCTATCCGTCGCCCGAGGCGGCGGGCGAGCGGCTTTATCCTCTGGTCTCGCCCGCGCCCGCGCCGGGATTTGCGATTGGCCGTGATGACAGCATCTTCGCAATTGGCTCATGCTTTGCGCGGAATCTGGAGGGGGCGCTGCACAAGGCGGGCCTGAACGTTCTCAGCCGACAGCCCGATCTTGGGCCTATCGGCGAGGCGGTGGGGGCCGCGTCGAACTTTCTCAACAAGTATACCGCGCCATCGATTCTGAACGATCTCGGATGGGCACTCGATCGCGACAGCTTTCCCGGCGAGAAGATCATCTACAAAGTAGCTGATGGTGTGCATTGCGATCCGCAACTCGGGCTGGTGCGCCTGCCTTATTCCATGGCCGAGATCATGGAAATGCGCACCCGTTATCTCGATGCGGTGGCGCAGGTGGCGCATGCGGATGTGGTCATTCTGACGCTTGGCTATGTCGAGGCGTGGTATGACAAGGAACTGGATCTGTATCTGAACATTGCTCCGCCGCCCCGGATCTGCCAGGCCGCGCCTGACCGGTTCGAATTCCGTGTTCTTGGGTTCGAGGATGTGCGGAGCGCGTTGGAGGGAATATACGCGTTGCTCAAGCGGCACCGCGAGAAACCGCTCAAGATGCTGGTTACCGTCTCGCCGGTACCGCTTGTATCGACCTTCCGGGATATGGATGTCCTGGTCGCCAACACCTATTCCAAGTCAGTGCAACGCGCGGCGGCCGAAACCTTTGCTGCGGACAAGGCGGATGTGGATTATTTTCCATCCTATGAGGCCGTGACCCTGTCCGACCCTGCCGTGTGCTGGGCGCGGGGCGATTATCGCCATGTCTCCCCGATTTGGTGGCGCGGATCATGTCGAACGTGCTGGTAACTACGCGCCCGATATTGATGCACCGGGCATCTGGCAAGGGTCAGCGATGACAGCGCAGGCAACGCAGGCCACTGCGCGGATGCTGATCAAACTGAACAAGGGCCAGCGAACTCGCCACACTCTTCGCCGGAAATAAAGCGCTCCTGCTGGAAGACGAAAAGCTGTTGGCACAGATCGCGGATACGCTGCAAGCGACCGGTCAGATGCAGGCGGCGTCAGAGGTGCTTGAGGAGATGGTCGCCCTCGCCCCGGAGCGCCCGCGCCTGTTACAGCGCCTGATTTCCGTTGTCAGCAAGGACCTTGGAAAGGCCGAGCAAACCCGCGCTCTTCTGGCGACTCATGCGGAGCGCTTTCCAGGCCGGGCCGATTTTCGACAGCGGGTGGAGCGATTGCTTTCATCCGGTGCGGGCGGGGGCTAGAGCGCGCCCGCGTTCACTCGCACTCACGCGCCCCGCTCTACCATATTGATGTCGCGTGTTCGAGCAGCTCAAAACCGGTTCTCACTTTTGAGCAACATGCTCTAGCCGCTCGCGCCCTGCTGGTTCAGAAACACCGAGCGCCGGACGAACAATGCATCGCCCCAACCCACGCGCTTCAACTCGCAATGGCCCAGTTCGAAGCCCAGCGCCTCGAGGAACACGACGAAGCGTGACAGTGGCATGTCGTCTTTATATATGCCGCCGATGCTGACCTCCATCCAGATGAAATCGATGGATTTCAGCAGCCCGAGCGCGCCAAGGATCACGTGCTTCTCGGCACCTTGCGTGTCGATGAACATCATGTCGTAATCTTCGGGCGTCAGCCCGTGCTCGGGCAACAGCCGGTCAAGCGTGCGCAGCGTCATCTCGCGGGTCTCATCGAAATGGATGTCGGGCTTGATCTCGGAATGGCCCGACGGCTCCAGAAAGCTTGAGGATTCGCCCGTGTTGCTGGCGATGTTGAAGGTGACGCGCTTGCCATCCTCGTCGCCGATCAGCGCCTGAATGGCGGCGAAGCCGTCATGCGCCGCGACACGCTCCTGCAAGATGCCGAAGGTTTCATCCAACGGGTCGATGAACACCGCCGTCGTCACGCCTGATCTGGCAAGCTTCGGGACCTCGCGCCCGTTATGCGCCCCCACCTGGACGACACCGCGCGGCAAGCGCTTGAACCTTGCTTTGACGATTTCCACGGCGCGCAGGCCAGACTTTACGGGGGCAAGAGGATGGGCGGTCATTGGTGTGCCTGCTCTGATTTGCTGCCGGTTGCATGGACCGACAATTTGTTGTCATGGAGCCATTTTCTGAACGGTGCCCAATCCGCGCGCGCCTTCAATTCCGCGATCCTGGCGCGATGCCAATCGCAGGCCTCACGGTGCAGCCGCGCCAATACCGGATCGTCCATCAGATCCGTGAGCGTGAGGCGCGCGCGCTCAGCCAGTGGCGCGATGCTGCGATCCTCGACGCGGTTGATGTTCATGTCGCGCCAATAGCTTTCGGCCTGATCGACATTGATGTGGTTCGTGCGGCCCCGGTCGCGTTTGACCATGAAACTCTCGATAGAGCGGACGCAATAGTGATGAATGCGCCCGAAACTGTGGTCGAACCCCGGCCAGGCACGCCATCCAACCTGATCCGCCGGAAAGAGCCGGCCGCCCCCATCGCTCCACCTGACGCTTGCCAGCCGGTCCTCGGGCGTGTCCTTGGGCCGGTGCGGGCCGAACCGGCCAAAGCTGCCATTGTTGCGAAACAGCGTCTTCAGCCCGTAGGCGCGCCCCGAGGCATAATCCGTCGGGTGATCGGCGAGGATGAACTGCCCGGTCACCGGCGCATCGGCATAGCCCTCCACCCCGCCGCAGCCGAAGAGTCGCCAGGCCATCGAAATTGCGTCGGGTGCATCGCAGGCACCGATCAGCGCCGGGATCGTGCGGTCTCCCACCGTGATGTTGATGAACTCATCCGCGTCCAGGCACATCAGCCATTCGGCCCCTTGCACCATCGGATGCCTGCGCGCGCGTCGCAGCATCTGGTGCTGCGGGTTGCCGCCGGGCTTGACCGGGTTGGGCACATGGCTGGCAACGCCGAGTTCGCCGAGGCGGCGCGCGATCATGTCGGTGCCATCGCTGCAATCATTGGTGTAGATGATCAGCGCGTCGAAGCCGAGGCTCAGGTTGTGCGCCACCCATTCCAGCATGAAGGGGCCTTCGTTCTTCATCGTTGTGAAGATGACGTGTTGCGGCGTGCTCATGCCGATACCGTGCCCGGTGTTTTACGCTCGAAGAGATGCGCGGTCAGCACCGGATCGACCGAATGGTGTTTGCACAGCGCATCCGCATAAGACCCCTCCAGCGGCAGGCCATCGCTCAGCGCGAAGATGTTGCGGAACCGCCGCCCGTAGAAATGCACCGACAGCGTCTCGTCGGTGATCGCCTCCAGAACCTTGCGTTTCAGATGCGGACGGTGGAAGGCGCGGGTGTTCGAGAACGGCACCGGGTAGAGCACCGGCCCCTCGAAGGCGTGTTGCACCTCGCCCGATCGGTGCGCGAAATGGTGCAGCGCCTCGGGGCCGCACACGCCCCACGGCATCCGCGACATATGCACACCTTGTCCTGCGTCTTTCAGGCGGCGCAATTCCGCCTGCCGCGCGGGCGGGGCCCAAGGCGGGATCGGGTATTCATCGCGCGTCAAATCAAGCATGGCACGCAGTGTTTCCGAGTGCTTCGGCAATCCCAGCACACCCGAACAAATGATCCGACGCCTGTCCGTGCCCCAGCCATAAAAGAAACCATGTGCCTGACGTGTGAAAGGCTTGAGGCAATAGGCATCCGTGTCGATCCAGAGATAGTCCGTCTGCGCCAGCATCCTCAGGCGGAACACATCCGAGTGAAAGGCGGGGCTGCCGGTGTTGACGTGATAGATGATCTGTTCTGTCGGCATCACCTCGCGCGCGTCGCGCAGCTCGACCCCCTCAGGCACCGATTTCACCGCGTCATAGGCGTAGAGAATGGTGCGATGCCCCTTCTCGACAAAGGACATGAGGCAAATCTGCTCCATCCACGTCAGTTCCGGCCCGATCCAGAGGCTGGCCACATCATAGAGCCTGCTGTCGGCCCGATCCGTCATCCGTGCCCTCATAATTTCCGGAACAACACGACACCGCCGTGGGACACGCGCTGATCATAGTAGAAGCCATGTTGCGACAAGGCGTCAAAACAGGCCTTGATGCCCTTGGGGCGGATATAGCGGGTGTGTAGTTCCACGTAGATCTTGCGCACACTCCCCAGATCGCCCCCCAGGAACAGATCGCGTTCGCCGCCTTCGATATCCACGATCAGGGCAGTCGCCCCGGAGTCGGCGATCAGGTCCGGCAGGTAGGCCTGTTCGACTGTCTCCACCGCGACCACGTCGCGACCCGGCTCCAGAGACGAGGACCAGAATGGTTCGCGGATGTAAAAATCCATGGTCTTGTCGGGACTCAGCGCAGCGCCGCCCGGCAGGGCCACGCAATTGCGGACCTCCGTATTGATCAATCCCTGCATGCCGTGCATACGCCGGATGTAGGCGGCAAGCTTCGGATTGGCTTCCACGCAGGTCACATGAGCCACGCCGATCACCTTGGCTGCGTAGGACGAGATATAGCCGATCCCCGCACCCAGTTCGAGCACGCGGTCAGAGGGCTCCAGAAACTTCGGAAGGGCCAGAAGTTCCGCGCGCTCGTAATTCCCGCGCGTCAGGGCCGCCGCCACCTGCGGCGTGATTATGGCCTCGTCATGCGGCAGGTTGACACCGTTCAATTCGTAAGCAAGCTCATCGGACACACCCTACTCCTGCTTATCCCGCCTCATGTTTCAGTGCTGCGCTTCGACCGAGGAAAGACCGGTTCGATATGCGAGTCCACCCCTCTGCCTCACCCGGGTGTGCAGCACACAAATGCCCATAGAACCCCTCTTCTGTCAATGTTCATGCAGTGAACCATCCCGTTCTCTGATCGCCACGGTCAAGAGCAAATTTCCAGACGTCGGGTTACAGTACCCTTGGCGGCGGGATCGGTTCGCCCGTTCACTCGAACCGTCGCCCATCGCGCTTCAACCGATGGTGCCGCGATGGACGACCGTTCTCGGACTCACTTAGTTGTGCTCGGCAACAGGGCCGCCTTGCCGAGCGCGCCGGACATCATAGCTGGGACCGTGGCCCCAGTGGGGCCGCGTAAGCGTTGCGACGCATCGTTCTCCAGCGTCAGCTCTCCGATCTTCGCATGCAGGGTCTTCACGTCGATCACCGGTTCCGGCTCGGCCTTCTGGCCGTCGCCGAAGACCCCGGTCGCGCCCTCGAGCAGCTGGTCGCGCCACTGCTTGATCTGGTTCGGATGGACGTCGAAATCCTGCGCCAGCTCGATCAAGGTCTTCTCGCCCCTGATCGCCGCCACCGCCACTTTCGCCTTGAATGCCGGGCTGTGGTTCCGGCGCGGTCGTCTTGCCATGGTCTTCTCCTCGCTCGCAGCATCATGCCGCTGTTGCGCGGAAAATCCACTTATCCCGGCTGTTCAGATTTCCAGAGCCACCTGTCCCGTTAGAGGTCGCATCAGGCCAGCCAATTGTGGAAGAACTCTTGTGTGACAAACTGTATGACAGAAAGAACCTGCAACGGAGATGCTGCAGGGTTTTTTGTTATCAATACCATGCGGTAATTTTGGCTCCGGCGGTAGGGATCGAACCTACGACCAATTGATTAACAGGCGATTTTTTAGGACGGATTCAAGCCCCTGATATGGTGACAAATTCCTATCCCGCGCCACCCGAAACGCCTGTTTTATAACGACAATATGCGCAGACCAATTGACAGTTGACGACAAACGACGCCATGCGCTACACGTTCAGACAGTGACAAATCCGGTGACAAATCCGGTGACACGAAATCTGACCCCTGACGCATAGGACGTTCAACAATGCCCAAGCTGACAGACGGAAATCGCGGCACGATTGCCAAGGCGGAACTGCCCGCCAAGGGGCAACGCTTCACTTTTGACGATCATCGGGACGCCCCGCGCGGCTTTGGGCTACGCATCACCGCCGCCGGGGGCAAAGCCTTCATCCTGAAATACACCATCGACGGGCGCGAACGCCGCAAGACGATAGGCGACTGGCCTACATGGACGCTGGAAGCCGCGAGGGCCGAGGCCCGCGACCTCGCCCGCGACATTGCCCAAGGCAAAGACCCTTTGGAGGCCAAGCGGCGCAGGCGCGCGGAACCGCTGTTGAAGGAACTCGCCGGGGAATGGCTCGACAAACACGCAACCGGGCTTTCCAGCGAAAAGGCAATTCGCGGATACATCAACAACGATCTGTTGCCCGCCATTGGCAATATGAAGGTCTCGGACATACGCCGCCGGGACGTGATCGAGGTTGTCGAGGCCAAGGCGGAAAACACCCCGCGCGCCGCCGCGCAGGTGCTGCTATACGCCCGCCGATTGATGGATTACGCGACCGACCGCGACTATATCCCCGCGAACCCGCTGGCAGGCTTGAAGCCGTCCAGCATCACCGTGAAGGGCAAGCGCGATCCGCTCAAGGCCAAGGTGCGCGCCCGCGTGCTGGATCACGACGAAATCCGCGCCTTCTGGACCAATGCCGAGACATGCGGGCTGCATCGCCTCACGGCGCTTTGCCTCAAGCTGGTGCTGGTGACGGGGCAGAGACCGGGCGAGGTTGCCGGGATGCGCGAGGATGAAATCTCGGGGCGCTGGTGGGCCATTCCAGCCGCGCGCAGGGGCAAGACCGATAGTGCGCACACCGTCTATATGACCGACACGGCATTGCAGATCATCGCGGACGCCAAGGCCGAGATTGACCGCCTGTCACGGCGCAGGGATGCGCCTTGGAGTGGCTTCATATTCGAGGCAAGGCCGGGATCACCGATCACGAACGCCGCCTTGTGCCGCGCGGTGGACCGCCAGCACATCGCCCTAGGGGCAAAGGCGGTGCAGCCTTGGGGGCGCTGGTCGCCGCATGACTTACGCCGCACAATGCGCACCGGGCTTTCCGCGTGTCGCGTGAGGCCAGACATTGCGGAATTGACCATCGGGCATGTGAAAGGCGGGATTATCGCGGTTTACGATCAACACAGCTTTGACGCCGAGCGACAGGCCGCATGGGAGGCATGGGAGGCCCGCCTATCGCGGATCGTGGCCGGGCAAGACCCGGACGCGGCGCAGGCTGACAACGTGGTGAAGCTGGAAGGGGCGCGGGCATGAAGCGGGGATAATGTCAGAACGAGCGGGCGGGCGGATACCGGTGGCATGGCTGCTCGAACCGCCGCTATCGCAGCCGGAACGGTGAAGTCATCGGCGACATCCGCTGATTTGCTCGGCTGTGCGGATACGCCGCGACCTTCCACGCCTATGGATGGCGACAGGACGCGCTAGGAACCTACGCAAGCGCAAGCCGCTCGAAAGGTGACGACCGAAGCTGCACACTCGCAAGACGCCGCGACCAAAGCTATCGAAGCGGCAATGGACAAAGTGCAGGCGGCACAGTCGAAAGCATGGTGATTTATTGAGCGAGTGCACAGCGAAAGCTATAGCCTTGAAACCTTCGGCAAAGCTACGTGAGTCGACCAAAGCGCGACGCCGGATGCTCGCAGATGCATGTATGAAAATGCTTCACGCGCTGACCATGCATTGAGCGATGCGATCACAGGAAATTGAGATAGGCCGAGAGCCGCGGACACAGACTCGCGCGACATGCCGGCGAAATCTGACGCGGCGTCGATGTACGGTCAGCAGGGTTGCTCGGGAAGCGACGACGATGTACGACCTTAAAGACCTCACCGCTTCTGGACGGCTCAAGCGGCGCAACTGGCCGGACTTGTTGCAACGTGATTTCGAAGCCCGTCGCGCTTTTCAGCATGGTTGCGCAGCCGAATCGTCTGACGAGAAAAAGCAGGGTTAACGCACCCTAAAATGTCGCTTTCAACGTGATTTGAAAAGCTAACGCCGATGGCCGACGGACTTGGCCGCACCGCAACCCGCTAACAACGTGAGGCCACAACATGACCATTCAAGACCTTATCCCGGAAGCCGACTACGCCGCCGCGCGTGGCGTTTCCCTTCGCACGGTGCAGCGCGAGCGCGCGCAGCGCATCGGCCCGCCCTTCATCAAGCTGGGGCGCATGATCTATTACCGCCCGGCTGCAATCGACGCATGGCTACTTGCTCAAGAGCAAGAGCAACCCGAGCCAAACAATCCGCATAACAAACCCCGCCGCGATGGCGCGCGACGGGGCAGGATACTTCGACTTTCACGGCAGATTGTTCGGGGAACGTGGCGCCGCCGCGCCAATCGGGCAACACTCCGAAAGGCACGCCAGATATGACTACGCGATCACAGCGCAACACCTGCGCCGCTGATGGACGCAATCTTCAACCCGCTTTGCAAAAGTCTGCCGCGATATGCGGCAGGCAATCGAAGGCTGGGAAAGATGCTGAAGCATCTTTCAGGCGCTCTACATTATGGATCGCACCGAGCCTTGCTGAACCTGATGATGGAGAATACCCGCAAAACGTTCGATATTCAGCGCGAATCGGACTCGAGCGTGAAATGCAAAGCGTGTTGCTAAACATGCGCCTTGGCTTGATGTGACTGCAAATCGCCTGCCCGGCGGGAAATACGCGGTCAAAGTCGCTCATGACATGGGAATTGTTATTGAGCGCGAATTCGCCACCTTTGATGAAGCGCAAGCGGCCTTTGCCGGCTGCACGGCAAGAGTTTATCCTACTGACGGGGTGCCACTCGTCAACTCCTCATATCCGGTAGCACCCAATCCACCGCACACCGCCGCGATGACAACTCGGAAATTCCGTTTTGATGGGCGGTAACATGACCGACGGCGCAAGCCCTCACACGCAACCCTACGGCGGGCCGGTGGCTTGGCCGCTATGGCTCTTGCGCCTTGCCCTTGTTGCCAAGCCTGACCGCGCGGCGCGACCAGAACGGCCCTTACCGTGTCGCGATGGCGCTGATGGCCGGCTGCTAGCTGCACTGCAAGAAATCGCGGATGCAGCTTCGCGGATATCCTCGCGGCTGCTGGTGTCACGCCCGGCAGCTACACGCCGCCCGATCCGGCGATCATCGCGCAGCGCCGCGCCGAGGAACGGGCGCAGGCCGAGAAGAAATCACGGCAGGCGCCGCCGGTGCTGGGATGAGGCATTGCCGATCAGCGGCACCATCGCCGAGCGGTATCTGCGCGGTCGCGGGATCACCTGCGCCTTGCCTTCGACGCTGCGCTATCACCCGTCCTGCTGGCACGCATCCGCTAAACGATTCCCGGCGCTTGTGGCGCGTGTGGAGGGCAGCGACGGTGCCGCAATCCACAGAACCTATCTCGCCCCTGACGGGCGCGGCAAAGCGGCGGTGACGCCCGACAAGGCAATGCTGGGGGCCGTCGCTGGTGGCGCGGTGAGGCTCACGCAAGGGCCGGGGGCGCTGCTGATCGGCGAGGGGATCGAAAGCACGCTATCCGCCTTCATCCTTCACGGCGATCCGACCGCAAACGCATGGGCCGCACTTTCGACAAGCGGGCTGCGCGGGCTGCGCCTGCCAAGTGTAGGAAATGCCGGAACTGTAGGAACGTCTCGCCCGTCGCTGGTCATCGCGGTTGACGGCGAAAAGGCAGGCCGAGACGCCGGGCGCGACCTTGCGGAACGTGCCGCCGGGCTTGGCTGGCAGGTGGGCATCATGGACCCCGGCGATGGGGCCGACTGGAATGACCGGTTGATGATGGAGGCCCGCCATGAATGCGCCTGAAATAACGCCCTTCACGCCGGAACCCCCGACGCCCCTGATCCGCGAAACGCCCGAGGCCGCGCCCTTTCCGGTCGCTGCGCTTGGGCCGCTGCGCGGACCCGTCGAGGCAATCGCGACCGCCACAGAATCGCCCGTCGCCATGTGCGCGGCGAGTGTCCTGGCATCGGCGGCATTGGCCGCGCAGGGGCATCGGGACGCGGAAACGCTTAACGGCACCGCGCCCGCAAGCCTGTTTCTCTTGACGGTCGCGGAAAGCGGTGAACGTAAAAGCACCGCTGACCGCCTCGCCATGCGTGGCGTCCGCGACTTCGAAGCCGATCTGCGCACCGATTACGATATCTGAGCGCGATCTATGGCGGGATGCGCATGAGGTATGGAAGGCCGACTTCGCGCCAAGATACTCGCGGACAAGAAGGCCGACAGCGCAGCAAAGCGGGCCGACCTCAAAGCCCTTGGACCGGAACCGCCCGCGCCGTTGAAGCCTCATATCGTCGCGAGCCGCACCGACGATTGAAGGGATCGCAAAGCACCTGCCCGAATTGCGCGCCAGCCTCGGGATAATGACCGAAGAAGGCGGCGCGCTGATCGGCGGGCATAGCATGAAGGCGGAAAACCGCCTCGCCACCTGCGCCAGCTTTTCGGCGATGTGGGACGGATCACCGCTTGACCGCTGGCGGGCAGGTGATGGCGTAGAGAGCCACACCGGGCGCAGGTTTTCGGCGCATATACTGGTGCAGCCGGTCGCGGCTGTGGCGCTGCTATCGGATCCGATGGCGAACGGGCAAGGGCTGTTAGCGCGCTTCCTGACATGCAGGCCCGCCTCGCGGATCGGCACACGGCTGCGCATGGAAAAGGACGCCGCAGCCGAGGCCGGGATATGCGCGCTTCGCCGCCCGCATCCGGTCGCTGCTATCTCGCCCGTTGCCTCTTGCGGATGACACCCGGAACGAACTTGTGCCGCCGGTCCTGCCCATGTCGCCAGAGGCGCGCGAGGTGCTGACCGCCTTCTGCGCGAGAGGTGGAAAAGGCGCAGAGACCGGGCGAGCACTTCGAGGATGCGCGCGCCTTCGCCAGTAAGACCGCAGAACACGCCGCCCGCCTCGCGGCGGTGCTGACCATCTACGCGGACCCGGACGCGCCCGAGGTGACAGGCGAGATGATGGCCGGGGCAACGGAACTCGCCACCTTTTACGCCAATGAGGCCGCGCGCCTCGCGGATGCTGCAATCGTGCCGCCCGAGGTGGCCGACGCGGAGCGGATGCGCCTTTGGCTGCTGGGATCGTGGCGCGAGGCCTTGTATATCGGCGGGCATCGCCGCGCAGCGCGGACCGTTCAAGGTGACGGATCGGGCGCGCAAGGCGCTGCAACGCCTTCAAGGTCACGGATGGCTGATCGAGGATAACGGTGCAGAGGTAGCAGGCAAGCCGCGCAAAGAGGCATGGCGGATCGTCCGCGAGGTGCAGGCATGACCGCGTTCAGCTTCAACGCCAAGGCCGCGCTGGAACAAGCGCGCAAATCGCCAGCCCTTCCTAATCTTCCTAATCTTCCTAATCGGAGCGCATCCGGTGGGGCAGGATTAGGAGGATTAGGAGGATTAGGAGCGATCCGCGCTTCTGAAAATGAAATGACGCCCGAGGAACTCGCCCTCGACCTTTACGAAGAACGCGCCGCGATCCGCGAATTTGATGGCGGGCAATCTCGGCCGAGGCCGAACGGGCTGCATGGGCCGAGGCCCGGCGCGCGGCTGGTATCACGCTCATATCATGAATGGCAGCGCGAGGCCGACGATATCGACAATCCGACGCATGACGAACTCACCACGAAAGGACCACGACCATGACCGAACAAGAACACCTGTATCGAGCACCTTCGCGACGAAGAACACGCCGCCGCTGCGCACGCGATTGCAGCAGCGCATTGAAGCAATTGAGGACCTGCCCGATGGCCCGCTGCGCGCCCGGCTTTGTGCCGCCGCTTTTCTGACTGGCCGGTCAACAGATGATGCAGCTATCTAGAAGGCGACGACACGCACCGACCCGCGAACTGCGCCGCCTTGCCGACCATGATAGAGGCGCAGGGCCGGGAGGCGCACTGATGGCCGAGACGAAAGCCAAAGCGTCGGCGGAACTTTCGCGCCGCCCGCCTGCGCCGCAAGCTGCGCCTGCGCCAGAGTTTCCTTGACCATACGGCATGTAATAACGTATCATATACGCAGTGTGATTTGCCCGATGATGTATCGGAGCACGCCGCCGCAGATTCGGCGAGCCACCCTTCGCCTCGGGCGCAGGAGAAAGCACCCCCTGAAACTGGGGCCGTTTTCTCTGACGATGCGCGCCCCACAGATGACGAAGGTTTTGACAATGAACATTCAGCGAACTTCAAGCGGAACGCCGCACCAAAGTGCAAGAGGCGAAAGCCCTTCACAAGCAGATCACCCCGAAGGACGGCACGCCGACGAAGGAACTCGACGCGCCATTGAGGCCGCAGCACGACAAGTTCGATGGCCGAGGTACGATGAACTTGGCGGACCAGATCGAGGCAGCCAAGAACGCCCCCGAGGATCGCCAGAGGCAGGCCGAACGAGAGGCCCGCCGCCCCGGCATGGAGCCGGGCGAGGCCCGCACCGGTGGAAACGAAGCCGACGAACACACCGGCGCGTTTACGGACTGGCTGCGCGCGCCCATGAGCAGCCGCGCCAAGGCTGACCTCGACCGGTTCGAGACCCGCGCTGCATCGTCGCTCACAGGCGCAGCCGGTGGGCATGTGGTGCCGGAAATCATCGCTGGCCCTATCCTGTCACGGGCGCGGGACGCCAACCCCATGCGCAGCGTTGTCCGCGTGCTGACGGTGGCAACCGGCGATGTGAAGTTTCCCCTTTCCAATGCCGACGCGACAAGCGGCTGGGTGGGTGAAACCGATACGCGAACCGCCACGACAGAGCCGACACTCGACGCGAAAATTCCAAGCTTTGGCGTGAATTATGGTTACGTCAAAATGTCGGAAGAACTTGCCAACGATTCGATAATCAACATCTCGGATTGGTTCTCGCGCGAAGTGGGCATGGCGCTGGGTGAAGCTGAAATGACATCTATCATTTCCGGCGATGGCAGTCAAAAAGCCCAAGGGCATGTTGAACGTCGCGCCCGAGGCTGGTGCGGATGGCACCCGCACGGCTGATGCCTTCAAATTCCTGCCCGCGACTTCGGCGACGGCTTTCACTGCCGATGAACTGTTGACGATGGTTTACGACCTGAGGGCGCGTTACCGCAACAACGGGCGGTGGCTGATGAACAGCGCAACGGCTGGGATGCTGCGTAAGCTGAAAACCGGCGACGGCGCTTATCTTTGGCAGGAATCCGTGGTGGCAGGCCAGCCCTCGACGTTCAGCGGTTATCCCGTCACCATTGTTGAAGCTATGCCGGACGTGGCGGCAAATGAGCATCCCGTCGCTTTCGGTGACTTCGAGGCCGGTTACATCCTCGCGCAAATCCAAGGCATGACCGTCACGGCGCAAGACATGAGCATCACCGAACCGGGCTTTAACAAGCTGTATGTTCGGCAGCGCATCGGCGGATGCGTTTACGATGAAAACGCCGTCCGCTTCCTGAAGATGGCGGCAAGCTAAGGGGCCAAGACATGAGGGCGAGCACCGGCCCAAAAGCGAAAAGCAGGATGCGCGGCCCTTTATCAGCTCAGGCGTTCAATCTTGCACGGTGCACAGCCCTTCCCCGTCACATGATGGGGAGGGGCGATCACATCGCGGGGCGAGGCGGTCACGAAACCGAACACAGCCCGCGCTTGTGCTAGGGTCCGTGGACATTCACCTTGAGGCAATGACCGTCGCTGCGAGTTGCCAGTTGGCGGCATAGCTGGACGCGGTCTTTTCGTATCTCGTGGCTATTGCCCTGAATTCCTTGATCTTTGCGAAGAAGTTTTCGACGAGGTGCCGCCACTTGTAGGCATGTTTGTCGTAGTCGCGCGTGACCTTTCGGTTTGCCTTGGGCGGGATGATCGCCTTGGCTCCGCGTGTATCAAGCTCGGCGAGCAGCCAATCGGCGTCGAACGCCTTGTCGGCCAGCAACGCATCGAAATCCACGCCTTCGATCAGCGGCGCGACGCCTTTCATGTCATGCGCCTGCCCGGGCAGAAGAAGAAAATCGAACAGGTTTCCCAAGGCGTCGACGAGCGCCACGACCTTGGTCGTCAGTCCGCCCCGCGAGCGTCCGATGGCCTGATGCTGAGTCCCCCCTTTGAGCCGCTCGCCTTCTGGTGAGCCTGGACGATCGTGCCGTCGATCAGTGCATACTCGAAATCGGGATCGCCGCTTATCTTTCTGAAAACACGCTCGAAAACTCCGGCTTCAGCCCATCTTCGGAAACGCCGGAACACGCTGTTCCAATTGCCGGATCCTTTGGCGGATCACGCCACGGCAACCGTCCGCACCCGCCACTAAAACAGCCTCCAGAAACAACCTATTGTCTTTGCCCGTCGCTCCGCGTGGTCGCCCGGCTTGCCAGGCAAAAGCGCCAGCCGCGCCCAGACGTCATCGGAAATCACAAACCTCTGCTCGTCCATTCAAACCTCCCTTTTGGAAGGTTGAATCAGACCTCAGGTGATTTGGGAATCCTCAATGTCCACAGGCCCTAAACCGTACGAAAAAGGTTTCTGCGCGAACGATGGCAGGGGGGCGTTGTGTCGCTCACATGACCGCTTCCGAAACCGGCTGCATCCCGCAACGTAGACGTCCCCAATTCAGACTTTTGAGGTTCACCATGCCACGACCGAAAACACCGATCGCAAAGGCCCGGCTGACCGGCGCGGACGGCGAAGCGACCCGGACCGGTTCAAGGACCGTGCCGAACCCGCCGACACAGGGCAAGCCCGTTGGCGATCCGCCCGCCTATATGGACAAGGAAGCGGCAACGGCTTGGCGTGAATTGGCCCGCACCCTGGGCTGGCTTGAAATTGAGGACCGCCCCGCCGTTGAATCGGCAGCTATTGCTATCGGGCAGGTGCGCACGCTGCACAAGGCGGGCGAGGTTGTTACCGGCGCTTTGCTATCCGCGATGAACACGGCGCTGGGCAAGCTGGGGGCAAGCCCGGCTGACCGCAGCAAGGTTCACGTCACCGACGACGACGAGGCCGACGACCCTTTCGCGAAATTTCACTGATGACCCGCGACCCCGAGGCCCGGCTTTGGCACGCTATACTGGCGCACGCGCTGCATGACGTGGCGCTGGGGAAGGATGCAGCTTGGATAGGCTCACGCGACTTTCACGAGGTTTGCAATCTCGCCGGGCTTGATGCGGATGCGGTGGCCGAACGCTTCGACCCCGAGAGATTCCGCCGCCTGATAAAGGCCGCGTGAGAGGCCACCCAAGGCCGCGCAGGGGCGCGCTATAGCCCGGCATGGCATGAGGCCCGCGACAGGCTCAACCGCACTGCCCGGCGGCTTACAGGGCCGCATGGCGCATTAAACTTTATGCCCAGATTTTCCCCGCCACCTATACCGGTAGCTAACTGTTGCTTTCTCACTGCGCGGTGGAGGAAAATCCGAAGGCCCGAACCGGTTCACGGCAGGACGCAACCGCCCGGCATAAGGTTCATCGCAGCGATTCTGGCGCTGGTGACAAGCGGCGCGCGATCCGGTGACAAATCCGGTGACAAGGCCAAAATTCCCAAGTTAAGGCCGCTTCGGACCTTCTATAAGTCTCTGCTTTTCTTGGGAAATTTGGCTCCGGCGGTAGGGATCGAACCTACGACCAATTGATTAACAGTCAACTGCTCTACCGCTGAGCTACGCCGGAACACGAAAGCGCGTATAGCAATCCGGTCTGGGGAGGTCCAGAGGGTTTGTGACGAAGTCGCAACTCCTTTCGCGCGTCGCGGAGGGCAGGGCGAAGCGGGTCTCGCGCGCCGGAACACGAAAGCGCGTATAGCAATCCGGTCTGGGGAGGTCCAGAGGGTTTGTGACAAAATCTCAACTCCTTTCGCGCGTCGCGGAGGGCAGGGCGAAGCGGGTCTCGCGGGCAAGGGGGCCGAGGGCGATGGCGCGGGATTTCTGCATCAGGTCAACGAGATGGGCGAGGACATTGCGGGCCGCCGCCGGCATCAGCGCGGCGGGCGTGTCGGTATAGATGCGGGCGCGCGAGGGTGGCGGCGTCCGCCGGGCCGTGGGCGAGGTGGCGCAGGATCGCGGCCTCGCGCGTGCGGCGATGCGTGAGCAGCCAGTCGATGCGCGCCGCCGGGTCCCCGACCGGCGCGCCGTGCCCCGACAGAAGGCGCGCGGGCCGCGCGGCGGCGAGGCGCGCGCAGGAGGCGCGGAACTGTGTCAGGTCGCCATCGGGCGGCGAGATGAGCGTACTGGCCCAGCCCATCACCAGATCGCCGCTGAACATCGTGCCGCCGCTCTCGAAGCACATGTGGTTGCCGAAATGCCCCGGCGTCCAATGCGCGGTGAGGTGCCAGCCGTCGCCGCTGACCGTCTCGCCATCGGCAAGGTGCAAGTCCGGGGCAAAATCCGCATCCACCCCCTCGCCGCCACCGATCTCGCCCGTGTCGGCGAGCTCTGCCATCACCGCGCTGCGCCCCGCCCTGGGCCCGCCATAGGCCAGCACCGGCGCACCGGTCGCCGCCGCGAGCCGCGCGGCCAGCGGCGAATGGTCGAGATGGGCGTGGGTCACGAATATGTGGCTGATGCTCTGGCCGGGTTCGAGCGCGCCCAGGATCGCGGCGAGATGCGCGGGGTCGTCCGGCCCCGGATCGATCACCGCGAGCCGCCGCTGCCCAAACAGGTAAGTGTTGGTGCCCCAATGGGTCATCGGCGAGGGGTTTGGGGCGAGGATCGCGCGGATGCCGCCGCCGAGATCGCGCGGCGCGCTCACCGGCGGGGCGGTGTCTGGCGGGGTCGTCTCGGTCATCGCGGTCTCGCCCTTTCTTCCCGGCGCGGTCGGGCGTAGGTTTAGCCATGTCGTTTCGCTGGCTCAAACCCTATCTGCCCCGCGGCCTTTACGGTCGCGCCACGCTCATTCTGCTCTTGCCGGTGGTGACGCTGCTGCTGGTGGTCTCGGTGGTGTTTATCCAGCGCCATTTCGAGGGGGTCACCCAGCAGATGACCCGGACCATGATGCGCGAGATCCGGCTTGTGCTGGATCGCGACGACTCTGCCATCGCCGAGGCGCTCGGGATCGAGGTGCAGGCCGTCCCCGAGGCGGCGCTGCCGCCGAACGACACGCGGCTCTGGTATGATTTCTCGGGCATCGTGGTGGCGCGCGAACTGCACGCGGCTTTCCCGGGTCTCGTGCGCGTGGCGCTTGCGGATGACGACGTGGTGGCGCTCTATTTCCGGCGCGGCACGGGGCTGGTGCGTTTGCTTTTTGATCGCCGCCACGTCTCGGCGCGGCAGCCGCATCAACTGCTGGTCAACATGGTGGTGTTCGGCGCGCTGATGACGGTGATCTCGTTTCTCTACCTGCGCAACCAGTTGCGCCCGATCACCCGCATGGCGGAGGCGGCAGAGGCGTTCGGGCGCGGGCAGCATATTCCGTATCGGCCTGCGGGCGCGACCGAGGTGCGCGCGGCCGGTCGTGCCTTTGTCGACATGCGCGCCCGGATCGAGCGGCAGATCGAACAGCGCACGCTGATGCTGTCGGGGGTGAGCCATGACCTGCGCACGCCGCTCACGCGGCTGCGGCTGGGGCTGGCAATGCTCGACGAGGACGAGGCCGCGCCGATGCTGCGCGACGTGGATGACATGCAGCGGTTGCTCGACGGGTTTCTTGATTTCGCGCGCGGCGCGCAGGAGGGCGAGGCCGAACCGGTCGATCCGGTGGCATTGGTGCGCCTTGTGGTGGAGGACATGCAGCGCGCCGAGGTGCCGGTGACGCTGGTCTCGGTCGAGGGCGCGGGGCAGGTGCCGCTGCGCGCGGGCGGTATCCGGCGCGCGGTGGAGAACCTCATCACCAATGCCACGCGCTACGGCACGCGCGCCGAGGTGTCGGTGACGCTCTCGGAGCGCAGCTTGCGTATCCGGGTCGAGGATGACGGGCCGGGCATCCCGCCCGAGAGCCGCGAGGAGGCGCTGCGCCCCTTCGCCCGGCTGGAGCCCGCCCGCAACCAGAATCGCGGCACCGGCGTGGGGCTGGGCCTGTCGATCGTGGTGGACGTGGCCCGTGCGCATGGCGGCACCCTGCGGCTGGGAGAGAGCGCGCGCCTCGGCGGGCTCTGCGCCGATATCGTGATCGCGCGGTAGGGGGCTGGGCCGGTTTTGACCGTAAGGGGACGGTGGATTGAGCCGCGCCATCGCATGTCCGCGGGCAGGCGATCGGACGTCAGTTCAGGGCACTTTATCTCCGAGTTCCCGCAAAACCTCCAATCGGCGCGCGAGCTTCGCTAAATCGCCTGTCCGGGGGGCGGACATGCGATGGCGCGGCGGCCTGCGGCCTTGATTCCGCGCCGGGGCCAGACATCCAACGTCTCCTTCAGGCCAGAACCGGCCCCCACGCCCCCACCGAGAAGCGCTCAGCCGGTGCGCCGCTGGTCAAAGCTCAGCGCGATGAAGCCGGGCAGGTGGTCGCCCATCCCGACGACCTTCTGGCCGCTGTCTTCACTTCGCGACCTGCGCTCTCTCGGCTGTGTCTTGGGCTTGTCCCCGGGCTTGTCCTGCCGGGATGAGGGGGCGCTCTCCTGCGGGATGCTCTCGGCCTCTGCGACGGGAGTCTGCCCGGAGGTGGCCGGGGTCGGTTCGGGGGCGGTGGTCTGTTCCGCCCCGGTTGTGGCCTCGGTCTTGCGTCGACTGCTGTCCCGGCTGCGGCTGACGCCCCGGCTGCGCGCGGGGCGCGCGGGCTTGGTGTCCTCTCCGACCTCGGCTCGCACCGTGTCGCTCTCGTTCTGCACGGGGCGGGCACCGGTGGGATCGTCGAGCCGGGGAATGTCCCGTTGCAGCAGCGCCTCGACCGCCGCGAGCGCCTTCTCGTCGCGCGGGTTGCAGATGGTGAGCGCCTTGCCCGACCGGCCCGCGCGCCCCGTCCGCCCGATGCGGTGGATGTAATCCTCGGGGTGGCCCGGCACGTCGTAATTGATCACATGGCTGACCGCCGGCACGTCGAGCCCGCGCGCGGCCACGTCCGAGGCGACGAGAAAGCGCAACTCGCCTGCGCGGAACCCGTCGAGCGTGCGCGTGCGCTGGCTCTGCTCGAGGTCGCCGTGGATGGGGGCCGCGTCATAGCCGTATTTCTTGAGCGACTTGGCGACCACGTCCACGTCCACCTTGCGATTGCAGAAGATGATCGCGTTGGTGCAATTCTCGCCCTCGGCGTCGATGAGCGCGCGCAGCGTCGCGCGTTTTTCCTCATCGGCGCGCTCCCGGCGCGACGGCTTGATCATGATCACGTGCTGGTCGATGGTCTCGCTTGCCGTGGCCTGCCGGGCCACCTCGACGCGCACCGGCGATTGCAGGAATGTGTTGGTGATGCGCTCGATCTCGGGTGCCATCGTGGCCGAGAAGAACAGCGTCTGCCGGGTGAACGGCGTCAGCGAGAAAATCCGCTCGATATCGGGGATGAAGCCCATGTCGAGCATCCGGTCGGCCTCGTCGACGACCATGATCTGCACGCCGGTCAAGAGCAGCTTGCCGCGTTCGAAATGGTCGAGCAGGCGGCCCGGCGTGGCGATCAGCACATCGACGCCCTTGTCGATGAGCTTGTCCTGTTCCTTGAAGCTGACGCCGCCGATGAGCAGCGCCTTGGTGAGCTTCAGATGTTTTGAGTAGGTCTCGAAATTCTCCGCGACCTGCGTGGCAAGTTCGCGCGTGGGGCACAGCACGAGGCTGCGCGGCATCCGCGCCCGCGCGCGGCCCCGCGCCAGAAGCGACAGCATCGGCAGGGTAAACCCGGCGGTCTTGCCCGTCCCGGTCTGGGCGATACCCAGAACGTCGCGCCCTGCGAGCGCCGAGGGGATGGCATCGGCCTGGATCGGGGTCGGGGTTTCGTACCCGGCCTCCTGAACGGCCTTGAGCACCTTGGGATTGAGGTTGAGTTCGCTGAATGTGGTCATGTGTATCCGCTTTTAGCGGACGCTGAACCCGGCCCGCACGTCGTTCACGGGGAAGCGCACACCCATTGCGCGCCCGGCCCTTGGCAGAGCCCCCCATCGCCGTCCGCTTACAGCACCAGCGCAGGGTGGTCAATCCGGTTGGATCACGCGAAGTCGGGAAAATGCCGCGCGCGCTTGGCATCGAGATCGAGCGCCACGGCGTGCAGGTGACCATGCGCCGCGAGCCGCGCGCGCAGGCCCGGCGTCGCCACGCAGACCTCCTCCCAGAAGCGCCGCAGCGCGGCCTCGCCGCCCTCCTCCTCCTCCAGCCTGCGAAAGAGCGCGTGCATGTTGAGCCCGGTGCCGTCGGGTGCGGTGGGCTTCAACCCCTCGCGATACGATCCATGTGCCAGCCGGTAAGCATAGGTCGCGCGCCAGTGATCCCAATCGGTGGCGTGCAGGTGGCACAGCCGTGTTTCCGGCATCTCGGGTGGGGTTGCATCCATTTCCTTGCCCCGAAAGGCGTTGTGGATGCGCATATGCACCCCCTCCACCCCGGTGCGCACGAATACCTTTCCCGCCACATGGCTCAGGAACCCGCCGTTCAGGTGCGCGCCATATTCGGGATAGATCGCCTCGGTCTCCGCGCGCCGCTGTCCGGGCAGGCGGGCGCAGGATTTGAACCATTGCACGCCCCCGGACGGCGGGTCGCCCGCGTCGGGGGCGAGCGCCTCGATGGGGCGCACCCGCGCGCTCAGCGCATCATCGGGCAGGGTGGCCAGTTGCTCGGGCAGCGGTGTGCCGGGCCAGAGAAACTCGTCCACGTCGATATGCGCGAGCCAGTCCACTTGCGGGCGGCGTTGCAGGCAATGTGTAGCGTTGAGGCTCTGGCGCGGCTGATGCGCCTCGGGGCGCCCGGCGCGCTTGCGCCGCCTGCGCCAATAGCCCTCGTCGCACAGAATCACGCGGCATTTCGGGTGGTCGCGCAACGCCGTCTCGGCCTCCGGGTTGGGCGCGTCGAGGTATATATGCACCCGGTGCGCGCCCAGATCGAGGTGATGCGCGGCGAAATTCAGAATGTCGCGGGCCGGGGCCTTGATCGTGGCCACCACGCCCCATGTGGGAAGGCTGCTCATTGGGGCACAGTGCGCGGGGTGCGCGGCGGGGGCAAGGGGGCAGGTGTGTTTGGGCTGAAGGAGACGGTCGCGCAACGGTCAGGGAGCCGCGCAAGGGGGGGGCGTCCACCGTCCCCTCAAGGCCAACCCCGGACCTTTTGACGTTCCTTGCGAAGCCTTCTCTGCCCTGAACCGCCGAGCCCCGCCCGCTCAGTCGAACTTGCGCGAGGGGGCGAGCACCGTGGCCTCGCCGATCAGCACCTTCTTGTCATTGACAAGGCAGCGGCATTCGAGCTGCACCCGGCGCTTGCCGTGGTCGATGCCCACCACCTCGACCTCTGCATGAACCATGTCGCCGGGGCGCACGGGGCCGAGGAATTTCAGCGTCTGCCCCATGTAAACCGTGCCGTGGCCGGGCAATTGCTCGCCGATCACCGCCGAGATCAGTCCGGCGGTCAGCATCCCGTGGGCAATTCGCCCCTCGAAGATGGTGTCCTGTGCATAAGCGTCATCGAGATGCACCGGGTTGCGGTCGGTCGAGACCTCGGCGAACATCTCGATATCGCGGTCGGTCACGACCTTTCGCAGATGGCGGGTCATGCCCATCTCGATATCTTCGATGCAGATCGTGCCGCGCGGCATATTATCCAACATTCGCCCCTCCGGGTGGTTTGGTGCGTAATTAAGAGGCGAATTTTGGCCTCAGTTTGGAATTTTATTACTTTGCGGATGCAGAAAAATCAACCCCTAATCCATCACCTCAGGAATCCGATGGCATAGCTCGGATGGACATTTTCCTTTTCCAGGTAAATGCTTAGGGCCGCCTCGTCGGGCTGGTGCGACGTTTTGGTCTCGCTCGCCGCCAGCCCGCCGGTGATGAACAGGGAATCGATATCCTCGCCCATCGCACCAAGGATATCGGTCTGCGCCCCGTCGCCGATGGCGAGGATGCGCGCCGGGTCGGCGTTGCGCCCGATCTCGGCAAGCCGTCGATAGGCAAGATCGTAGATCGGCGGGTGCGGTTTGCCGAAATAGAGGCTCTCGCCCCCCATTTCCGTGTAAAGCCGCGCCAGCGCTCCCGCGCACCATTCGCGCACATCGCCGCGATCCACCACGATATCGGGGTTGGCGCAGAGCAGTTTCAACCCACGGGTCTTGGCATAGAGAAACTGCGGACGCATCACGTCCGGGTCGGCCATCGGGTCGAACGGGCCGGTGCAGACGATGCCTTCGGCCTCGTTCAGCGGCACCATTTTCACGTTGACCGGCGCATCCACCACGTTGATCGGCTCGAAAAACAACTCTTCGTGCGGCTGGCCAATGAAATACACCCGCTCGCCCACCGCGCCCCGAAACATCGCCGCGCGGGCGCTGTCGCCCGAGGTGGCGATGGTGTCCCACGCGGCATCCGGCACCCCGAACGCGCGCATCTGCCGCTCGACATCCCCGCGCGGGCGGGGCGAGTTGGTCACCAGAACCACCGCGCCGCCCGCCTCGCGATAGGCCACCAGCGCGGCACAGGCATCGGGCAGGGCGCGCACCCCGTCATGGACGCAGCCCCACAGATCGACGAACAGCGCGTCATAGCGGGGGGCGACCTCGGAAAGGGCCGTGATGAGGCGGGTCATGGGCGTCTCCGTGCGTGTTGTGCGGGCAGATATGGCAGGGCGCGAGCGCTTTGGCCAGCGCGCATGGCCAAGCCCGACCATGCGTCTTATGGTAGGGCCATGACTGAACGGATCATCCAGACCGAGACCGATATCGCCGAGGGCACGGCGCATCTCGCCCACATCTGCCCGCGCATGGCTCATGCGCTCGACCGGGTCGAGGAGGTGCCGCTCCGTCGGCGCGAGGACGGCTTCGGGGCGCTCATGGGTGCCATCGTCAGCCAACAGGTGAGCGTCGCCGCCGCGCGCGCGATCTCGGCCCGGCTCGACGCGGCGGGGTTGCGCGGGGCAGAGGCGATTGCCGCGAGCGACGAGGAGACCCTGCGCGCCGCCGGTCTCAGCCGGCAAAAGGCGCGTTATGTGCGCGCGCTGGCCGAGGCCGATCTCGATTATGCCGCCCTGCGCACGACCCCCACCGACGAGGTGGTGGCCACCCTCACGCAAGGTGCCCGGGATCGGCGTCTGGACCGCCGAAATATACGCCATGTTCAGCCTCGGGCGCGCCGATGTCTTTGCCCCCGGCGATCTGGCCTTGCAGGAATCGGCGCGGCTGCTCTACGGCCTGCCGGAACGCCCGAAACCGGCGGCGCTGCGTGCGATGGCCGCGGATTGGGCCCCGTGGCGCGCGGTTGCGGCGCGGCTTTTGTGGGCCTATTACCACGTGGCCAAGGACAGGGAAGGGATTGCATGACACGGGTTTTGCAGGCGGGCCGCAAGGCACCGCAATCGGGTGAGACACGCTCGGCGGTGGTGTTCCTGCACGGCTACGGGGCCAATGGCGCAGACCTCATGGGCCTTGCCGATCCGCTGGCCGAACACCTGCCGGATACGCTTTTCGTCGCCCCCGACGCGCCCGAGAGCCTCCCCGGAATGCCCTTCGGCCTGCAATGGTTCCCGATCCCGTGGATCGACGGGTCGAGCGAGGAAGAGGCCGAGCGCGGCCTGATGGCCGCCGCCGCCGACCTCGACGCCTTTCTCGACGCGCTGATGGTGGACGAGGATCTGCTGCCCGAACAGGTGGTGCTTTTCGGCTTTTCCCAGGGCTCGATGATGGCGCTGCACGTGGCCCCGCGCCGCGAGGACGAGGTGGCGGGGATCGTGGCCTTTTCCGGTCGTCTCTTGCGCCCCGAATCGCTGGCCGACGAGACGCTCAGCCGCCCGCCGGTCCTGCTGGTGCATGGCGATGCCGATGACGTGGTGCCGGTGCAGTCGATGCCGCAAGCGGCGGAGGCGTTGCAACAGGCGGGCTGGAAAGACGTCTACGCCCACGTGATGGAGGGCACGGGCCACGGTATCGCCCCCGACGGCCTCTCGGTGGCGCTCGCCTTCATGCGCGACAAGCTGGGGCTCTGAACAGCGCGAAATCGCCGCGCGCCTGCCTTTTTCATGCGCCGGTCATCGGGTTAGAGTGGCGCGCATGTTCGTGACGCGCGCAGTCTCTTCGCTGTCCCACAGGGCGCTGCGCCTTGGCCTTCTGTTCGGGGTCGAGGCGGTGCTGTTGATCGCCCTGTTCCAGGTCTTCACCGATCTGGAATGCCCGCGAAACCCGGATCGCGGCGGCCTGCCGGGGGCTGCGCTGGGCCGGGCTGTGGGTGATCTGCGCGGCCTCGCTTCTGGGCGTGTGGCTCTGGGCGCGGCCCGGGCGCGGGCCGCGTTTCTGCGCATGGCTGCCGAGGCGGCGGGTGGACAGCGCTGGGCCATGCTGCACGCATCGGGGCTTGCGCTGGTGCTCGCGCCGCTTCTGGTCGTGCCCGAGGGCGGAATGAACGAGCGCTTTGCCGCCGTCTTCCCGGTGCTGCGTCTTGGCGCGGGGCTGAGCGTTCCTGGCGGGCTCGCATGGCTGGCGCGACCGGCGGCATGGCGCGCATGGCTCGACGGGCGGGGCACCTCGCTGATCGCGATCCTCGTCTTTGCCGCGCTCTTGCCGGGCATCGTGGTGCTGGCCGGGCCGCTCTGGACGGTCAAGGCGTTGACCGATCTCACCTTCATCGCGGTCTACCTGCTCCTGCGGCTCTTTTCGGGCGCGGTCGAGGTCTACCCGGATGCGCTGGTGATCGGTGCGGACGGCTTTCTCGTCGAGGTCGCCGAGAGCTGTTCGGGGATCGAGGGGCTGGTGCTCATCACCGCCTTCCTCGGGCTCTACGCCGCGCTTTTCCGCGACGAGTTGCGGCTGCGGCGGATGGGGCTGGTGATCTGGCCGCTGGCCCTGCTGGCAAGCTGGTGCTTCAACGCGCTGCGCATCACCGCGCTCATCCTCATCGGCGCGCATGTCTCGCCGGAACTGGCGGTGAACGGGTTTCACAGCTTTGCCGGGTGGCTGATGTTCACCGCGCTGGCGGGGACGGTGCTGGTGGTGGTGGGGCGCAGCCGCTGGGCGCTGCATGACAGGCCGCTGCCACCGCAAACCCCGCCGCCGCTCGCCGAGGATGACGTAGCCGCGCGGATCGTGCCGTTCATCGTCTTCGCGCTGTCGGGGATGATCGCGCAGGCGTTCTGGGCCGATCCCGCGCTGGGCTATCCGGTGCAGGTGGCGATGATGGCGGGCGTGCTGTGGTGGGCGCGCCGGGCCATTGCCCGGGCCCTCGCCGTGCCTTCGGTCTTCGCGCTGCTCGCGGGCGGCGCGGTGGGGGTGGCCCTGGTGCTCACCGCGCCGCCGTCCGCGCCGCTGTCCGAAGGGGTGGCGGCGCTGTCGGCGGCGGGATTTCGCGGCCTGGGCCGTGCTGCGGGTGCTCGGCACGGTGGCGTTTGTTCCGCTGATCGAGGAGCTGTTCTTTCGCGGCTATGTGCAGGCGCGGCTCGACCGGGGCACATGGCTCAGCCGCGTGCTCGCGGTCGCGGTGTCGGCGGCGCTTTTCGCCGCGCTGCATGGCCGCTGGCTCGAGGCGGGGCTGGCGGGGGTGGTGTTTTCGCTGGTCTACATGCGCAAGGGGCGGCTGGCCGATGCCATCGCCGCCCATGCCAGTGCCAATGCTCTGATTGCCGCCGTCGCCCTTTGGAGGGGGGATTTCGCGCTGATCTGACCCCGGAGGCTCAGGAGCGCGCGCGACGGCGGCGTTTGATTTCCCAGACAAGCACGAGCGCCGCGAGCACCACCGCGATCGCCAGAACGCCGCTCGCCGCATCCATCTCGGGCACCGTGGAGGATTGACTGCGACCGCCACCGGCGTGGCCTGGCGGCCCACCACGACCAATTCCCGGAAAATTACTCAAAATCCAATTTAGCATCTCATGGTCTCCCTAATTGCGAGTTGCGCGAAATCCACGTTCAATCCATACTTTTGCCGCTTTTTAGCCTTTTTTCAAGGCCGCTCGCGGTTTGACCCTTGCCCGGCAACGACCGTTGGTGCCGCGTGCGGATTGTTTCCGCATTTCGCGCAGTCTCACCGGTTTCGGCCCGGCCCGTGCGACTCACTCCGCCGCGCGCAGCGGCGTGCGACCGCTGGCGCGCAGCACCTCGGCCACGTCTTCGGGGCGCGGGGCCTCCGTCTCTTCGTCCTCGCCATAGCCCGCGCCCACCGCATCGCGCTCGTCGGGCCAGACCAATTCGGTCTGCCGTGTCCGCCGCGCGGCGCGCGTCAGCGCCCAGTCGCGGGCCGCCGCACTCGACCGTCCCAACGACAACGCCGCCAGCCCCCGCGAGATCCACAGCACATAGGTCACCGCCCAGACCCGCAGCGCCAGCATCGCGGGGGTAAAGACCAGCGTCAGCATCGTCGCGATCCCGAGGCCGAACACCACCGCCGTCGCCAACTGCTTCCACCAAAGCGCCGTGGGGCTGTTGAAGGCATAGCCGCCATTGAAGAAATCGAGGCTGAGTCCGAACATCATCGGCGCGAGCCCCGCCATCGTTGTGACCGTGGTGAGCAGCACCGGGCGGATGCGGTCCTGCGCCGTGCGGGTGATCGCGCTGATGCGCGGCATGTAGCGCGCGTAATCCTGATAGGTGTCGATGAGCACGATATTGTTGTTCACCACGATCCCCGCCAGCGCGACGATCCCGGTGCCGGTCATGATGATGGAAAACGGCTGGTTCATCACCAGCATCCCGATCAGCACGCCTGTTGTCGAGAGGATCACCGCCAACAGCACCAGAACCGCGTTATAGACGCTGTTGAACTGCGCCAGCAGGATGATGAACATCAGGCCAAGCGCCCCGGCAAAGGCCTTTTGCAGGAACTCGCCCGATTCCTTCTGATCCTCGGCGTCGCCGGTCCACTCATAGCTGATCCCCGGCGGCAGCACGCCGCTGTCGAGCCATTCGGTCAGCCGCTCGATCCGCTCGCTGGCGGTGAGCGGCACCTCGCGCGTCGCGCCACCCTCGCCGGTCACGGTCGCCGTCAGCCCGTCACGCACCGCCGCCTTGACGTCGAAAAACCGGGTCTGGCCGATGCGGTCGATCTGCGCAAGCTGCGCCACCGGCGTGCGGGTGATAAAGGCCGACAGCGGCACAAGGCCGTTTTCCGTGCGCACCTTGAGCGTGTCGAGCGTCGAGAGCACCCGGTCACGTTCGGGCAGCCGCACGCGGATCTCGATTTCCTCGTCGCTGCTCTCCACGCGCATGGTGTCGAGCAGGATGCCGCGCGTCACAAGCTGCACCATCGCGCCCACCGTTGCCACGTCGGCCCCGAACCGGCCCGCGCGCTCCACGTCCACCTCGATCTGCCAGTCGATGCCCGGCAGCGGCAGCGTGTCCTCGATCTTGTAGAGACCCTCGGTCTCTTCGAACGTCTCGCGCGCCTTTTCGGTGAACTCCTGCAGCGCGGCCCAGTCATCGCCCTTGAGCCGCAGATGCACCGGCTTGGCCGAGGCGGGCCCGCCCGTCATCGGCAGGATTTCGGCCTTGATGCCGGGGATGCGGGCAATCCCGGCGGACAGCTCATCGATCACCTGATCGCCGTTATAGGCGGGATCGACCACGCTGCGCCGCACCGCGAAATCCAGCAACGGCACGGTGAACCAGGTCTCGGTGATTTGCGGGCGATCCTCCCACGGGATGGTCTCGAACTGGATTTGCCCGATGGTGTCGCGCGGCGGCTGCGCGCCGCCGGTATTGTTGTTGAGCCCGCCGTCACCGGCAAAGGCAAAGGCGGTGGTGACACCGGGATGGGCGCGCACCACCTCCTCGGCCTGCCGCACCAGCGCGTCTTTCTGGTCGAGCGACATGTTGCCGCGCCCGCGCACATAGACGATCGCCTGCTCCGGTTCGGTATCGACGAAGAACTCGGTGCCGTTGTTGTTGCCCACGTAAAACATCAGCACCGAGCCGACGAGCACGAAGACCGCGCCGAACGCCACCAGCGGCATCACCGGGTTGCCCACGATGGCGTGGATCACCCAGCCAAAGACCGAGCGGCGATAGCCCGCGCGCACCCGCTCGCGCCGCCGGGGCAACACGATGCGCCCGAGCGCGCGCAGCCCGTTGCCGAACCGCCGCGGGATCGCCAGCAGCCCCAACAACAGCGTCACCACCCCCGCCACGCCCGTGGCCAGAAGCGCCACCGCACCGAGGCCCAGCACGAAGACCATGGCCAGCACCGGGATGACCGCGCCGAGGATGTCGCCGCCATCCAGCCCCGCGAATTGCGCGTTCACCTCGCCCAGCACCAACGGCATCGCCTGGCCCGCCAGCATCGCCGCGCCCGCCGCCACCGGCAACAGCAGGATATGCCACAGCCAGAACCCGCCCGCGATTGCCGCTATGCGCTGATCGAACCACCGCTCCAGCCGCCCGGTCACGCCGCCCAGCACCGGCAGATAGACCAGCGCCACCAGAAGCGAGGCTGACAGCACGAAGATGAGCGTCACCGGCAGCATTCCCATGAACTGCCCCGGCACGCCCGGCCAGAACAGCATCGGCAGAAAGGCGCAGAGCGTGGTGGCGGTGGAACTGACCACCGGCCAGAACATGCGCTTGGCGGAGGCCACATAGGCGTGCATCGGCCCCTCGCCCTCGGCAATGCGCTTGTCGGCGTATTCCGTCACCACGATGGCCCCGTCCACCAGCATCCCCACCGCGAGGATGAGGCCGAACATGACGATATTCGACACCGCCACCCCCATCACGGCCAGCAGCGCAAAGCACAACAGGAACGAGGTCGGGATCGCGAACCCCACCAGAAGCGCGGGGCGGATGCCCAGCGCCGCCAGCGTCACGATCATCACCAGCGCGATCGCCGTCAGCACCGAGCCTTCAAGCTGGCTGACCATCGATTCGACGGTGCGCGACTGGTCGTTGGAGGTGCCCACGTTGACGGCGACCTGCAATTCCTCCGGCCATGTCTTTTCCGCCTCGGCCACCTCGGCGCGCACGAGGTCGGCGGTGTCGATGATGTTGAAGCCCTTGCGCTTGACCACCTGCAGCGCCACCGTCGTCTCGCCGTTGAACCGCGCGGTGCCGGTGCGGTCCTCGAAGGTGAGGTTGATCGTCGCCAGATCGCCCAGCCGCACGATGCGGTCGCCATTGGTCTTGATCGGCAATTCGTAGATGTCGCGCGTTTCCTCGAACGAGGAGGGTATCTTGACCGCGAAGGTGCCCTCGGCGGTGTCCACCTCGCCCGCGGGAATAAGCTGGTTGTTGTTGCGCACCACGTTGATGAGCTCGACCGCAGTGACGTTGTAGGCCTCGAGCCGCAGCGGGTCGATCACCACCTCGACCATCTCCTCGCGATTGCCCGCGATGCCCGCCTCGAGGATCGGCTCCATCGCTTCCAGCCGGTCCTGAAGGTCGCTGGCGAGCCGCGACATCGTGCGCTCGGGCACCGGGCCCGAGAGGTTGACGATGATGATCGGAAACTCGCTGAAATTGACCTCGTTGAGGGTGTATTTCTCGAACCCGTCGGGAAATTCGGCCTCGGCGGTGTCCATCGCGTCGCGCACATCGGCGAGGATCTTGGTCTTGTCCCAGCCGAACTCGAATTCCAACGCGACGCCGCCGTAATTCTCGGCCGCGGTCCCGGTCATGGTCTTGAGCCCGTCGAGATCGCTCAGCTCGGTCTCCATCGGCTTGACAAGCAGCTTCTCGCTGTCCTCGGCGGAAATGCCCGGAAACGGCACCGAGATGAAGAGCGCCGGGATCTCGATATCCGGCTCTCCCTCCTTGGGCAGGCCGATATAGGCCATCGTCCCCGCAAGGATCGACAGCACGATGAAGGCCAGCACCATCCGCGCACGTTCAGCGGCCCAATCGACGATCCGGGTCATTGGCCAGGCTCCCGGTAGGTCGGATCGACGCGCACGCCCGCGCGCACGTATTCCTGCCCGATCACGATGATGTCGGCGCGGTCCGGCATCCCGGTGAGCCACACGCCCGAGGGCGTGTCGCGCAAGAGCGTGACCGGGGCGAATTGCACGCGGTTCTCCGCGTCCACCAGGCGCAGGCCCAGCGTGCCCGCGTCATCGAGCGTCAGCGCCGATTGCGGCACCAGATGCGCCCGCTTGCCTGCCGCCGCGATGGCGATCTCGGCGGTCTCGCCGTCGCGCAGGGTCAGGTCGGGGTTCGGCACGCGCACATCCACCCGGAAGGTGCGCGTCGTTTCGTCCGCCGAGCGTGACACGAAACTCACCTCGCCCGTCACCTCGTGGCCCGAGGTTGTGCGCGCGGTGGCCGTGGCTCCGGACTCGACGCGCGCCACGTCGGTCTCAGACACGAACCCCACCAGCGTGATGGGGTCGAGCCGCAGCACCGTGGCGCAAAGCGCGCCGGGCTGAAGCAGGCTGCCCAACTCGGCGGTATCGGTTTCCAGAACGCCGCCGAACGGCGCGTGGATGGTCAGCCGCTTGATCTCTTCGCGCGCGGCGGTCACGGCGGCGCGGGCCGATTCGATGTTGGCGCGGGCCGATTCGAGCCCCGAGGTGGCGCTCTCGACCCCCGCCTCAGCACCGCGCAGCGCCGCGCGCGTCGCGGCGACGCGGGTCTCGGAGGCATAGCCGCTCTCCACCAGGCCGCTCGCCGCGCGGTAATTGATCTCCGCCTCCTCGAGCGCCGCGCGCGCCTCTTCAAGCCGGGCTTTCGCCTCGGGCACGCGCGCCTCCGCCTCCGAAAGCCGCGCCTCGGCCTCGTCAAGCGCGGCCTGCCGCGCGGCGGGGTCAAGACGGCAGACCTCGTCGCCCGCCTCCACGAACGCCCCCCGGCGCAGCGGTTCCGAGATCACCAGCCCCGATGTCTCGGCGCGCAGCTCCACGATGCGATCGGCCTCGGTGCGTCCGCGCACCACCACCGCGCTGTCGACCTCGCGCGCCTCCGAGCGTTGCACCACGACGCGCATCAGTCCCGCCTCGTCCGTCTCGTCCGTCTCCGTGGCGGGCGCGTCTGCGCTTTGCGTCTCGGCCCCGGGTTCCTCGGACGCGGGCAGCATCGCCGTCAGGCGCTCGCGCTCGAACACGAAGGCATAGATCATCGCGGCGACCAACAGGGCGACCAGAATTGGAAACAGGCGCATGGACACTCTTTCAGACATAGTGCGACGACACACACACGAAATTCACGCATTACACGTGGCAATACGCTGAACCAACCGGTTCAGATTAAACTTTTCCCGTCCTGCGGACAAGCGCGTTCTCGCGCGCGGTCCGTGCCCCTTGGCAGCGCCGGGCCGACACGCTAAGAGGGGCGGGAGTCCGGCAGGGGGTGTGGCGTGAGCGAGACCGACAGTTTCATCGACGAAGTCACCGAGGAGGTGCGCCGCGACCGGCTCTTCCGGCTGATGCGCCGCTATGGCTGGATCGGCGTTCTGGCCATCCTGCTTCTGGTCGGCGGGGCCGCGTGGAACGAGTGGCGCAAGGCGCAGGCGCGCGCCGAGGCGCAGGCCTTTGGCGACGCCGTGCTCGCCGCGCTGGCGCAACCCGAGGGCACCGAGCGCGCCACCGCGCTCGAGGCGGTCGCAGCCCCCACGCCGGGGGGCGAGGCAGTGGCCGACATGCTGGCCGCAGTCGAGCGCGCAACGCAGGACGCGCCGGGGGCGGCAACACGCCTGCTCGCGCTCGCGGACCGCAGCGACGTGCCCGCCATCTACCGCGATCTCGCGGTGCTCAAGGCGGTCATGCTGCCCGGCGCGGGGCTGAGCGCCGAAGAGCGCCGCGCCCGGCTCGAGCCGCTGGCGGCGCAGCCGGGGCTGATCCGGCTTCTGGCCGAAGAGCAACTCGCGATGATCGAGATCGAGACCGGTGCACGCGCGGCAGCGCTCGAACGGCTGACGTCGCTCGCGGTGGATGCCGAGGCGACAGAGCCCTTGCGCCGCCGCGTGTCGCAGGTGATTGTGGCGCTGGGCGAGGATGTGCCCGAAATTCCGGGCGGGACACGCAGGGATGATACGGTTGAGACCGGGATTGGTCAGTGATCCCGCAGCCGGCATGACGCGACAGATGGGGGCAGCAGTGGTGACGTTGAAATGACGGTGAAAACGGTTCTTCTCGCGATGGCGGCGGCCCTCGCCCTGGCGGCTTGCGACAAGAAAGAGCCGATCCTGCCCGGTGAGCGCGAAAACATCCGCGACGTGCTCCAGAGCGAGGCGCGCCGCGCGCAGGCCGAGGAGACCCCGGTCAACCGCGCGCTCCCGCTCTCGCTGCCCGCGCCGGTGCGCAACGCCGCCTGGCCGCAGCGCCACGGCACGCCGTCGACGCGCACCGCGCATCCCGCGCTCTCCGCCGCCCCCGCGCTGGCATGGTCGGCGGGTATCGGCGCGGGCGATGGCCGCCGGGTGCGCATCAGCTCCGATCCGGTTGTGGCGCAGGGCCGTATCTTTACTCTCGATGCGAAAACCACCGTTTCGGCGGTCTCCACGTCGGGCGAGCTGCTCTGGTCCGCCGACCTGACCCCGCCCAATGACAGCCCCGACAATTCCAGCGGCGGCGGGCTCGCCTATGGCGGCGGGCGGCTCTTTGTCACCACCGCGTTCGGGGCGGTCACCGCCCTCGACCCCGAAACCGGCGCGGTGATCTGGCAGCAGGATATCGACGCGCCTACCAGCGCCGCGCCCTCGGTCCATGAAGGCCTTGTCTACGCGGTTGCGGGCGACGAGGTGGCCTGGGTGCTCGATGCCGAAACGGGCCGCGTCCGCTGGCAGCTCTCGGGCACGCCGGACATCCACAACGTGCTGGGCGGTCCCGCGCCCGCGATCACCGACCGCTACGCCGTTTTCGCTTTCGGCGCGGGCGAGGTGCAGGGGGCCTTCCGCAAGGGCGGGCTGCGGCTCTGGGATGCGCAGGTCGCGGGCGAGCGCAGCGGGCTGGCGAGCGCGCGGGTGCGCGACATTACCAGCGATCCGCTGGTGGTGGGCGACCGGGTCTACGTGGGCACCCATTCGGGCCGCATGGTGGCGCTCAGCCTCGGCAGCGGCAAGCGTATCTGGACCGCCGAGGAGGGCCCGCTCAACCCGATCTGGCCCGCCGGCGGATCGCTCTTCCTCGTCAGCGACCGCAACGAGCTCGTGCGCCTTGCGGCGGAGGACGGTGCCCGCATCTGGGCCCACGCGCTGCCGCTCTTTACCGCGCGCAAGCCCAAGCGGCAGGCGGGGATCGTCGGCCATTACGGCCCGGTACTTGCGGGCGGGCAGCTTGTGCTCGCCTCGGGGGATGGCAAGCTGCGCTTCTTCGATCCCGTTTCGGGTCGGCCCACCCGCGAGGTCGATCTTCCCGGTGGTGCGGCAAGCAACCCGGTGGTGGCGGGCGGCACGCTCTACGTCGTGTCCAAGAAGGGGCAGCTTCTGGCTTTCCGTTGACCCCGCAATCGGGTATCACCCCGCTCTGATCGTCAGCGGAGCCGCGACATGTCCTTTACCCTCGCCATCGTGGGCCGCCCCAACGTGGGCAAGTCCACGCTGTTCAACCGCCTCGTCGGCAAGCGCCTCGCGCTGGTCGATGACACGCCCGGCGTCACCCGCGACCTGCGCGAGGGGGCGGCACGGCTGGGCGATCTGCGCTTTACCGTGATCGACACCGCCGGGCTGGAGGACGCCACCGACGACAGCCTTGAGGGCCGGATGCGGCGGCTCACCGAGCGGGCGGTGGAGATGGCCGATATCTGCCTCTTCGTGATCGACGCGCGGGCGGGCGTGACGCCCATCGACGAGATTTTCGCCGATATCCTGCGCAAGCGGTCGGGCCACGTCATCCTCGCCGCCAACAAGGCCGAAGGGTCTGCGGCGGATGCGGGGATTTACGAGGCCTGGGGGCTGGGCCTCGGCGATCCGATCGCGCTCTCGGCAGAGCATGGCGAGGGGCTGAACGATCTCTACGCCCGGCTCATGCCGCTCTCGGATGGCTACGCCGCGCGCGCCGGGGAAGAGGCCCCCGAGACCGATGTGGCGCTCGACGAGGCGGATGAGGACGAAGAGACCGTTCCCGCCTACAATGCGCCCACGCCCGAGCGCCCGCTGCAAGTGGCGGTGGTGGGCCGCCCCAATGCCGGGAAATCCACCCTTATCAACACCATCCTCGGCGAAGAGCGCCTGCTCACCGGCCCCGAGGCCGGGATCACCCGCGACGCGATCTCGCTCACGCTCGACTGGGACGGGCTGCCGGTGCGGCTCTTCGATACCGCCGGGATGCGCAAGAAGGCGCGGGTGCAGGACAAGCTGGAGAAGCTGTCGGTCGCCGACGGGTTGCGCGCGGTGAAATTCGCCGAGGTCGTCGTGGTCCTGCTCGACGCCGCGATCCCGTTCGAGCAACAGGACCTGCGCATCGCCGATCTGGCAGAGCGCGAGGGCCGCGCCGTGGTGGTGGCCGTCAACAAGTGGGACATCGAGGACGACCGGCAGGGCAAGCTGCGCGACCTCAAGGAGGCGTTCGACCGGCTCCTGCCGCAATTGCGCGGCGCGCCGCTGGTCACCGTCTCGGCGAAGACCGGCAAGGGTCTCGACCGGCTGCGCGCGGCGGTGGAAAAGGCCCACGAGGTCTGGAACCGGCGCATCCCCACGGCACAGCTCAACCGCTGGCTCGCGGGCATGATCGAACAGCACCCGCCCCCCGCGCCGGGCGGGCGGCGGATCAAGCTGCGCTACATGACCCAGGCCAAGACGCGCCCCCCCGGCTTCGTGGTGATGTGCTCGCATCCCGACAAGATGCCCGAGAGCTACCGCCGCTACCTCGTTGGCGGGCTGCGCACGGATTTCGACATGCCGGGCACGCCGATTCGCCTGCACCTGCGCAGCCAGTCCGACAAGAACCCCTGGAAGGGCAAAAAGACGCCGGGCCCGTCGCGACTGCGCAAGCACCTGTAGAGCATGTCGCTCAAAAGGGGGAGCCGGTTCTGAGCGCCTCGGACATTCTGAATCAAACAGTTAGCACGGTTCGGGGCACGCGGCAGTCTCTGGCCTGGAGCATTGAATCGCCCCCCTCACGCCGCCGGGCGGGTGGCGTCAAGCTCTTCCTCGGTCTCGGGCAGACCCTCGCGTGACAGCAGCACCGCGATCGGGCGCAGCCCCGGCACATGGCTGAACACGATCATCGCCCCCACCATGATCGGCACCGCGAGGAACATCCCCGGTATGCCCCAGACCGCGCCCCAGAAGGCCAGGCTGATGATGATGCCGAAGGACGACACCCGCAGCGCGCGGCCCATCAGCATCGGGTCGATCACGTTGCCCGCGAGGAACTGGATGCCGCCGACGATGGCGAAAATGCCGAGCGTCACCGGCCCGTCGCCCAGTTGCACGAAGGTCACCAGCGCCACCAGCACCGTCGCCACGATCGAGCCGATGGCGGGGATGTAGTTGAGCACGAAGGTGAGGATGCCGAGCGCCGCCGCGAGATCGAGCTCGAAAAAGCGCGCCACGCCATAGACCATCAGCCCGGTGATGCCGCTCACCAGCGTCTTGACCAGCAGGTAATAGTTCACCCGGTGGATGATCGAGCCGATGATTCGCCCGGTGCGGTTGGCCTGCGCGCGATCGCCCAGCAGGCTTTCGAGCTTGGTGTCGAACCACACCCGCTCGGCGAAGAGAAAGCCCACGAACAGGATCACCAGAACCGTGCCCTGCATCAGGCTGCCGGCCTGTCCGGCGATGGTGCGCAGATAACCCGCCACATCGAAGGTCGCGATCGCCTGCCGCACCGCCACCTCCGCCTGCGGCCCCAGCCACGAGACCGCGGCGGCCATCGCCTCGGGGGCGCGGTCGGCATAGGCGATGGTGGTCGAGAGCACCGTGTTGGCCTGCGACAGGATGACCGCCGACAGGCTCAGAAGGATCGAGGAGATCAGCGCCAGCGCCGTCAGGCTCGCCAGCCAGTTGGGGATGCGCGCCGGACCGATGCGCATCCGCGCGATGGAGTTGATCGCGTCGGAGGTCAGGCTGAAGAGGATGATCGCGGTGGCCAGCGAAATCAGCAGGAACCGCGCCTGCACCAGCAGGAACAGCACCACCGCGAAGGCGATGACAAGCTGCGCGGCGGTGCGGACGCGCTGGAAATCCTGCGTCTCGGGCGGGGTATGGCGGGGCATGGTCACGTCGGCGGGCGCTCGTTTCTCGGATGATCTTGCGATTTCCCTCACTATCGGGAAAAACCGGCAAAGATCAATCGCGCGCGGGCCATATCAGGGTGATCGTGCGGGCCCGCACCCCGATGGTGATGTCGATTCGGGCGTCGCCGGTGGCAACCCGGGCGGCCAGCAGGTGAAACTCGATGCGGCGCGGGTCGGCGGCGGGCAGGGGGCCGCGACCCGCCAGCCCGTCCCAGAGGTCGGGATCGTCGGCCAGATCGCCATTGGCCGTGACCGTGGCCGTGACCGTGACGCGCGCGGGGCCGGGCCGCGCCACCGCCAGCGTGCCGCCGCGCGGCAGCGCCTGCGCCGCGCACAGCACCGCCAGCGCCACGGGCTGCGCATCGGCGCGCGCGAGCGGACCGTCGAGCGCCCAGTCGAGGCCCAGCCGGGGGCGCGCGGCGAGGTGGCCGCGCACGATACCGCCAAGCGCACGGGCGTCGAGCGTCTCGCCCGCGTCCGAGCGCCCGAAGGCGAGGCGCAGCATTTCCAGCGTGGCGCGCGCGCCGGTGAGGCTGTCGCGCAGGAGCGTCATCTCGTCGGGCCCGGCCCCGCCCGGCACGTCCGCGATGAATTCCAGCCCGGTCAGCGCCGCGCCGACAGGGCTTGCGAGATCGTGGCAGATGCGCGAGCTTGCAAGGGCCGCGAGCTGGGGTTCATCAGGTGGCATGGCAAGGACCGTAAACGAGGCAGGACATGACCGAGATGAACGCGCTGCTGGAGCCGGGAATGCTGGTGGAAAACCCGGCGCGCCCCGATTGGGGGGTGGGGCAGGTGCAATCCAATATCGGCGGGCGCATCACGGTGAACTTTCGCGAGGAGGGCAAGGTAGTGATCAACGGCAACCGCGTGACGCTGTTGCCTGTCCTTGATCGCTGATCGCGGTTAGCAATTCGTTAAATTCAGGGTATCACGGCGGCGGCGCTGCGACCAGCGCCGCGTTGCAACCGGGCGCGCGCCTGCGTAGAAACCGGATCAGAGCGTGTCGCGTTCCTTTGCAGTCACGCGATCCGCTCTGACGGTTTGATTTCGCATGTTCGAGGAGCTCAAAACCGGTTCCGACTTTTGAGCAACATGCTCCAGGCGCAACAGAGACGAGGCCGATGACCGCACCCGCCCCCCGCTTTTGTGTCGAGCTTGCGCGCGAGCCCGCCGATATCGAGGCCGCGCAGAGGCTGCGCTACGCGGTGTTCGTCGAGGAGTTGGGGGGCGATGGCCCGCTTGTCGATCACGAGGCAAAGCTGGAGCGTGACCGGTTCGACCCGTTCTTCGATCACCTGATCCTGCGCGACCGCGCGCAGGGCGGTGCGGTGGTCGGCGTCTACCGCCTGTTGGGGAACGAGGCCGCCGCGCGCGCCGGGCAGTTCTATTCCGAGGATGAATACGATCTCGCGCCCCTGCGCAGCAGCGGGCGGCGGCTGCTGGAACTGGGCCGCTCCTGCGTGGCGCGGCCCTATCGCGGTGGCGAGGCGCTCTATCACCTGTGGCAGGGGCTGGCGCGCTATGTCGCGCGCCACGATATCGAGGTGCTGTTCGGCGTAGCGAGCTTTCACGGCACCGATGTGGCGGCGTTGGCACAGCCGCTGTCGCTCTTGCACCACCGCCACCTCGCCCCGCCCGCGCTGCGGGTGCGGGCGCGCGCGGCGCATTTCCAGCCAATGGACCTGGTGCCAGAAGAGGCGCTCGACCGGGCCGTGGCCATGCGCGAGGTGCCCGCGCTCATCAAGGCCTATCTGCGGCTCGGCGGCTGCGTCGGCGAGGGGGCCTATGTGGATCACGCTTTCAACACCACCGATGTCTGCCTGTTGATGGATACCGCGCATCTCAGCGCGCAGCAGCGCGCGCGTTACACGCGCGCAGAGCACCGGTGAGCGTCACCTGGCAATCACCCGCGCCGCCGCCCGTGATGTCGCGCGCGCCCGGGCACTGGCGGCGGGTGATCTGGCGGGGCGGGCGGATCGCGCTGGTGATCGGCGCAGGCGTGCTGGCCACGCTGGCGCTGCGGCTGGCAGAGCGGCCCCTTCATGGCGTGGCACGGCCCTGGACGCCTTTGATCACCCAATGGGTGTGCCGCCGGGTGCTGGCGATCCTGCGCATCGGCCACGTGGTCGAGGGCACGCCCCTGCGCGGCCCCGGCGCGGTGGTGGCCAACCATTCCTCATGGCTCGATATCTTTGCGCTCAATGCAGTGGGGCGCGTGTATTTCGTGTCCAAGGCCGAAGTGGCGGGCTGGCCCGGCATCGGCTTTCTGGCGCGACTCACCGGCACGGTCTTCATCACCCGCGACCCGCGCGCGGCGCGGGCGCACACGGCGCTGTTGCACGAACGGCTGGCGGCGGGACAGCGGCTCTTGTTCTTCCCCGAGGGGACGAGCACCGACGGGATGCGCGTCCGCCCGTTCAAATCGACGCTCTTCCAGGCGCTGTGCGAGGCCGGCGGGGAGGACGCGCGGGTGCAGCCGGTCACGCTGGTTTACGAGGCCCCGACAGGGGCCGATCCACGGGCCTATGGCTGGTGGGGGGATATGGAATTCGGCGATCACCTGCTCGCGGTGCTGGGGATGCCTCGACAGGGCCGGGTGCGCGTCATCTGCCACGCGGCCCTGCCGCTCGATGGCGGGCGCAAGGCGCTGGCGGTGGCCTGCGAACGCGCCGTGCGCGCGGGGATGCCCGAGGACCGGCGCGGGATGTGAGGGCGATTGGGTTGGAGGGGACGGTCGACACAATGCCCCGGCGCGGCTTGTTTCTCTGGCCCCACCGTCCCCTTCGGCCCAAACCCCGCCCCGCCGCGCCATCCTATCCCATCGCCGCGATGAGCCGCGCAAGCGCCGCGCCCGCATCCTCCTCGCGCCAGATTTCCTCGCCGAAGGCGAGAAAATCAGCCACCGGCGCGAGCGAGGCGACTGCCGCCTCGTCAAGCGCACCCTCGGCCACCACCGGCAGTTCGATCATCTCCGACCACCACTCGAACACCTCGCGCGCCACCCGCTCGCCTGTGCCGAGCGCGGTCTCTCCTGCGGGGCCGAAGGCCACGTAATCGGCCCCCGCCTCGCCCGCGCTCATCCCGTCATGGCGCGAGGTGCCGCAGAACGCGCCGACGATGGCGTCGCCCCCGAGCGCCCCCCGCGCCGCGCGCACCCCGCGCGCGCCGTCCGGCAGGTGCACGCCGTCGAGGCCCAACCGCTCCACAAGGCCCACATGCCGCTCGATCACCACCGCCACGTCGCGGGCATGGGCCACCTCGCGGCAGGCCTCGGCGGCACTGGCCACGGTGTATTCGTCGTTTGAGCCAAGCGCCACGCGCAGGCAGGCCACGGGATGCGCGTCGAGCACCGCCCCGAGCCGGTCGGCAAAGGGCGCGGGATCGAACGCGGGGGGCGTGACGAGGTAGATCTGCGGCTGCTGTTCTTGGCTCATGGGGCGGCTCCGGTCTGGTCTGGCGGCTGTCTTAGCGGGGAATCGCGGGCTTGGCCATGACCCTGCGCCGCAACGCCCGCGTGAAATCGGCACTGGCACGCGGCTGCGCGCGCACCTATTCTCGGGGCCAAGGGACAAAGGGGCGGTGCGTGGCGATTGCAGGGCTGGCCGAGGGGCTGATACGCGAGATCGAAGGGATGGGCGCGCGCGTCTCGGGTGCGCTTTTCGAGCCGGTGATCCGGCTGGGCGTCACGGGCCTTGCCCGCGCGGGCAAGACCGTGTTCATCACCTCGCTTGTCGCCAACCTGCTGGAACGCGGGCGCATGGGCGGGCTTGCGGCGGCGAACGAGGGGCGCATCCTCGCCGCCTACCTTCAGCCGCAGCCCGATGTCACCCTGCCGCGCTTCGATTTCGAGACGCATCTGGCGGCCCTCACCGGCCCCGAGCCGCGCTGGCCCGAGAGCACGCGCGCGGTGTCGGAATTGCGCCTGTCGCTGCGGGTGCGACCTTCGGGGATGCTGGCGGGGATGACCGGGCCGCGCACCGTGCATCTCGACATCGTGGACTATCCCGGCGAATGGCTGCTCGACCTCGCGCTGCTCGACAAGGACTACGCCGCTTGGTCGCGCGAGGCGCTCGCGCGGGCCGAGGGGCGCACCGAGGCCGATGGATGGCGCAAGGCGCTGGCGGGGATCGACCCGCAGGCGGCCCATGACGAGGCCCGCGCGCAGGGCCTTGCCGCCGCCTTCACCGCCTACCTGCGCGCCGCGCGCGCGAACGGCCACAGCGACTGCACGCCGGGGCGGTTCCTTCTGCCCGGCGATCTGGAGGGGGCGCCGGTGGTGACTTTCGCCCCCCTGCCCGAGGCCGGGGGCACGCCGCGCGGCAGCCTGCGCGCCGAGATGGCGCGCCGCTATGAGGCCTACAAGCGCGAGGTGGTCCGGCCCTTTTTCCGCGCGCATTTCGCCCGGATCGACCGGCAGATCGTGCTGGTGGATTTGCTCGATGCGATCCATCAGGGCCCCCGCGCGGTGGAGGAGACGCGCCGCGCGATGGCCGATATCCTTGGCACCTTCCGCCCCGGTCGCAACGCCTTTCTCACCCGGCTGATGCAGGGCCGCCGGGTGGAGCGGCTGCTCTTTGCCGCCACCAAGGCCGACCATTTGCACCACGCACAGCACCCCCGCCTCGCCGCGATCATGGAGGCGATGCTGCGCGAGGCGCGCGACCGGGCGCAATTCGCCGGGGCCGATGTGCGCAGCATGGCCATCGCCGCCCTGCGCGCCACCGTCGAGGAGACACGCCGCCACGCGGGCCGCGAGGTCGAGGTTGTGCGTGGCCGCGTGGCCGGGGGCGGGCAGGCGGCGTTCCATCCCGGCGAGCTGCCCGGCGACCCGGCGGCGATCCTGTCGCCCGCGCGCGAGGGGGCGGAACGCTGGCCCGACTTTGATTTCGGCGCGCAGCGCTTTGCGCCCGCCAAGCTCAGCCTGCGCCCCGGCGAGGGGCCGCCGCATATCCGGCTCGACCGCGCGGCACAGTTCCTGATCGGGGACCGGTTGTGAGGCTCTCACGCGCCCGGATTTGGCAGGTGCCGCGGCTCGCCGCGATCCTCTGGGCGCATACGCGCGCCGCGCGCGCGCAGCCTTGCGCGCGCAGCCGGGCCGATGACCTGGCGCTTTTGTGGCGGGTCACATGGCGGGGCCGGGTGCGGGTGGCGCATGTGCAAGGGCGGATCGCGGGGTTCGTGCTGCGTGATGGCGCCCGCCTCCATGCGCTTTACGTGGCCCCCAACCGGCGCGGGCAGGGGGTGGGCCGCGCATTGCTGGCCGAGGCGCAGGCCCAGGCGGGCGCGCTCGACCTGTGGGTGCTGGCCGACAACCTGCCCGCGCGCCGCTTTTACCGGGGTGCGGGCTTTGCCGAGGCCGCCCACGCACAGGGCGGCGGCAATGACGAGGGGCTGCGGGATATCCGCATGGTCTGGCACAGCAAGGAGGCAGGGGCATGAGCAAGGGGCCGGTTCTGATCGAGATCGAGGACCACGAGGAGGCCGCGCCCGACCGCGCACCGCCGGTGCCCGAAGACGCCGCGCCGCCCGAAGGCCGGGCGATGCGCGCGGCGATGGCCGGATTGGCGCGGCGGCCCTCGTGGCTGGCGCGCGCCTTCTGGGGGCTGGCGCTGGCGCTCATCGGCGTGGCGGTATCGGTCGCGGCGTGGGATTTCGCGATGTCGCTGCTGGAGCGGTCGCCGTGGCTGGGCCGGGCGGTGAGCGTGCTGGGCGTGGCGCTGCTGGCGGTGGCGGTGCTGATCGCGCTGCGCGAGGCGGCGGGGTTTGCCCGGCTGGGGCGGCTCGACGCGCTGCGCACGCAGGCCGACGCGGCGCAGGCCGAGGCCGATCTTGACGGCGCGCGCGCGGTGGTGGCCCGGCTCCGGCGGCTCTATGCGGGCCGCGCCGAGGCGGCGTGGGGGCTGGCACGGCTGGACGAGCGCGCGGGCGAGCAGGTGGATGCCGACGCGCTTCTGGCGCTGGCCGAGCGTGAGCTTCTGGCCCCGCTGGATGCGGCTGCCCTGCGCGAGGTCGAACTGGCGGCGCGGCAGGTGGCGGCGGTCACAGCACTTGTGCCGCTGGCGCTGGCCGACGTGGTGACCGCGCTGGTGGCCAACCTGCGGATGATCCGCGCGGTGGCCACGATCTATGGCGGTCGCACCGGCACGCTGGGCGGCTGGCGTCTGGCGCGCGCGGTGGTGGCGCACCTGGTGGCCACGGGGGCCGTGGCGGTGGGTGACGACATGATCAGCAGCGTGGCAGGGGGCGGAATGCTCTCGAAACTGTCGCGCCGTTTCGGCGAGGGGGTGGTCAACGGCGCGCTCACCGCGCGGGTGGGGCTCGCGGCGATGGAGCTGTGCCGCCCGCTGCCGCGCCTCGCGGTGCCACGCCCGACGGTGACGGGCGTGGTGCGGCGCGCGCTGACGGGGCTTTTCGCGCGCGGGGAGGGCTGAAACGGTGGACGCGGAGGTCTACCTCGGGATGATCGCGCTTGGCCTGCTGGGGCTGGTGGTGATCGGGGTGCCGGCGCTGCTGGTCGGGCAGGCCCGCCTGCGCCGCCGGGTGGCGGCGCTCGAGGCGGCGCTGGGCGCGCGTGACACGCCGCAGGCGACGGCCAAGGCAGAGCCCGAGGCCACCCCCGCGCCCGACCCCGTGGCCGGGGCGCCCCGGCACGACCGAAAGCGCCGGGGCTGATGTCGCGCCTCCTCGGCTGGCTGCGGGCCAACTGGCCGGTGGCGGTGGCGGGCGTCTCGCTGGCGCTGGCGGGGGTGTTCCTCGTGCAATACGGCGTCGAGCAAGGCCTGCTCACGCCCGCGATGCGGGTGTTGGCGGCGCTGGCTCTCGGCGCGGCGCTGGTGGTCGCGGGCGATGTGCTCCGGCGGCGGCACGGCGACGCGGCGGCGGTGCCCTCGGGGCTGGCGGGCGCGGGGCTGATCGTGCTCTTCGCCGCGGTGCTGGCGGCGCGCGCGCTTTACGGGCTGATCGGTCCGGGGCCGACGCTGGGCGCGCTGGTGGCGGTGGCGGCGCTGGCCGTGGTGCTGGGCTGGTTCCACGGCCCGGTGCTGAGCGCGCTGGGCCTGTCGGGCGCGGGCGCGGCCCCGTTCCTCGTGGGTGGCGAGAGTGCGGTGGCGTGGCTCTTCTACCCCTATTTCGCGCTGCTCGCGGTCGTGGGGTTGGCGGTCGATGCCGCGCGGGGCTGGCGCTGGCTGTCGTGGCTGGCGCTTGGCGTGGCGGGGACAGGTGCATCATTGCTCTATCAGGGCGACGTGGCGGCAGAGCATTTTCTCGGCTTCCTCGCGCTGGTCACGCTGACGGCGGTGCTGGTGCCCGGTGCCTCCGTGCCGCCGCGCCACCCCGCGCCGAGCCTCGGTCAACGGCTGCTGGCGGGCGGCGGAGACTGGCCCGCCCCGCCGGTCTGGCTCGCCGCCGCGACGGTGGCGGCGGCGAGCGCGGCTTGTGTGTTGGTGGCGGCCGAGGCCACCACGCCGCTGCTGGCATGGCTGGCGCTGGCGCTGCTGGCGGGCATGGGGGCGGCGCTCGCGCTTGGCACCCGCGACGCGCCGGGGATTGCCGATCTCACCGCGCTGCCGGTGACGGCGGCGCTGGCGCTGGTGGCGCTCGACGGCGACGCCGGCGGCCCCCTGCTCGCGGCCTTCCGCGCCGCGCGCCTGCCCGAGGCCCCGGCACCGCTTGCCGTCACCCTCCTGATAGCGGCAGGCGCGGTGTTGTCGCTCCTGTTCGCGTGGCGGATGCGGGGGGCGGGGCCAACCCCCGCGATCCTGTGGGCGCTGGGCGCGGCGCTGACCGGGCCGGGCGTGGCGATGGTGCTGGAGCTGACATGGCAGCCCGGTGCGGTTCTGGGCGGTTACGCCTGGGCGCTGCACATCATGGGGATGGCGGCGCTGATGGTGGCGCTGGCCGCGCGGGCCGCGCGTCAAGGCCCCGAGCCGCGCCTGCTGGCGGCGATTTTCGCGGGCGCGGCGCTCACCCTCATCGCGCTGGCGCTCTTCGTGGTGCTGAGCAAGGCGGCGCTGACGCTGGCGCTGGCGGTGATGGTGCTGGCCACGGCGCTCATCGACCGGCGGTTCGATCTGCCGCTGCTGGGGCTGGTGGCGCAGGCGGGTGTGGCGGTGATCGGCTACCGCCTGGTGATCGACCCCGGCCTCGGCTGGGCCGTTCACGACGCCACCCGGGCCGGTGTCGTGCTGGCGCATCTGGGGCCGCTCCTGCTGCTATCGGCGGCGTGGGGGCTGTTTGGCGCGCGGCAAAGGGCGATGACGCGCGGCGTGGTGGAAAGTGCCATCTGGTCCATCGCGGCGATCCTTCTGAGCGTGGTGCTCATGCGGCTCTTGGGCAAGATCGGTGCGATGGGCCATGCCGGGATCGGGCTCATGGCCACGGTGTGGCTGTCGGTGGCGCTGGCACAGCTCTGGCGGTTGCGCGGGGCGGGCGCGGGCTTGCGCGCGCTGCGGCTGGCGCTGGCGGTGGTCACGGGGGTGGTGGCGCTGGCGCTGCTGGCGGGGCAGGCGGTGCTGACCAACCCGCTCCTCCCGTTCATGTGGCGGCGCGAATTGGTGATCGGCCCGCCGGTCTTCGACAGCCTTGCCGCCGCCTACCTGCCGGTGGCGCTGCTCCTCGCGGTGGCGGCGTGGCGGATGGACCACCTGCCGCGCTGGCTGGCCCGTGGGTTCGCGGTGGCGGGCGCGGCCTATGCCGCCTGGTATCTGGCGCTGGAAATCCGCCGCCTCTGGCAGGGCCGCGACCTGAGCGGGCCGGGGGTGCTGGAGGGCGAGCTTTACAGCTATACCGTGGCGTTGATGGCGGGGGCGCTGGGCTGCCTCGCGGTGGCTGTGCTGAGGCGTTCGGAAGGGTTGCGCCGGATCGCGATGGCGGGGGTGGCGCTCACCGTGGCCAAGGTCTTCGTGATCGACATGGGCGGGCTGGCGGGCCTGTGGCGGGTGGCGGCGTTCCTCGGGCTGGGGCTGTCGCTGGCCGCGCTCGCCTGGATCAACGCCCGGATCATCGAACGGATGGGGCACAAATAGGCTGTCCGCTCCGGACCCGCTGGCCCTTGCCGTGAAAACCGAATATGCTGCACCGCAGAAAAATGCAGGTGCGGCATGTCGGTTCTTCTCATTCTCGTGGTGCTCGGGGTTCTCATTGCGGGGGCTTGGGCGGGCGTGTCGGTGCTGGTGCTGGCCCCGGTGCTGGCCGCGCTGGCGGCGGCCCTGTCGGGCGCGCCGGTGCTGGCAGGCTACACGCAGATCTTCATGCAGGGGGCGGGGGGATTCGTGATCGCCTTCTTCCCGCTCTTCCTGCTGGGCGCGGTGTTTGGCCGGGTGATGGAAGTCTCGGGGGCCGCGCAGCGGATCGCGGCGGCGATCGCCGGGGCGCTTGGCGCGGGCAATGCGATCCTCGCGCTGGTCATGGCCTGCGCGGTGCTGACCTATGGCGGCGTATCGCTTTTCGTGGTGGCTTTTGCCGCCTGGCCGCTGGCGCGCGCGCTCTTTGCCGAGACAGCACTCCCGGCGCGGCTGATCCCCGCGACCATTGCGCTCGGGGCGTTCACTTTTACCATGACGGCGCTGCCCGGCACGCCCGCGATCCAGAACGCGATCCCGATGGCCACGTTCGGCACCACGCCCTTCGCCGCGCCGGGGCTGGGGATCGTCGCCGCGCTGGTGATGCTGGGCTTCGGCATGGTCTGGCTGCGGCTGCGTGCGCGCTGGCTGGCGGGCGAGGACGCGCCCGAGCGGCCCGAAGGCACGGCGGCGCGGGCTGTGTTGCCGCTCTGGCGCGCGGCGCTGCCGATCCTGTCGGTCGGGGTGGTGACGCTGGCGATGGGGGCCGCGATCCTGCCCGCGCTCGACACCGGCTACCTCGCGCGCCCGCTTTATGGCGAGACCGATCTGGCGCGGGTCAAGGGCCTGTGGTCGGTGATCTCCGCGCTGACGGTGGCTCTGCTGCTGGCGCTTGTCTTCGCGCGCCCGCCGCAGTTCATGGCAACGATCAACACCGGGGCCGAGGCAGCACTCCTGCCGCTTTTCAACACCGCGAGCCTTGTGGGCTTCGGCGCGGTCATCGCCGCGCTGCCGGGCTTCGAGGTGCTGCGCGCCAGCCTCGACGGGCTGTCGGGCGGCAATGTGCTGGTGTCGGCGGCGCTCTCGTCTTCGGCGCTGGCGGGCATCACCGGCTCGGCCTCGGGCGGCATGTCGATCGCGCTTGACGCGCTCGGACCTGCGATGCTGGCGCAGGCGGCGGCGCAAGGCGTCGATCCGGCGCTGCTGCACCGGGTGGTGGCCGTGGCGACCGGGGGGCTTGATACGCTGCCGCACAATGGCGCAGTGATCACGCTTCTGGGCATCTGCGGGATGAGCCACCGGCAGGCCTATGGCGATATCTTCATGGTCGCGGTCGTCGGGCCGGTTCTGGCCTGCGCGGTGATCATCGGGCTGGGGACGCTGCTGGGCGCGGTGTGAGCCGGGGGGCGACACGAAATGATGTGCGGTGCGGCGCGAGGGAATGGGCGGGTTTTGGCCTGATGCGGACGTTCAAGGCTCAGCCCCCTTGCGCGGAATCAAGGTGCCGCAAGGCACCGCCGCGCAGCGGTCATGCCAGAGGCATGCCTCCGGCATGACCCGCCCCCCGGGCGGGCGCTATTCGACGTTACAAGTTATTGATAACGTTGGAGTATGATGAACGGTTGGACGACAAGAACAGCTCGACATCTGGCGCGACGGAGGCCACGGCCCCGTCGGCGCGCGCCCACAACGCCGGCGACGGCGGGGCCGTGGCCGGTGGGACGAAGCGCTTTTCGGCGAAACGCAAGCTGGCGTTGGTTCAGCGGCTTATGCGGGGTGAGAGCCTCGACGCGGTCTCTCGGGAGGAGAACGTGCCGGTGCACCGCCTGACGGAGTGGCGTGACAAGGTCCTGATGGGGGCGGAGAGCGCGCTCAAGGAGCGCGAGCGCGACGCACGTGATGAAGAGATCGCGCGGCTGCAGGCCAAGGTGGGCGAGATCACCATGGATAACGAGTTGCTGTACGAGAAGATCGGCAAGCTGGAGGGCGGCCGCCCTTTGGCCCGGCGGAGATCGAAGAAATGAGTCGGACGCATTCGATCTCCACTCGCCGTCCCTTCGGGATGTCCCGCGTCTGCAGGATCTGGGGTGCGCCCCGGGCAACGGTCTACCGTCATCGTGGTTCGGCCGCCGGTGACGGGGTCGCCAATGCGCCGCGCCCACCACGACGGCGTGGCCCAAGGGCGCCTGCAGTGATGCCGAGCTACTGCTCCACATCCAGGCCGTGATCGCCGCCTCCCTCTTTTCCGGCGAGGGCTATCGCAAGGTCTGGGCCCGGCTGCGGGCGCAGGGTGTGCGGACAGCCCCTCGCCGGGTGCGGCGTGTCATGAAGGCACATGATCTGCTCGCGCCGCAGCGCCCCGTCCAGCAGGATGCCCATCCGCACAATGGCACGATTGTCACCGACCGGATCGACGAGGTGTGGGGGACAGATATGACCCAGACGGTCACCACTGGTGAGGGGCGCGCTTATGTGTTCATCGCCGTGGATCATTGCTCGGGCGAGTTCATCGGCACCCATGCCTCGTCGAGCGCAAGCCGGTGGGAGGCGCTGGAGCCGGTCCGGCAGGGCGTCACGCGGCACTTCGGCGGTGTGGGACCCGACGTAGCCAGGGGCCTGACCTTGCGCCATGACCACGGCTCGAACTACATGGCCGACGACTTTCAGAACGAGATCAAGTGCTTCGGCATCCTCAGCTCGCCCGCCTTCGTCCGGCAGCCGGAGGGCAACGGCGTGGCCGAGCGTGCGATCCGTACCCTCAAGGAGCAGCTGCTCTGGGTGCAATACTTCGAGACCGTCGAGGAGCTGCGGCAGGCACTGGCCAGCTTTGCGGCCAAGTACAACATAAACCATAAAGTGCATCATCTCACCGTAGGAGCGCCCACCCGCGGTCGGGCGCTGCGCGGCTCCCCGACCGTTGCGCGACTGTCCGCTCCAGGCCAATTCACGACGCCTGCCTCATGCCTCTCGCACACCATCGCTCCCCGCCTTTCAAACGCTACCGCAGCTTGGGCACGCCGCCCGGGTGCGTCTCACGGTCCACCACCGCGGCGCGCATCGACCGCCCGATACGGTGCGCGAGCGCCGACCACGCGGCGGCCTGCTCGGGGCGCAGTTCGCGCGCCAGAACCGCGTCAAAAAGCGCGAGCCAGGTCGAGAACATCCCCGGCTGCACGTTGCCCGCGTTCACATGCGCGGCGATGGGGCTGCCCGAATAGCCGCGCTCGTGCAGGATGGTGTTGGCCCAGAAATCCGCGACCTTCGCCTCGTGGGCGGGCCAGTCGGCGACATGCACGGCAAAGACCGGGCCAAGGCCGGGATGGGCGCGCACGGCCGCATAGAACGCCGCGACCACCCGCTCGATCTCGGGGCGGGTGACGGCAAAGCGCGGGGGCAGGGCGGTCTGGCTCATGCCGCATATGTGGCGCACCGGGGCGACCGGGGCAAGCCGTGTGCTCCCGTCACCCCCGGACTTGATCCGAGGGTCTCTGGCGACAAGCGATCCTCGGGTCAGGCCCGAGGACGAGGTTGTCTTTCGAGAAAGCGGCCTCCCGCCCTCTGGACGCCGCGCCCTGAACCGGTCCTCGAACGCGTCCGCCTGTTGCACATCCCCGCGCGCACCTGCGCGGCACGCCGCGGTCAGATCGAGCGCGTCCTTATGCGCGGTGGTCTCGACATCGAGCATCCCGAGCACCGTGTGAAAGTAATGATCATGCGTCACGGGGGTGCCCGGCGCTGTGCGCATACAATCGTAATCGAGGGCTAAATCCTCGCGGAATCCCTTAGACATCCACACCACCATCGGCACCTTCGTCTGTTCGTCCGGCGCGATCCAGTAGGGGGTGGCATGAAGATAAAGCCCCCCCTCGCCAAGGGATTCACCGTGATCGGAGACATAGACAAGCGACGTATCGAGATCGCTGCGCGCGTCGAGAAGGTCGACGATCCGCGACAGTTGCAGATCGGTGAAGGCGACCGCGTTGTCATAGGCGTTGATCACGCTCTCGCGCGGGCACTCGGCGACCATCGGGTTGCGGCACTCGGGCAGAAAGCGCGCGAATTCGGGGGGGTAGCGTTCGAAATAGGCCGGGCCGTGGTTGCCGATCTGATGCAGCACGATCACGGTATCCTTGGTAATCTGCGGCAGGCTCTCGGCCAGGCGCTTGGAAAGTATGCCGTCGTTGCATTCGCCGCCTTTGCAATATTCGGGGTCAGCGGCGTGGTTGTAATTGGTGTAGCGGGCGCGATCAGCCACCCCCATGTCGCCGGTATTGGCGTCCCACCAGTCGATATCGTATCCAGCGTGCCCCAGCACATCGAGCAGGTTTTCGCGCGAGTGTGCCGCGCGATAGCTGAACTCCTCGCGCGTCAGGTTCGAGAACATGCATGGAATGGAAACGGATGTGGAGGTGCCGCAGGTTTCCACCCCGGCGAAATTCACCACGTCGCGCTTGCGCAATTCCGGCGTGGTGTCGCGGGCATAGCCGCTCAGCCCCCAATCGGCATCGCGCAGGGTCTCGCCGACAACCAGCACCATCAGTTTCGGTCTGTCCGACCGCTTGGCGGTCTTGCCGTTATGCGCGTCAAGGCCGACCGGCAGAAATTCCGCCGTGCGGGCCTCTTGGATCATCTCGATATACTTGCCGACGCTTCGCACCGGGGCCATCGGGTGCAGGATATCCCGAAGCCCGCGCGACTCCTTGAGCGCGAAGCTGTAATATTGATAGTTGCTGAACGCGATGACGACAAAAAGCCCGCCGGTCGCGGCCATCATCACCCCATGCCGCAGGCTCGACCGCAGGAACGGCCCATGCGTCACCCTCACCGCAAGGATCAGCAGCGCGGGCAGCGCCGCGAATGCCAGCATGTAGCCGATCAGGTCAGGCGTCAGCAGCGCCCCCGCCTCGTTCGCGGTGGTGCCCAGCGTGTTCTGGATCATCACTTTATCCACGATGATCCCGAGGGTTTCGTGGAAATAGGCGGCCGCAGCGCCGATGAAGACATTCGCGATCAGAACCGGCTTGATCAGCCAGCGATTGGCAAAGATCAGCAGGTAGAACACCGTCAACGCCCAGATCGCGATCACGAACCATGCGAAATAGAACGGATGGTCGTTCATCTGCCCGAAAGACCGCGTCCAGAAAGAAATGTTGAACGCCGCCAGCAGCCAGACGCTCGTGAGCACGACCAGCGAGATGCCCGACAGGCGCGGGCGTCTGGCAGTCAATCGTGACAGGGTTGTCCGCCAGAACGGTGTTGGCGCGTTTGGCATAATCGGCACCCTCGATTTCACTTTTTCATGTTACTTATTCATGACTGGTGAAAGTCTCTATTCCTGTCACGTCGTGGTCCGAAAGTCACAAAAGTGTCGCAGTTGGCACGGCAGGGGAAAAACATCGCCGCGTCGGCAAGAAAGCGCCCGGTTAATCCGTCTGATGGAACCGCCCCCGTCCCTCTGGACGCCGGATCAAGCCATGCCTATAAGACGGGGCATGATCCATGCAGCAGCGATCATCATCCGAATTACATGCCCGGCGCTCTGACCCATCCGAGCCGCCGGGATCACAGGCGTATGATCCCTCGCGCCGCCCCTCATCCCAAGACCAGACCTGACAAAGGACGCAACGCATGTGTGCGGACACACCCGATTACAAAGCCACGCTGAACCTGCCCGAAACCGATTTCCCGATGCGCGCCGGCCTGCCCGCGCGCGAACCTGCGTGGCTCGACCGCTGGGAAGAGATTGGCATCTACGACCGCCTGCGCGAGCGGGCAGCCCTCGCCCGGACGGCGCAGGAGCAGCCGTTCACCCTGCACGACGGCCCGCCCTATGCCAACGGCCACCTGCATATCGGCCACGCGCTGAACAAGATCCTCAAGGACATGGTGGTGCGCTCGCAGCAGATGATGGGCCGCGACGCGCGCTATATCCCCGGCTGGGATTGCCACGGCCTGCCCATCGAGTGGAAGATCGAGGAGCAGTACCGCGCCAAAGGCCTCGACAAGGACAAGGTCGATACCGTCGAATTCCGCCGCGAATGCCGCGAATTCGCCGAAGGCTGGATCGACATCCAGCGCGACGAGTTCAAGCGGCTGGGCATCACCGGCAACTGGGACAAGCCCCTATCTGACGATGGATTACCGCGCCGAGCGGATCATCGCGGAGGAGTTCCAGAAATTCCTGATGACCGGCACGCTCTATCAGGGCTCCAAGCCGGTGATGTGGTCGCCCATCGAGAAAACCGCCCTCGCCGAGGCGGAGGTGGAGTATCACGACAAGGAGAGCTTTACGGTCTGGGTGAAGTTTAACGTCGGCAAGCTGCGTCACGGCTGATCGCTGGACGAGGACTGGAGCACTCGGAAGCGATCTTGGCGCGCATGTCGTCATCTGGACCACCACCCCCTGGACCATCCCCTCCAACAAGGCCGTGGTCTACGGCGAGGACATCGCCTACGGCCTCTACGAGGTGACGGCGACGCCCGAGGAATGCTGGGCCAATGTGGGCGAGCGGTTCATCCTCGCCGACAACCGCGCCGAGGATGCGCTGACGCGCGCGCGGCTGGAGCCGGGCATGTGGCGACGCGTCCGCGACGTGACCGCCGACGAGCTGGCGGGGCTGACCCTCCTGCATCCCCTCGCCCATGCCGAAGGCTCAAACGGCGAATGGGACTCCCCCCGCGATTTCCGCGCTGCCGATTTCGTCACCGACGAGGAGGGCACCGGTTTCGTCCATTGCGCGCCCTCCCACGGGATGGAGGAATACGAGCTTTACCGCGATCTCGGGATGCTCGATCAGGTGATCACCTACAACGTGATGGATGACGGCTCCTTCCGCCCCGATCTGCCGTTCTTCGGCGGCACCCATATCCTTGATCGCAAGGGCCGCGAGGGCGACGCCAACAAGACCCTCATCGACAAGCTGGTGGAGGTGGGCGGGCTGCTCGCGCGCGGCAAGATCAAGCACAGCTATCCGCATAGCTGGCGCTCCAAGGCCCCGGTGATCTACCGCAACACCCCGCAATGGTTCGCCGCGATTGACCGCCCCGTGGGCGACGGGCAGGACGAGTATGGCACCACCATCCGCGAGCGCGCGCTCAACTCCATCGACCAACTGGTCACATGGACGCCCAGGACGGGCCGCAACCGGCTCTATTCCATGATCGAGAACCGCCCCGACTGGGTGCTCTCGCGCCAACGCGCCTGGGGCGTGCCGCTCACCTGTTTCACCAAGCGCGGCGCGCAACCCACCGACCCGGACTACCTCTTGCGCAACGAAGAGGTCAACGCCCGCATCCTCGACGCGTTCGAGGCCGAGGGCGCGGATGCGTGGTACAAGGACGGCGCCAAGGAGCGGTTCCTCGACGGCATCGTCTCCCCCGACGACTGGGACAAGGTCGATGACATTCTCGACGTGTGGTTCGACAGCGGCTCCACCCACGCCTTCGTGCTGCGCGACCGCGCGGATGGCTCCGACGATGGCCTCGCCGATCTCTACCTCGAAGGCACCGATCAGCATCGCGGCTGGTTCCATTCCTCGATGCTGCAAGCCTGCGGCACCATCGGCCACGCGCCCTATCGCGGGGTGCTGACCCACGGGTTCACCCTCGACGAGAAGGGCAACAAGATGTCCAAATCGCTGGGCAACACCATCGCCCCCGAGGACGTGACCAGGCAATACGGCGCCGATATCCTGCGGCTCTGGGTGGCGCAGGCGGATTATACCGCCGATCTGCGGATCGGGCCGGAAATCCTCAAGGGCGTGGCCGACAGCTATCGCCGCCTGCGCAACACCATGCGCTTCATGCTCGGCGCGCTGGGGCATTTCTCCGAAGGCGACCGGGTGGAGCCGTCGGAGATGCCCGAACTGGAGCGCTGGGTGCTGCACCGCCTTGCGGAACTCGATCACACCGTGCGCACGGGCTACGCGGCTTACGATTTCCAGGGCGTGTTCCAGCAGATCTTCAACTTCTGCACGCTCGATCTGAGCGCGTTTTACTTCGACATCCGCAAGGACGCGCTCTACTGCGACGGCGACACCGCGCGCAGGCGGGCGGCGCGCACGGTGATGGATATCCTCTTTCACCGGCTGACCACCTGGCTCGCGCCGGTGCTGGTCTTCACGATGGAGGATGTGTGGCTGTCGCGTTTCCCCGGCGACGAGGGCAGCGTGCACCTGCACGACATGCCCGCCACCCCCGCCGACTGGCTCGACGAGCCGCTGGCGGCGAAATGGGCCGAGGTGCGGCGCGCGCGCCGGGTGGTGACCGCCGCGCTCGAGCTGCAGCGCGCCGAAAAGGTGATCGGTGCCAGCCTCGAGGCGGCCCCCGTGGTGCATGTGCGCGACGAAGCCACGCTCGCGGCGCTCAAATCGGTGGCGTTCGCCGATATCTGCATCACCTCCGACATCGTGCTCACCGGCGATCCGCGCCCGGCCGAGGCGTTCCGGATGCCCGAGGTGGATGACGTGGGCGTGGTGTTCGAGCGCGCGGACGGCACGAAATGCCAGCGCTGCTGGAAGATCCTGCCCGATGTGGGCCGCCACGCGCATCCCGGCACCTGCAAGCGGTGCTCTGAGGCGCTGGAGGAGCGCGAAGGGCGGGCGGTGAGCTGATCCGACGCGGATGGCCTGAAGGGGACGGGCGCTCGCGCGGCGGGGGGCGAGCTTCGACCGTCCCCTTCAGGCCAGAACCGGCCCCGCCGTTGAGTGAAGAACGGGTAGGGTGCGCATTCATTGCGCACCAACGCGCCCCATCTCAGAACGGCATCGGATGCGCCCGGTGCGCCGCGTCGAGATCGTCGAGCACCTCTTCCGACAACACCAAATCCGCCGCGCCCAGCGCGCGGTCGAGCTGCGCCATGCTCGTCGCCCCGAAGATCGCCGAGCACAGGAACGGCCGCGTCAGGCACCACGCCAGCGCCATCTGCACCGGGTCGAGCCCGTGCCGTCGCGCCACGTCGAGATAGGCATCGACGGCGGCAAAGGCGCGCGGCCCGCGCCGCCCGCCCAGATCGGTGTTGATGGTCATGCGCGACCCCTCGGGCAAGGCCCCATCCTGATACTTGCCGGTCAACAGCCCGGCGGCCAGCGGCGAAAATGCCAGCAGGCCCACATCCTCGTTGACGCTCACCTCCGCGAGGTCCGTGTCAAATAAACGGCACATCAGCGAATACTCGTTCTGGATCGAGGCCGCGCGCGGGCCATGCCCGGCCTCGGCCAGCCGCAGCCACTCTGCGCATCCCCACGCGCTCTCGTTCGACAGGCCGAAGGCGCGGATGCGGCCCCGCTCCACCTCGCGTTGCAGCGCCCCCAGCGCCTCTTGCATATGCGCCAGCGTCTCTGCGCGGTCCTGCCCCGACGGGTCAAAGCTCCAGTTCTGCCGGAACATGTAGCTGCCCCGGTTGGGCCAGTGAAACTGGTAGAGGTCGATATGATCGGTCCTGAGCCGCCGCAATGAGCCCTCCACCGCCTGCGGGATGGTCGCGGCGGAAATCGGCGCGCCACCCCGCGCGTGTTTGAACCCCGCGCCGGAATGCTTGGTCGCCAGCACCACCTCGCCCCGCCGCCCGGTCCGGGCGAACCACTCCCCGATGATCTCCTCGGTGCGCCCCGTCGTCTCGGCCCGGATCGGCGCGACCGGATACATCTCGGCGGTGTCGATGAAATTGACGCCCCGCTCCAGCGCGCGGTCGATCTGCGCGTGGCCCTCATGGGGGCTGTTCTGCGCGCCCCATGTCATCGAGCCGAGGCACAGCGCGCTCACCCCGATCCCCGTCCGCCCCAATAGTCGTGTCTGCATCTGCCGCCCCCTCGTTCGCTTGCGCGCAAGTTATTGGGAAAACGGCATAATCGCAAGCGGTGCGCACCTCAAAGCTTGAGCGGCACCTTGCCCACCCGCGCCTCGGGCGCGGCCCCCAGCTTGCCCGCCAGCGCCTTGAACCGCGCCTGCGCCACCTCGCCGAAAAGCGGTGCCGCGTCCGGATCAAGATCGAGCGCCAGCACCTTGCGCCGCGGATGCCAGCGCAGCCGCGCCACCTCTTCCTCGCCGGTGAGCCACAGCATCGCCGCCAGCCGCAGCGCGCGGCCCAGGATTTCCGCCTCGTCGCGGTCGCGCTCGGATATCAGCCCCTCCAGCGTGTCGAACCGCGTGCCCGCGCGGCTGTTGGAATAGCGGTGCAACAGCGCCAGCCCCAGAAACACCCGCTCGGAATGCTTCAGCCCGCCAAGATTGGCGCGCGTGGCGTTGTCGAAACAATCCTCGGCGCGGTAATCGGGATGCGCGCGCCAGCTCACGTCGTGCAGCAGGCAGGCGGCCTTCACCAGCCGCAGCCGCTCGGGCCGCGCGGAGTTGTAAAGCGGCGCGATGAAGCGATAGATGATGCGGCCAAACCCGGGCAGCCGCGCATCCTTGGCTTCGGCAAAGCGGCACGCCTCGATCAGCGGATCGCGCATCCGCAACGCCTCGGGCATCTGTTCATACAGCAGCCCCTCGCGGATCCCATAGCTCGACACCGCGATGTCACGCGGGTGAAAGCAGCGCACCACCTCGCGCAGCACCTCCGCCGCATAAGGCACCAGCGCCACCCGCGACGCCGACACGCCCGATTGCGCGCGCAGGGCGTTGGCGTCGTGCCTGGCGATATGCTTGATGGTGGCGCGCAGGTCGGTCGCGCTCATGCGGTATTCGTGCAGCACGTGCAGCGGATAGCCGCGCCGCGCCATGTCGATCTTGGCGATGGCGCGCCACGATCCGCCGACCAGAAACAGCCGGTTCTTCTGCTCGCCCATTTGTGCGTGCAGCCCCTCCACCGTCGCGCGGATCACCGCCTTGCGCGCCTTCTTGCCGCCCTTCAGGTCGCGCAGCTTGAGCGGGCCGAGATCGGAGCTGACGCAGCGCCCGACCCGCCCGCCGTCGATCTCGGCCAGCTCCATCGACGAGCCGCCCATGTCGCAGACGAGGCCATACGCCCCCGGCCAGCCCAGCAGCACCCCCTGCGCCGAGAGCCGCGCCTCCTCGGTCCCGTCGATCACGTAAAGCCGGATGCCCGTCTCGCGCTCCACCTGCGCCACGAATTCGGGGCCGTCCGCCGCCTCGCGCACCGCCGCCGTCGCCACGGCGTTGAGCGGGCCGGTGCCCAGCCCCCGCGCCACATGCGCGAACCGCCGCAGCGCGTCGAGCGCGCGCGCCCGCCCCTCGGGGTTGAGCCGCCCGGTCTCGGCCATGCCCGCGCCGAGGCCGCACATCACCTTCTCGTTGAAGAAATAGGCCGGGCTGCGCGCCGCGCCGTCGAACACCACCAGCCGCACCGAGTTGGAGCCCACGTCGACCACGCCCACGCGGGAGAGCGCGCGCGCCTCCGGGCTGTCAAAGACAGGCCGCCCGAACGGGCCCTCTCGATGCTCTGCGGGGTCGTTCACGCCGTCCATCGCCTGCCTTGCCGGTCGCTACCGTGTCTAGGCCGCGCGTGCGCGCGGGTCAATCGTCGGTATGGGTGAGGGTGGGCACATCCGACGCCCCCGCCGAGCCGCGCCCCGACAGCGACGGGTTTTCCATGAAGAAACGGTGACAGTTGAAGGCAAACGCGCCCTCGGGCCTCCGCTCGCGGACAAATGTGCCATCGGGCGCCATCACCCAGCTTTGCGCCACGTCGGCCATGTTGGCGGCCATGATCTGGCTGACGATCTGCGCCTTGACGGTTGGGTTGGTGGTCTCCACCAGCGTCTCCACCCGGCGGTTGAGGTTGCGCCCCATCCAGTCGGCGGACGAGATGAACACCCGCGCCTTTTTCGACGGCAGCCCCGCACCGTTGCCGAAACACACGATGCGCGAGTGTTCCAGGAACCGCCCGATGATGGATTTGACGCGGATATTGCTGCTCAGCCCCTTGATGCCGGGACGCAGCCCGCAGATGCCGCGCACCACCAGGTCGATCTTCACCCCCGCCTCCGAGGCGGCGTAAAGCGCGTCGATCACGTCCGGCTCGACCACCGAATTCATCTTCGCCCAGATCGCGGCGGGTTTGCCCGCGCGGGCATGATCCGCCTCGCGCCCGATCATCTCGAGCAGGCGCGGCTTGAGGAATTTCGGCGAGATCGAGATGTTCTCCAACCCCTCCGGCTCGGCATAGCCCGACAGGAAGTTGAACACCTTGGTGGCATCCCGCCCCAGCTTGGCGTCGCAGGTGAAAAAGCTCAGGTCGGTATAGATGCGCGCGGTGATGGGATGGTAATTGCCGGTGCCGTAATGGGTATAGGTCACGAGGCTGTCGCCCTCGCGCCGCACCACGGTGGAAATCTTGGCATGGGTCTTGAGGTCGAGAAACCCGTAGACCACATGCGCCCCCGACCGTTCCAGCCGCCGTGACTGCCGGATATTGGCGGCCTCGTCAAAGCGGGCCTTCAATTCCACCAGCGCGGTGACGGATTTGCCCTCCTCGGCGGCCTCGCACAGCGCCTCGACGATGGGCGAATTGTGCGACGTGCGATAAAGCGTCTGCTTGATCGCCAGCACATCCGGGTCGCGCGCCGCCTGTTGCAGGTAGCGCACCACCATGTCGAAGGTCTCGTAGGGGTGGTGCAGCAGCATGTCCTTTTGCCGGATCGCGTCGAACATGTCGCCGCCGTGGTCCTGCACCCGCTCGGGCACGCGCGGGGTGAAAGGCGGCCACAAAAGGTCGGGCCGCGCGTCGAGCACCAGTTCCTTGAGATCGGCCAGCCCGATCATGCCCTCGACCTCGACCACCTCGTCGGGGATGACGTGCAGCTCCTTCATGATGACCTCGCGCAGCGCCTCCGGCGCGCCCGCCGAGATTTTCATGCGCACCACCTCGCCCCGGCGGCGGCGCTTCAGGGCCACCTCGAATTCGCGCACCAGGTCCTCGGCCTCTTCCTCGACCTCCAGATCGCTGTCGCGCAGCACGCGAAACGCGCAATGCCCCTTGTAGCGATAGCCCGGAAACAGGCTGTCGAGGTGCAAGAGCAGCAACTCCTCGAGCGGCAGCACCCGATGCGCGCCCTCGGGGGCGGGCAGGGCGACGAACCGGTCGATCTGTTGCGGAATGGGCAACAGCGCCTGAAGCGGCCGCTTGTCCGAGATGCGCGACAGTTGCAGCGCCAGCACGTAGCCCAGGTTGGGGATGAACGGGAACGGGTGCGCCGGGTCGATGGCCAGCGGCGACAGCACCGGGAATACCTTGTGCAGGAACATCTCGGCGAGATACGCGCGGTCCGACTCGTCGAGAGCCTCATGGGTGAGGATCGAGATGCCCTCGCCCTCCATCTCGGTGCGCAGTGTCTGATAGGTCTGTTGCTGCGAGTCCAGAAGGCGGCGGGCGTTCTCGTTGATAAGAACGAGCTGTTCGGCGGGCGACAGGCCATCGGCGGCGGGCGTTGTGTTGCCGGCCTTGGCCAGCTCGCGCAGGCCGGCCACGCGCACGTTGTAGAACTCGTCCAGGTTGGTGGCCGAGATCGACAGGAACCGCAGCCGCTCCAGCAGCGGCACGCGGGCGTTCTGCGCCTCCTCCAGCACGCGCCAGTTGAAGCCGAGCCAGCTCAGCTCGCGGTTGAAGAACCGCCCCGGCCCGGTGAGGTCGAGATCGGGGAGCTCCACCGGCTCGGGGGCACTGTGCTTGAGAAAATCTGCCTGTGTCATGCGGGCCTTATGTTGGCGAACTGTAACGGGTGGATGACGGATGATGGCGTCAGGTCGCGCGATTGTCCAGCACCTCGGCGGCCAGTGCCCGCGTGATCGCGCGCCCCGAGGCCAGCGCGCGGGCATCAAGGGCCGCGACGGTCTCGCGGGCGGCGTCGAACGTGCGTTCGATGCGCCGGGCGAGATAGGGCACGCAGTCGGGGGCGGGGGCAAGCTGACGGTCGGCAAACAGCTTCGCCAGCACCGCCGCCAGCAGCGCATCGTCGGGCGGGCCAAGCTGCGCCAGCATCGCGGCCTCCATCCGGCTCGCCAGATCGGGCAGCGCGAGGCCCCAGCGCCGGGGCGGCGCGGCGGCTGTCACCAGCAGCGCGTGGCCCTCGGCCAGCACCAGGTTGTGCAGGTGGAAAAGCGCCGCCTCCGCCCCGGCCTGCCCGGCGATCCGCTCGGCATCCTCGACGGCCACCGGCCCGGTGGCGAGCATTGCGATATCGGCCCCGCCGAGGTCTTGCGCGTCAACGGTCCGCGCCCCCGCCAGCCCCGCCCAGACATGCGCCAGATGCGTCTTGCCCGCGCCGCGCGGTCCCGCCAGCACCATCTTGCGCGCGGGCCAGTCGCGCCATCCCTCGATCAGCGCCACCGCCTGCGCATTGGCCGTCGAGACAAAGAAATCCTCGCGCCCCAGCGCGGGCCGCACCGGCAGATCGAAACTGAGCTGCCGCGCGCTCATTCCCCGCGCCCGTCCAGCCCGCGATACAGCCGCCCCTTCTGGTATTCGGCGATCGCGAACCGCGCGATCACGCCCAAGGCGGCGGCCACCGGCACCGCCACCAGCATCCCCACGAACCCGAAAAGCGTGCCGAACGCCGACAGCGCGAAGATGAGCCACACCGGGTGCAGCCCCACCGACGAGCCGACCATGCGCGGGGTGAGGAAATTGCCCTCGAACACCTGCCCCGAGACAAAGATCGCCGCCACCAGCGCGATGCTCAGCCAGTCGCCCCAGAACTGAAACAGCGCCAGCCCCAGCGCCAGCGCCCCGCCAAGGATCGCGCCGACGTAAGGGATGAAGGTCACCAGCCCCGCCAGCGCCCCCACCACGAGGCCGAACTGCAGCCCCACCAGCATCAGCGCCACCGCGTAATAGGTGCCGAGGATCACGCAGACCATGCCCATGCCACGGATGAAACTCGCCAGCGTCGCGTCGATCTCGCCCGCCAGCCGCCGGATGATCGGCGCGTGATCGCGCGGCAACAGGTGGTCGATCCGCGCGATCATGCGATCCCAGTCATAAAGCAGGTAGACCGCCACCACCGGTGCCACCACCAGCAGCACCACGATGTTGAGGAGCGACGCCGCCGAGCTGAGCGCCGTCTGCAATATCTGCACGCCCCGCTCGCGGATCGTCTCGGCCACCGATTGCAACGCCTGATGCAGCGTCGATTCCGGCTCGTAGAGCGACGGCAGGTGCCGCCCGAGGAACGCCTGCAAATCCTGCGCAAGCTGCGGCGCGATCTCGAACAGCGCGATCGCCTGCGCGATGATCGACGGGATGATGAGCACCGCCACGATCACCAGCACCAGCACCGCCGCCGCGCTGATCGCGGCCACCGCCAGCGCCCGGCTCAGCCCCAGCCGCTCCAGCCGGTCGGCCACGGGGTCGAGGAAATACGCCACCGCCGCGCCCAGCACGAAGGGCAGGATCACGTCGCCCAGGAACCACAGCACGGCGAATGTCGCCGCCGCCGCGATACCCCAGTAAGTCACCTGTTCCCTGACCGGCAATTCCATCCGCGCCCCTTCGCTCGCCCGCGCCTACATCGCCGCTCTCGCCTGCGGTTTCAAGAGCGGTCATCCCGGCGGCCCGGACCCGGGCGGGACGGGGCAGGCGTTGTGCCCGGCCTGTAGCGGACGGTTGCGGCCTGTCGATGGCGCGGCTCCTCAACGTTCCCCCCACCGCCATCACCCCGCCAAGCATGATCGGCAGGGTTTCACCCGTGCGGGTAAAGCGTCTTCCAGCCCTGACGCAGGGCCTCAAGGGCGGCAAGGGGGGCAAGCAGATCGGGCGTGGTCATGGCGATCCCCGAAGCTTCGTTCGCAGATCGGAGACTCACGTATCGACGCCGACAGGACTCCCCGACGGCTTCAAGCGATTGCCGTTGGGGCGCGCGCGGATGGTTGACAGCGCGCGGGCGGCGTATATAAGCGCGGTTCCATTGGTGTTGGTGGCCCCCGCGAGGGGATGCCTGTCGGCGGACCGGACACAGCCCGGAAAGCAGAGGACAACGCCCTTTAACAACGGCACGAGGCCGACCCCGATACCCGATCCGCCTGTCGGGCTGAGACGCGATTTCAGCCCGAAAAGTGGGAACCGGTTTTCGGGTCACGCTGAAAGGCCAACATAAAGGAGATCAGCCGTGACCAAACGCACCGCTGCCAAATACAAGATCGACCGCCGCATGGGCGAAAACATCTGGGGACGCCCCAAATCGCCGGTCAACCGCCGCGAATACGGCCCCGGCCAGCACGGTCAGCGCCGCAAGCAGAAGATGTCGGATTTCGGCCTGCAACTGCGCGCCAAGCAGAAGCTCAAGGGCTATTACGGCGACCTCACCGAAAAGCAGTTCCGCCGCATCTATGCCGAGGCCGAGCGCGTGCGCGGCGATACCGGCGAGCTTCTGATCGGTCTGCTGGAGCGGCGTCTCGACGCGGTCGTCTATCGCGCCAAGTTCGTGCCCACCATCTTTGCCGCGCGGCAATTCGTGAACCACGGTCATGTCATGGTGAATGGCAAGCGGGTCAATATCCCCTCCTACCGGGTCAAGGAAGGCGACGTGATCGAGGTGCGCGAGAAATCGAAGCAGCTTGTGGCGGTGCTCGAGGCGGTGCAGCTTTCCGAGCGCGACGTGCCCGATTACATCGACGCCGACCATTCCAAGATGGTGGCCACCTTCACGCGCACCCCGGCGCTCGGGGATGTGCCCTACCCGGTTATGATGGAGCCCAACCTCGTCATCGAATATTACGCGCAGCACTGATCGCGCCAAAGCCGGAACACGGGCCGCGACGGGAAACCGCCGCGGCCTTTTTCGTTCTGGTCAAGCGCGGGTGCCAAAGCTAGAACCCTGCCAAAGGACAAGGGGACCGGGATGACGAGGATCGCGCCGCAGCCGGGGATCATGGATATCGCGCCCTATCAGGGCGGGGCGAGCCGTGTTGCGGGGGTGAGCGACGTGGTCAAGCTCAGCTCCAACGAAAACCCGTTCGGCCCGCCAGAGGCCGCCCGCGAGGCATTCCGCCGCACGGCGCATGATCTGCACCGCTACCCGTCCAGCGATCACGGCGCGCTGCGTGCCGCGATCGGCAAGGCTCACGGGCTCGATCCCGCGCGCATCGTCTGCGGGGTGGGCAGCGACGAGATTTTGCACCTGCTGTGCCAGGCCTATGCCGGGCCGGGTGACGAGGTGATCCATACCGAGCACGGCTTCGCCATCTACCGCATCGGCGCGCTGGCGGCGGGGGCCACGCCGGTGGAGGTGCCCGAGGCGGGGCGCACCACCGATGTGGATGCGATCCTCGCGGCCTGCACCCCGGCCACGCGGCTGGTGTTCATCGCCAACCCCAACAACCCCACCGGCACGATGATCGGCGCCGGGGAGGTGCAGCGGCTGGCTGACGGCATTCCCGAAACGGCGCTTCTGGTGCTCGACGGGGCCTATGCCGAGTATGTCGAGGGCTATGACGCCGGGTCTGCGCTGGTGGAGGCGCGCGACAACGTGGTGATGACCCGCACGTTTTCCAAGATTTACGGGCTTGGCGGGCTGCGCGTGGGCTGGGGCTATGCGCCGGACCATGTGATCGACGTGCTGGGCCGCATCCGCGGGCCGTTCAACCTGTCGTCGCCCGCGCTCGCCGCCGCCGAGGCGGCGGTGCGCGAGACCGCGTGGGTCGCGCGCTGCCGCGACGAGAATACGCGCCTGCGCGGCTGGCTGGCCGAGGCGCTCGCGGCGCAGGGGGTGCCCTCGGATCCAAGCCACGGCAATTTCATCCTGGCGCGCTTCGGCAGCCCGGAAGAGGCGGCGGCCTGCGACGATTACCTGAAATCCCAAGGTCTTATCGTGCGGCGGGTGGCGGGCTATAACCTGCCCGACTGTCTGCGCATCACCGTGGGTGACGAACGCGCCTGCCGCCGCATCGCCCATGCCGTGGCGCAGTTCAAGGGCGGTGCGCGATGAGCGTGATCTATGATCGCGTGGCGCTGATCGGGCTGGGGCTGATTGCCTCGTCGATGTGGCACGCCATGCGGCGCGCGGGCGTGGCGCGCGAGGTGACGGGCTATGCCCGCAGCCCCGAGACCCGCGACATCGCGCGCGAGATCGGGCTTTGCGACCGGGTCTGCGACAGCGCCGCCGAGGCCTGCGAGGGGGCCGATCTGGTGGTGCTTTGCGTGCCGGTGGGGGTGATGGGGTCCGTGGCGGCCGAGATCGCCCCGGCCCTGAAACCCGGTGCCACGCTCAGCGACGTGGGCTCGGTCAAGCGCGCGGTGATCGAGGCGGTGGCGCCGCACCTGCCCGAGGGGGTGCATTTCGTGCCCGCCCATCCGCTTGCGGGCACCGAGCATTCCGGGCCGCGGTCGGGCTTTGCCGAGTTGTTCGACAACCGCTGGTGCCTCATCGTGCCGCAGGCGGGCAGCGACCGTGCGGCGGTCACAAGGCTCGAGGCGTTCTGGCAGGCGCTGGGCAGCCATACCGACGAGATGGATGCCGAGCATCACGACCTCGTGCTGGCGGTGACCAGCCACGCGCCGCATCTCATCGCCTACACGATGGTGGGCGTGGCCGACGATCTGCGCCGCGTCACCGACAGCGAGGTCATCAAGTATTCCGCCGCCGGGTTCCGCGATTTCACCCGCATCGCGGCCTCCGACCCGACCATGTGGCGCGACGTGTTCCTGAACAACCGCGAGGCGACGCTGGAAATCCTCGGCCGCTTCACCGAGGAGCTGTTCGCGCTGCAACGCGCCATCCGCACCGGCGACGGCGACCACCTGCACGCCTATTTCACCCGCACCCGCGATATCCGCCGCGGCATCATCGAGGCCGGGCAGGACACCGACGCCCCCGATTTCGGCCGGGGAAAAAAGCCTTGAGGCGCTCGGGCATCTTCATGGCGCTGGTGCTGAGCCTTGCCGCCACCGGTTGCGGGCGTGGCGGAGACAGCGTGACGCGCGGCGGCGGGCTGTGCGGCGATCCGGGGCTTGAGGGCACATTGTCGGGGCTGGTTGCCGACCCGGTGAGCGGCTGCGGGATCGACGATGCCGTGCGGCTCACATCGGTTCACGGGGTGCGGCTGAGCCAGCCCGCGACGCTCGATTGCCGCACCGCGCGCACGCTCGGGGACTGGGTCGAGCAAAGCGCGAGGCCCGAGGTGGGCCGTATGGGCGGCGGCCTGAGCGGTCTGCGGGTGGCGGCGCATTACGTCTGCCGCACGCGCAACCATCAGCGCGGCACGCGCATCTCCGAGCATGGCAAGGGCCGCGCCATCGACATCTCGGCGCTGCAACTGCGCGACGGGTCGGAGATTTCGGTGCTCGGGGATTGGGGACAGGGGCCTAATGGGCGCGTGCTGCGCCGCGTCCACCGGCAGGCGTGCGGGCCGTTCGGCACGGTGCTTGGCCCCGGCTCGGACGGGTTCCACCAAGATCACCTGCATTTCGACACGGCCCGCCATCGCGGCGGGGCCTATTGCCGCTGAGCGCCCCGGGCATTTTGTCGCCATGTTACGGTGCGGCGCGACCCGGCCCTTGTAATCCTCTGTTAAGGGCGTAGCTCTAGAGTGCAAGCAACGGAGGCCCGCCCATGCCCAAGCTCATCAAGCTCTACATCACGCATGTCGCCATCGGATTTGGCATCGCGGCTGTATTCGTGGCGCTCTTGCTGTGGTTCAACATCGCCAATCTGTGGCACCTCGTCAGCCATACCAGCGACGGCCCCCTTGCGGTGCTGATCCTGTGGGTGGCCAATGGCATCGTCTTTGCCGGTGTGCAATTCGCCATCGCCGTGATGCGGATGAAAGACGACGATGACGACGATCATCATGGCGGGTTGCGGCAGCATGTCATGCGCCACGACTATTCGGCCATTCCCGTACGCGCGGACGAGTCGCGGCAACCGTTCCGGTCACGGCGCTGATCCGCGACGACCCTCGCCCCATCCATGACAAAGGCCTCTGCGGGGGCCTTTTTCTTGCGGCGGATGCGCTTGCTTGACAGGGGAATTGGTGTGACGGGCCCGCACGCAACCGTTTGGTTTACGCATTCCCGAGAGCCTGTGAGTACAGGTGGGCGCCGGTTAACCGGACCACGGCCCGGACAGAGCCAGCTCCCTCGGAAAAGATTAAGGCCACTGGAATGTAACCGATCACGGGAAGGGCAGCACCCGCCACGCCCCTTACTTAGCCCTTCGCGGGGCATACGACAAGGGGCGGCTCAGCCGTCCCACGGAAATCGCCTGAAGGGATCATGGGTGGCCGGTGATGGCTGAGAACAGATAGGTATCATCCCAAGCGGCCGGTTTTTTCGGTTTTCCAGGCCGAGTTTGCCTTTGGTCTTCTTGAATATATTGAGGGCGGCATGACGGATGAGATCCATCCTGGCCGGCCCCTGGTTGGTGCGCAGGTGCATCAGGTCGTCGTGAAACACCACGTCCATAACCCGGTGCAGGCGGTTCCCGACGCCCCGATGGGCGCCGTTGTCCGCCGTCGCAGCCAGGCCCGCCTGGCATCTGCCCCGGAGCGGAATTTCGACGAAATCACCCCCCGCCAAGCACGATCCGCAGGGCTTCACCCGTGCGTGTAAAGCGTCTTCCAGCCCTGACGCGGGTCTTCAAGAGCGGCAAAGTGGTCAAGCAGATCGGGCGTGGTCATGGCCACCCCCGAAGCTTCGTTCGCAGATCGGAGACCCACATACCGACGCCGACAGGACTCCCCGACGGCTTCAAGCGATTGCCGTGCGGCGGCGGGATTTCTCCTTTTACCTTTACGCGGTCCCGGCATCTTCATATTAGTTATGCTGGTTGTGCAGCTTTGGGGTTGGATGGCATGGATCGGCGGTCAGGCATTCGTGCGGTCGCTCTCGGGGCGGCACTTGTGGGGGCAGTCATGGCGCAAGCATCTGAAAACGCAGGCGCAAACACCATCACACTCGAGGGCCGGGTTGTCGGTCCCGGCGTGACCTGCGTGCAGTTCCGCACCGACGGTGGCATCACCATCAGCCTTGAGAATGCCCCGCGACAGATATTTCGCGACGGGCAGCGGTTTCGCGTGACGGGTGCGTGGGCGCCACGCTCGCGCTGTATGCAGGGCCGCGCCTTCGCGGTCCGCGAGCACGAGGAATTATGATTATATTGCAGTGAGTTAATGGATTTGGGCGGCGTCCGTGCCCGCGTTGAGAAGGAAACAGATCACCATGACCACCCCCACCGATCCGCTGTTTTCCAGCCAATGGCATTTCCCGCTTTTGGGCGATATCGAGACCATCTGGGACGAGTTCACCGGCGCGAACGTGTCGGTCGGCGTCTATGACGGCGCGGTGGAGGCGGCGCATCCCGATCTGGACGGCAATCACGACGCCAGCCTTCAAGTCACGGATTTCGGAGGGGTAACCGTCACCCCCGGCACGCCGGATTTTCACGGCACCGCCGTGGCGGGCCTCATCGCGGCCGAGTCGAACGGCCTCGGCGGGGTGGGCGTGGCCTATGACGCATCCGTGACCGGCGTCGATATTTTCGACCCGGGCGTTTTCGGCTTCATCAACGGCAGCCTGTCCGAATTCCTGCATGTCGCCGGCCAGCAGGACAATTTCGATATCGTCAACCACAGTTGGGGCAGCCTGCCGAATTTCTCCAACGGTCTCAACCTGTTGTCCAACAGTTTCGATAGCCTGGTCGAGGATGTCCACGCGGATGTGTCGGCCACCGGGCGCGGCGGGCTGGGCACGGTCATCGTGCAGGCCGCAGGCAATGACCGGTTAGATGCGAATGGCGCGGGCCTCAACGCCTCGCGCTACACCATCACCGTCGGCGCGACCGACCCTAACGGCGATGTCGCGGATTTCTCGAATTTCGGCACCAGCGTTCTCGTCGCCGCCCCCGCAGCGGCGGTCACCACCGATGTCAGCGGGGCGGGCGGCGACGGGCCGGGCGATTTCACCGCCACGTTCGGCGGCACCTCGGCGGCGACGCCGGTCACCTCGGGGGTCATCGCGCTCATGCTCGAGGCGAATGACGGCCTGGGCTGGCGCGATGTGCAGAACATCCTCGCCCACTCCGCCACCCTCACCGGCTCGGGGCTGGGTGCCGCGCCGACGGGGTTCGAACTGGCCCCCTGGCAGACCAACGGTGCCGGCAATTCCAACGGCGGCGGGATGCATATCTCGCCCGATTACGGCTTTGGCATGGTCAACGCGTTCAACGCCGTGCGCATGGCCGAGGTCTGGCACCTGTTCGGGGACGCGCGCACCTCCGCGAACGAGACCAGCGCCAGCGGATCGCGGTTCGCGGGCGTGACCCTGCCGGATGGCGACCCGACCGGGCAAAGCTTCACCATCACCGTGAGCGGCAATGTGGAGATCGAGCATGTCGCGCTCACCCTCTTCATGGACGTGGATTTCATCGGCGACCTGTCGATCACGGTCACCTCGCCCGACGGCACGGTGATCGAGGTGCTGACGCCGACCTTCGCCACCAGCACCAGCGTCAACGGCGGCTGGCAATTCGGCATCGATCATTTGCGCGGCGAGTCCTCTGCGGGCACATGGACTGTTCATGTCGCCGACAATTTCAATGCCGACACCACCGTCATCAATTCCATCGGGATCGACGCGTTCGGTGCCGCCAACGACGCGAACGACACCTACCATTTCACCGACGAGTTCCTGACCCTCGCCGCGCAGGACGCCGCGCGGCGCACCATATCCGATACCAACGGCGGCACCGATTGGCTCAATCTCGCGGCGGTGACCGGCGCTGTCTCGATCTTCGGCGGCGCGGCCTCGGTGGATGGCGCGGGTTGGTTCGATTTCGACCGTGACCTGATCGAGAATATCGTCTCGGGCGACGGCAACGACCAGATCGGCGGCAGCGACGGGAACAACCACATCCTCGGGATGCGCGGCGACGACACGCTTTTCGGGCTCGCGGGCAACGACACGCTCGAAGGCGGGGCCGGCAATGACCTGCTCGGCGGCGGCGCGGGCAATGACAGCCTGATTGGCGGCGACGGCGCTGATCAGGTGTTCGGTGCAAATGGCGATGACACGCTCGAAGGCGGGGCGGGCGACGATGTCCTCGGCGGCACGGGCGGCAATGACAGTATCGACGGCGGTGACGGCAATGACGGGCTCTGGGGCGCGCTCGGCAACGACACCGTTCTCGGCGGGGCGGGCAACGATACGCTTGGCCTTTTCGACGGCGATGATCGCGGTGAGGGCGGTCTCGGCGACGACGAGATATGGGGCGCGCTCGGTAACGACACCCTCATCGGCGGCGAGGGCAACGACACCCTCGGCGGCTCTGATGGCGATGACCGGCTGTTCGGCGACGGCGGCGGTGACGAGCTCTGGGGCGGCCTCGGCGCCGACAGCCTCGAAGGCGGCGCAGGCAACGATCAGTTGGGCGGCTTCGACGGCAACGACACCCTGCTCGGCGGCGACGGCAACGATACGCTCTCGGGCGGGCGCGGCGATGACCGGATGAGCGGCGATGCCGGCGACGACATCCTCTTCGGGGCCTCGGGCAACGATTTTCTCACCGGCGGCGCGGGCAACGACACGCTTTACGGCGGTGATGGGGCGGACGAGTTCTTTTTCACGCTTGGCAGCGACACCGACCTCGTGATGGATTTCGACGCGTCCGAGGGCGACCGGCTCGTTCTGGCCGAGACGCTCTGGGGCGGCGGGCTGAGCGCGGCGCAGGTGGTGGATGGCTTCGCCTCGGTCAACGCGGCGGGCAATGTCGAGTTCGATTTCGGGGCCGACCAGCTCGAGCTTGCGGGCCTTGGATCAACCACCGGGCTGGAGACAAGCATCGACATTTTCGTGTGACAGGCGGGGGCGGGCAGGGGGCGCGCCCTCCCCTCATCCGCGCCCCCACGCCGTAGGCCGGGCTTCAGCCCGGCACACCCCCCGTCATCCTCGGACCCGAGGATGACGGCGAAACGACCGCGCGGTCAGTCCGCCGGCGCGGGCGGCGGCACATACCCCTCGGGATCGTCCTGCCACTTGCGCCATTGGGTGTCGAAGCCGTGCTCGCCAAAATGCAGCAATTCCCAATCCGGCCAATGGGCCGGGCGCTCCACGCCCTCGGGCAGGATCACGCTGGCATCGCCGAACATGGCATTGACCTGCTCTTGCGCAAAGGGCACCGTCGCTGTAATCGACACGCCTAAGTGCAGCGCCGCGCAGCAAGTCTGCGTCTGAGGTTTTTCGCCCCCTCCATCCGCGCCGCGCCGAGGTCCGCCCCCTCCATCCGCGCCCCGAAGAGGTCCGCCCCCTCCATCCGCGCTCCGCAGAGGTTCGCCCCCTCCATCCGCGCCCATCTGAGGGCTGCTCCCTCCATCCGCGCCTCGGCGAGGTCCTGCCCCCTCCATGCGCGCCTCGATGAGGTCCGCCCCCTCCATCCGCGCCTCGCTGAGGTCCGCCCCCTCCATCAGCGCCCATCGGAGGTCCGCCCCCTCCATTCGCGCTCCGTCGAAGACCGCCCCCTCCATCCGCGCCCATAGGAGCTTGGCCCCTTCCATCCTCGCGCGGAAGAGTTCAGCACCCTCCAACCGCACCTCGATGAGTGCCGGCCCCCTCGATCCGCGCCTCTTGCAAGAGCGCGCCGGAAAACACCGCGTCGGAGGCGTCGGGACGTTTGGCCGTGAGGTCGGACCCGTTGCAGGTTGGCGTCGCGCAGGTCGATCCGGTAACCGGAATAGTTGCGCACGGTGCTCTGCCATGCCTCCAGCTTTTCCTTGAAGGCGGAAATCTCGGTGCCGGTCAGCGGCGCGTCATCCGTGCCTTTGCGCAATTCGGGGCAGGGGGTGTCGAAGGGCCAGACGGTGGTCGCCTCCGGGGCCTCGGGCCAGGCGGCCTCGACCAATCGCTGTTCCGCCGTGCGGCGGCCCAGCACCTGTAACGCGACAGCGATATCGGCGCGGGGCATGGGCAGGCTTTGCGCCCATTGCTGCACGTTGCTGTTGAAGAGATTGGCGAAGCGCACCACACGCCACGCCGCATGCTCTTTGCGGGCCTCTTCGTCGGCGTCGTCCGCCAGCGGTTCCCACTCCGGCAGGGGGAAATCCACCGGCCTCCGCGCGTTGGAATTCTCCCGCACATAGGCGCACAAAATCTCCATCACCCGCACATGGTCGCGCCCCTTGTCGTGCATCGTCGAATCCTGCGCGATGCGTTCCAGCGACAGGATCGCGCCGATGCGCACCTCGATATTGGGCGCGGTGGTTTCCTCGCCGCCGGTCTTGACCGTCTTCTCCGCCCCCAACTGCTCCACCGCCGATGTGATCCGGTCGGTGATATGCCCCTCCTTCTGATAGCGCAGCGTTTGATGCCGCAGCACCGTCCCCCAGATCACGAAGGGCGCGCCCAGCAGCGCGGCGATGAGCGCCCCCGTGCCGAGGCTTGCCGCGCCCCCGCCAAAGACAACGCGATAGACAATCGCAAAGGCGGCGACATACGCCCCGGCGATCAGCAGCGCGATGAACACCGCCACGCCCGGCCCGAGGACCCGCGTCACCCGCCAGTCGGGTGCGCCCTTGATCCCCATCCAGTCGAGCAGATCGCTCGGCGGCTTCCTGTCGTCCATCTCTGACCTTCCCTCGACCGTGCCCCAACCTTGGCCGGGTCGGGGCGCGCAGGCAAGGGGGGCGTCGGGGGGGTATGCACCCCATCCGTTACCCGTCCGTTACCGCCCCGTCCCCCCACCGCGCGCCGCCCCGCGCAAACCGGTCGGTTCGCGCGCTGAACCGGTCGGTTGCGAGGGCTGAGGGAATGCCTTAGACCGCGCCTTGACATCGTTTGACCGAGGAACCCCGCCCATGCGTCTGAGCCGCTATTTCCTGCCCGTTCTCAAGGAAACCCCCGCCGAGGCGCAGATCGCCAGCCACCGGCTGATGCTGCGCGCGGGCATGATCAAGCAGGCCACGGCGGGCATTTACTCGTGGCTGCCTCTGGGCTTCAAGGTGTTGAGAAAGCTGGAAAATATCGTCCACGAGGAACAGGCGCGCGCAGGCCATATCCCGATCCAGATGCCGATCCTGCAATCGGCTGACCTGTGGCGCGAGAGCGGGCGCTACGACGATTACGGCGCGGAAATGCTGCGCATGACCGACCGCCACGGCCGCGACCTGCTCTATACGCCCACCGCCGAGGAGCTGGTCACGGATATTTTTCGTTCCCACGTAAGCACTTACCGGGATTTGCCGCTGACGCTTTACCAGATCCAGTGGAAGTTCCGCGACGAGGTGCGCCCCCGTTTCGGCGTCATGCGGGGCCGCGAATTCCTGATGAAGGACGGCTACAACTTTGATTTGACGAAAGAAGATGCGCTGCACAGCTACAACCGCCACCTCGTGAGCTACCTGCGCACCTACGAGCGGATGGGCCTTCAGGCCATCCCGATGCGCGCCGATTCCGGCCCCATCGGCGGCGACGACACCCATGAATTTCTGGTTCTGGCAGAGACCGGCGAGTCCGAGGTGTTCTATGACAGCGCCATCACCGACCTGAAATTCGGCGACCGCGAGATCGACTACGACGATCCCGCGCAGTGCCAGGCGGTGCTCGAGGAGTTCACCTCGCGCTATGCCCGCACCGACGAGACCCATGACGAGACGGTCTTCAACGAGGTGCCCGAGGCCCGCCGCCGGGTGGCGCGCGGGATCGAGGTGGGGCAGATTTTCTATTTCGGAACAAAGTATTCCGAGCCGATGGGCGCCACCGTGCAGGGCCCTGACGGCAAGCCGGTGCCGGTCCACATGGGCAGCCACGGCATCGGCGTCTCGCGCCTTGTGGGGGCGATCATCGAGGCGAGCCATGACGAGCGCGGCATCATCTGGCCCGAGGGGGTGACTCCCTTTCATGCCGGTATCGTCAACCTCAAGCAAGGCGACGCGCAGGCAGACGCCGCTTGCGAGAGGCTTTACGCTGCGCTCGCCGCACGGGGCCTCGAGCCGCTCTACGACGACCGCGACGAGCGCGCGGGCGGCAAGTTCGCGACGATGGACCTCATCGGCCTGCCGTGGCGCATCACCGTGGGGCCGCGGGGGCTCAAGAACGGCGTGGTGGAACTCACCTCGCGCCGCACGGGCGAGAGCGAGGAAATGCCCCCCGAGGACGCGGTGGAGCGGCTGGCCGCGATCTATGCAGGCCACGTCCTGCGCCCCTGCTTCTGAGCGGATATCGAGGGGGCAATCCCCCCTTGACCCCGGCGCACGGATCGCGCAAACGGGCCAATATCGGGGCCTTAGCTCAGTTGGGAGAGCGCGTCGTTCGCAATGACGAGGTCAGGGGTTCGATCCCCCTAGGCTCCACCATCCCGCACTGTTGGTTTGAAATTTCCGCTAACACCTTGAATGGAAAGGTAGTGAGCTACCCCCCGAAATTCGGACACTGACTTAAGCTACGATTTGCAGTCTGCTGATCTTCGACAAGAAGGAGATCAGCATAAGACAAGCGGGGTGCGTGAATGCAAATGAACGCGACGTGCTCGAACGCGCTGCCCCGGTCAGGGCTCGCCGCCGTCTTCCCCGTGTCCGCGCTCGCGCGCGCTGGGATGCGCCGAGGCGACGAACGGCACCTCCGACACGACCGCCGACACCGATTTGCCCGATGTCTCCTGATACATCTCGGGCAACTCCACCCGCAGCCGCGTGCCGATGGCGGATTTGCTCCACGGCACGTAGGCCAACGCGATGTTCTGCTCCAGATCGGGGGAATACCACGGCGAGGTGACATAGCCGCAGCGGATATCGTTCTCGTCCCCCACCAGCCAGAAATCCGGCGCGTAATCGGTAATGGGCAGCCCGCCCATTTTGAGCCCCACGAGCTTCAGCGCGAAGGGATAGCGCCCCGCCTCGATCCCGGCGCGATGCGCCTCGAGCGCGGCCTTGCCGATATAGTCGGCGGATTTGTTGCGCGGCACCTGATAGGCAAGGTTGACCTGAAACGGCGAGGTCTCGGCGTCCATGTCCTGCCCCCAGGAGAGGATTCCCGCCGCGATCCGGCGATGGTGACCGGGCGCGATCACCCGCAAGCCATAATGCGCGCCAATGCCGCGCAGCGCATACCAGACGTGCTCGGCGGTCTTCGAGGCGTCGCGCACGTAGATCTCGTAGCCCTTCTCGCCGCTGAACCCGGTCTGGCTGATGACCACGGGGCAGCCGTCGATCTGCGCCTCCATCAGCCCGTAATAGGGAATTTCGCGCAGCCGCTCGCCCAGCAGATCGGCCATAAGCTCCTCGGAAAGCGGCCCCTGCACCTGCAATGGCGCCACGTCCAGCTCGCGGATATCGATATCCCAGCGTCGCGGCGTGTTGACCCCCTGCAACCACAGCAGCAGGTCGCTGTCGGAGATCGAGAACCAGAATTCATCCTCCGCCAGACGCAGCAGAACCGGGTCGTTGAGAATACCGCCCGCCTCGTTGCACAGGATGCAGTATTTGCCATGCATCGGCTTGATGCGCGTGGCGTCGCGGGTGATGACGGTGTTGACGAAATCCTCCGCATCGGGGCCCTTCACGCGGATCTGCCGCTCCACCGCGACGTTCCACAGGGTCACGCCGTTGACCAGCGCGCGGTATTCCGCCATCGCGCCGCCATCCTCGGGCCTTGCATAGCCGCGCGGGTGATACATGCGGTTATAGACCGTCGCGCGCCAGGCCCCGGCCTCGATCGACAGGTGCCAGAACGGCGATTTGCGCACGCGGGTCGAGATCAGCATCTGCACCGGCGTGGGGCCGGATTGGCGCAGGTTCGCGGGAACCGTCCGGTCCGACTGATCCACGCCGGGAACATTGGGGTGGCTGCGACTTGTCCGTGTCATGCCTTCAAAATGGGCATTCATGCGGCGGGATCAACCGGCGCGCCGCTCGCGTGCCGATCACGACACCGTGTCCGCCTTCAGGGCTTCAGCGCCTCGACGATCCGGCCTGACAGCCCCGCATCATCGCCCGGGGATGACCCGCCGCTCATCCGCGCGATCAGTCCGCGCACCCGGTCCGTGGCCTCGAATGTCGAGACAAAGGCCACCGCCTCCTGCATCCGCGCGTGAACCCGGGGCGCAAGCTGCGGCTCTTGCCAGATCGCCACGCCGACGCAGGTGACGAGCGCCACCCCAACCGGCCAGGCCCAGACCCGCGCGCGCCGCGCCCGCGCGGCGCGAATTTCCGCCGGTGGCGGCGTGGTATGATACGACATGATCATTCCTACAGGCTGCCACCCTTCGGTGGCGGCACTGCGGCGAAGACGCGGCGCGCGAATGGCCCTCAGAGGTTCTCGGCCTGCGGCATGCCGAGGACGTGATAGCCGCCGTCGATATGGATGATCTCGCCGCTGGTGCAGGCGCCCGCATCGGAGGCGAGCCAGACCGCCGTGCCGCCGATCGCCTCGAGCGTGGCGTTGGCGCGCAGGGGCGCATTCGCCTCGGTATGCTTGAAGGTCTTGCGCGCGCCGCCGATGGCCGCGCCCGCCAGCGTCCGCATCGGGCCGGGGCTGAGCGCGTTGACGCGGATGCCGTCGGGGCCGAGATCGTTGGCGAGGTAGCGCGTCGTCGCCTCGAGCGCCGCCTTGGCCACGCCCATGACGTTGTAATTGGGCACCACCTTGTTCGACCCCTGATAGGTCAGCGTCAGCAACGTGCCACCCTGCGCCTTCATCAGAGGGTAGGCGCGGCGCGCCACCTCGATGAAGGAATAGGTGGAGATATCCAGCGACTGCTTGAAATTCGCGCGGGAGGTGTTGAGGAACCGACCCGTCAGTTCCGACTTGTCGGAATAGGCGATGGCGTGGACCACGAAATCAATGGTCGGCCAGCGCTCGGCCAGCGTGCCGAAGGCCGCGCCGAGCGAGGCGTCGTCGGACACGTCCACGTCGAGCAGGATGTCCGACCCGAGGCTTTCAGCCAGGGGCTCCACGCGCTTGCCGAACGCCTCGCCCTGGTAGGTAAAGGCCAGTTCCGCCCCCGCCGCGCGCATCTCGCGCGCGATGCCCCAGGCGATGGAGCGGTCATTGGCCACCCCCATGATCAGCCCGCGCTTGCCCTGCAACGAAATCGTCATGTGCCTGTCATTCCCGGTAATTGCTCAGCAGCATGGCCCCGTTGGTGCCGCCGAAGCCGAAGCTGTTGGTCATCACCGTGTCGAGCCCGGCCGCGTCCACCCGCGCGGTGGCGATCTCGCCCTCGTCGAGCGCAGGGTCGAGCGTCTCGACGTTGATCGAGGGGATGATGAAATCGTGCTCGAGCGCCAGCAGGCAATAGATCGCCTCCTGCGCGCCGGTGGCCCCCTGGCTGTGGCCGGTCATCGACTTGGTCGAGCTGATCGGCGGCGTCGTGCCGTGCCCGAAGATGCGACGCACGGCCTCGACCTCACCCACGTCGCCCACCGGGGTGGAGGTGCCATGCGCATTGATATAGCTCACCTCGCGGCCCGTGGGCAGCGTCGACAGCGCCAGCCGCATCGCCCGCTCGCCGCCCTCGCCCGAGGGGGCCACCATGTCCTCGCCGTCGGAGGTGGCCCCGTATCCCGTGACCTCGGCATAGATTTTCGCGCCGCGCGCGATGGCGTGGTCGAGATCCTCGAGCACCACGATCCCACCGCCCCCCGAGATCACGAACCCGTCGCGCCCCTCGTCGAAGGCGCGGCTGGCGCGGTCGGGCGTGTCATTGTATTTCGACGACATCGCCCCCATCGCGTCGAAGAGGCACGACAGCGTCCAGTCGAGTTCTTCGCCACCGCCGGCGAACATCACGTCCTGCTTGCCCATCATGATCTGCTCGGCGGCATTGCCGATGCAATGCAGCGAGGTCGAGCAGGCCGACGTGATGGAATAGTTGATCCCCTTGATGCGGAAGGCGGTCGAAAGATTGGCCGAGATCGTCGAGCACATGGTCTTCGGGACGGCGAAAGGGCCGATTCGCTTGGTCGAGCCGGTCTTGAGCACGATCTGGTGCGCCGCGAGCATTGCGCTTGTCGACGGCCCCCCCGACCCGGCAATGAGCCCGGTGCGCGGGTTGACGATATCGCCCTCGTCAAGTCCGGCATCGGCGATGGCCTGGGTCATGGCAATATGGGCATAGGCCGCGCCCGGCCCCATGAAGCGCAGCGTGCGCTTGTCCACATGCTTGGCCACGTCGATATCGAGCGCGCCCGCCACACGGCTGCGAAAGCCATGCTCGGCCATCGCGTCGTTGGCGGTGATCCCCGACCGCCCTGCCTTGAGAGAGGCCAGAACCTCTCCGGCGTTGTTGCCGATGCTGGAGACAATCCCCAGACCGGTCACCACGACTCGCCGCATTGCCGTCCTCCTGTCTGCGCCTGGTCCTTGTGTAGGACAGGCGGGTATACGGGGCAAGCGGTTAGCGGCGCACCGGGTCTTCACGGTCGGGGGCAGCCGCCGTGGCGGTCTCCAGATCATCAAGCGCGCGTGCGAGGCGCGCGCGCGGGCAGGCGATGTTGAGGCGGGCAAAGCCCGCGCCCTGCGCACCGAAGGCGATGCCGCGGGTGATCGCCCAGCGGGCGCGGCCGCGCAGGAAGGCGGTCAGGTCATCGGGGGCGAGCCCCAGCTTGCGAAAGTCGAGCCACAAGAGGAACGTGCCCTCGGGCTCGATCAGGTCGACCGTGTCGATCACGCCAAGCCGGGCGCGCACCAGATCGAGATTGCCCTCGATATACGCGAGCGCCGCGTCGAGCCACGGGCCGCCCCCGGCATAGGCCGCCTCCATCGCGGCGGAGGCGAAGGCGTTGTTCTTGTTGACCGTCAGGCGGCTGTTCTCGGCCTGAAAGGCGGCGCGACGGGTGGCGTCGGGCACGACGGTGAAGGCCGAACAACAGGCCGCGATGTTGAAGCTCTTGGCAGGCGAGAGGCAGGTGACGGAGTTCTGCGCGTCCGCGGCGGATAGTGACGCGAAGGGCGTGTAAGCGTGGCCCGCAAAGGTGATGTCGCCGTGGATTTCATCCGCCACCACCAGCACGTCATGCGCGCGGCAGATCGCGCCCAGCCGGGCCAGCTCGTCTCGCGTCCAGACCCGGCCCACGGGGTTGTGCGGGTTGCACAGGAAGATCATGCGCGTGCCGGGATCGGCGGCCACCCGCGCCAGCCCGTCAAAATCCATCTCGTAGCGGCCATCGCGCAGGATCAGCGGGTTTTCCACCATGCGGCGGCCGTTCTCGGCGATGATGTCGGCAAAATCGAAGAACACCGGCGGCTGCACGATGATGCCCTCGCCGGGGTCTGAGAAAAGGTTGACCGCCATCGCCAGCGCGTTGAGCACGTTGGGCGCGCGCAGGATGTGATCGAGGTCCACCTGCCAGCCATGCCGCGCCGCGAGCCAGCCGGTGAGCGCGGGCAACAGCCCGTCGGGCACCGCCTCGTAGCCGAAAACGCCATGCGCGGCACGGCGGGACATGGCCTCGGCGATGCAGGGGGCGACACGAAAATCCATATCCGCCACCCCGCCGGGGAAAAGGCCCATCCCGTCGGCCCCCAGCACGCGGCGGTGATGCTTGAGCGCGAACACCGCGCGGCGGTCGATCTCTTCGTCGAAGTCGAAAGGGGTCAAGGCACAGGCTCCTCGCGGTGGTGCCGCGCCCCTCGCCCGCCCCGCTCAGGCGCTTTCAACACCCGGCGCGAGCAGCGACAGCGCCTCGGCGCAATTCTCGATGCGCCCGTCGCAGCAATCCTCGAGAAGGAAGCGAACCAGCATGTTCACGGTCGCAAGATCGGCCGCGTAATAAATTTCGCGCTGCTTGCGTGTGGATTGCAGAAGACCGGAGCGCTTGAGGATCGAGAGGTGCCCCGACAATGTCGAGGGCACCATGTCGAGCTTTTGCGCGATGTCGCTGACGCGCATTCCCTTCGGTCCCGCGCGCACGAGCAGGCGAAACACGCTCATGCGGCTGCTCTGCGCAAGCGCCGCAAAGCACTCTATGACGCGGTCCTGTTCCATAATTCGTTAATGTCCGATATGTCGGAGCATTGCAAGCCTGCAGGCAGCGACCTGTCATGCGGTAATTTCGTCATATTGACATACCCCGAATTAACGATATATCAAACGGTACCCAACCTGGACCCGCGTGATCGCGGCAAACAGCCAGCCCATCAGAAGGAGTCCCGTCAATGACCACACTCACCGTCTACGACCCCGCGATGTGCTGTTCCACCGGCGTTTGCGGCCCGCGCGTCGATCAACATATCGTCGATTTCGCCGCCGATCTGGACTGGCTCACGGCGCAGGGCGCGCAGGTGCGGCGCATCAACCTGGGGCAGGAGCCCGCCGAATTCGCAGCCAATCCCGAGGTCAAGGCGCTGCTGGAGGAGGGCGGCGAGGCAAACCTGCCCGCGATCCTGCGCGATGGCGCGCTGGTTAGCCACGGGCGCTACCCGTCGCGCGCGGAACTGGCCGGCTGGGCCGGGGTGGCGCAGATGGACGCGCGCACCGCCAAGCCGGATGCGCCGGGCGCCTGCTGCTGACACGACGTAATTCGAGGAGGGGCCTGCCCCTCCCGCTTTTAGAGGACCCATGATGTTCAACGATCTGCCGAAATTCGTGTTTCTCACCGGCAAGGGCGGGGTGGGCAAGACCTCGCTGGCCTGCGCCACCGCCGTGGCCCTCGCCGATGCGGGCCGCCGCGTGCTGCTGGTCTCGACCGACCCGGCGTCCAATGTCGGGCAGGTCTTCGGCGTGCGGATCGGCAACAGCATCACCGAAATCACCACCGTCCCCGGCCTCGACGCGCTCGAGATCGACCCCGAAGGCGCGGCGGCGGAGTATCGCGAGCGGATCGTCGGGCCGATGCGCGGGGTGCTGCCGGAAAGCGCGCTCAGCAGCATCGAGGAACAGCTGTCGGGGGCCTGCACCACCGAGATTGCGGCCTTCGACGAGTTCACCGCCCTTCTGACCGATGACGCGGTGACCGGGCGCTTATGACAATATCATTTTCGACACCGCCCCCACCGGCCACACCATCCGGATGCTGAAACTGCCCGGCGCGTGGTCGGGCTTTCTGGAGACCGGCGGCGATGCGTCCTGCCTCGGCCCGCTGGCGGGGCTGGAAAAGCAGCGCGCGCGCTATGCCGCGGCGGTAGAGAGCCTTTCGGACGCCGCGCGCACGCGGTTGATCCTCGTGGCCCGCCCGCGCACAACCTCGCTGTCGGAGGCCGCGCGCACGAGCGCCGAGCTGGCCGGGATCGGCATCGAAAACCAGCATCTGGCGATCAACGGGATGATGCCGGATCAGGACATGGGCGACGCGCTGGCCCGCGCGATGATCGCGCGGGAACGCGCAGCGCTGGACGGCATGGGCGCAGACCTCGCCGCCCTGCCGCAGAGCCGCTTTGCCCTGCGCCCCGAGAACCTCGTCGGTCTCGACGCGCTGCGCCGCATGGCCGCGCCGGTTGAATTGAGCAAGGCTGCCCCGCGCCACACCGATACCGACCTGCCGCCGCTCGCGGCGCTCGTGGACGGGATCGAGGCCCCCGGAAAAGGGCTGGTGATGACGATGGGCAAGGGCGGCGTCGGCAAGACCACCATCGCCGCCGCCGTCGCCGTGGACCTGGCCGCGCGCGGGCACGAGGTGCTGCTGACCACCACCGACCCCGCCGCGCACCTGACCGAGACGCTGGCGGGTGATGTGCCGGGGCTCACCGTGAGCCGCATCGACCCCGAGGCCGAAACGCAGGCCTACCGCGATCACATCCTCGCCACCAAGGGCGCGAGCCTCGACGCGCAGGGCCGCGCCATGCTCGAGGAAGACCTGCGCTCGCCCTGCACCGAGGAAATCGCCGTGTTCCAGGCGTTCTCGAAGGTGATCCGCGAGGCGGGGCGCAAGTTCGTGGTAATGGACACCGCCCCCACCGGCCACACGCTCTTGCTGCTCGACGCCACCGGCTCGTATCACCGCGACGTGCTGCGCCATGCGGGCGAACAGGCCAGCCACATGACCACGCCGATGATGCGATTGCAGGATCCCGAGAAGACGAAGATCCTCATCGTCACCCTGCCCGAGACCACCCCGGTGCTCGAGGCGGCGCGGCTTCAGGAGGACCTCAAGCGCGCCGGGATCACGCCCTACGGATGGGTGGTCAACGCGAGCCTCGCGGCCACCGGCACCACGCATCCCGTCCTCGCCGCGCGCGCCGGGACCGAAGGCCCCGAGATTGCACAGGTGCGCGATACCCTTGCCACGCGCCATGCCGTCGTGCCAATGCAGGCGCAGGATCCGGCCGGCCCCGACCGCCTGCGCGCCCTCAGCGGTCGCGCCCCCGCCCTCGCCTGACTTTGAAAGGACAGACCCACCATGCCCGCATTCGAACGTTATCTCTCGGTCTGGGTCGCGCTGGCGATCCTCGCCGGTCTCGGCCTCGGCCAGGTCGCACCGGCCCTCGTGAATTTCCTCGCCAGCCTCGAATACGGCTCGGTCAATTTCGTGGTCGCGGTGCTGATCTGGTTCATGGTCTACCCGATGATGGTGGCGGTGGATTTCTCGTCGCTCGCGCGCATCCATGAACGGCCCAAGGGGCTGGTGATCACGCTGGTCGTCAACTGGCTGATCAAGCCGTTCACGATGGCCGCCCTTGGCCTGCTGTTCTTCGAGCTGATCTTCGCGCCCTTCATCGAGCCGGGCACCGCCGGGCAGTATATCGCGGGCATGATCCTCTTGGGGGCCGCGCCCTGCACGGCGATGGTGTTCGTGTGGTCGACGCTCACCAAGGGCGATCCGAACTACACGCTGGCGCAGGTGTCGCTGAACGACGCGATCATGGTCTTTGCCTACGCGCCCATCGTGGCGCTGCTGCTGGGCGTCACGGACATCACCGTGCCGTGGGAGACGCTGGTGCTGTCGGTCGGGCTCTACGTGGTGATCCCGCTCATCGCCGGGATCATCACGCGCGTGATGATGACGCGCCGCGCCGCCAACCGGGCAGAGGCCGAGGCGGCGGTGGGGGCTTTCACCGGACGCGTGAAACCGCTTTCGGTGCTGGGGCTGCTGGCCACGGTGGTGCTCTTGTTCGGGTTCCAGGGCGAGGTGATCCTGACCAAGCCGCTGGTGATCGTGATGATCGCGATCCCGCTTTTGATCCAGTCCTACGGCATCTTCGCGATTGCCTATTGGGCGGCCAAGGCGTGGCGCGTGCCGCACAAGGTGGCCGCCCCCTGCGCGATGATCGGCACCTCGAACTTCTTCGAGCTGGCGGTGGCCGTGGCCATCGGCCTCTTCGGCCTCAATTCCATCGCCGCGCTGGTGACCGTGGTGGGCGTGCTCGTGGAGGTGCCGGTGATGCTGTCGCTGGTCTGGTTCGCCAACCGCACCACGCACTGGTTCCCCGACGAGGAAACCGCGATCCGCGCACCCAGAACAAAGGAACAGAACTGATGTATCGCACCGCATTGATCGCCCTTGATTATTCGGCGGCCCAGGGCCCGCTGCTCGACTGCCTGACCGATCTGCGCGACATGGGCGTGGCGCGGGTCGTGCTCATCCATGTCGCGAAGGTCGGCTACGGCCAGGGATCCGGGCTTGGCCACGAGGACGCGCTGAGCGAATGGCTCTCGGGGCGGGCTTCGGCCCTGCGCGAGGCCGGGATCGAGGTCGAGATCGACATCCGCGCCGCTGGCGAGGTGGCCAAGGATATCCTCGCCGCCGCCGCTGAGCACAGTGCCGACCTGATCGTGATCGGCTCGCGCGGGCAGAACATGATCCGCGGGCTGTTTCTGGGCTCGGTCGCGCGCGAGGTGCTCCGGCTGAGCACACTGCCAGTGCGTCTGGAATGGATCGAGGCGACCAGCAAGGACGGTGAGGACGCCTGCGAGCGCACATGCCACGCGGGGCTGCGGCGGCTTCTGCTGGCCACGGATTTCTCGCCGCAGGCGCAGGCTGCGGAAACGGCGGCGGCCAGGCTTGCGCCGCATGCGGGCATCGTCGATCTGCTGCATGTCATCAACCCGGACGAGGCGGCCCGCTATGCGCGCTGGCCGGTGATGGCACGCGCCGCGCTCGACAATATCGCGCATGAGGTCATCGCCGCCGGTGGCAAGGCCGAGGTTCATCTGGAAACCGGCAAACCCTCCGAGGAAATCGCGAGGGCCGCTGCCGACCGCGACGCCGATCTGATCGTCGTCGGCAAGCACGGGCAAGGCTGGGTGCAGAGCATGGCCATCGGCTCGACCGCCGCCAATCTTTGCGAAGTCGCCCGCCGCCCCGTGCTCATGGTGCCGGTCCGGAAAGACCCGGTTTGATCGTAGCGCGCCACCGCTGATCCGCGCCGCACCGACCGCCTCTGACCACGTCGCGCCCCGGATCATCGGGGGGTGCGCGGGCGGTCGGAGACGTGTTCCGACAAAAAGCGGTCGAAAAATGCCGACGGTCTGCTAATTCGCTCGTTAAGATGAGGAGGGCGGATGGCTGCCACGCGCAGTCAATCCCCAAGGACAGGATTGGGCAATAAGGCACGTCGATGAAAAGAAACGGTCTCGACGCGATTGATATCCGTATTCTCGGGGCCGTGCAGCGGCACGGTCAACTGAGCAAGACGCGCCTCGCAGAGATCGTGAACCTGTCGCCAAGCCCGTGCTGGGCGCGGCTCGACAAGCTCAAGGCGGCCGGGCTGATCCGGGGCTACGGGGCGGAGATCGCGCTCGAGCGGATCGCCGATTTCACCCGCGTGATCGTGACCGTTTCGCTGACGCATCACCACCGGGCGGATTTCGACCGGTTCGAGGCGCATATCGCCAAACTTGACGAGATCACCGACTGCGTCGCCACCGGGGGCGGCATGGATTACATCATGACCGTTTATGTCCGCAGCGTCGCCGCGTTCGAGGCGCTGATGGCCGGGCTGCTGGATTCGAACCTCGGGATCGACCGCTACATGACCTATTTCACCACCCGCACCATCAAGCGCACGCCACCGGACCTCGCGAAACTCTGCGCGGTGCCTGCGAGCAAGCGATCCGAAGGCGCGCCCTGAGTCGCCCCGTGCCGGGGCCGCATGCGACCTTTCGCGCCCATACGGGCTGATCCTGATTAAAAAACAGTCTGCACAAACTTCGGGCGGCGTGTATTCGGACCAGACCGAGCGCCACAGAGAGTTACAACCCGTTCATTGACACATCGCGCGGCCAATGCGCCGCGGATCGACAAGGGAGGCGAATGACATGGCGCAATCGACGGATTTCGGGTTCGGCACGCAGATACGCAAATCACCGTATTTCGACGCAACCGTGCGGTGGGGGGCGCAGGGCTTTTCGGTCTACAACCACATGTACATTCCCCGCGACTTCGGCGATCCCGAGCAGAATTTCTGGAATCTCGTGAACGATGCGATCCTGTGCGACGTGGCCGTCGAGCGACAGGTGGAGATCACCGGACCGGACGCCGCGCGCTTTACCCAGATGCTGACGGCGCGCGACCTGTCGTCGATGGCGGTGGGTCAGTGCAAATACGTGCTCATCACCAATGCCGAGGGCGGCCTTCTCAACGATCCGATCTGCCTGCGGCTGGGCGAAAACCATTTCTGGCTGTCCCTTGCCGACAGCGACATCCTGCTCTGGGCGCAAGGCGTGGCGGTGCATTCCGGCATGGACGTGACCATCACCGAGCCGGACGTGTCGCCGCTGCAATTGCAGGGGCCCAAATCGGGCGAGATCATGCGCGCGCTCTTCGGCGACGAGATCATGGACCTGCGCTATTACTGGCTGCGCGAGATCGAGCTTGACGGTATTCCGCTCATCGTGTCGCGCACCGGCTGGTCGAGCGAGCTGGGCTACGAGATCTACCTGCGCGACGGCGACTGGGGCGATGCCCTGTGGGAGCGGATCATGACGGCGGGCCTGCCCTTTGGCCTCAAACCGGGCCACACCTCGACCGTCCGCCGCGTCGAGGGCGGAATGCTCAGCTATCACGCCGATGCCGATATCCACACCAACCCCTATGAGCTGGGCCTCGACCGGCTGGTCAACGTGGACATGGAGGCCGATTTCATCGGCAAGTTCGCTCTGCGCCGCATCCGCGACAACGGCGTGACGCGCAAGCAGGTCGGCCTGCGCCTCGGCGGCGCGCCGCTTTCGGGGCCGAATACCTGGTTCTGGCCGGTGGGCCACGCGGGAGAGACGGTAGGCAAGGTCACCTCGGCGGTCTACTCGCCCCGGCTCGATCAGAACATCGCGCTGGCGATGGTCGGGATCGACCATGCCGAGCTTGGGACGGAGGTGCAGGTGCATACTCAGGCGGGGCCTGCGCAGGCCACGGTGGTGGAAAAACCCTTCTTCGACCCGAGAAAACAGATCGCGGTGGCTTGAGTCCTCCCCGGCGGAGGCGCACAAAGCTGCCTCCGCCTCCGCCTCCGCGTCAACGCCCCCCGCTGTCCGGCACTTGACAGCGGGGCCGGAGTTGTCCGCACTGGACATCCCAAGCCTCCCGCGCTCTACATGCGTCCATGACCGATCCGATCTACGCCATCCCCGACATCCACGGGCAGGACGCGCTGCTTGACGAGGCGCTCGACCGTGTCGCCCATGACGGCGGGCGCGACGCGCAAATCGTCTTCCTCGGCGACCTCGTGGATCGCGGCCCCGACAGCCGCGCGGTGATCGAGCGGCTGATGACGGGGCAGGCCGAGGGCCGCCCCTGGACCGTGCTGCGCGGCAATCACGACCAGATGTTTCTCGATTTCCTCGACCAAGGCACGCTGCACTCGCCGCGCGTCGCCTCCGGCCTCGCGTGGCTCCATCCCCGCCTCGGCGGCGACACGACGCTCGCCTCCTACGGCATCACCACGCCCGACCCGGACACCGCCCTCGTTGAGGCCCGCATAATTGTGCCGCAGGCGCATCGCGACTGGCTCGCCACCCTGCCGCTGTGGTCCGAGGCCGGGCCGCTGCTGTTCGTCCATGCCGGCATCCGCCCCGGCCTGCCGCTCGACCGGCAGGACCGCGATGACCTCATGTGGATACGCGCGGGCTTTCTCGATCACCCCGGCCCGCACCCGTGGCTGGTGGTCCACGGCCACACGGTGCTCGATCACCCCACCCATTTCGGTCCACGCATCGGCCTCGACGGCGGCGCAGGCTACGGCCGCCCCCTCTGGGCGGCGGTGTTCGAGGGCCGCGACTGCTGGCTCCTGACCGATACGGGCCGCGCGCCCCTCATGCCCTGAGGCCACACCCGCCCCTCCCGTCATCGTCCGGCCCGACCGGACGATCTCTCTCGAAAGCGCCAACAGAAGGCAATGACCGGCAGCGTTTGCCTGAGCGGGCGCTCTGGCGTGACGGACCCACCGGCACTGCCATCAAGCATCGCGCACCGTCGCCCCAAGCCAAAACGTCTGAAGCGCCTGCCGGGGGCAGGCAGGCGCTGCCCCCCGTGGCCTCGGCAGGACGTGTGGCGCGCGCTGGCTCTTTCTTCGCATAAGAGCCGGGTTCAGCATAAGACAAGCGTGTCGCGTTCATTCGCATTCACGCAACACGCTCCAACTTAATGATGTCGCCTGTTCGAGGAACTCAAAACCGGTTCCCGCTTTTGAGCAACATACTCTAGAACCACTGACCCGGCTCCATCAGCCCGAGGTCGAGCAACTGGCGCGAGTGCCACTCGAAAGGCACGGAATTGTGCGAGGTGAAACTCGGGATGTCGAAGGTCGAGCCGGGGTTGCGCTTGAGCGCCTTGGCGGTGCGAAATGACGCGATGGCCGCGGTCAGGTTGTTGTGCCACGGGCAGGCATAGGTGTTGTATTCCTCGTCCGAGAAAGTGTGATCGGCCCGCAGCGTGACGCCCGGCTGCGCGCGAAACAGCGCGATCCGGTCGATCTTGCGGCGGGTCGCGGGGATATGCTCCTCGAACCGCCAGCGCAGCCCGCCGAAGAAATCGAGCTGCCGCTCGCGCGGGTGGTTGTGATTGTCCGGGTCCGGCCGCCCGAGCGCGTAATAGCCCGAGCGGTCAAGCTGCGCCTCCTCGAGCGACACGGCTTGCGGGTGGCGTGAAAGATCCGGGGCGTAAAGGTCGATCACGTAAGTCAGCATCGCGTCACGCCGTTCCTCGGTGTGAAACGCGAGCAACTCGCCGATGCTGCGCGTCTCGCAGAACGGGTAGAACAGGTATTCGGCGTTGTAGCAGTAATACATCCAAAGCCCTGGTGCTGCGGCGGCCACGGCATTGACGGCGGCGACCGGATCGTCGCCGCCGGGCGCATCAAAACGGATACGGTGGACCGTCGGCTCGTCCATGACGTCCGGCGCGGCGGCGAAGGCGTCGGGCGCGAAGAACAGGATCGACTTGAACCCGAGGTCGAGATGGTGGCGCAAGGTCGATGAAATTTCGATCTCGTCCTCGGCGAAGATCATCGCGAGCGGCCCCTTGGCAAGCGCCGCGCCGGGCCGCGCGAGAAACTCCGTGAGCGTGGGTGCCGTCATGCGTCGATCCTGCCTGTTTTCCACAGAGTCGGCAAAACGGCCAGGCATTGCAAGAGGGGCTTGCCCTGATGTAGGAGCCGGGGGTGATTTCTCAGGCAGGAGCCGGGCGCATGGCCGATCCCAAAAAGCTCTACATCCGCACCTATGGCTGTCAGATGAACGTTTATGACAGCGAGCGCATGGCCGAGGCGATGGGCGGGGCGGGCTATGTCACCACCGATGATGCGGCCGAAGCCGACATGATCCTGCTCAACACCTGCCATATCCGCGAGAAGGCCGCCGAGAAGGTCTATTCCGAGCTGGGCCGGTTGCGCGGCGCTGAAGGCCGACAAGCCCGATCTGAAGATCGGCGTGGCGGGTTGCGTGGCGCAGGCCGAAGGCGAGGAGATCATGCGCCGTCAGCCGCTGGTGGATCTGGTGGTGGGGCCGCAGAGCTATCACCGGCTGCCGCAGATGGAGGCGCGGGTGCGCGAGGGTGGCAAGGCTCTCGACACCGATTTCCCGCTCGATGACAAGTTCGACACGCTGCGCCACCGGCCCAAGGCGAAACGCGGCCCGACCGCGTTCCTGACCGTGCAGGAGGGCTGCGACAAGTTCTGCGCCTTCTGCGTGGTGCCCTATACCCGCGGGGCCGAGGCGAGCCGTCCCGCCGCGCGCGTGCTGGAGGAGGCGCGCGACCTGGTGGAACGCGGCGTGCGCGAGATCACCCTGCTGGGCCAGAACGTCAACGCCTATCACGGCGCGGGGCCGGGGGCGACTGGAGCCTCGCGCGGCTCATCTGGGCGCTCAACGACATCGACGGGCTGGAGCGGATCCGCTTTACCACCAGCCACCCCAACGACATGACCGACGACCTGATCGCGGCGCACGGGGACTGCCCCAAGCTGATGCCCTACCTGCACCTGCCGGTGCAGTCCGGCTCTGACCGCATCCTCAAGCGGATGAACCGCCGCCACACCGCCGAGGGCTATCTGCGCCTGATCCAGCGGATCCGCGCGGCGCGGCCCGATATCCTGATCTCGGGCGATTTCATCACCGGTTTTCCCGAGGAGACCGAGGACGATTTCCAGGCGCTACGCTCGACCTGATCGAGGCGGTGGGCTACGGGCAGGCGTTCTCGTTCAAGTATTCCACCCGCCCCGGCACCCCCGCCGCCGAGCGCCCGCAGGTGGCCGAAGAGGTCAAGGCAGAGCGCCTCCAGCGGCTGCAGGAGCTGATCACCCGGCAACAGCGCGCGGTGCAGGACGCGATGGTGGGCCGCACGGTGGGCGTGCTTTTTGAGAAGCCGGGGCGGATGCCGGGGCAGATGGTGGGCAAGTCCGACCACCTGCACGCGGTGCATGTGAGCGAGCCGGGCCGTGCTGCGGGCGATCTGGCGCAGGTGGAGATCGTGGAGAGCGGGGCCAACTCGCTGGCCGGACGCGTCGTCACACGGCCCGGCGATTGTGGCGAGACTGTGGCGCGATAGCGATTGTTTCCCGCCACGCCACAATATCCGCGTCAAATTTGCTTCACATCGGAATAAAAACCGTTAAACTCCAAATACATTGAACAGATTGCGCGCAGGTCAGGCGCGCGAGTTTGGCAACGGGGGATTGGGACATTGGTGAGCATGGCATCGGATATGCTGCGCCGGATCGCGGGAGGGGCCGCGATGGCGGCGCTCGCCGTTTCGGTCGTGGCCGGCGCGGCAAGCGCGCAGCAGGGGCAGCGCACGGTTGTGGGGGAACGCTACATCCCGACGATCTGGGTGGACCCGGACGGCTGTGAGCACTGGGTCATGGATGACGGGGCCGAAGGCTATATGAGCCCGCATGTCAGCCGACAGGGCATTCCTGTTTGCCGCGAGGTCAACCTGTGCGGCGTGGTCAACACCGATCAGCTTTTCGCGACCGACAGCGCGCGGATCAGCCATGCAGGAAAGCAGCGCCTGCATGAGTTCTTTCGCAGCGCGGGGGCGGTATCCTACACCATCGTCGGCCACACCGACAGCCGCGCCTCGGACGAATACAACATGAGCCTGTCCTACCGACGCGCCACCGCGGTCGCGTCGGTAGCGCGCAGCATGGGGGCACGCATCTCGGACGTGCGGGGCTATGGCGAGCGGATGCCCAAGGCGTCGAACAATACTGCGGCCGGCATGGCGCAGAACCGCCGTGTCGAAATCATGTGCTGGCGCTGAGGGGATTTGACATGGCATATTTCAAGATCGCAATCGTCCTGCCGGTGATCGGCCTGCTGGCGGCCTGCGAGGGGGGCCACGGCACCGTGGGGCCCGACAAATCGCGCGACCGGGGCACCGACAAGAAACACCTCAGCCAATTGCAGGCAGGTATATGGGTCGATCCCAACGGCTGCGACCACTGGATCATCGACGACGGGGTCGAGGGCTATCTCTCGCAGCGGCTCGACAAGTTCGGCAAGCCGGTCTGCTCGGGCGTGGCACCGCCTACGGTGGCGACCGGGCCGTTCAAGGACGGAAGCCGCATTCCCGACGTTCTCTGAACGTGACGGGACCAGACTGAAAAAAGGGCGCGGGGCCGGGCGGCTCTGCGCCTTTCGCGCTGTTGGCGCTTGCGTCCGGCGGCACATCTTGGCAGGCTCAGTGCGAACCTTTGACCTTCGGAGACCTGCTTGGGTAACACCGCACCGCCCCCCGCCCCCGATTCGCTCGTTGAGACGGCGATCGAATTTCCCGACAACAAGCTGCTCATCGACCTGTGCGGCGAATACGACCGCAACCTTGCCGAGATCGAGCGCGCGCTTGGCGTGCAGATCGTGCGGCGCGGCAACCTGCTGGCGGTGATCGGCGACGAGGTGCCGACCGCCGACGCGGCGGGTGTGCTTCACGCGCTTTATGCCCGGCTCGAGGGTGGCAAGCAGGTGGAGTTCGCCGACGTGGACCGCGAGTTGCGCATGGGGTCCGAAACGGATGTCCCTGGCGGTCTCGATGGCGATCAACTCGAGATGTTCAAGGGCGGCACGGTCGAGATCCGCACCCGTAAAAAACTGGTGGAGCCGCGCACCGACGCGCAGAAAGCGTATGTGAAATCGCTCTTTGGGCACGAATTGGCCTTTGGCATCGGGCCTGCGGGCACCGGCAAGACCTATCTGGCGGTCGCGGTCGGGGTGAACATGTTCATCGAAGGCCATGTCGACCGGATCATCCTCGCGCGCCCGGCGGTCGAGGCGGGCGAGAAGCTCGGCTACCTGCCCGGCGACATGAAGGACAAGGTCGATCCTTACATGCAGCCGCTTTACGACGCTCTGAACGATTTCCTGCCGGGCAAGCAACTTGCCAAGCTGATCGAGGAAAAGCGCATCGAGATCGCACCGCTGGCATTCATGCGGGGCCGCACGCTCGCCAATGCCTTCGTCGTGCTCGACGAGGCGCAGAATGCGACATCCATGCAGATGAAGATGTTTCTCACCCGTTTGGGCGAGGGCTCGCGCATGGTCATCACCGGCGACCGCACGCAGATCGACCTGCCGCGCGGCGTGCCCTCGGGGCTGTCGGATGCCGAGCGTCTTCTGGCGCGCATACCGCAGATATCGTTCAATTATTTCACGGCGAAGGACGTGGTGCGCCATCCGCTCGTGGCGGCGATCATCGAGGCCTACGAGGCGGATGGCTGAGCCATGCCGGTGGAAGTGATCGTCGAGGACGCGCGCTGGCAGGCGGCGGGGCTGGAGGCGCTGGCGTCGCGCGCGGCACAGGCCGCTCTCGCCCATCTCGGGCTCGATCCCGAGGTATGGGAGATCAGCCTGCTGGCCTGCGACGATTCGCGCATCGCGGCGCTCAATACCGATTTCCGTGGCAAGCCCGCCGCCACCAACGTGCTGAGCTGGCCCGCCGGGCATCTTGCGCCCGAGGTGGCCGGGGCCACCCCCTCGCCGCCCTTGCCCGACGGGGATGAGGCGTGTCTGGGCGATATCGCCATCGCCTGGGAGACCTGCACCCGCGAGGCCACCGAGGGGGGGCGTCCGCTGGCCGATCACGTCACGCATTTGATCGTTCACGCGGTGCTGCACCTTCTGGGCTTTGATCACATCCGTGACCCGGATGCCACGCTCATGGAGACAACCGAGATCGGGATACTTGGCAAGCTGGGGGTTCCTGACCCATATACATGAATAAGCGGGGCACGCTGGCCCCACCACCTGAGACGGGACGGATGGACGAGAGCATAGAGGGATCACCTGGCGCGGCGCGGAGCGCGCAGCCCGAGGATCGAACAGAAAGCGACGAGACGGGCGGGTTCTTTCGCCGGGTCATCGGCATTTTCAACCCACATGACGAGGAAGACGCGAGCGACGCGGCCCCTGGCGACACGGGCGCGGCGGTTTTCGGCGTCGACCGGTTGCGCCATGTCACGGTCGAGGACGTGGCCATCCCCACCGCCGAGATCGTCGCCGTCCCGGTGGATATCACCCTCACCGATCTCGTGCAGGTGTTTCGCGAGAGCGGCATGTCGCGCCTGCCGGTCTTCGAGGGCACGCTCGACACGCCCCTCGGCATGATCCACCTCAAGGATTTCGCGCTCAAGCATGGCTTCAACGGCAAGGGCACGCGGCTCGACATCCACTCCATGCTGCGCCCGTTGCTCTATGTGCCGCCGTCGATGCCCATCGGCGTCCTGATGCAGAAGATGCAGGCCGAGCGGCGGCACATGGCGCTGGTGATCGACGAATATGGTGGCGTCGACGGGCTGGTGACCATCGAGGACCTGATCGAACAGGTCGTGGGCGAAATCGAGGATGAGCACGACACCGACGATGATGCCTATTGGCAAAAGGAGGCGCCGGGATGCTACCTTGCCGTCGCGCGCACGCCGCTCGATGAGTTCGAGGCCGAGATCGGCCTGTCGCTCACCGAGACCGACGAGGTGGACGAGGAAGAGATCGACACGCTGGGCGGGCTGGTCTTCATGCTGCTTGGGCGGGTGCCCGCGCGCGGCGAGGTGATCGAGCATCCCACCGGCGCGAGCCTCGAGGTGGTCGAGGCCGATCCGCGCCGGATCAAGCGGGTGCGCGTGCGCGTTCCCGGACTTGCCGGTGAGTGACGCAGTGCCCGCGCGGCTTGCCCGCCTGGGGTGGCCCGCGCGGGTGGCGATGGTGCTGGCACTTGGTGCCATGGCGGCGCTGGGGCAAGCCCCCTGGGGGCTGTGGCCGCTGACCGTGGTGGCGCTGGCGCTGGTCTACGGGCTTTACCGGCAGGCGGATGGCTGGCGCGCGGCGGCGTGGCTTGGCTGGGGCGTGGGATGCGGGCATTTCCTGCTGGCGCTGCACTGGATCACCGACCCGTTCATGGTCGATGTCGCGCGACACGGCTGGATGGCTCCCTTCGCGCTCGTGGGGCTGGCGGGCGGCTTGGCGCTCTTCTGGGGGGCGGCGCTGGCGCTGGCGCGCGCGGCGGGCGGCGGACCTGTGGCCCTTGTCGCCGGGCTGGGGCTGGCCGAGGCCGCGCGCGACCGGTTCTTCACCGGCTTTCCCTGGGCGCAGCCGGGGCATGTGTTGATCGACACGCCGCTGCTGCACTGGACGTCATACCTTGGTGCGCCGGGGCTGCTGGTTCTGGTGCTGGCGGCGGCGGTGGCGCTTTGGCATGCTGCGGCAGGGCATCGCATCGGTGGGACGGTGGCGCTTTTGGCGATGGCGGCGCTCTGGCCTCTGGGCGCGGCACTCACGCCGGAGGGGGCCGCCGCGCCCGGGGCCCCGGTGGTGCGCCTTATCCAGCCAAACGCGCCGCAACACGAGAAATGGGACCCCGACAAGGTGCAGGTCTTCTACGACCGTCAGCGCGCCTTTTCGGCGGCGGGGGATGTGCCGCCCGATCTCGTGGTGTGGCCGGAGACGGCGGTGCCGGTGCTGCTGGAGCGTGCCGGGCCGACACTCGAGGCGATCTCGGGGGCGGCGCGCGGGGTGCCGGTGGTGCTGGGCATTCAGCGCACGGAGGGGCCGCGCATCTACAACTCGCTCGCCGTGGTCGAGGCGGGGGGAGCCGTGACGGCGGTTTATGACAAGCATCACCTCGTGCCCTTTGGCGAATACATGCCGTTCGGTGACCTGCTGGCGCGGGTCGGCATCTACGGGCTTGCGTCGAACGCGGGGCAGGGGTATTCGGCCGGACCGGGGGCGCGGCTGGTGGAGATCGCGGGGCTTGGCCGGGCGCTGCCGCTTATCTGCTACGAGGGGGTTTTCGCGCGCGATCTGCGGGCGGCACCGGGCCGCCCCGATTTCCTTTTGCTCATCACCAACGACGCCTGGTTCGGCAAGATTTCCGGTCCTTATCAACATCTTGCGCAAGCGCGGCTGCGCAGCGCCGAGATGGGGCTGCCGATGATCCGGGTGGCCAATACCGGCGTGTCGGCGATGATCGACGCCACCGGGCGCGTGACCGCGCAGATCCCGCTGGGCGAGGCGGGGTGGCGCGATGCGCCGCTGCCGCCGCCCTTGCCCGCGACGGTCTATGCGCGGCTCGGGGATGCGCCGATGCTGGTGCTCTTCGCGGTGCTTCTGGCGCTGTCGTTATGGCGCAACAGGCGGCGTGCGCGGCGCATTTAGCGATTGACGCAGGGGGCTTGCGGGCTTACCCACTGTCAATCCCGTCACAACGGCTTCCTGGCGTGACGGATGTACCAAATGGAGCGCTTTCATGTCCCGACAGAACTATATCTTCACCTCCGAGTCCGTGTCGGAGGGGCATCCCGACAAGGTCTGCGACCGCATTTCGGATGCGATCCTCGACGCGTTTCTGAGCGAAGAGGCCAATGCGCGGGTAGCCTGCGAGACATTCGCCACCACCAACTGCGTGGTGGTCGGCGGCGAAGTCGGGTTGTCGGACAAGTCGCGGCTGGCGGAATTCATGGGGCGGATCGACGGGATCGTGCGCGACTGCGTGCGCGATATCGGCTACGAGCAGAAGGAATTTCACTGGAATACCTTGCAGTTATACAACATGCTTCATGCTCAGTCGGCGCATATCGCGCAAGGGGTGGACCGCGACGGCGCGGGCGATCAGGGGATCATGTTCGGCTATGCGGTGGACGAGACGCCGGAGCTGATGCCGGCCCCGATCCTCTATGCCCACGCGATCCTCAAGCGGCTGGCAGATGTGAGAAAATCGGGCAAAGAGAAGACCTTAGGCCCCGATGCCAAATCGCAGGTGACACTGCGCTACGAGAATGGCGTACCGGTCGAGGTGACGCAGCTTGTGCTGTCGACGCAGCACACAGACGAGGCACAGACGAGCGATGACATCCGCGCCATCGTTGAACCATATATTCGGGAAGTTGTTCCAAAACAATGGCTTACGGACAATACCGAATGGCACGTGAACCCCACCGGCACCTTTGTCATCGGCGGACCGGACGGCGATGCGGGGCTGACGGGGCGCAAGATCATCGTCGATACCTATGGCGGTGCGGCCCCGCACGGGGGCGGCGCGTTTTCGGGTAAGGACCCGACAAAGGTAGACAGATCAGCGGCTTACGCGGCGCGCTACCTTGCCAAGAACATCGTCGCCGCGGGGCTGGCACGGAAATGCACGCTGCAACTGAGTTATGCGATCGGGGTGGCCAAGCCGCTGTCGATCTACGTGGATACGCATGGCACCAGCCAAGTGCATGAATCCGAAATAGAAAATGCCATTCCCAAGATCATGGACCTGCGCCCGCGGGGCATTCGCGAACACCTGGAGCTCACCCGCCCGATCTATGCGCGCACCGCAGCCTACGGGCATTTCGGACGTGCGCCGGAGGCCGATGGCGGCTTTTCCTGGGAGCGCACGGACCTTGTTGAGGCGTTTAAAAAAACAGTCTGAACAAGGCATTGTGGCGCATTCTTCAAGTGTCACATGAGGTAATATGACGGCTGGAAAACACCCGCAAGGCGCGCCCTGGCGCAATTTTCACGGGCGGATCAAGGGCAAGGCGCTGCGCCGCAACCAAGAGGCGTGGCTGGACGAGGACCTTGGCCGCCTGTCGCCCGGAGCCGTGGATCGGGACGTGAACCCCGACCGAAAACCCATTGATCTGAAAGAGTATTTCGGGAATCGTGAGGTCTGGCTCGAGATCGGGTTCGGGGGCGGCGAGCACATGGTGCATCAGGCAGTGCAGACCCCGCATGTCGGGATCATCGGGTGCGAGCCGTATATCAATGGCGTGGCCATGCTGCTGGGCAAAATCCGCGCTGCGAAAACACAAAATGTAGCGGTGTATCCCGGTGATGTCCGCAACATGTTCGATGTGTTGCCGGAAGGGTCGATCTCGCGGGCGTTCCTGCTCTACCCCGATCCGTGGCCGAAAAAGCGCCATCACAAGCGCCGTTTCGTCACCGAAGAGCATTTAAGACCGCTCTCCAAGTGCCTGAAGAAAGGCGCTATTTCGGGTGGCGACGGATATCCCGGATTATGTGCGCCAGACTCTCGAAGAGGTTCCGCGTTTCGGGTTCGAGTGGCTGGCAGAGCGGCCCGAAGACTGGCGCAACCCGTGGAATGACTGGATTTCAACACGTTACGAGAAAAAGGCGCTGCGCGAGGGCCGCGTGCCGCATTACCTGACCTTCCGGCGGGTGTGACGCGCGAACCGCGCGGTTCAGGCGATGAACCGGGAGGTTCGCGGAAGCCAGCGCGCGGTGCGTTCGGTTATTGCGGGGATTGCGATCGGCCGTCGAGCTTGTCGCCCAGCCGCCAGAGCATGTCGATGCAATGCTGCACCTGGTCGAGCGAGATGTATTCGTCGGGCTTGTGGGCCTGCTCGATGGAGCCGGGGCCGCAGACCACCGCCGAGGTGCCGTAGGCCTGAAACAGCCCCGCCTCGGTGCCGAAGGGGACAAGCTCGGCCATGTCCGTCCCGGTCAACTCCATCACGATGTCGCGCGCCTCGTTGAGGGCGGCGGGTTCCAGCCCGTCGACCTCGCCCACCACCTCGGTGGTGATGTCGGCCCCGGGGTGAATCTCGCGCATCCGGGGCAGCAGCATGTCTTCGCAGTAGCGCCGCAGATCCTCCTTGACGAAGCGGGCGTCGGTGGCCTGAACGGGACGCATTTCCCATTCGATGGTGGCGTTGGAGGCGATGACGTTATGCGCGACGCCGCCCGAGATCGAGCCGGTGTTGATCGTGGTCCAGGGCGGGTCGAACCGGCTCCCTGCGGGGGCGCGGGCGCGCAGCGCCTCCTTGAGTTCCAGAAGGCGGTTGACGTAGCGCACCGCGTATTCCACCGCGTTCACCCCGCGCGACGGGGCCGAGCCGTGCCCGGCGAGGCCGCTGAACCGGGTGGTGTATTCGTAGCAGCCCTTGTGCCCCTCGATCACGCGCATCATCGTCGGCTCGCCGATGATCGCCACGCCGGGGCGGATATCGCGGGCGCGCAGGCTCTCGATCAGGGCCTGCCCGCCGAGGCAGCCGACCTCCTCGTCATAGGTGAAGGCGAAATGCAACGGGCGGGTGGTGGCGCGTTCCGCCAGAAGCGGGGCCATCGACACGGCGGTGGCGATGAAGCCCTTCATGTCGCAGGTGCCGCGCCCGTAGAGGTGGCCGTCATGCTCGATCAGATCGAACGGGTCGGAGGCCCAGTCCTGTTCGGCCACCGGCACCACGTCGGAATGCCCCGACAGCACGATGCCGCCGTCGCAATCCGGGCCGATGGTGGCAAACAGGTTGGCCTTGTGGCCGATCTCGTCGTGGAAAATATCGACCCGCGCGCCGCAGGATTCGAGCCGGTGGCCGAGATACGCGATCATGTCGAGGTTGCTCACCTCGGAGATGGTGGGGAAGGCGACAAGCTCGCGCAGGAGCGCGACGGTATCGGCAAGCTGGGTGCTCAAACGGGGCCTCTTTTTCCGGGGTGCTGCGAAAACAGTGCTAGAGTGAAACCGCCGCTGCCCGGCGTCAAGGCCCTGTCAACGGTGACGGAAATTGGCCGTCCGGGGCGTGCGCGGGCCTTAAGCTCGCCGGATTTCCGCTGTAGGCTGTTCGCCAGAGGCAGGAACGCGGGCGATTATGCGCAACGAGGACGAGCGGGACCGGGAGACGGGGCGGGCGACGGGGCGCGTGCGCCGCCGCCGGGTGTTCTACATCCCCGGCTATGACCCGATCCCGCCGCGCCGCTACCGCGAGCTTTACCGCAAGGAAAGTGCCGCGCAGGCCGCCGTTTCCGGCCACGAGATCACGCTGCGGCCCGGCGGCGACACGGCGCGCTTTGGCTGGGGCGTGGCGGCGAAGATCGAGGGGCAGGCGGCCGAGGCGGAGATCACCGTTCTGGGCTGGTCGGATATCGTCAAGGGCAGCATGGCGCAGGGCATCCTCGCCACCTATGCGCAACTGATCCGCACGGCGGCGGTCTATATCGGCTCGGGTGCGCTGTTTCGCCTGATGCGGTTGCGCAAGGGGCCGGTGATCGCGGCGCTTTACCCGGTGGGGTTTTTGCTGGGGCAGTTGGCGATTGCGCTGGCGGTCGCGTCGCTGGTGGGGCGGGGGCTGGCGCTGGTGCATCCGTGGGCCGCGTGGGGCGGGCTGCTGGCGGTGCCGGTGGTGCTGGAAGGCTTCCGGCGTCTGGATGGCAAGCTCTTTGCCTATTACCTGATGCATGATTACGCGTATTCGGCGCGGTGGCTGGGGGCCAACCCGCCGGAGCTCGAGGCGCGGATGGCGGAGTTTGGCGATGCCATTGCCGGGGCGCTGGACGAGCGATTGCGACGAGGTGCTGGTGGTGGGCCATTCCTCGGGCGCGCATCTGGCGGTGTCGGTGCTGGCCGATCTCATTCGCGGGGGGCGCGTGCCTGAGGGGACGGCGCTGGGCTTTCTGAGCCTCGGGCAGGTGGTGCCGATGGTGTCGTTCCTGCCGAGGGCATGGCGGCTGCGCGACGATCTGGCGTATCTGAGCGCGCGGGACGAGCTGTTCTGGCTCGATGTGACCGCGCCGGGGGATGGCTGCGCCTTTGCGCTGTGCGATCCGGTGGCGGTGTCGGGCGTGGCGCCGGAGGGCCAACGCTGGCCGCTGGTCATCTCGGCGGCGTTCACGCAGACGCTGAGCCCGGCGCGGTGGCGCGCGTTGCGCTGGCGGTTCTTCCGGCTGCATTTCCAGTATCTGTGCGCGTTCGATCGCCCCGGCGACTATGATTATTTCGCGATCACGGCGGGGCCAAGAACGTTGGCAGAGCGGTTCAAGGGCCGCGCGCCCTCGCCCGCGCGGATCACGCGGGCGACCTCGGGCTATCGGAGCGTCGCGCCATGATCCCGCCCAAGCCGCCCGCGCGGGCCGACCGCGTCTCGCTCTGGCGCTACATGCGGCTGTTTCCGCGCCGATATCCTGTCGGCGCAGCCCGCGCGGCTCTATCGCGCGTGGATGGCCGAGTTTCGCACGCCGTTCTTTCGCTCTTACCTGTGCAACGACCCGGCGCTCGTTGATCTGGTGCTGAAAGAGCGCCCGGACGATTTCCCCAAATCGGCGCGGGTGAGCGAGGGGCTGCGGCCGTTGCTGGGGCGGTCGGTGTTCGTGACCAATGGCGAGGAGTGGAAGCGGCAGCGGCGGATCATCGACCCGGCGTTCGAGGGCGGGCGGCTGCGCGACACGTTCCCGGCGATGGTGGCGGCGGGGCAGGGCGCGGTGGCGCGGCTGGGAAGCCGCGCGGATGGCGCGCCGGTCGAGATCGAGGAACAGACGAGCCACGCGGCGGCGGACGTGATCTTTCGCACGCTGTTTTCCCTGCCCATCGAGAACGAGACGGCGGCGCGGGTGTTCGCGGAGTTCCGGGCGCATCAGCGCACGCAGCCGGTGCTGAACCTCGCCGCCTTCGTGCCCCTGCCGCGCTGGTTTCCGCGCTTTCACCGGCGCGAGACGCGGGCCACGGCGCGGCGGATCAGGGGCTTGATCGAGGGGCTGACGGCGGCGCGGATGGACGAGATCGCGGCGGGGACCGCGCCCGACGATCTGGCCACCAAGATCATGACGACGCCCGATCCCGAGACGGGAGATAGGTTTACCACCGAGGAGATGGTCGATCAGGTGGCGATCTTTTTCCTTGCGGGGCACGAGACGAGCGCCTCGGCGCTGGCCTGGGCGCTCTACCTGCTGGCGCTATACCCCGAGTGGCAGGACAAGGTGGCGGCGGAGGCGCGCGCCGTGTTGGCTGACCGCGCGCCGGAATTTGCCGACATGGGGCGGCTGCGGGTGGCGCGGGATGTGTTCCGCGAGACGCTGCGCCTCTATCCGCCGGTGCCGATGATGGTGCGCGAGAGCACCTGCCCGGAGCGGTTTCGGGGGCGCGATGTGCGCCCCGGCGCGCAGGTGGTGCTGAGCCCGTGGCACCTGCACCGGCACGAGCGGCTGTGGAATGATCCCGACGTTTTCGACCCGGCGCGCTTTGCGGGCGAGAACGGGCGCGATTGCCTGCGGCGGGCGTATATGCCGTTTTCGGCGGGGCCGCGCGTCTGCACCGGGGCGGGGTTCGCGATGATCGAGGGGCCGCTTCTGCTGGCGATGCTGGTGCGGGCCTTCCGGGTGGAGCCGGTGGCAGGCCGCCCGGCGATGCCGGTGGCGCATCTGACGGTGCGCGGGCGTGACGGGATATGGCTGCGGGTTTCGCGGCGGCGGTGACGGGGGACGCGGGGATGACGGTCGCACGATTTTGCCGCGCTGCCTCTAGCCAAACCCGCGCGAAGCCCCTATATTCACGGTGTTCCCGGCAACGGGGGCTATGGACATAAACGCGCTCGTAATAAGCGGATCGGACCCGGGGGCGGTACCCGGCGACTCCACCAAACATCCCTCATTTGGGGATCATGGGGCCGAAACAGGATCGACGAACGTCTAAAGGGGTTAGCTTTGTCCCGGTGAGGTACCACCGTTATCGGTCCAAAATGTACAGTTGCAAATGACAACCGTGCTCCGGTGGCCGTTGCTGCGTAAGCAGTAACCAAACCGAAACTTAAGCCCTTGCGCCTAGCAGCGTAAGGCGGGGTTCGCAGGCACCTGGCAACAGAAGCCTGCACTTTTCCCAAACACCCGTTGATTGCCACTGAGAGCGTGATCTGAAACCGGAGCGCGCCCGCGTTCGTTCGCGGTCTCACGACCCGCTTCAACGTGTTGATGGCGCATGTTCAAACAGCTCAAGACCGGTTCCCGCTTTTGAGCATGAGCGTGGTGACGTGGTGCGCAGCCTGGCGTTCTGCCGCTCGGGCGGGTTGCGTGGATTCGCGAGGTCAGTGTCCATCGCGCGCGTCATCCCGCCCTCGATATGCGCGATCATGTCGGTGGGATCGGCCAGCGTCAGGATCGCGCCTTTGCAGACGCAAGACAGTCATAGCGCAGACCACTTGAACAGCGGACGGACTGCGGCTGTCTTGCAGCCAGAGGCGCGTCTGCAAAACAAAGGTTGGTTTACACCTCCCGTGAATTTTGACAATGTTTCAGACATGACGAGGTTGGCGATGGCCATGTTGCGCGCCGACCGGAAAATCAGGGAGAAATCGATGAAGACGATGCGCAAACTTGGAACAGCGACGGCGCTGGTTGTCGGGATGGCCACCACGGCCCCGGCCCAGACGCTGGATTTCGCCTATGACGCCGACCCGGTCTCGCTCGACCCGCATGAGCAGCTCTCGGGCGGCACGCTGCAACTCAGCCACATGATCTTTGATCCGCTGGTGCGCTGGAACAGGGATCTCGGCTTTGACGCGCGCCTCGCCGAGAGCTGGGAGCGGATCGACGAGACCACGATGCGCTTTCACCTGCGCGACGGGGTGACGTTCCATTCCGGCAACGAGATGACCGCCGAGGATGTGGTCTGGACCATCGAGCGGCTGAAATCCTCGCCCGATTTCAAGGGCATCTTCGCGGGGTGGGCCTCGGTCGAGGCGATCGACGCGGACACGGTCGAGATCAGGACCGACGGCCCGAGCCCGCTGGTGCTGCACACCGCGACCTACGTGTTCCCGATGGACAAGGATTTCTACGAGGAGGGCGGCGCGGAGATCGCCAAGCACGGCGACAGCTTTGCCAGCCGGAACGTGTCGGGCACCGGGCCGTTCATCATCACCGAACGCGAACAGGGCGTGCGCGTGGTGTTCGAGCGCAACCCGGACTACTGGGACGAAGAGAGCCCCGGCAACGTTCAGACGGCTATCCTGAGGCCGATCAAGGAAGCCCCGACGCGCGTCGCGGCCCTTCTGTCGGGTGACGTGGACTTCATCGCGCCGGTGCCGCCCACCGACCTCGAGCGCATCCGGACCGACGACGACACCAAGCTGGTGACCATGACCGGCACCCGCATCATCACGCTGCAGATGAACCAGAAGCGCAACGAGGCGCTGGCCAATCCCAAGGTGCGTCAGGCCATGGCCTATGCCATCAACAACGAGGGCATCGTCGAAAAGATCATGAAGGGTTTCGGCACGGTCGCGGCGCAGCTGTCGCCCGAGGGCTATGTCGGCCACAACCCCGATCTCGAGCCGCGCTTCGACGTCGCCAAGGCGAAATCGCTGATGGAGGAAGCCGGCTATGGCGACGGGTTTTCGGCCACGATGATGTGCCCGAACAACCGCTATGTGAACGATTACAAGATCTGCGAGGCCTCGGCCGCGATGCTGGCCAAGATCGGGATCGACATCGACCTCACCACCATGCCCAAGGCGCAATACTGGCCCAAGTTCGACGAGCGCGCGGCCGACATCATGATGATCGGCTGGCATTCGGATACCGAGGACAGCGCCAATTTCAACGAGTTCCTGACCATGACGCCGGACCCCGAAACCGGCCGCGGGCAGTACAACTCCGGCAACTACTCCAACGCCGAGGTCGACAGGCTGACCCTCGCGTCGCTGACCGAGACCGATGCCGACAAGCGCGCCGGGATGCTGCAGCGGGTCGAGGAGATCCTCTATGACGAGGCGGCCTTCATCCCGTTCCACTGGCAGGATCTGGCCTATGGCGCGCGCAAGGGCGTGATGATCGAGGATGTCGTCAACGTGATGAACTTCCCCTATCTCGGCGATCTCGTCATCAAAGAGTAAACACGAGGCATGCGGGCCGGTCACGACCGGCCCGCACCCCCACTCCGAGAGACTTTCATGCACATAATCGCCTTCCTGCTCCGGCGCGGCGTTCAGGCCGTGATCGTGATGTTCGTCATCTCGCTGATCGGGTTTTCCATCCAGGACAATCTCGGCGATCCCCTGCGCGAGCTTGTCGGCCAGTCGGTCTCGGAAGAGGTGCGCGACGAAATGCGCGCGGAGATGGGCCTCGATGACCCGTTCTTTGTGCAATACGCCCGCTTTCTCGGCAGGGCGGTGCAGGGCGATCTGGGCGATTCCTATTTCTTCAAGCGCCCCGCGCTCGACGTGATCATGGACAAGTTTCCGGCGACCTTCGAGCTTGTTCTGGGGGCCGTCATCATCTTTCTGTCGCTGTCGATTCCGGGGGGCATCTATTGCGCCATCCACCGCGACAGCCTGATCACCCGCATCATCATGTCGGCCTCCATCGTCGGTATTTCCGTGCCGGTGTTCCTGACCGCGATCGGCATGGTCTGGCTCTTCGGCGTCGAGCTGGGCTGGCTGCCGGCCTTCGGGCGGGGCCAGACCGTCGCGCTGCCGTGGGGCTGGGAGACCGGGCTGCTGAGCTGGGACGGGATCAGCCACCTGATCCTGCCGTCGATCACGCTCAGCTCGATCATGCTGCCGCTCTTCATCCGGCTCATCCGCGCCGAGATGATGGAGGCGATGAGCACCGATTACGTCCGCTTTGCCAAGGCCAAGGGGCTCTCGACGGCGCGCGTGCGCTATGTCCACGCCTTTCGCAACACGCTGTTGCCGGTGGTCACGGTGGGCGGGCTGATGATCGGCACGCTGATCGCCTACACGATCCTGACCGAAACGGTGTTTCAGTGGCCGGGCATGGGCTTTCTGTTTCTCGAGGCCGTGAACCGCGTCGATACGCCCCTGATCATCGCCTATATCATCGTGGTGGGGCTGATCTTTGTCGTGGTGAACACGCTGGTTGATTTCCTCTACACCCTCATCAACCCGATGGTGAAGCTTCCGGGGGCAAAGGCATGATCACGCTCAAGGGGTTCATCCGGCGTTTCCTGTCCGATCCCGTCGCCATCGGCGCGGGGGCGGTTCTGCTCTTGCTGGTGCTGATGGCGGCGCTGGCGCCGTTTCTGGCACCGCAGAACCCCTATGACCTGATGCAGCTCTCGATCATGGATTCGGAGATGCCACCGGCCTGGCACCCCGGCGGTGATGACCGGTTCCTTCTGGGGACCGACGCGCAGGGGCGCGGGGTGCTTTCGACGATCATGTACGGCACCGGCATCTCGCTTTTGATCGGCATCGGGGCCGTGATCGTGCAAGGGGTGCTGGGCGTCACGCTGGGCCTGATCGCCGGTTACAAGGGCGGCTGGATCGACGCCTTCCTGATGCGGCTCGCGGATATCCAGATGTCGCTCTCGACGCTCATGATCGCGATCATCGCCCTGGCGATCTTTCAGGCCGCGTTCGACGCCAACACCTATGCCGATTACGCGCTCTACATGCTGATCGTGATCATCGGGGTGGCGGAATGGCCCAAATTCGCGCGCACCGTGCGATCTTCCGTGCTGGGCGAACGGAACAAGGAATATGTCGACGCCGCGCGTGTCATCGGCCTGTCGCAGCGGCGGATCATGGTCACGCATATCCTGCCCAACACGCTCACCCCGGTTCTGGTGATATCGACCATACAGGTGGCCGAGGCGATCATGACCGAGGCGGCGCTGTCCTTTCTCGGGCTTGGCATGCCGACCGACCGCCCCTCGCTCGGCTCGCTGATCCGCTCGGGGTTCGAGTTCATCTTTTCGGGCTCGTGGTGGATCACGCTCTATCCGGCGATCGTGCTGGTGGTGCTGATCCTTGCGCTGAACCTCATGGGTGACTGGCTGCGCGATGTGCTCAATCCGAAACTGCGCCGGGGGGACGAGTGATGGCGATGCTCGAGATCAGCGACCTGCACGTCGCCTTTCCCAAGGGCCGGACCGGCGAGGTCGAGGCGCTGCGCGGTGTCAGCCTGACGCTGGAGAAGGGCCAACGCCTCGGCGTCGTGGGCGAGTCGGGCGCCGGCAAATCCATGCTGGCCTTCGCCATTCTCAACCTGATCGCCGAGCCGGGGCGCGTGAGCGAGGGCAGCATCGTCTTTCACGGCGAGAACCTGCTCGATCTCTCCGAACGCGATATCCGCCGCATCCGCGGCAACCGCATCTCGATGATCTTCCAGGACCCGATGGTGACCCTCAACCCGGTCCTGACCATCGGCACGCAGATGGTCGAGACCCTCAAGGCGCATCGCCGCATCTCGACCGCCGAGGCGCGCCGGCTGTGCATCGCCAAGCTCAAGGAGGTCGCGATCCCCTCCGCCGAGGGCCGGCTCGACGCCTACCCGCACGAATTGTCGGGCGGGCTGCGCCAGCGGGTGGTGATCGCCATCGCGCTGCTGACCGACCCGGAGCTGATCATCGCGGACGAGCCGACGACGGCGCTCGACGTGACCATCCAGGCCGAGATCATGGCGCTGATCCTCAAGCTGTGCCGCGAAAACGACGTGGCACTGATCCTCATCACCCATGATCTCGGGGTCGTCGCCGAGGTGACGGAGCGGATCATGATCATGTATGCGGGCGTCTGCGTCGAGACCGGCCCCACGCAGCAGATCATCCGGACACCGCGTCATCCCTATTCCGCCGGGCTCTTGAAGGCGCTGCCGCAATTCGCCGGGCGCGGGGCGCGGCTCTATCAGATCCCCGGCTCGATGCCGCCGATCACCGCGCTGCCGCCGGGCTGCGCCTACCATCCGCGCTGCGAACGCGCGACCGGGCGCTGCAGCGCGCAGATCCCGCCGCTGGAACACGGCTGCGCCTGTTTTCACCCGCTTGATCAGACCGAGGCCGCGTCATGACCGATGCCATCGTCGAGACAAAGGGCGTCGAGGTCCGCTTTCCGCTGCCGGCGCATTTCCTGTCGCGCAAGAAACCGGTGCTTCATGCGCTCAACACGGTCGATATCGCGATCCGGCCGGGCGAATCCTTCTGCGTGGTCGGCGAGTCGGGCTGCGGCAAGACCACGCTGGGGCGCACCATCATCGGCCTGCAACGTCCCACGGCGGGCGAGATATACTTTAAAGGCCAGCGTATCGACACGATGGACGAGGCGACGCGCAAGCCGATCCGCCGCGAGATGCAGATGGTGTTCCAGAACCCCTACGCGTCGCTCAACCCGCGCCGCAACGTGTTCGAGACCCTCGCCGAGCCCGTCCGCCACCTGATGTCGGAGCGATCCGGCGCGGAGGTGCGCGCGCAGGTCGAGGACGTGCTGGAGGCCACCGGGTGCGACCCGTCCTGGCAGCGCAAGCTGCCGCACGAGTTTTCAGGCGGCCAGCGCCAGCGTATCGCCATCGCCCGCGCTCTGGTCACCAACCCCGCCTTCATCGTCGCGGACGAGCCGATCTCGGCGCTCGATGTCTCGATCCAGGCGCAGATCCTCAACCTGCTCAACGACCTTCAGGCCGAGCGCGGGCTGACATATCTCTTCATCACCCACGACCTGAGCGTGGTCGAGCATTTCGGCACCCGCGTCGCGGTCATGTATCTGGGCCGGGTCATGGAGCTGGCCGAGACGGAAACGCTGTTCTCGAGCCCCAAGCACCCCTACACGCGCCTGCTGCTCGACGCGATCCCCAGGATCGAGGGCGGCTCCTTCGATACCCCGCGCGAGCCGGGCGAATTGCCCGATCCGGTCAACATGCCCCCCGGATGCCCGTTCGCGCCACGATGCCCGATGGTCGAGGCGCGCTGCCGTGCCGAACGCCCCGAGTTGCGAAGGCTGGCGAACGGCACCCATGCCGCCTGTCACTTCGCGGAGTGACCCGTGCTGCTGTAGCGAGCGGGGGCTGTTGCGCAAGCCCATTTGTCCTCGATCTCGATCTCGGAGCCCGCACTGATGAGCAGCACAGATTTTTCCATGATGACCGAGACGGATGTGGCCAATATCGTGTTGCAACGCTCCGATATCGTATCCGCAGGGCCGCAGATCCGGGCGTGGATGAAGGGCGACAGCGCACCGCTTCTGGCGCTGGCCGCAGAGAAGCGCGGCTTTTTGCTGAGCGCCGGGTTGGAGGCTGCCGAGAAAGCCTGTGCCACATTCACCGATGCGACCGATGCGCTCGCGCCCGGGCGCGTAGCCGATATTGGCTGCGGCTATGCATTTGCTGACCTGTTCCTCTACCGCCGCTATGGGTGCGATCTGGTGCTGATCGACATCGAAGAGGGCAATGACCGGCATTTCGGGTTCAACGCGGCGCATCCGGGCTACACGTCTCTGGAGCGCGCACGGGCGTTTCTGGTGGCCAATGGCGTGCCCGCCGACAAGATCACCACGGTCAATCCCAATCAGACCGAGGTGAGCGGGCTGGGCGCGTTCGATCTGGTGATCAGCCTTCTCTCGTGCGGGTTTCATTACCCGGTGGAGACCTACGCGGCACTCTTTGCCGAGCAGGTGAGCCAAGGCGGCGGGATCGTGATTGACATCAGGAAAGGCTCCGGGGGCATGGCGGAGCTGAAAAAATTCGGTGCGGTCTCGGTGCTGCAAAGCCAACAGAAGCATTCGCGGGTGATGGTGCGGGTGTGAGGGGCGGGGCGGCGCCTGTCAGACGCAAGCATCCGCCGAGGCTGGAGTCACGTCCGTCAAGCTGATCGAACCGGCAAACGCGCGCGTCCGACAAGACCGCGAATGGACGCCGGACATCGCTTGATCAAGACGCTCTATATCAGGTCGGCGAGCGCCAAGGGCTCTCCCGGCGCGCCGGAGAATTCCACCGTTTCGACCGACACGAGCGTCACGCGGCCCGCCGGCCCTTGCAGGATCACCCGCGCGCCGTGCTGCGTGATCGCGTAGTCGGCCCGCGCGCCCGGCAGGATCGCGCGATCCTCGCCCGGGCCACCGTGCAGCCGGTCGTCGCCGCCATGCCCCACGAGCATGTCATCGCCCGCGCCGCCGATGAGGATATCGGCCTCGCGCGTGCCGGTGAGCCGGGCGGCATCCTCGCCCGCGCGGCGCAGGACCCCGTGAAGGAACGTGCCGGGGGCGCGCGGGTCGTCCCAATCCGGCGGCGTGGCATTGGCGCGCATGAGCACATCCCAGCGCGGCGTCGCATCGTCGAGGTGGCGCAGCGCGCCCCAGCTTCCCCATTTCGAGGCCTTGGCCACGTCAACGAAGGCATTGAAGAGCGTGCCGCCCGCCGCGCGCCAGCCGTCGAGCAGTTCCTCGTAGAGCGTGCCCATCTGCGGCGAATAGTTGAAGGCGGTGAAGAAATCGGTGAGGGCGTCGTTATTGGTGACCTCGCCGTGGCCCACCACATGGGTGCCGCCCTCGTACATCACGAGGTCGAGCCCGTGGCGGGCGGCGACCTCGGCGTGGTAGGGCAGGCTGTCGGTCAGCAACTCGTTCAGCGACCCTTGGCGCAGCGTCTGAGCCGCGAGATCGAAGGCGAGGTCATAGCCGTGGCGGTCGAGGTATGCGTCGGGGTCGGCCCCGGCCTCGGCGGCGCGGGCACGGGCCACGGCGCGGCTGGCGGCGATCCAGCCCTCGACGGTGGCGGCCATGTCCTCAATGCCCAGTTCATGCCCGAAATAGCCGGTAACGGCGTAGGCGTCGAAGGTCTCGACCGGGGCCGTGTCGATCTGCCCGGCGGAGACCGCGAGCGGTGCGGCGAGCATCGGCTCTTCCAGCCCCGGCCAGCCGGTATGCACGCCCGCGATCACCCTCAGCCGGTCGGGCGCATCGGTAAACACCTCGCGCCAGATCGCGGCCATCTGTGCCGCGCGCATCCCGTAGAACTGCATCCAGGCGTCGTCGCCCGCGTCGTCGCCCCAGAGCGTCTCGGCGGCCTCGCGCGCCCAGACCGTCTGGGGAAAGATGAAATTCCAGACCTCGTTGGAATATTCCACATGCGCGCGCAGCCGGGGATCGAGGTGGTCGCGCATGTAAGCCGCAAAGGCGCGCATATAGCCGTCATCGGCGGCATGGGGCATGTTGACCCACGGATCGGCCCCGATGCGGTTGGCGAGCGCCACCATCACCTCGACCGGCGCGCCGCGCCAGACATAGGTGGCATCAGCGGGTGTGGGCCGGCCTGCCCACGTCACCTGATCGGAGCCGTTGGTGAACTGCCAGTCCATGAAGCGCACGAGGCGCAGATCGGCGATCCTGTCGATCCAGAGCGGGTTGAAGATCGCGCCCGCCTCGTGGAGCGCGACGTGATCCTCGCGCATGATGGTGATCGCGCGCAGAGGATCGTCCGCGTCGGTTTTCAGCAGGCGCAGCACCACCGGCCCGTCGCCGGGGGTGACATCGAACCGGATCTCGCTTGTGTCGTAATTGTAGCGCACGTTGTCGGCACGCCCGGTGACGCGCAGCACGCCCTCGCCCTCGTAGCGCAGGAGGTAGCGCCCGCTCAGGTGCGTGGCCTCCTCGGGTTGATCGGTGAACAGGAAGGATTCGAGCGATTTGGCCTCGTCGGGCAGGGCGAGCGGCCAGCCGGTGTCGCTCAGGTAGCCGCCCGTGTGCAGCGCCTGCGCGCTGAACGCGCCCCATTCGTCGGATGTATGCCCGATCCAGGGGCGGGCGGTTTTCATCACGTCGATGAACGGGTGCTGGCTTGACCAGTCGGCGATGCCGTTGAGGCCCATGGCGAGGCTTGGATTTTCAACGCCGGTGCCGGGCGGGGCCTCGTCCGGCGGCGCCTCGGCGCGGTCGCGCAGGCCCAGCGCCTGCGCGATGTCCTCGGTGATGCGGGCGTAGCGGTCGCGCACCAGTGGGTGAATCCCCTCGGGGATGTCGAACGCGGCGGGCGCGGGGGCCTCGAACAGCGCGCTATAGGTGACAAGCGCCGCGAGGAAATAGAGCGTCGGCGTGCCGTGCGGGGCATCGTCGGTATAGAGCGCCTCGACCGGCACATCCTCGAGCAGGCCGGTTTGCAGCCCCGAGAGCACCAAAGAGACCGGCAGCAGGGTAACTTCGGTGTCAGGGCGCGCGTCCTCTACGGCGGCGGTATAGGCGCGGAACCAGTCGTGGTAGTCCGACAGGGCATAGCCGTGCCACCGCGCGAGCGCGCGCCCCGAGGGCGGGAAACGGCGGGCATAGCCGCCCATGTCGGGCCAGCCCTCGTAGATCATCACGCGGGCCTCGGGCGCGCGGGCGAGGGCCGCGTCAATGGCGGCGAGCGTCGCCGAGAGCGGCGTGGCGCGCTCGGGATTGTCGCCCTCGAAGGGGGCATCGGGCGCGCGACCCTGGATGAAATTGGCGGGCGTCACCAGAACCGTATCGACCGCCCCGCGCGGGCGGCGCACGCCGTCGAAGGACCAGCCGTCGGCCATGCCGTCGCGGGCGAAATCGCGCAGAAAGCCCCATTGGCCGGTCAAGGCGAAGTCCTTGTCGCCCGCCTGTGCGAGGCGGGCGAGCCACCACGGCACGGCGGTGGCGGGGCTGTCGCTCAGGTGGTGGACGAGGCTGTTGCCGAAGACATGCACCGAGACCTGCGCGCGCTCGGCGGCGGCACCCGGCTGCGCAAGCCCGAGGCCAAGCGCCATGATCGTGACCCAAAGCCGCAGCCATCCCCGCATCGCCGGTCTCTCCCTCGTTTTTGCCGCCCTTGTCGTCGGTAGTATAGGGCGCGCCGGGGGCCGTGACCATCGCCGCGTGAGGGGCGGGCGGTGCCGAAATGCCACAATCGCCGTGTCAAGCCATTGGTTTTTCTGGACCCGGGGCCGCTGCTTGGAGTAGATTCATAAATAACGGGGCGTAAGAGACCCCGCATCCGAGGCAGCAGAGCAGATATCCGATGATCCCCGAGCGGTTTTCGAACCTACCGGCCTATGCGTTCCCGCGTCTGCGGGGCCTTCTCGACGCGCACGCGCCGGGGGGAGAGGTCGTGCACATGACCATCGGCGAGCCGAAACACGCCTTCCCGGAGTGGATCGTGGACGAGATCGCGGCACATGCGGACGGCTTCGGGCAATACCCGGTCAACGAGGGGATGCCCGCGCTTCTGGAGGCGGCGGGCGATTGGGTGATGCGGCGTTACGGCGTGCGGCTCGACCCCATGACGCGGCTGATGGCCCTGAACGGCACGCGTGAGGGGCTGTATAACGCGATGATGGCGCTCTGCCCCGAGGCCAAGCGCGGGCAACGCCCGGTCGTGCTGGTGCCCAACCCGTTCTACCAGGTCTACATGGTGGCGGCGCTGAGCGTGGGGGCCGAGCCGGTGTTTCTCAACGCCACCGCCGCGACGGGCTATCTGCCGGACGTGGCAGGGCTTGCGCCCGAGGTGCTCGACCGGGTGGCGGTGCTTTACCTGTGTTCGCCGTCCAACCCGCAAGGGGCGGTGGCCTCGCGCGGGTATTGGGCGGAAGTGATTGCGCTGGCCGAGAAACACGATTTCCGCATCTTCGCCGACGAGTGCTATTCCGAAATCTACCGCGACACCCCGCCGGTGGGCGTGTTGCAGGTGGCCCAGGAGCTGGGCGCGGACCCCGAACGCATCGTCGCGTTTCACAGCCTGTCGAAACGCTCGAACGTGCCGGGGCTGCGGTCGGGATTCGTGGCGGCAGGGGCGGAGAGCATCGCGCAGATGAAGCAGTTGCGCAATTACGCCGGATCGCCCCTGCCGATGCCGTTGCAGCACGCCGCAGCAAGGCTCTGGGCCGACGAGGCGCATGTGGCGGAGAACCGCCGCCTTTACGCGCGCAAATACGCCCGCGCCGACGAGATCATGGCGGGCGTGCCCGGCTATGTGCCGCCCGAGGCCGGGTTTTTCCTGTGGCTGCCGGTCGAGGATGGCGAGGCCGCCGCATTGCACCTGTGGCGCGAGACGGGGGTGCGGGTGCTGCCCGGCGCGTATCTGGCGCAGGAGGCGGACGGGGTGAACCCCGGCAAGGGATTCGTGCGGGTGGCCCTCGTGGCGCCCGAGGACGAGATGGCGCGCGGGCTGACACGCCTGCGCGGCTGTCTTTACGGATGAGGCATACGAGGGACGCAGATGGCATATCAGACACGCGGGCGCGAGCCGCTTCTTGACAGCACCATGACGCAGGCGCTTGGCAAGCGCGGCAAGGAACTCATCGGCCTGCTGCTTCTGGGGCTGGCGGTGGTGGCCGGGGCGACCGTGTATTCCTATGCGCCGGGCGATCCGAGCTGGATGGCGGCGACCGACGGGCCGGTGCGCAACTGGCTTGGCGCGCCGGGGGCGTCGGTGGCGGCGCCGCTTTACATGATCATCGGGCTGGGCGCGTGGGGGCTGGCGATCCTGCCGGGCGTCTGGGGTGTGCGGCTGATGGCCCATATCGGCGGCGAGCGCGCGCCGGGGCGGATTATCTTTGCGCCGCTCTGGGTGGCGATCCTGTCGCTTTATTGCGCCACGCTCGCGCCGGGTGACGCATGGGGCGCGCATCACAGCTTTGGCCTTGGCGGGCTTTTCGGCGATACGGTTCTGGGCACGCTTCTGGGCCTCTTGCCGGTCGAGCCGGGGCTGGGCCTGCGGCTTTCGGCGCTGGGGCTGGGGGTGCTGGTTCCGGGGGTTGGTGCCTTCGTGCTGGGCTTTGACCGGAATGAATTGCGGCGCACGGGGCGGTTCCTGATACTTGGCTTGATCCTGACCTATGCCGCGCTGCGGGCGCTGGTGGCGTGGGGATTTGGCGGCCTCGTCGGGGCCGGGCAAGCGGTGAAGGCGCGGCGCAAGGCGCAGGCGGCACGGACGCACGAGGCGCGCATGGCCACGGCCCCGCAGGCCGGGCCGGTGCCCGGCGCGGCCCGCGTGCGCCGGGCCGAGCCGAGCCTTGGCAGCGCCGGCCCCATCACGGAAAAACACGGCGAAAACCCCGGCGAAAAACCCGGTGGCCTGCTGGCGCGGATGCCTGCGCTGATGCGCAAGCCCGAGGCGATGCCCGAGCCCGAACTGGTCGAGACCGCGGTGGAGGAGGGCGCGGCAGACGCCCCCCCCGAGGATCGCATCCGCGCGCGCATTTCCGACGTGATCCGCGCGAAGGTGCGGCAGAACCCGGCGGTGCAGGTGGAAAGTGTCGCGCCGCTGACCAAGGGGCGCGGGCGCGGGCCCGATCCGCTGATCTTCACGGCGTCGCCGCGCGGCACCCTGCCGCCCGAGCCGCCGCTCACCTCCGCGCGCCTGTCGGTGCCGCCCGCGCCCGAAAACGATGACGCGCTGATCGAGCCGGACATGCCCGAGGCGGAGGCCGCGCCGGGCATGACGGAACGCCCGCGCATCCCGATCCCCGAGCCGCGCAAGGTGGTGCAGCACGCCGCGAAAAAACCGGCGGCCCCGTCGGCGCGCGCGCAGGCCGAGGCACAGCCCGCGCTGCCCTTTGGCACGGAGGCGTCGGAGTACGAGCTGCCGCCGCTGTCGCTGCTCTCGGACCCGGCGAACGTGCAGCGCCATCACCTCAGCGACGAGGCGCTGGAGGAAAACGCGCGGATGCTGGAGAATGTGCTCGACGATTACGGCGTCAAGGGCGAGATCGTGAGCGTGCGCCCCGGCCCGGTGGTGACGATGTACGAGCTCGAACCGGCGCCGGGCCTCAAGGCGAGCCGCGTGATCGGGCTGGCCGACGATATCGCGCGGTCGATGGCGGCGCTGTCGGCGCGGGTCTCGACGGTGCCGGGGCGGTCGGTGATCGGGATCGAGCTGCCCAATGACAGCCGCGAGATGGTGAGCTTCCGCGAGATCCTGTCGGGCCGCGCCTATGGCGACGGCAATCAGAAACTGCCCCTGGCGCTGGGCAAGGATATCGGCGGCGATCCGATGGTCGCGAACCTCTCCAAGATGCCGCACCTGCTGATCGCCGGGACCACCGGCTCGGGCAAGTCGGTGGCGATCAACACCATGATCCTGAGCCTGCTCTACAAGCTCACGCCCGACGAATGCCGGCTCATCATGATCGACCCCAAGATGCTGGAACTGTCGGTCTATGACGGCATTCCGCATCTGCTTGTCGCCGGTGGTGACCGACCCGAAGAAGGCGGTCGTGGCGCTCAAATGGGTGGTGGCCGAGATGGAGGACCGCTATCGCAAGATGTCCAAGATGGGCGTGCGCAACATCGACGGCTATAATGGCCGCGTCGACGAGGCGCTGAAGAAGGGCGAGATGTTCTCGCGCACGGTGCAGACCGGTTTCGACGACGAGACCGGCGAGCCGGTGTTCGAGACCGAGGAATTCGCGCCCGAGAAGATGCCCTATATCGTGGTGATCGTCGACGAGATGGCCGACCTGATGATGGTCGCGGGCAAGGAGATCGAGGCCTGCATCCAGCGCCTTGCGCAGATGGCGCGGGCGTCGGGCATCCACCTGATCATGGCCACGCAGCGCCCCTCGGTCGATGTCATCACCGGCACGATCAAGGCCAATTTCCCCACCCGGATTTCGTTTCAGGTGACGTCGAAGATCGACAGCCGGACCATCCTGGGCGAGCAGGGGGCCGAGCAGCTTCTGGGGATGGGTGACATGCTCTACATGGCCGGGGGCGGGCGGATCACGCGGTGCCATGCGCCGTTCGTCAGTGACGAGGAGGTGGAGGAAGTGGTCAGCCACCTCAAGGCCTATGGCCCGCCGGACTATGTGGGCAGCGTGCTCGAAGGTCCGGATGACGAGATGGCCGGGAATATCGACGCCAAGCTGGGCCTTTCGACGGGCGGCAATACCGACGGCGAGGACGCGCTCTACGATCAGGCGGTGGCGATCGTGGCGAGGGACCGCAAATGCTCGACCTCCTATATCCAGCGCAAGCTCGCCATCGGCTACAACAAGGCCGCGCGGCTGGTCGAGCAGATGGAGGACGAGGGCGTGGTCAGCGCCTCGAACCATGTCGGCAAGCGCGAGGTGCTGGTGCCCGAGGTGCAATAGGCCGGTCGGGGCCCATGCTTGAAAATTTTCGCCCCGCGCAGGTGCAATCCGGCGCGGGGCCGCTTATTTGAGAAGGTATGAAACAGTTGCGTATCCTGATGGTCCCCGTCCTCTTGGCGGCGATGGCCCTCCCGGCGGCGGCGGAGAAGCTGTCGCTTGGTGAAATCTCTGCCTATCTCAACGGGTTGCGCACCGCGCAAGGCCAGTTCACCCAGGTGAACGAGGATGGCTCGATCAGCACGGGGCGTATCCTGCTCAAGCGCCCCGGTCGGGTGCGGTTCGAGTATGACCCGCCCGAACAGGCGCTGGTGGTGGCCGATGGCGACACGGTGGGGATCATTGATCCGCGCTCGAACGAGAAGCAGGGTTATCCGCTCCACCGCACGCCGCTCAAGATCATCCTCGCGCGCAACGTCGATCTGACGCGCGAGCGCATGGTGGTGGGCCATGCCAGCGACGGCGTGACCACGACGGTGCGTGCGCAGGACCCCGAGCACCCGGAATATGGCAGCATCGATCTGGTGTTCACCGCCGATCCGGTGGAATTGCGCCAATGGGTGATCAATGATTCCAATGGCGGCAGCACCACGGTGATCCTCGGCGATCTGCGCCGGGATGTGCGGCTTGACAACGACAAATTCGTCATTCCGGGCAAGGAAAATCGCCGCATCGACCCCTGAACCGGCCTGCGCTCAGACGAGGCCGCGCCCGGCCCGGCAGGTGCCAAGCTGTGCACGGTAGCGATGAGCGCGGGCATCGACCTCGGCTGAGACGCGCAAGAGCCAAGGCTTGGAATTATGATTGCGGCGGGCGAACCCGGCGCGCCCCTCGTGATAAGCGAGATACTGGTTGCGCGCGTCCTGCGGCGAAATCCCCAGCCTCTCGGTGGATTGGGACATGTACCAGCCGATGAAATCCGCCGAATCGTGGATATCCGTGCGCCGCGCGCCCCAGCGGCCCGCCTCGCGCTTGTATTCGTCCCACGTTCCGTCGAGCGCCTGGCTGTAGCCATAGGCGGAGCTGATCCGCCCGGTCGGAATCACCCCGAGTGTCCAGCGAAAGGGGGTGCGCGCGTCGGAGATGAACTTGCTCTCCTGGTAGATGGTCGCCATCTGCACATGGGCGGGAATGCCCCATTTGCGCGCCGAGGCCTGGAAGGCGCGGGCGTATTCGGGCCGCTCGTTCAGGATCGCGCAGGCGTTGTCGAGGTTGCGCGGGGCCGTGCCATAGCCACCGCCGCCACAAGACGCCAACACCAAGAGCGCCAGAAGCGCACCGTAAATCCTGCTCATCTGCCTCTCACTTTCGCATTGGTCTTTTTTGTGGAGTGTAGCCGATCTGGGCACCAGAGGGAATCCCGAATTCCCGCCGCTCCTGCGTCGGGCTGCGTCTCACGCCGGTTCACAGACTGTTTCCGGCATGTTTCGGCGCATGGTTGGACAAAGCCGGCTTGCAGCGGTTAGTATGTATGATAGGGCAAAGACGATGATAAAGACTCACGCGAAATATACTCTGGGCCAGGTGGTCAAGCACAAGAAACATCCCTTTCGCGGGGTGATTTTCGACGTGGACCCGCAGTTCTCGAACACCGAAGAATGGTATGCCGCCATCCCCGAGGATAGCCGCCCGAAGCGCGAGCAGCCGTTCTATCACCTGCTCGCCGAGAACGAGCAGAGCTATTACGTGGCCTATGTCAGCGAGCAGAACCTCGTTGCCGACTACTCGGGAGAGCCGGTGGACCATCCCGACATCCCCGACCTGTTCGGGCCGTTCGAGGACGGGTATTACCCGCTGCATTTCCAGTTGAATTGACCGGGGGTGGCGGGGTGAACCCGGCCCTACCCGGGTGTGCGTAGGGCGGGGTTCCCCCGCCTGTGCTCAATACCCCAGCGCGCAGCCGTCCTTGCGCGCGTCGCTGCCCCCTTCGAGCACGCCGCTGTCGTGGATGCGGATTGCCTGCGCGCCTCCCAAAGGCGCCTCGGGCACGCTCACCTCGTGGCCGAGATCGGCAAGCTGCTGCGCCACGACCGGCGCGTGCCCGCGTTCGAGCTTGAGGCCCGCCGGATCGGCGAAGGCGCGCGGCGCGTCGATGGCCGTCTGCACGTCCATGCCGAAATCGACGAGGTTCGAGACCAGCCGCGCGTGGCCCGCAGGCTGATAGGCCCCGCCCATGACGCCGAAGGGCATGGTGACGCGGCCGTTTTCGGCCAGCATCGCCGGGATGATCGTGTGCATGGGCCGCTTGCCCCCGGCCATCTCGTTGGGGTGGCCCTCCTGGAGCGTGAAACCAGCGCCGCGATTCTGCAGCAGGATGCCGAATTTTTCCGACGCGATGCCCGAGCCGAAGCCGTGGAAGATCGAGTAGATGAACGACACCGCCATGCGGTCGCGATCCACCACGGTGATGTAGACCGTGTCGCGATGCACGGCCTCGGTTAGCGGCGCGGCGGCGGGCATGGCGCGGCCCGGGTCGATCAGCGCGGCAAGGCGCGCCGCGGTCTCCATGCTGAGCATGTGGTCGAGCCGCGCCGTGTGATCCGGGTCGGCGATGAAGCGGTTGCGCGCGTCATAGGCGAGCTTGGTGGCCTCGGCCTCGATATGGATGCGCTCAGGCCCGCCCGGGTCCATCGCCGCGATGTCGAAATGCCCAAGGATGTTGAGCAGCAGGATCGCGGTGGCCCCTTGCCCGTTGGGCGGATGCTCGACCAGCGTGGCGGTCTTGTAATCGCCGCTCACCGGATCGGTGTAATCGCAGGCGGTGGTGGCGAAATCCTGCGCGGTGTGGACCCCGTCAAGCGCGTGGAGCGCGGCCAGCATGTCGTCGGCCACCTCGCCCTCGTAGAAGGCGGCGCGACCGTCCCTCGCGATGCGGCGCAGCACCTCCGCCTGTCCGGGGGCGCGGAACGTCTCGCCCAGCCCGAGCGGCGCGCCGCCCCGGCTGAAATGCGTGATGCCGTGGCCCTGAAGCGCCTTGCTCGCGGTTTGCAGGTCAAAGGCGACGCGGGGGGCTATCGGCACGCCCTCCTCGGCATAACGGATGGCCGGCGCGAGAAGAGTGTCGAGCCCGAGTCGCCCGTGATCGGCGGAGAGCCGGCAGAACGCGTCGATGGCGCAGGGCACGGTGACGGCATGGGCGCTGTGCAGCGGCACATGGTCATGGCCTTCGGCGCGCAGGGCGGCGGCCGAGGCGGCGGCGGGCGCGCGGCCCGAGCCGTTGAGCGCGCGGATCGTCCGGGTCGCCGGGGGTGGTGAAGAGCGCGAAACAGTCGCCGCCGATCCCGGTCATCTGTGGCTCGCAGATGCCGAGCAGCAGCGCGCCCGCGATGGCGGCATCCATCGCGTTGCCGCCGCGTTCGAGGATGTCGATGGCGGTGCGCGCGGCGAGCGGGTGCGAGGTGGCGCACATGCCGCCCGTTGCATAGGTTCCCGAGCGCCCCGGAAGATGGAAATCGCGCATGGTCTGCCTCTCCGATGTCTTGCAATCGGGCGCAGCCTAGGCCGGGTCGCGGGGAATGCCAATGCCATATCGGGGGGAGGGGAAGAACCCCGACGCCGCGCACTGGGTGGGGGCAAAAACACGCGACGCCGGGGGAAGCCATATGCAGCTACAAGACCCTTTTCACATTTGCGTGCGGCGGCAGTTGGGAGGGAATGCGGTCATATCTGGGCGGCCACACGCCTTGGTTGCATGGGCCGGTGGCGGGCTTAGCTGTCCGACCCGTCGGACCCGGGCAGGTCGAACCGGAGCGTGAGCCGGTTGCCGCCGTGCGCGTGCGTGTAATGGATGTCGCGCGTCAGGCTTCGGATGAGGAACCAGCCAAAGCCCCCTTCGGGGAGCGCCTCGGGGCGGGATCCGATTTCGGGCAGGCGGCCCTCGGGCAGGTGCAGGGCGGAAAGCATCGCGCCCCGGTCGCTCAGCGTGCAGACAAGCCCGGCTTGCCCGAGCCGCGCATGAAGCCCGATTTTGCCCCTCTCTGCGCCGTCATATGCATGTTCCACGATGTTGTTGAGCGCCTCGGCAAGGACGATCTCGACCGTGCCGCAGGTCGCCTCCGGAACATCCGCCGCGCGCAGATGTGCGCGTACCTCCGCCAGAAGGGCGCGCACGGACATCTCGCTTGCCGTGGACTCAAGGTGGAATTCCGCAGTCATGTGCCGATCCGATCCCGATGCCCTCGCCGGGGGCCCGCTTGCGCTCGCCACGAGATCGCCGCCCGCCACACCCCGCCGCTCAGCCCGTGGCACGGTATGCCACGCCATCCGCGCGGTCGTGGATAACAAAGACACTGTCCATCCGCGTGAGGCGAAACACCTTGGCCACGTCCGGCGTGAGCCCGGCGAGATCGAGCCTGCGCCCGTCGCCCATCTGCTTCATCGCCGCGACGATGGCGCCAAGGCCGCTGGAATCGACGAAAGCCACGTTCGACAGGTCGAGCACGACGTGATCGGGGCCTTGGGCCGTGGCCGCGCGCATGGCGTCCTTGAAGCGGATGGCCGCGGCGGCGTCGATCCGCGCCTCGGGCACGGTGACGATCTTGACGGTGTCGTGACAGGTTTCGAGAAGTTCCATCGTGCCTCGCTTGCATTACGTCGTAATAAAGCCAAGGCTAGACCCGATTCCTTTCGATCCGGTAAGCAGGCGGAAGATTTCATGGAGGAGCGACAATGCGTGAAGTTGTGATCGCAGGGGCGGCGCGCACGCCGATGGGCGGATTCCAGGGCGATTTCGACGGCGTCCCGGCGGCCACGCTCGGGGGGGCCGCGATCCGGGCCGCCCTCGAGGGGGCCGGAGCCGAGACGGTGGACGAGGTGCTCATGGGCTGCGTGCTGCCCGCGGGTCAGGGGCAGGCCCCTGCGCGGCAGGCGGGATTCAATGCCGGCCTCGGCGACGACGTGCCCGCCACCACGCTCAACAAGATGTGCGGCTCGGGGATGAAGGCGGCGATGATGGCGTTCGACCAGATCGCGCTTGGCCATGCGCAGACGATGATCGCGGGCGGCATGGAATCGATGTCCTGCGCGCCGTATCTTATTCCTGCGATGCGCGGCGGCGCGCGCTTGGGCCATGCGCAGGTGATCGACCACATGTTCCTCGACGGGCTGGAGGACGCCTATGACACGGGTCGCCTGATGGGCACCTTTGCCGAGGATTGCGCGGAAAAATACCAGTTCACCCGTGAGGCGCAGGACGCGTATGCCATTGGGTCTCTAAAGGGTGCGCTCGAGGCGCAGAAATCCGGCGCGTTCGAGGGCGAGATCACGCCGGTCACGCTGAAAACCCGCAAGGGCGAGGTCGTCGTTTCCGCTGACGAGCAGCCCGCCAAGGCCCGCCCCGACAAGATCCCGCAGCTCAAACCGGCCTTCCGCGAGGGCGGCACGGTGACGGCGGCCAATTCGTCGTCGATCAGCGACGGTGCTGCGGCGCTGGTGCTTGCCTCGCGCGAGGCGGCAGAGCGCCAGGGTCTCACGATCCGCGCGCGCATCCTCGGCCACGCGAGCCACGCGCAAGCGCCGGGCTGGTTCACCACCGCGCCGGTCCCGGCGGCACAAAAGCTGCTCAAGCGCCTCGGCTGGGGCATCGATGACGTGGACCTGTGGGAGGTGAACGAGGCCTTCGCCGTGGTGCCGATGGCCTTCATGCACGAGATGGGGCTTCCGCGCGCGCGCGTGAACGTCAACGGCGGGGCCTGCGCGCTGGGCCATCCCATCGGGGCCTCGGGCGCACGGATCATGGTGACGCTGCTGAACGCGCTGGAAAAACGCGGCCTGAAACGCGGCATCGCCGCCATCTGCATCGGCGGCGGCGAGGGCACCGCCATCGCCATCGAGCGGGTCTGAGCTTCTTCTTGGCAAAAATACTCACTGCGCATCGGCGGGCCACGAGGGGCGACATGCGAATCGACTACGACGCCACCACGAAAACCATCCTGTCGCTCACCGAGGGAGAGACCGACGCGGTCGCGCTCATGGCCACGGTGGTGTGTGAATTGCACCATGCCGACGGGCGCTTCGACTGGACCGGGTTCTACCGCGTGACCGGGCCGTCGATGCTCAAGATCGGCCCCTACCAGGGCGGGCATGGCTGTCTCGTGATCCCGTTCTCCCGGGGCGTTTGCGGGGCGGCGGCGCGCACCGGCGAGGTGCAGCGCGTCGATGATGTCGAGGCATTCCCCGGCCATATCGCCTGCGCGTCTTCCACCCGGTCGGAGATCGTGCTGCCGGTCCGGAACTCGGCGGGCGATCTGATTGCCGTGCTCGATATCGACAGCAATCAACCGGCGGCCTTCACGTCCGAGGACGACACGAGGCTTGGCGAAATCCTCAGACTTGTGTTCGGGCACCTGCCGGGCTGAGGTCGCGCGCCTCGTCCACGTCGTGCAGCATGTCGACAAGCGCCACGCGGTGCCCCGCAAGGCCCGCGAGCGTATCGCTGCGGGCCTGCGCGCTCGACCAGCGCACACCGTGGAACAGCCGCGCAGGCACCGCGCCGGTCCGTCGCAGCCCGATGAGCCAGTAGCCGCCATCGGGCGCGGGGCCGATCACCGCGTCATGGGGCCCGAGAGCCGCGAAGGCGCGGGCGATGTGGCCCCGGTCGATGCCGGGGATGTCGGCACCGATGATGCAGACCGGCCCCGGCGGCAGGCGGCGGAAGAGCCGCCCCATCCGGTCCCCGAGATCGCCCCGGCCCTGCGGCACGCGGGGCAGGTGGGCTGGCCAGATTCGGCTCTCCATCCCGTCGCGGTCGGGGCTGACGGCGAGCACGAGGTGCCAGCGCGGATCCTCCACCCGGCGCAAGAGCCGTGCCACCTGATGGCGGAACCACCAGGCGGCGGCGACCATGCCGATGCCCCGCCCCAGCCGCGTCTTGACCCGGCCGGGGCGCGGCTCCTTGACCATCACGACGAGGGTTTGCCGAGTCATGCAAAGTAATCGCGCAGAATCTGCGCATAGATCGCTTTGAGCTGGTGAATCTGGACAATCTCCACCCGCTCGTCCACCTGGTGCATGGTCTGCCCCACGAGGCCGAATTCCACCACCGGGCAGTGATCGCGGACAAAGCGCGCGTCCGAGGTGCCGCCCGTGGTCGAGAGCGCGGGCGCGACGCCCGTTTGCGCCTCGACCGCCCGTGCCACCAGGTCCGAGAGCGGCCCGGGCGGGCGTTAGGAACGCCTCGCCCGAGACCTTGACGCGCATCTCGGCCGCGACGCCGAATTCGCCCGCCACGCGGTCCAACTCGTCTTGCAGCCAGCTTGTAAGGCTTGCGCCGTCATGGCTGTCGTTGAAGCGGATGTTGACCGTGGCGCGGCACTGCGCCGGGATCACGTTGGTGGCGGGATTGCCGGTGTCGATGGTCACCACCGCGAGCGTGGAGGGATCGAAATGCGCCGTGCCCTCGTCGAGGGTGTGCGAGGCGAGCCGGTCCATCAGCCGGGCCATCGCGGGCACGGGGTTCTTCGCCCGGTGGGGATAGGCGGAATGGCCCTGCACGCCGGTGAGCGTGATCCGCGCGACAAGCGAGCCGCGCCGCCCGATCTTGATCATCTCGCCCATGCGGTCGGGGCAGGTGGGCTCTCCGACGAGGCAGGCGGTCATGCGCTCGCCATTCGCGTCCATCCAGTCGAGCAGGGCGCGCGTGCCGTCCACTGCGTCGCCTTCCTCGTCGCCGGTGATGGCGAGGATCACGGCCCCGTCGGGGGGCGTGTCGCGCACGAAATCCACCGCCGCGGCGGCAAAGGCGGCGACGCCGGATTTCATGTCCGTGGCCCCGCGTCCCCAGAGCATCCCGTCACGCTCCACCGCGCCGAAGGGCGGCACCGACCACGCGGCCTCGTCGCCCACCGGCACCACGTCGGTATGGCCGTTGAAGCCGAAACTCTTCTCCGCCCCCTTCGCGCCCCAGCGGGCGAAGAGATTGGCCACGCCGCCGCGATCCACGCGGGTGCAGGCAAATCCCGCGCCCGTGAGCACCTCTTCCAATAGCCGCAGCGCGCCGCCCTCCTCGGGCGTGACCGAGGGGCAGCGGATCAGATCGGCGGTGAGGCGGGCGGGATCGAGCGGGGCAGGGGGCATGAGGCGGCCTTTCGTTGCGGTTGCCCGTCGCCTAGCGCGGATCGCGTCCCTGTGCAAATGGCCGCGGATCGCGCGGCGGTGCAAATGGCCGCGCGCGCCGATAAACCTTAACAACACCGGAAAGATTTGCTATCACTGAACAAAACAAGGACCGAGGCAGGTCAAAAGAGCGGTAACAGGGCTTCGAAGATCCGGCAAACGGACACGAATCCCGCGAGCGTCGAGATTGGCGGCACGTCATCCCGGTGGGGTGGTGCGTCTTTTCCCAACGTGAAACCGCCATGCGCCCTGCTTCGCCGACCGAGGTGGGCAGGACATGGTCGCAGGCGTCGAGATATCGATCAACCGCAATGCCTCGGTCGCGCCGGGGTGGCCGAAAGTTGCACATTTTTCCCCCGGGATCGACCCCGGAACCGGCGCGGCGCACGCTTCGGGCCTTCGAGGCGCAGCTTTTGCAGGTCACGGGGCGGGCGGCCTGAGATGACGTGGCTCGCGCTCACCGGTCGCGATGGCGGGCAGTTCGCGCCCGGCGGGATCGGCGGCACGGGGCGGCAGACGCCCCCCGATCCGGCCACGCTCTTGGCGCGCGGCACGCTGATGATCGAGACGCGCCCGGCGATCGGGCGGCGGCCACGGACGCTCTTGTCTATCGGGCGCACGCATCCGTGGAACGGAAGCTTTTCATTGCAGCTTTTGCCGTCGGGGGGCGTCACGCTCATCGAGACGCAGGAACGCGACGTGCGCCATGCCACCCTGCCGTTCCAGCCCGACGACCGCGCCGAGAGCCTGCGCATCAGCTATAGCTGGGACGCGCCCGCGCGATGGGGGCGGCTGTCGCTCGAACGGCCCGGGATCATGGGGGTGCGGAGCATCAACGTGCCGCCCCCGCACCCGATGCCGCTCTCCGATCTGCGCACGGCGTTCACCGATGCGCGGCAGCGTCATCTTGATCCGGAGGTGATCTTTGCAGCGCTTTCCGATGCGGTCGAGCCGGTCGGGCCGATGCCCGGCCTGCTGGGCGGGGTGCCGGTGCGCACGCCGGACGGGTATGTCGAGGCCGCCCGCCTGCGGCGCGGCGATTGCGTGCGCGGGACGGGGGGCGCGGTGGTGCCGGTGCTGCACCCGGCTGTCGCGCCTCGTGCCCGCGGCGGGCAGTTTCCGGCCCGTGCGGCTGCGCGCGCCCTATTTCGGGCTGCGCGCCGATATCGTCGTGGCCCCGCATCAGCGGCTGGTGATCGGCGGCTCGGACGTGGAGTATCTCTTCGGGTCCGAGGCGGTGCTGGTCGCAGCCTGTCATCTGGTCAACGGCTCGGCGGCGGTTCATGCCGAGACGGGGGCGCTGGTGCGCTATCACGGGCTGGTTCTGCCGGAGCACGAGGAGATCGAGGCTGCGGGCGCGCGCACCGAGAGCCTCTATCTGGGGCGGATCCGGCGCAAGCCGGAGATCGTGGCGATGAGCCTTCTGGCCGGGCTCAACCGCGCACGCCTGCCCGAACATCCCCGCCCGCTCTGGCCGGTTCTCAAATCCTACGAGGCGATCACGCTGGCGATGACGCGGGCGGCATGACGCGGGGTGATTGGTGGGTGCAGGCACGCGGTTGAGCCGTGAACGGGGGCCGTGTTTGGTCTGGAGGGGACGGTGGCAGCTTGAACCCGGCGCGGTTCACGTCAAAGTCCGCTCAAGGCCAAATGCCGCCCCGCACCGTGCCCTTCAGACCAGCGCGAAGAGCCGCGCCGGGCCGCCTGTGCCGCCGCGATGCTTGGGCGCGCCGATGACGATGGTGGCCCCTGCCGCCGGAATCTTGTCGAGATTCGCCACGTTCTCGATCCCGAACCGCCCCGAGGGCAGCCACGCGTAATGGGTGGCAAAATCCGCCGACGGCCCGTGATCGAGCGACAGCGTGTCCGACGCGATGGAGCGCGCGCCGGTCTCTTCCATCAGCATCTGCGCGGCCTCGACATGAAAGCCGGGATAGTGCTGCGCCTCGCCGTCAAAGCCGCGAAACGCGTCGCTGCCGACCTTGGCCCCCCATCCCGAGTAAAGCGCCACGCAGGCCCCGTCGGGGATCGGGCCATTGGCCGCGATCCAGGCCTTGAGGTCGTCCGGCGTGAGCCGCGTATCGGCATCCTCGGCGGCGCGGGCGGCGATATCGACCACGCAGAGTGGGGCCACGAGATCGCCCACCGGGATTTCATCGACCGACGCGCCATCCGCCGAGAAGTGCAGTGGCGCGTCGACATGGGTGCCGGTATGCTCGTTGACGGTGAGTGTCATCAGGTTGAGGCCGTGTTCGGCAAAGTTGAAGCTCTGCTCCATCGAGATGCCGGGTGCGCCGAAATAGGTGGGAAAATCGGCGTCATAAGCGTGGGTGAGGTCCTCGACGCGGCCATGCCCGCGCGCCAGCGCCGGGGGGGCACCGAAGGGCGCGAGCGCCGTAGCGGCCCCCGCCGTGGCGGCGGCGGTGAAAAAACCGCGCCGTGACAGCATCCTGTCCTTGACCGCGTTGATGATACAGACGTCACACATGGCAAGCCCTTTCGTTATCTGGCAATTACGAGAATGCATCGTAACATGATTCTGCGCTAAGCAGGGCCAAAGGTTTCGATCCCGGGGCCGAAAGGAGAAATCCGGATGCTGGCGCTGATGCGGCTTCTGATCTTTGGGGGGATTGCCCTTGGCACGCTCTACCTCGGGCTGTCATGGTATTTGCGGTCCGCGCATCGCGCCCGGATGGAAAAGGACTGGGAAGCGGCGGGACGTCCGGGCAATCGCGCGGCCTATATCGAGGAGGGGATGGCGCAATACGAGCGCTCGCTGCGGCGCAGGCTGTTGTGGCTGGTGTTCATCCTGCCGGTGGCGGCGGTCATGCTGCTCATCTGGCTCACGAATTTCAACTGAGGAGGCCGGTCAATGGTCTATGTAAAATGGGGTTTCCGGGCGATCTTCTGGACGGTGGTGGTGGCGTTTCTGCACTACACCCTGCCGCAGCACGATATCGCGCGGATCACCGACACCTATGAAAAGCGGGTCAATCCCGGCGAGAACGCGCTGTTCTGGTCGAATGCCAATACCGGCGAGAACGTCGCGGCCACCGAGCGCGACGTGTTCTTCATCCAGACGTTTCGCGGCAACGACAAGCCGATGATCTATCGCAACGAGGATACCGGCTGGGGCTGGCCGCCCTATTTCAAGTTCGACACCTCGAACCTTCAGGCCGAGGCGTCGGACATGATGTCGAAGCAATCCGCCGAAACCGCGCAATGGGTGGCCGTGCGCCATTATGGCTGGCGCAACGAGTTCCTGTCGATCTATCCCAATGCCGTCTCGCTGTGGGCGGTCGATGGGCCCGAGGTGCGGATCATTCCGTGGTTCAACATCGTGGTTCTGGTGCTGCTGGCCGCAGGTTACTGGGCGATCCGCGTGCGCTGGAACCGGTTCTGGGCGCGGCGTGGCGAGCCGGAAGGGGGCGAGTGGCGCGAGGCGGTCGATTGAGCATGAGGTTGTTCGACACCTGACATAAGGTGCCGTGTGATGCACAAAGGCGGTTTCTGGCCTGGAGGGAACGGTTGCGCAACGGTCGGGGAGCCGCGCAGCGCCCGCCCGTCACGCCAAAGGCGTGCCGCTTATATCGGCGCACCTCCGGTGCGACGGGGCGGGTCATGCCGGAGGCATGCCTCTGGCATGACCGCTGCGCGGCGGTGCCTTGCGGCACCTTGATTCCGCGCAAGGGGGCTGTATTCCGACCGTCCCCTTCAGGCCAGAACCGGGCACCTTAGCGGCAGGTGGCCAGTATCACCGCGCGCCGTAATAGAGGCCGACAACGTGCTCGGCCTCGGCGAAGAAGAGCCAGCGCGAGACGGCGATGCCCGCGAGGTGGCAAAGCACGGCCAGCGCCGCGAGCGCGTGGCCGAACGGCAGCGCGAGGAGCACGAGCGGCAGCCCGTAGCCGAGCGCCAGCGCGATCATGCGCAGCTTGGCGGCGTGTTTGCGGCCCACCACGAAGACGAATTCGCGCAGCAGGTAATTGCTGCCGGTATGGGGCGGGGCGAAGGCGCGGACGCCGCCCGCCTGTCCCAACCCGGTGGCGGTGGCCATGTCGGTGCCGCTTGATGCAAGCGCCCCGTCGCCGCGCATCCACCACAGCACCTGCACGCCGCCCGCCAGCGCCAGAAGCACCATCGCGGCGGTGACCTGACCGGCCAGAAGCGCCCCGCCCGCAAGCGAGACCGCGACGAAAAGCGCCGGGGTGAGCGGTGTTTTCCAGCGCGGCACGGTGCGCATCTGCGCGTAGATCATCGAGGTGGTGACCACCGTGGCGAGCGCCAGCGCCGCCCCGAGCCAGCCGAGCGGCGCGAGGCGCGTCTCCCAGAACACCAGCCCCGCGCCATAGGCGGCCATGACCAGCAGGGTCGCCACCGCGCAGACCCCTTCGCGCGAGAGCCAGCTCGAGCGCCACTGGCTGAACGCCTTCCACGCGCGTTCGGGGTGGCCGAGGTGGAAGGTCGAGGCCATGAGCCCGCCCGCCGCCAGCGCATATGCGATGGCGAAGAAGGCAAAGGCGACCCAGCCGGTGACGTCGGGCAGGCCGAGGCCGAGCCAGATAAGCAGGCCGAAGCCCGCGCCGGAGAGCGTGGTGAAGGCGATGACGGAGGGTGCGGGATGCATGTCAGAGCCTTTCCAATGCGCGGTCGAGCCAGCCGAGAAAGCCCGATGGCTCCTCGATCACGGGGTCGAGCAGCGGCGCGAGAATGTCCACCTCGTCGAGCGTGTCGCGGGGGCGCGGCGGCAGATACTTGTTCACGGGTTTCGTGCCCTGCTCAGGCATCAGGTCCATCCCGCCGCGCTCCGCCACAAGGCGGCTCACGTCGCTGTCGGGATCGCCGAGGTCGCCGAAATGCCGCGCGTTCGAGGGGCAGGTGCGCACGCAGGCGGGGGTGCGATCCTCCTCGGGCAGGTTGTCGTTGTAGATGCGGTCCACGCAGAGGGTGCATTTCTTCATCACGCCTTCGGCGGCGTCCATCTCGCGCGCGCCGTAGGGGCAGGCCCAGGCGCAAAGCCCGCAGCCGATGCAATCGCTCTCGTTCACCAGAACGATGCCGTCCTCGGTGCGCTTGTAGCTGGCCCCGGTGGGGCAGACGGTGACGCAGGGCGCATCCTCGCAATGCAGGCAGGATTTGGGGAAATGCACGAGCTGTGCGGTGGGGTGGGGCATAGCGGAGGTGGCCAGCGGCTGCACCTCGTAGGAATGCACGCGGTTGAGGAAGGTGCCGGAAGGGTCGGCGCCGTAGGGGTCCTGATCGCTGAGCGGCGCGCCGTAATTCTCGGTGTTCCAGCCCTTGCAGGAGACGACGCAGGCGTGACAGCCCACGCAGGTGTCGAGGTCGATCACGAGGCCGAGCTTGCGGGTGGTGCTGGCGGGCAGGGTGGTCATGCGGTCACCTCTTGCGGCTGAAGGGGTGGGGGCGCTGCCCCCATCGCCGCAAGCGGCGATTCCCCCGGAGTATTTGGACCAAGAAGAAACCGGGTCATTGGCCCAGTTTCCATGCGAGATGATCGGGGCCACCGGCCACCGGGGACGTGATCGGCGGCAGGGCCGGTTGCGCCTCGGGCGGGGCGGGGACCTTTTCGATCTTCACGCGCAGGTCGAACCACGCGGCCTGACCGGTGACGGGATCGGAATTGGACCAGCGCAGTCCGTCGCCGCGCGCGGGCAGCAACTCGTGGATGAGGTGGTTGAGCAGGAAGCCGCGCGTGGCCTCGGGGGCGTCTTCCGAGAGCGCCCAGGCCCCCTTGCGCTTGCCGATGGCGTTCCATGTCCAGACGGTGTTCTCGTTGAGCGCGGCCATGTGGGCCACGGGCACGGTGATCGTGCCATGCGCGGAGGTGACGCGCGCCCAGTCTCCCTCGTTGAAGCCGTGCTGTTGCCAGAGCTTCGTGGGCAGGTAGAGCGGGTTATGCCCGTGGATCTGGCGCAGCCACGCGTTCTGCGAACCCCAGGAGTGATACATGGCCATCGGCCGCTGGGTGAGCGCGTGGATGGGGAATTCGGCGGTGTCCACATGCCCGTCCTCGAGCGGGGGATACCAGATCGGCAGCGGGTCCATCCTTGACTTGATCTGTTCGCGGAGGTGATCCGGGGGTTGGCGGTCGCCATGACCCTCTGCCGCCAACTGGAATTTGCGCATCGGTTCGGCGTAAAGCTCGAAGATATAGGGCTGGGGCGCATCAAAAATGCCCATGCCGACGGCCCAGTCCTGGTAGGCCATGTTCCACGGCTTGTAGTAATTCGCGCCCTCGGGGATGTGGCTGGTAAAGAAGCCGCCGTTCTCGATGTAGCGGCTCAATTGGTCGGGGTTGGGCGCGCCGCGGCCCGTGTCCGAGCCGTCGCCGCGAAAGCCCATGAGCGGGCCGATGCCCGGCTTGCGCTCGTGGTTGACCATGTAATCGGCGTAGTCGGTGTAGCGGGGCGTGCCGTCCTCGGTGGTGAATCCGGGCAGTTTCAGCTTGTTGGCCAGTTGCACCAGCACCGTCTGGAAGCCGCGAACGTCGCGGTCCGGCTCCACCACCGGCCAGCGGATCGCGTCCGCCGCCGCGTCCGCCTCGCAGATCGGGCGGTCGAGCAGCGAGATGCAATCGTGGCGCTCCAGATAGGTGGTGTCGGGCAGGATGAGGTCGGCATAGGCGACCATTTCCGAGGAGTAGGCATCCGAATAGATGATGTGCGGGATGACGTAATCGCCGTTGTCATCGGTGTCGGTCAGCATCTCCATCACGCCGCGCGTGTTCATCGAGGAATTCCACGACATGTTGGCCATGTACATGAACAGCGTGTCGATCTTGTAGGGGTCGCCGGCATGGGCGTTGGAAATGACCATGTGCATCATGCCATGCGCCGACATCGGGTTGTCCCATGTGAACGCCTTGTCGATGCGGGCGGGCGTGCCATCCTCGCGCAGGGCAAGATCCTCGGGGCCGCGCGGATAGCCCAGATGCGGGCCGTCGAGCGGCTGCCCCGGTGAGCTCTTGCAATGGGGCGTGGGGTGGGCGCTGACCGGCTTGGGGTAGGGCGGCTTGAACCGAAAGCCGCCGGGCACCTCGACCGTGCCGAGGATGATTTGCAGCACATGCAGCGCGCGGGCAGTCTGGAAGCCGTTGGAATGGGCCGAGATTCCGCGCATCGCGTGGAAACTCACCGGGCGGCCGGTCATCGTCTGATGCGTCTCGCCGCGGAAATCGGTCCATTCGTGATCGAGGGTGAAGGCCTCGTCAAAGGCCACGCGCGCGATCTCGGCGGCGATGCGGCGGATCTTGTCGGGGGTGATGCCGCAGCGTTCCGCGACCGCCTCGGGGGCGTATTGCGCATCGAGGTAGCGTTCGGCCATCAGGTGCATGACCGGGCGATGGGTAATGCCGTCGGCCTCGTGGGTGGCGCTGAGGTCGGGGCGCACGCCGGGGGCGTCGAATGCCGTCAGCTTGCCGGTCTTGCGGTCGATGACCAGCGGCTTGCCATCTGCGTCGCGCAGGAAAAGGCCGTGTTCGGGCGAGTTCGGGTCGGCATTCACCAGAACCGGCGCATTGGTGTAGCGGGCGAGGTAATCGAGGTCGATCTTGCCCGCGCGCATCAACTCGTGAATGAGCGACAGGATGAAAAGGCCATCGGTGCCCGGCGTGATGCCCACCCAATCGTCGGCCACGGCGTTATAGCCGGTGCGGATGGGGTTGACGCCGATCACCCGCGCCCCGCGCGCCTTTATCTTGCCAATGCCCATCTTGATCGGGTTGCTGTCGTGGTCCTCGGCCACGCCGAAGAGCATGAAAAGCTTGGTGTAGTCCCAATCCGGCTGACCGAATTCCCAGAAGGCACCACCCATCGTGTAGATGCCGCCAGCGGCCATGTTGACCGAGCAGAACCCGCCATGCGCCGCAAAATTCGGCGTGCCGAAATTCTGCGCCCAGTAGCCGGTGAAGCTTTGCGATTGGTCGCGCCCGGTGAAGAAGGCGAGCTTTGACGGGTCGGTCTTGCGGATCGGGTCGAGCCAGTCGCAGGCGATTTGCAGCGCCTCGTCCCAGGTGATCTCCTCGAACTCGCCAGAGCCACGGGGGCCGACGCGCTTCAGCGGTGCGCGCAGGCGCGAGGGGGCGTTGACCTGCATGATCCCCGCAGAGCCCTTGGCGCAAAGCACGCCCTTGTTCACCGGGTGGTCGCGGTTGCCCTCGATATAGGCCACCTTTCCCCCCTTCATGTGGACGTTGATCCCGCAGCGGCAGGCGCACATGTAACAGGTGGTCTTGCGCACCTCGTCGGAGACGTGGGGCGAGGTGTCGATGCGGGGTTGCTTTGTCATTGGCGGCCTGTCCTCCCAGTCACGAACCTAGGCCGGACCGCGCGCAGGCGCGACCCGTATTCCGCGATCTTCGTGTTCCGTGAACGTCTGTTTCGTGCTTTCCGAACATGGCGGTAGAATATCCCGGTGTCATGGTGCGCCCGCACCGATCAGCGCGCGCGCGTCGGCGGCGATCATGCGCTCCTCCTGCGCCGGGACGATCCATGCGGTGACCTTCGAGTCCGGGGCGTGCAGGCGCGGCCCGCCGTGGTCATTCGCCGCCGTGTCGCACCGCAGCCCGAGCCAGCCGAGTCCCGCCATGATGCGCGCGCGGATGGGGGCCGCGTTCTCGCCGATGCCGCCGGTGAAGGCCACGGCGTCCACCCCCTCCATCGCGGCGATGAGCGATCCGGCGTGGCGGATCGCCCAATAGCAGAAATGGTCGATGGCAAAGCGCGCCTCGGGCGTGTCGGACTCCATCAGCGCGCGCATGTCCGAAAGCCCCCCCGACAGGCCGCGCAAGCCGCTGTTCTTGTTGAGCAAGTCATGCGTGGCCGCGATCCCGTCCTCTTCGGCCAGCCGCAGCACGGCGTTGCCGTCGATCTCGCCCGTGCGGGTGCCCATGGTCAGCCCGCCAAGCGGCGAATAGCCCATCGTGGTCGCCACCGAGCGCCCGTCGCGGATGGCGCAGATCGACGCACCGTTGCCCAGGTGCAGCGCCAGCAGGCGCGCGGGCAGGGGCGCGCCGGTGATCCCCGGCATGGTCCGCACCAGCGAGGCGTAGGATGTGCCGTGAAAGCCGTAGCGCCGGATGCCGCGCGCGGTGACGGCGTCGGGCAGGGCGTAGCGGGTGGCAACCTCGGGGTTGGTGGCGTGAAAGGCGGTGTCGAAGGTGCCGGTTTGCGGCAGATCGGGGGCGAGGCGCGCCAGCGTCTCTATGGCGGCGAGGTTGTGGGGATTGTGCAGGGGCGCAAGCGGCACGCAGCGCCGGGTGGCGGCGATCACCTCGGGGGTGAGGCGCGCGGGCGCGGTCAACTCTGTGCCGCCATGCACCACGCGATGCCCGGCGGCGCGGAACCGGGCGAGGGGAAATCCATGAGTTTCAAGTGCTTGCAGGATGGATTGCAGCGCCGTTGCGTGGTCGGGCAGATTGCGCGCGGTTTTTTCGTCGCCGATGCGGAGCGTGCCGGGGCCGCCGATGCCGTCGGCGATCCCGCTCAGCCGCTCTGTCAGGTCGCTGTCGAAGACCGCGATCCTGATCGAGGAGGACCCGGCGTTCAGGACCAGTATGAGATCGCTTGCCGCCGGGCCCGTCATCGCCTCAGACCTTTTGCGCGCGCATGTCGGCGGGGTCGATCCCGGCCACGGCGACCGGTTCTTTCATGGCGTCGCGGCGGAACGGCTCGCCCAGTTCCTGGTTGATCATCGCCTCGATGAGCGTCGTCTTGCCGTTCTGCATCTGGTCGCGGATCGCCTGATCGAGCGCGGCGGTGAGCTCTTCCATCGTGCGCGCGATCACGCCCTTCAGGCCGCAAGCCTTTGCAATGCCGGCATAACTCACCTCTTCGTCAAGCTCGGTGCCGACGAAATTGTCGTGGAACCACAGCGTCGAGTTGCGCTTTTCCGCGCCCCATTGGTAGTTGCGGAACACGATCTGGGTGATGGCGGGCCACTCGCCGCGCCCGATGGCGGTGAGCTCGTTGACGGCAATGCCGAACGCCCCGTCGCCGGCAAAGCCCACCACCGGCACATCGGGGCAGGCGATTTTCGCCCCGACGATGGACGGCAGGCCATAGCCGCAGGGGCCGAAAAGGCCCGGCGCGAGGTATTTGCGGCCCGCCTCGAAACTCGGGTAGGCGTTGCCGATGGCGCAGTTGTTGCCGATGTCGGACGAGATGATCGCCTCTTTCGGCAGCGCACTCTGGATCGCGCGCCACGCCATGCGCGGGCTCATCCAGTCGGGCTTGTCTGCGCGGGCGCGCTCGTTCCAGGTGGTGCCGGGGTCGTCTTCTTCGTGATCCATCGAGCTGAGCTGCTGCGCCCAGGTGGATTTCGTCTGCGCGATCAGGGCCTTGCGCGCGTCGCGGTCGGTGTCTCCGGCGCTGTCTTCGAGCCGCGCGAGGATGCCCTCGGCCACCTTTTTCGCATCGCCGACGATACCGACGCTGACGGTCTTGGTCAGGCCGATGCGGTCCGGGTTGATGTCCACCTGGATGATTTTCGCGTCCTTGGGCCAGTAATCGATGCCATAGCCCGGCAGGGTCGAGAACGGGTTGAGCCGTGTGCCGAGGGCGAGCACGACATCCGCCTTGCTGATGAGTTCCATCCCCGCCTTGGAGCCGTTATAGCCCAGCGGCCCGGCAAACAGCGGGTGCGAGCCGGGGAAGGCGTCGTTGTGCTGATACCCCACGCAGACCGGCGCATCGAGCCGCTCGGCCAGCTTGCGCGAGGCGTCGATACCGTCTGCCAGCACCACGCCCGCGCCGTTGAGGATCACCGGGAAGGTCGCGTCGCTCAGGAGCTTGGCCGCCTCGGCAATCGCGGTCTCGCCGCCCGAGGGGCGCTCGAACTCGAGCACGGAGGGCAGGTCGATATCGACCACCTGCGTCCAGAAATCGCGGGGCAGGTTGATCTGGGCCGGACCACAGGCGCGTTTTGCCTTGAGAATCACGCGGTTGAGCACCTCGACCACGCGGGTGGGGTCGCGCACTTCTTCCTGGTAGGCGACCATGTCCTCGAACAGTTTCATCTGCTCGACCTCCTGAAAGCCGCCCTGACCGATGGTCTTGTTGGCGGCCTGCGGGGTGACGAGCAGGAGCGGCGTGTGGTTCCAGTAGGCGGTTTTGACGGCGGTGACGAAATTGGTGATGCCGGGGCCGTTCTGCGCGATCATCATCGACATCTCGCCGCAGGCGCGGGTATAGCCGTCGGCCATCATCCCCGCGCTCCCCTCGTGCGCACAATCCCAGAAGGTGATCCCGGCGCGCGGGAAGAGGTCGGAGATCGGCATCATGGCCGATCCGATGATCCCGAAAGCATGTTTGATTCCATGACGTTGCAGGGTTTTGACAAAGGCTTCTTCGGTGGTCATCTTCATGGTGGTGCTCCTTGGGGTCTGAGGCGCGGGAGGGCGCGAGACATGACATATTGGGCGGATCATAGCCCGTGGGGCGGGCGCGCGACTAGGGCCAGATGGTCATGTCAGGTGTATCCAGAGCGATAAATTATTGAGAATATTAGTATCAATAATTGAGATCGTAATCCAGTCATTCCCGGTGCGTCGACGTTCGTGATCTGGTAATGCTCTGATTCCATATTGATAAATATCAGTCTGGCAGGTCCGCCCCCTGTCCTGACCATATACCCAATTCGCTGGTAAGTTCACCGGCAAGCCGGGCGATTCCTTCTGCGATGCGTTCGGACGGGATCGACGAATAGGCGAGGCGGTAGTGGTTGCGCGGCCGGCCCGGCCCGTGGAAGAACGGCGCGCCCGGCTCTATCAGCACGCCCTGCGCCCGCAGCCGCGCGTCGAGCTGCTGCGTGTCCACGTCGCGGGCCGCGCGCATCCAGATCGACGAGCCGCCAAATGCCCCGCGCCCGGCGATGTCGAGCCCGTGAGCGGCGAGTGCGGCCTCCATCACCTCGCGCCGTTCGCCGAAGACCCGCGCCATGCGGCGGACGTGGCTGTCATAGTGCCCGAGGCTGAGGAAATAGGCGGCGGTGCGCTGCATCAGCCCCGGGGGATGGCGCAGCACGGAGGCGCGCAACGCCCGCGCCTCGCGGATAAACGCATTGGACCCAACAAGATAGCCAAGGCGGAGCCCCGGAAAGACCGACTTGGAAAAGGAGCCCACATAGATCACGCGCCCTTCGGTATCGAGTGACTTGAGCGCCGGAAGCGGGGGGCGGAGGAAGGCCATCTCGAACTCGTAGTCATCCTCGACGATGAGCGCCTCGCGCGCGGCGGCCTCGCGCAGCAACGCGCGGCGGCGGTCAAGCGGCATGGTGGCGTTGGTGGGGGCCTGGTGGCTTGGCGTGGTGAAGATCACGTCGGCGTGGCGCGGCAGCGCCTCGGGCGGCAGGCCGTCGCGATCCACGGTCACGGGATGCAGGTGACAGCGCGACTGGGTGAGAATATCGCGCAGCGCGTGGTAGCACGGGTTCTCGATCACGGCGGTGCGGCGCTGCGTCAAGAGCACCTGCGCGGCCAGCCAGAGCGCGTTCTGCGCCCCCATTGTGATAAGGATTTCAGAGGGTTGCGCGAGAATCCCGCGACGCGGCAGGATGTGGCGCGCGATGAACTCGACAAGCTTGGGATCGTCGCGGTCGTAATGATCGGCGCTCAGCGCATGGAAATCCCGCGCCCCCAGCGCCCGCAGCGCGCATTGCCGCCAGTTCGCGTGGTCGAAAAGCGCCGGATCGGTCTGGCCATAGATGAACGGGTAGGGGTAACGCGCCCAGTCAAGCGGCTTTTCGGGGGTGTCGCCCTCGCTGTAGCGCCGCCCCAGCGCGCGCGTCCAGTCGATTGTCTCGCGGCGCGGGGCGGGATCGGCGAAGGCGGGAGGTTCTGGTGCGTTTTCAGAGATATAGTAGCCGGATCGGTCACGCGATTCGAGGTAGTCGCTGGCCTGCAACTCGGTGAGCGCGAGGGTCACGGTGATGCGGCTCACGCCGAGATGCGCGGCGAGGCGGCGCGAGGAGGGCAGCTTTTCGCCCTTGCGAAAGCGCCCCGACAGGATGCCCCCGGCGATCATCTGCCGGATCTGCGCCTGAAGCGTGCCCTCGGCGTCGGGCGTGAGGAAAAAGGTCTCGACCGGGATTGCCATGAGGTGACGATAGACTGGACTTATCCGGCGCGCAATCTGGCATGGGGCGGGATATGCGACCCTGTCGGTTCGGGCGGTGAACCGGGAGGTTTGCAGGCTGGTGCCGTTCGGCGGCGTCAACGCAAACTTAACACCTGTGGGCCACGGTGGGGTGTGTCGCCCGCCACCCTGCCGATTCGGAGCGGGGTCCGGGTGACAGCATGGGCAAGGCCGGGCAGGGAGCGGGCTGACATATCCCTGACCAAGCCGTGATTTGCGCAAGGGCCGTGCTGCGGCTAGCGAGGAGGTGGAGCAATCGGAGGCAGTCGGACATGGCATCGGGCAACATCGGTTACCTGTCGGCGCAGGACAGGCTGGACGGTCTGGCGCTGCTGATCCTGCGGCTGGGGCTGGCGTGGTTCATCTTTCTGTGGGCAGCGCACAAGATCATCACGCCGACGCAATACCAGAACCTCGCGCGGCATTTCGACGGTGTGGATGTGAGCCTTGCGCAGGTCTATGCCGTTGGCGGTTTGCAGATTGCGCTGTGTGTGCTGGTGGCGCTCGGCGTGCTGCGGTATGCCAGCTATGGCAGCCTGCTGGTGATGCACTTCTTTACCGTCACCCGGCGCTGGGAGGGGTTCCTCGACCCGTTCGCGCTCAACGATCGGGGGTTTCCGGTCAACCGCAACCAGGTGATCGACCTCGCCGTGCTGGCGGCGTTCATCGCGCTGGTGCTGCTCATCCGGCGCGATCACTTCAGCGTCGGCGGCTGGCTGGCGCGCCACGACCGACCGCGCTGGTGGATGTGACACGGTCCTGCGGGGGGTGTGACGCGCACCCTGCGCGAGGGACGTGCCGCCGCCCTGCGGACGGGATACGGCGTGTGCGGTCGGGAGGGAGAGGTGCGCCTCTCCGGGAGCGAACATCTTGCGCTCCTTCGGGGAGGGTATGGTGCGCTCCTTCGGGGAGGGCTGTGATGCGCCCCTTCGGGGTGGGGCTGTGATGCGCCCTGAAGGGGCGACAGGAGTCGGATTGGGCACCGGGACGCGGTGCTGACCGCCCGTCCGCCCCGCGAACAGGACGCGGAAGGGGTGTCGGCGCAGTGTTCGCCCGGCTTCGGGAAGCACACGGACCCGAACGCACAGGCCCGGCCTGCGGGTCAGGCGTGCGGTTGGCTGCGGCGGGCCGGCGCACCCGCTCACCCCGCGGGGCTGGTCACGCGGTTGACATGGCCCATCTTGCGGCCCGGCTTGACCTCGGCCTTGCCGTAGAGGTGGAGCGCGGCGCGCGGGTCGCGCAATAGGTCGGGCAGGCGGTCCATGTCGGGACCGATGAGGTTCTCCATCACCACGTCCGAATGCCGCGACCCGTCACCGAGCGGCAGGCCGGCCACCGCGCGGATATGCTGTTCGAACTGGTCGATGGCGCAGCCCGCCTGCGTCCAGTGGCCGGAATTGTGCACGCGCGGCGCGATCTCGTTGACGAGGAGCGCGCCCTCGGTCACGAACAATTCCACCCCCATGACACCCACGTAATCGAGCGCGTTGAGGATGCGCCCCGCGAGCAGCACCGCGTCGGCGCGCTGCGCCGCCGAGAGCCGCGCGGGCACGGTGGTGCTGCGCAGGATGCCGCCCTCGTGGACGTTTTCACCGGGGTCATAGCAGGCGACCTCGCCCGACAGCCCCCGCGCGGCAATGACCGAGACCTCGTGGGAAAAATCGACGAACCCCTCGTAGATCGCCGGCGCGCCGTCCATCGCGGCGAGCGCCGCCTCGGCCCCGTCGGGCGCGTCGATGCGCGCCTGCCCCTTGCCGTCATAGCCGAAGCGGCGGGTCTTGAGGATGCCGGGCGTGCCGATCTCGGTTATCGCCTCGGCCATGTCTTCGGCGTCATCGACGGCGACGAAGGGGGCGGTGGCGAGGCCGAGATCTGACAGGAACGCCTTTTCCACCAGCCGGTCCTGGCTCGCCTTGAGGGCGCGGCGGCCGGGGCGGACGGGGGCGAGGGGGCCCAGCAGGTCGAGCGCCGCGGCGGGGATGTTCTCGAACTCGAAGGTGATGACATCCGCCGCAGCCGGCGAAGGCGCGCAGGGCGTCCTCGTCGTCATAGGCGGCCTTGAAATGATAATTGGCGACGTGGCTGGCCGGGCAATCGGCGCCCGGCTCGAAGATGCAGGTCTTGAAGCCCAGCCGCGCGGCCGCGACCGAGAGCATCCGGCCAAGCTGACCGCCGCCCAGGATTCCGATGGTGGCGCCGGGGGCGAGGGGATCAGTCATCGACGGGCTCCTCGGGGATCGAGGCGGAAAGGGCTGCGCGCCAGTCGTCGAGGCGCTGCGCCAGCGCGGGATCGGCATTGGCGAGGATCGCGGCGGCCATCAGCCCGGCATTGGCCGCCCCCGCCGCGCCGATGGCCATCGTGGCCACCGGAAAGCCGCGCGGCATCTGGACGATGGAATAGAGGCTGTCCACCCCCGAGAGCGCACGGCTCTGGATCGGCACGCCGATCACCGGCACGCGGGTTTTCGAGGCCATCATGCCGGGCAGATGCGCCGCCCCGCCCGCGCCCGCGATGATCGCCTGAAGCCCGCGCGCGGCGGCGGTGCGGCCATACTCCCAGAGCCGGTCGGGGGTGCGGTGGGCCGAGACGATGCGCGTCTCGTAGCCCACGCCCAACTCGTCGAGGATGCTCGCCGCCTCGCGCATGGTGGGCCAGTCGGACTGGCTGCCCATGATGATGCCGATTTTAACGCCTGTCATGCCGACTCCCTGTTTCGGAGCGCGCACTATACCCACGACCGGGGGCTACGCAATGATGTCGGGGTAGAGCCGGTCCTCGATGCGGGCGATCATGTCGCGCAGCCAGAGCTTTTTCTTCTTGAACCGTTGCAGCGTGAGCTGATCGGCGGTGGGGCGTTCCTGGAGCGCGCGGATCGCCGCGTCGAGATCGGCGTGTTCGCGCCGGAACTCTTCGAGTTCGACGCGCAGCACCTCGTCGGTTTTCATAGAAAGGTCGCTGTAGGCGTTCATGGTAAGCGGGTCCTGTCCGGATGGATGACCCATAGAATAGCCGATCCGGGGCGTTTCGCAAAGGGCTTGCGCGGGTCGGGGCGCGCCCCCATATCTCGGGTTCAGGGTCGCCGTCGAGGGGCCCGGGAAATGGACGGTCGCTTAGCCAAGGACGTGTCGATGACAAAGCTTACTCTGGGGACGCACCCCTACCTGCTGGGCTTCGAACAGCTTGAACGGCTGCTCGAACGCAGCGCCAAATCCGGCAACGAGGGCTATCCGCCCTTCAATATCGAGCAGACCTCGCACAATTCCTATCGCATCACGCTGGCCGTGGCGGGGTTTGCCGAGGGCGACATGTCGGTCACCGTGGAGGACCGGCAACTGGTCATTCGCGGGCGGCAGGCGGACGGGCACGCGGAGCGCGTGTTTTTGCATCGCGGCATCGCGGCACGGCAGTTCCAGCGTTCCTTCGTGCTGGCCGACGGGGTCGAGGTGGGCGAGGCGATCATGGAAAACGGCCTGTTGCATGTGGACCTGCGGCGCATCGAGCCGGAGCCGGTGGTGAAGCAAGTCAGGATAAAAAGGGGGTAGACGGATATGGATACCAAGTATGACATAGATACCGGCGCGGGGCGTCCCATCGTTTATGTGCGGCCCGTGAAGGCGGATGACCTGCCCGACGAGGTGCGCGAGCAGCTTGGCGGGCAAGAGACGCTTTACGCGGTGCACAGCACCGAGGGCGAGCGGCTGGCGCTGGTGGCGGATCGCAAGACGGCGTTTTTCCTCGCGCGGGAGAACGACATGGAGCCGGTCACCGTTCACTGATTGCCTTTGACGGTCCTTTGCGCCTATGACGCGGGCGACAAGGGGCCTTGAGAGGACAGCGCGCGTGACATCCCCGAAGGTTGCGATCCTGCCATACGGGCGGGCGCTGGGCGTGGTGCCTGCGCGGCTGCCGCTGGCGGCGCTCGACTGGCCATTGGGGGTGCCCGAGGGGATCGGGGGCGCGGTGCTGGGCGATCTGGGCCGCGACGATCACCTGATCGTGCCGCCGCGCGACACGCTGCACCTGCGCCCCGGCTTCGGCACGCGGGCGCAGGTGTCGCTGCTTTTCCGCGAGCCGCGGGCGATTCACGGCCATCACATGTGGCTGCTGGAGGCGTTCAGCCACCGGCGGTTCTTCCGGGTGCTGACGGGCGATCCGGCGCTGATCGCGGCGATCCCCAACGCGGTGGAGTTTCCGATGGGCGGCACATGGGTGCCGCATTGGCGCGACGTGGCGCGCGACAAGCACGCGATGTGTTCGCTCATCGCCTCGGCCAAGCGGTCGCAGCCGGGGCACCGGCTGCGTCACGCCGTGGTGGAGTGGGCGCGCGGGACGGGTGCGGAGATCGAGATCATGGGGAGGGGATACCGGCCGTTTGCCGACAAGGCCGAGGGTCTGGCCCCTTACCGCTATTCGGTGGTGATCGAGAACGTGCGCGAGCCGGGCTATTTCAGCGAGAAACTGGTGGATGCGCTGCTGTGCGGGACGGTGCCGATCTATTGGGGCGCGCCGGATATCGGGCGGTTTTTCGATGCGCGCGCGATGGTCATCTGCGAGGATTTCGCGGATGTGCAGCGCGCGGTGGCGGCGATGTCGGAGGCGGATTTCGCCGCGCGGGCAGAGGCCGTCGAGGCGATGCGCGCGGTGGCGGCGGGCTATGCCGACCTGGAGGGGCGCGCGGCGCGGGCGGTGCTGGCGGCGGCCGGGGGCATGGGTGGCCAGAGGCCGTAGCGGGCGGTGACCTCGGCCATGCAGGCGAGGTTGGCCTCGTGGCGCGTGCGCCCGCCGATCGCCGCGTGTTGCAGGGCGTGGGCGTCGTCGGTGGCAAGCTGCATCCCGCGCCGCGCGGCGCGGGTGAGGCGGATCGCGATGCCCTGCCGGGCAAGCTGGGCCGAGAGCCAGATATCATCCACCGGCCAGGCGGCGGGCGGCGGGGTGCAGCCGGGACCGGCGAGCCAGTCCGGCTTGATGCAGACGCCCGCGTAGCCCTGCGCGATGTCCGCGAGGGCCGGGTCGGGGGCGCGGTGGCTCTGGCGTTTCAGGCGCTGCACATCGAAGCCCGCACCGGCGGCGGCGTGGCTGTCGCCCGCGGCGTCGAGAAGCCGGGCGGCCCAATCCGGTGGCAATATCCAGTCGTCATCGCAATAGATCAGCCGGTCGATATCACCGGTGAGCGCGCGGGCGGCGGGCAGCACCTTGGTGGCGGGGCCTTCGTCGGTAGCGGTGCGCAGGAGGGCGACGCCCTCGGGCAGCGCGGGCGGCGGCGCGGGGGCAAAGCGTGCGGGGGTCTCGGGCAGGGCGAGGATGACGCAGCATGGCGCGGGGCGCTGGGCGAGAAGGCTGGCGAGCACCGGGCCGAGGCGCGGATAGCGCGGCGGGATCGAGGTGAGCGAGATGGCATACATGGGCGCGGTGGTGGCAAGGGAGGGGCGCGCCGTCAAGGCACTGATGCGTTGGGACTGGCCCGGAGCGGACGTTCAAGCCTCAGGCGCGCTACCGTTTTCTTGAAAAGAAAACGGCCCGGAATTTTTTGAAAATTCCGGTTCCGCAATCGTCCCCTACAGGCCGGAAACCGTCCGCCCCCGGCCTCTCTCAGCCCGCCACAAGCCCCATCTGTTCGAGCTTGAGAATCACCTGGTGGGCGCAGTTGTCGACATCCACGTTCTCGGTCTCGACGCGCAGTTCGGGGTTTTCGGGCTCGTCGTAGGGGTCTGAAATCCCGGTGAATTCCTTGATCTTGCCCTCGCGCGCCAGCTTATACAGCCCCTTGCGGTCGCGGCGTTCGCATTCCTCGAGGGAGGTGGCGACATGGACCTCGATGAAGGCGCCGTAAGCCTCGACATCCTCGCGCACGGCGCGGCGGGTGGCCGCATAGGGCGCGATGGGCGCGCAGATGGCGATGCCGCCGTTCTTGGTGATCTCGCTCGCGACATAGCCGATGCGGCGGATGTTGAGATCGCGGTGCTCCTTGGAAAAGCCAAGCTCTGACGAGAGGTTCTTGCGCACGATATCGCCGTCCAGAAGCGTGACGGGGCGTCCGCCCATTTCCATCAGCTTGACCATCAGCGCGTTGGCGATGGTGGATTTGCCGGAGCCCGACAAGCCGGTGAAGAACACGGTAAAGCCCTGCTGCGAGCGCGGCGGTCTGGTGCGGCGCAGCTCGGCCACCACCTCGGGGAATGAAAACCAGTCGGGGATCTCCAGCCCCTCTTGCAGGCGGCGGCGCAACTCGGTGCCGGAGATGTCGAGGATGGTGACGTTGTCGCGGTCCTCGATCTCGTCGATGGCCTCGTATTGGGCGCGTTCCTGCACGTAGACCATGTGTTTGAAATCGACCATCTCGATGCCGATTTCCTCCTGGTGCGTGCGGAACAGGTCCTGCGCGTCGTAGGGCCCGTAGAAATCCTCGCCCGCCGAGGTCTTGCCGGGGCCGGCGTGATCGCGGCCGACGATCATGTGGGTGCAGCCGTGGTTGCGGCGGATGATGCCGTGCCAGACCGCCTCGCGCGGGCCGGCCATGCGCATGGCGAGGTTCAGCAGGCTCATGGTGGTGGTGGAGGAGGGATACTTGTCCAGCACCGCCTCGTAGCAGCGCACGCGGGTGAAGTGATCCACGTCGCCCGGCTTGGTCATGCCCACCACCGGATGGATGAGCAGGTTGGCCTGCGCCTCGCGGGCGGCGCGGAAGGTCAGTTCCTGATGCGCGCGGTGCAGCGGGTTGCGGGTCTGGAAGGCCACGACGCGCCGCCAGCCGAGCTTGCGGAAGAGCGCGCGCAGCTCGTTGGGCGTGTCGCGCCTGCCGCGGAAATCGTAATGCACGGGCTGCTGGATGCCGGTGACGGGGCCGCCGAGATAGACCTTGCCCGCCGTGTTGTGCAGGTAGTTGACCGCCGGATGCGCCGCGTCATCGGCCCCGAACACCTGCGCGGCCTCGCGCGCCTTGTCGGGTGTCCAGCGGTCGGTGACGGTCATGGTGGCGAGGATCACGCCCTCCTGGTCGCGCAGGGCGATGTCCTGACCGATCTCGATCTTTTCGGCAAAGGTTTCGGACACGTCGAGAGTCACCGGCATCGGCCAGAGCGTGCCGTCGGCGAGGCGCATGTTCTCGACCACGCCCGCGTAATCGGCCTCCGACAGGAACCCCTTGAGCGGGTTGAACCCGCCGTTCATCAAAAGCTCCAGATCGCAGATCTGGCGCGGCGTGAGATCATGGCTGATGAGATCGCCGGCCTCGTGCTTGAGCTTTTGCGCGCTCTCGTAGGAAACGTAGAGTTCGGGGACGGGGGCGAGATTGGGGGACTGCATGGAAACCTTCGTCGTGATGTGACTACCATAGGTGGGCGGATGCCGCTACTTGCGCGCGCTCTAGCCCCGTATTGTGGCGCAATTCAAGCGCAAGCGGTGCATTTGTGGAAAATGAGGCGGATATGGCGCGGTTTTCGCGCCGCTGCCTCTTCAGGCCCCGGCACGACACGGGGCAGGGAATGCAACGAGCGGGCGGGGCGGCGCAGGTGCCGCGCCGCGCGCCCGACCTCAACCGGTGGCTTGCCGAGCGGCACCTGCTGCCGGTTTTGGACGCCGGCGAGGAGGATAACGGAGGCGCTGCGCGTCATCATCTGATCGTGATTGCCCATGCAGCCTGTGTTCTGGACGGCACGCGATGCCGTGCCTATAGTCCGGCGACGACATGACAGAACGGCAAACCGCATGAAACAAGTCGACGATCTTCTGGAGCAGGTGCGCAACGCCTATCCCGAGGGCGTTCCGAACATGTTTCGCACCCTGACCGGTAATCGCGCGGTTCTGGCCGGGTTCATGGCGCTCGACGAGCGGCTCGACGCCGAAGGCGTCCTCGACCCGGCGGAGCGCCTGATGGTCGGGCTGATCACGGCGCAGCACGTGGATTGCTCCTATTGCCAGGCGGCGCTGTCCAGGGAAGCGCGCGAGGCGGGGGCGGAGCCGGAAATCGTGACCGCGATCCTGCGCAATGCTCTGCCGAACCCTCTGCGCGCTAGGGCATTGGTGCAGGCGACGCAGCGCATTCTGGAGACGCATGGCCGGTTGCCGCGCGCCGAGATCGCCCATTTCGCGGGCTTCGGTCTGGACGAGGAGGCCCTTCTCGAGGTGATCGCGGTGATCGGCGAATTCACCATCGCCACCCATGCCAACAACCTGGTGCGCACGCGGATCGACCCGGAATATCGCGACGCGGGTCAGGGCTGATCGGGCAGGATTATCTCGAATGTCGTGCCTTCGGGGCCGGTCTCGACCACCCGCAGAGTGCCACCGTGACCCCGCGCCAGCTCTGACGCGATCATGAGGCCGAGGCCATTGCTGCCGGCACCGGGTTTTTCATCGTCAAGCCGGTCGGCGATAGCCTGTGGCAGGCCGGGGCCGTCATCGGCCACCGTGATTTTCCCGCCAGTCCCGAGGCGCGCACCAGTGATGGTGATGGCTTGTGCCCCGGCATCGGTTGCATTGCGCACGAGGTTGAGCAGGATGCGGTAGACCTGATCGAAATCGGCATCGAGCAGGGTGCTCGCCTTCGGGTCGAACACCACCTGCGCGCCGATGGTTCCGGGCAGCACGGCGGTGGCGATCACCTCTTCGACAACGTCGTCAAGCATGAAGCGCGTGCGATCGGGATGCTGTTCCTCGGCGCGGCCCGCCCTGAGCGTCTGATGGCAGAGATCGAGCGCGCGCTCCAGCGAGCGCGACATGACATCCGCCCCCGATTGCACCTTTGGATCGGCATGGCCCTGCAGCCGGTCCGACAGGAGCTGCGCCGTGGCGAGCGCGTTGCGCAGATCATGCACCAGCTTGCGCACGGACTGGCCCACCTCGGCCAGTTGCTCGCCGCGCAGGTCCCGGATGATCGCAAGGACATGCTGCCCGTCGCCTGCGTCAAAGGCGGTGCTGCGGATTTCGGCGGGCACCAGTTCGCCATCGCGGGTGCGGCACGACAGATCATCGCGCAACCAGGCACCCCGGCGTTGAACCTCGGCGAGGAATTGACGCAGGCGCGGCTGCTCATGGGGATGGATATCCATCGCGGTCATGCCGACAAGCATGTCTTGCGGATAGCCCAGCAGATTGGCAGCCGCCCTGTTGGCGGCGCGGATGCGGCCAGCGGGCATCTCTAGTATAACGGCCGGGTCCTGCATACCATCGAAGAGATCGGCGAAAGCCGTGTCATCGGACAGTCGGGCAAGCTTTTCAGGCACACTCAGATCCGTTTCGAACGATTTGGTTCAGACGGTTGCACAATCCCCGATACCGCACAACCGCCTGCCCTGGATTTGCCTGTCGGGCGTCACGGGGCCGGCAAGGCGTGGCCGATACCTCCGAAGGTTCTGCGTCTGGTTGAAAAAGCGCATTGTTCAGAGGGTCTTGGCGCGATATTGAGGTGTCGGGGACCGGCACGGGCCCGATGCGCGCCGTGCGGGCGTGGCGGAATGGTAGACGCATGGCACTTAAAATGCCTGGGCCGAAAGGCCGTGCCGGTTCGAGTCCGGCCGCCCGCACCACCCGTCAGCCCGCCGCCCGGCGTGCGAGATAGACGGTCTGGGTAAAGGGCCGCCCTGTCAGCGGGTTGTCGAAGGTGACAGGCTCTGCCCATGCGGCGTCAAAGGCCGTGGCAAGCCGGTCGAGGAAGGCCGCGTCGGTGGCCTCGTTCGACCACAGCCCGAAAATGCCACCGGGTTTGAGGAAGCGCGTCAGCGAACGCAGGCCATCGGGGTGATAGAAGCTGTCGGAGCGCGGGTCGAGCAGGTGGTCGGGGGCGTGGTCGATATCGGCGAGGATCGCGTCGTAGCGGTGCCCGGGCGCATCGGGATCGAACCCGTCCCCCGCCGCCATCGCGAAGAAATCGCCCTCCACCAGCCGGCAGCGCGGATCGTCGGCGAGCCGCGTGCCCATCGGCAAGAGGCCGCGCGCGTGCCATTCGATCACCGGCGCGAGAAATTCCACCACGTCGAGCCGCGCCACCGCGCCGGTATCGAGCGCCGCCTCGGCGGTGTAGCCAAGGCCGAGGCCGCCCACGACCACCTCCAGCCCCGTGCCCCGGCACGCGGCGACCCCGAGCCGCCCGAGCGCCACCTCGGAGGCGGTGAAGGCGCTGGTCATCAGGTAATCGCGGCCGAGCATGATCTCGGTCACATCCTGACCGAGCCGCAGGTCGTGCCGCCGCCGCAGGCTCAGCGCGCCGATGGGCGTGGGCGCGTAATCGAGCTCCTCGAACATCCGGCTCATGTGATCGGCCCGGTGCGGGGCGGGGGCGTCTGCTGTGTCATGCTGCCCTCTATCGACCGGATCGCGCGGAAACTCAATCCGTCTTGCGCAGCGCGTGGGCGATGCTCTAGGGACAAGGCGCGGCAGAGGACAGCGCAGGGGCAACGGACATGAGCGAAGAGGATGACACGGAGCCGAGCGTGGTGCTCGCGGCCTCGGCGGGGCGGCGCGGGATCGGCGTCGGCTCGGTCGGCGCGCTGGGGCTCATCCTGCTGTGGTTCGCGTTCAGCCAGAGCCCCGCGCTGCCCTGGCAGGCGGTGATGGTGGCGATGGGCCTTGCCGCGCTGTGGATGGCGCGGCGGATGTGGCGGGCGACATCGGCGTATCTGGTGCTGACGCCCGACGCGCTGGAGAGCAGCGACGGGCGCGTGCTGGCGCGGATGGAGGACGTGGTGGCGGTGGCGCGGGGCGCGTTCGCGTTCAAGCCGTCCAACGGGTTTACCCTGACGCTGCGCAAGGGCGGCCCGTTCGTGTGGGAGCCGGGGCTCTGGTGGCGCGTCGGGCGGCGCGTGGGCGTGGGCGGCGTGACCCCCGGCACGCCCGCGCGATTCATGGCCGAGCTGATGCAGGAGCGGATCGCGCGTCGGTCGGACGGGTAGCCGTCAGAGCATGTTGCTCAAAAACGGGAACCGGTTTTGAGCTCCTCGAACATGCGAAATCAATCAGTTAGAGCATGTTGCGTGAATGCGAATGAGCGCGACACGCTCTAGCTCGTGCCCGGCACGCAGACCCCGGTGAAACAGACCTGCGGCGCGAAGCGCGGGATCATGAACATGCGCGTCTCCAGCAGGATGTCGGGGAACACCCCCGTTGTCACGGGCGAGGCAAAGCGGCCACGGCTCTCGACATAGATGATCTCTTCGCCGTCATCCATGATCGGGAAGATGTCATGGGCGCTGCGCACCCCGGCGTCGGTCAGGGGGTCGAGAGGGCCGCTGCCGCGCACCTCGGACCAGCGCAGGTCGAACTCGTCGATGCCCTGGTCGGGATCGTTGCGATAGCGCACCACCGAGATGCGCACCTGCGTGTCATCGGTCCCGGCCATCATGTCGAAGACGCGCTTGACGTTGTCGATATAGGTGTCGGTCACGATCGCGGTTTCGCGCGACAGGATGTCGGCGGCGGTATAGGTCGCCTTCTCGCGCAGGCTTTGCTGGCGCAACATGCCATAGGCCTCGTAAGAGAAGAACAGCCCGAGGATCAGCAGCGGGGCGATGATCACCGTCTCGACGGCGACGGTGCCGCGTTCGTCGCGACGCAGGCGGCGGGCGATGCGGGTGAGCCAGCGCATCAGATCGGCTCCTGCACGAAGGCCGAGACGGTGGTCAGCGCCACGTCACCGCTGGAATCCTTGGTCAGCGCGTCCCCCAGCATCTGATCGGGGAACATCGGGCTGTATTTCAGGCAGGCGCGCAGCAGCATGAGCTGGTTCTGCCCGCCGGCGATGAAGTTGCGCACCGGCTTCGACGGCTCGGAGGCGTCGGTGCAGTCGGGCGTGGTGTCGAGCGTGGCGAAATTGCGCAGGTCGGTCGGGACCATCTCGAGGCGCAGGCTGGCATTGCAGTCGGCGATCACGGCGGTGTTGTCGCAGATGATCTGCTTGATCTCGTCGTGATCGGGGGCGGTGCCGGTGCCGAGGCGCACCTCGCGCACCGCGATATCCAGCCCGCGTTCGAGCATCGCCGCGCGCAGCGACAGCATCCCCAGCTCGATCGCGAACGCGATGAACATGATGAAGAACGGCGCGAGGATGACAAATTCCACGGTGGCAGAGCCCCGTTCATCGCGGCGCAGGCGGGAGGCGAGACGCGCGATCATTGGGTCAGCCTCAGGTTCTGCACGTTGGCGGCGATGGAGTTGAACACCGCGCTGATATCGGTGGTGTTGGCGCGGTAGTAATGGCTGCTCGACGAGGCGCAATCGGAGAGAACGTCCTCGGCGCGCCCGCCCTCGGGCACCTGGAAGCCGATGGAATAGACCACCACGCCCTGGGTCTTGGTGGCCCCGCAACTGTCGCGCATCCGCGCGTCCTTGGCATAGCCATCCACCTGCTCGGAGCCGACATAGTCGTTCCACGGGCTCCAATCGCCGGTGATCTCGCTGATACCAGCGCGGCGACATCCGGCCCCAGGCCATTTCCCAGCTCAGTTGGTCGGTCGAGATATAGCCGTCAAGCGTATTCTCGAGATCATCGAAATCGTCATCGGTGATCCAGCGACCGTCGTCGATGCTCCAGTACCAGCCGCCATAAGGGTAGCGCAGGTAATAGACCGATTCCTCGGGACCAGAGGCCTCGTAGACGCATTCCCAGTTCTTCTTGCCGCAGCGCTCCACTCAGTCGTAGCGCGATTCGCGTGAGCGGTTGTAGATGTGGTAGGCGTATTTGAACTCGCGGTCCTGAAATTTCACCTCGAACAGGTCGGAATGCTTGCCGCGGTATTTCGGGCTGCTCTTGTCGAAGAAATACGAGGTTGTGTTGGCCCCGTCGCCCATCATCACCACGACCTTGAGCGTTTCCGGCTCGTCATAGTCGGCGGGCACGTGCGCGAGGGCAGCATCCATCTCGCCGTTGTTGATCAGGTGCGCCGAGACCTGCCGGAATGTCGGGTCGAGCAGGGCCGCGCCCCAGTTCATGCCCTCGTGGCCGCTGGTGTTGCCATCGGCCTCCAACGCGTCGATCTTGGCGTGCAGCGCCGCCTCGTTCATCGAGTAGGGCAGGAATTGCATGTAATCGTCGGTATAGCACGACCGCCAGCTATCGTTGAGCGTATCGAAACTGCCGTAGAGCGAGGTATAGATCATCTGGTCCACGGGCACGCCATTGCTGAGCGCCGAGGCGCCCGAGGTGAGCGTCGCGTGCTGGTAGTCGGCCTCGCGGAAACGCAGGCAGGTGGAATAATTGTGTTGCACGTCCACCGCGAGCGCGTCGAACACCGTTTGCGGCGGGGTCACCGACCAGCTGAACGGGACCACGGAAATCACCGCATTGCCCGGCGTCGAGGTCTCCAGGATGGTGGTGACGAACTGCTTGGCAGCCCCCCGCAGGCTGGCGATCTTGCTACCGCTCATCGAGCCGGAGACGTCGAGCACGAGCGAGATTTCGAGCTTGGGCACGCGCACCTCGGCGGTCGAGGCTCCGCCGGTGGTGAGCGTGTCGACGCCCACCAGTTTCATCAGGTAGGTGTCCATCGTGCCCGAGGCACGCGCCGACACGCTGGCGGAATTGAGGTAGATCTCGATGTCGCCGTCCTGTTCGGCCTCGAGATACTGCGCGAGGTCGGACTTGGCGAAATAATCCTCGACGGTGGAACGGGCCTCTGCGGCGTCGTGGGATTTGGCCCCGGCGAGCACGGCACGGTCAAGCGTGCCCTGCATCCGCGCGCGCACCGTCTCGTGGCGCATGGTATCGACCGCGAGCCCGCCGACCATGAGCATGATCATGAAGATGAAAAAGGCGAACGCCGTCACCGCGCCGCCCTCGTCGCGCAGGAAACGGCCCGCCTTTTGCGCCCCGTAGATACGGGGCGGTCGCGCGATATACTCACCCATGTCAAATACCTCTCGATCCTGTGCGCCGATCCTCCGCATTCCGGGCGGATCGACACCGCATGTTTGTTGCCGCGAAATAAGGTGGAAATATGGCAAGGCGACGGAGCGGGCGTGACTACCGCGATCCCGAAAAACAGTGGAAAGGGATGGGGCTGATTGTTCCGTTGCGTGGGACAATGCCGCGCCGCAATCCCGGCCCGGCGCGCCTCTCGCTGTCGTGAACCGGTCCGATTCGCGCTGGACATCGCGGGCGCATCCCTTAACCATCGCCGCACCTGCGGCGCGGTCCGCGAACCAACAGGGAGGGCGAGACGATGGCAAAAAGTAAGGAGCCGACATTCCGCGAGAGCGTCGATCTGATGTTCAACCGCGCGGTGTCGCTGATGGACCTGTCGCCGGGCCTCGAGGAGAAAATCCGCGTCTGCAACGCCACCTACACGGTCCGGTTCGGCGTGCGCCTGCGCGGGCGGATACAAACCTTCACCGGCTATCGCAGCGTGCATTCCGAGCATATGGAGCCGGTCAAGGGCGGCATCCGCTACGCGATGGCCGTGCATCAGGACGAGGTCGAGGCGCTCGCCGCGCTGATGACCTACAAATGCGCGATCGTCGAGGTGCCGTTCGGCGGCTCCAAGGGGGGGCTGCGGCTCGACCCGCGCGAATGGGAGGAGCACGAGCTCGAACAGATCACCCGGCGGTTTGCCTACGAGCTCATCAAGCGCGACCTGATCCACCCGGCGCAGAACGTGCCCGCCCCCGACATGGGCACCGGCGAGCGCGAAATGGCGTGGATCGCGGACCAGTACAAGCGCATGGCCACCACCGACATCAACTATCGCGCCTGCGTGACCGGCAAGCCGGTCAATGGCGGCGGCATCCAGGGCCGCACCGAGGCGACGGGGCGCGGCGTGCAATACGCGCTGCGCGAGTTCTTCCGCCACCCCGAGGACGTGGCCAAGGCGGGGCTTTCGGGCAGTCTCGATGGCAAGCGCGTGGTGGTGCAGGGCCTTGGCAACGTGGGCTATCACGCGGCCAAGTTTCTCAGCGAGGAGGACGGCTGCAAGATCACCGCGATCGCCGAGCGCGACGGCGCGCTCATCGACGAGACCGGCCTCGACGTGGAGGCGGTGCGTGGCTGGATCGCGCGGCATGGCGGCGTCGATGGCTTCCCCGACGGCAAGTATATCCGCGACGGCGCAAAGGCGCTGGAGCTTGAGTGCGACATCCTCGTGCCGGCGGCGCTGGAAGGGGTGATCAACCTTGAAAATGCCGAACGGATCAAAGCACCGCTCATCATCGAGGCCGCGAACGGGCCGGTGACGGCAGGGGCCGACGACATCCTGCGCGAGAAAGGCACGGTCATCATCCCCGATATGTATGCCAACGCGGGCGGCGTGACCGTGTCGTATTTCGAATGGGTCAAGAACCTCAGCCATATCCGTTTCGGCCGGATCGGGCGGCGGCAGGAAGAGGCGCGCCACGAGCTGATCGTGCGGGAGCTGGAGCGCCTCAACCGCGGCATCGGCGACGCGTGGGAAATGTCGCCGGATTTCAAGCAGAAATACCTGCGCGGCGCGGGCGAGCTTGAGCTGGTGCGCTCGGGCCTCGACGACACGATGCGCACCGCCTATCAGTCGATGCGCGAGATCTGGCAGGGCCGCGAGGACGTGACCGACCTGCGCACCGCCGCCTACCTCGTGTCGATCGCGCGGGTCGCCGACAGCTACCGCGCGATGGGGCTCTGACGCCGTCCCATTCATCCCCGTGCCTTCCGTCATCCCCGCGAAAGCGGGGATCTCCTGCTGCCGCGCGTCCCGCCGGAGATCCTCGGGTCAGGCCCGAGGATGACGGGGCGATGGGCTGGGCGCAGTTTCGCTTGCCGCGATGTGCCGCGTGCCCCACTAAGGGCGCATGGACGCGCCCGCCCTCTCCGTTCTGTTCCGCAGCTTTGCCCGCATCGGCCTGCTGAGTTTCGGCGGGCCGGCGGCGCAAATCTCCGTCATGCATGACGAGTTGGTGACACGGCGGGGCTGGCTTTCGGAACGCCAATTCCTCGGCGCGCTGTCGTTCTGTATGCTCTTGCCGGGGCCCGAGGCGATGCAGCTTGCCACCTATGCGGGCTGGCGCGCGCGGGGCGTGCCGGGGGGGCTCCTCGCCGGGCTTCTCTTCGTGCTGCCCGGCGCGGTGGTGATCCTCGGCCTCGGTTTCGGCTATGCCGTCTGGGGCGGCGTGCCGCTGGTGCAGGCGGCGTTCCTCGGCGTCAAGGCCGCGGTGGTGGCGGTTGTGGTGCAGGCGCTCCTGCGGCTGGCGGGCCGCGCGCTGGCCACGCCCGGCCACTGGATCGTGGCGGGGCTGGCCTTTGTCGCCATGTTCGCGCTTGGCGTGCCGTTCCCGGCGGTGATCGCGCTCGCGGCGCTCTGGGGCTGGTGGCAGGCGCGGGGCGAGGCAAAGGGGCCGCTGCCCGCCGCGCATAATGTGCGCCCCGCCGACACGCTGCGCACCGCCACCATCTGGGCCGCGCTCTGGGCCGCGCCCGTGGTGGTGGTGTGGCTCGCCGGGGCCGCGTTCCTCACCGATCTGGCGCTCTTCTTCTCGAAACTGGCCGTGGTCACCTTCGGCGGGGCCTACGCGGTGCTGGCCTACATGACCGACACGGTGGTGAGCCTCAAGGGCTGGATCACCACGGCACAGATGATCGACGCGCTGGGCCTCGCCGAGACCACGCCCGGCCCGCTCATTCTCGTGACCGAGTTCGTCGGGCTGCTCGCGGGCTGGCAGGCGGGCGGCGCTTGGCTGGCGCTCATGGCCGCGATGCTCACGCTGTGGGTGACGTTCGTGCCGTGTTTTTTGTGGATTTTCACCGGCGCGCCGTATGTCGAGGCGATCCTCGCGCGGCCCCGGCTCAAGGGCGCGCTGGCAGGGCTGTCGGCGGCGGTGGTGGGGGTGATCGCCAACCTGTCGCTGTGGTTCGCGCTGCATGTCGTCTTTGGCGAGGTGCGCGTGGGCGCGCTCGGCCCGGTGCCGGTCTGGTCCACGCTCTCGTGGTCCGGGCTGGGGCTCATGGCACTGGCGGCGGGGCTGTTGCTCGGGTTGCGCTGGCCGCTGGGATGGGTTTTGCTGCTCATGGCGGCGGTCTCGGCGCTGGGGCATGTTTTGATCTGAGGGGCGCGCGCAGGCTCTTTTGTTTCGATCCGAATCCCCTATGCTGAACGATGAAAATTGACCCGAGGGAAAGAATGACGCGTTCCATCGACTACGGCACACTCATGCATCGCGCGATGCGGGGCCTTATCCAGGAGGTTCTGACGGATGTCGCCGCGAACGGGCTGCCGGGGGCGCATCATTTCTTTATCACCTTTGACACCACCCACCCCGAGGCCGAACTCGCAGACTGGCTGCGCGAGCGCTACCCGTCGGAGATGACCGTGGTGATGCAGCACTGGTTCGAGGCGCTGGAGGTGGGCGACGCGGGCTTTGGCGTGACGCTCAATTTCGGCGAGGCCCCCGAGCGGCTTTATGTCCCTTACGAATCGATCCGCACCTTCGTCGATCCGTCGGTCGAGTTCGGCCTGCGCTTCGAGACGCAGGAGAGCGAGGACGAGGACGACGAAAGCCCCCCCGGTGACGAGGCCGCAGAGGGTGACGACACCCCCGGGGAAACCGGCGAGGTGGTGAGCCTCGACAAGTTCCGCAAGTAACGGGTTTTTGGTATCCCGTCGTATACAGCATTGATCTTTCGCACCGCTGCGGTATCAACGGGACAAACCGCCAAGGAGGGCCCGACATGACCGCCACCCGCACCGAATCCGACAGTTTCGGCCCGCTCGACGTGCCCGCCGACAAGTACTGGGGCGCGCAGACGCAGCGCTCGATCATGAATTTCCCCATCGGCTGGGAAAAACAGCCCAAGGCCATCGTGCGCGCGCTGGGCGTCATCAAGCAGGCCTGCGCCGAGGCCAACAAGGAAAGCGGCAAGCTCGACGCGAGGATCGCCGACGCGATCATCGCGGCGGCGGGCGAGGTGATCGAGGGGCGCCTCGACGACAATTTCCCGCTGGTCGTGTGGCAGACCGGCTCGGGCACGCAATCCAACATGAACGCCAACGAGGTGATCGCCAACCGCGCCATCGAGATGCTCGGCGGCACCATCGGCTCCAAGGACCCGGTGCACCCCAACGATCACTGCAACATGGGGCAATCGTCGAACGACACCTTCCCCACCGCCATGCACATCGCCACCGCGATGAGCGTGCGCGACGTGCTCATGCCGGGGCTGGAGGCGCTGGCGGCGGGGCTCGAGGCCAAATCCGCCGACTTCGCGGATATCATCAAGATCGGCCGCACCCACACGCAGGACGCCACGCCGCTGACGCTGGGGCAGGAATTCTCGGGCTACGCGCATCAGGTCCGGCAGGGCATCGCGCGGGTGAACGCCGCCATGCCCGGCATCTACGAGCTGGCGCAGGGCGGCACGGCGGTGGGCACCGGGCTCAACACCGCGCCCGGCTGGGATACGACCGTGGCGGCCAACATGGCGCATATCACCGGGCTGCCCTTCGTGACCGCGCCCAACAAGTTCGAATCGCTCGCCGCGCATGACGCGATGGTGTTCCTGTCGGGCGCTTTGGCGACGGTGGCGGGCAGTTGCTACAAGATCGCCAACGATATCCGCTTTCTCGGGTCCGGCCCGCGCTCGGGTCTGGGCGAGCTGATCCTGCCGGAAAACGAGCCCGGCTCCTCGATCATGCCCGGCAAGGTCAACCCCACCCAGGCCGAGGCGCTGACGCAGGTCGCCGCCCATGTCATGGGCAACGATGCCGCGATCAAGTTCGCCGGCAGCCAGGGCCATTTCGAGCTCAACGTCTACAACCCGATGATGGCCTACAACCTGCTGCAGTCCATCCAGCTTCTGGGCGACGCCACCGCGAGCTTCACCGAGCGGATGCTGACGGGGATTCGTGCCAACGAGGCCCGCATCGAAAAGCTGATGACGGAATCGCTGATGCTGGTCACCGCGCTCGCGCCCCACCATCGGCTACGACAACGCCACCAAGGTGGCCAAGACCGCGCACAAGAACGGCACGACCCTGAAGGAAGAGGCGATCGCGCTGGGCTTCGTCGATGCCGAGACCTTCGACCGCGTGGTGCGCCCCGAGGACATGATCGGCCCGAAATGAGCGAACGCCCGGTCAACCTCAACCGCGTGAGAAAAGCGCGCGCACGCGCCGCCGCCAAGGCCCGCGCCGACGAGAACGCCGCGCGCTTCGGGCGGACCAGGGCAGACAAGGACGCCGAGTCCGCCGCCGCCGCCCGCGCGCGGGCCCATCTCGACGCGCATCGCCGGGACGACGAGTGATGCCGGTTTCTTCTTGGCTCAAATACTCCGGGGGAGTCGCGCGCAAGCGCGACGGGGGCAGCGCCCCCATCCCCCGCCAACAATGAGCGCGCGCCCCGTCAAGCGCTCGCTCACGCTTCAGGGGCACCGCACCAGCGTGTCGCTGGAAGAGCCGTTCTGGCAGGCCTTTCGCGAGATCGCCCGCGAAGAGGGCCGCGCGCTCAACGCGCTCGCCGCCGAGATCGACGCCACCCGCGACCCCGGAACCGGGCTCGCCTCGGCGATCCGGCTGCATGTGCTTGCGCATTTCCGGGCGCGGGCGCGGACGGATTAAAGACGGAGTAAAACCGCCATCGCCAGGCGCGGCATGTCGTTTTCCGCATGAATCCCACCGCACCCGGTTGAAGGCCGGGCAAAACCCGCGCTAGGCTTGCGTCACGCGCGGACCGCCCGGTGGGCGGCAGACAGATCCGGCGGCGGCGGCCTGCTTGCCGTCGGAACAGGGAACCCCGGCGGCACCGGGCAGGGAAAGGCCCTGCATGGTGCCGGGACAGCCGCCGGAAAAAACAGGGAGGGACGGCATGTCAGACGATACCGCCAACAAGGGTATCCCCGAGCCCGAAGGGCACTCGGATATCATCGAGACCGATTACAGGATCGGTCAGGACAACATTCAGACGAAGATCGGGCCCTTCGGCCTCGACATTCACAACCCGGTCTTCGCGATCTCGGGGCTGGTTGTCATCGCCTTCGTCGCCTACGCGCTGATCGCGCCGCAGCAGGCGGCGGATTTCTTCGGCTGGCTGCGTCCGGCGCTGACCTCGACCTTCGACTGGTTCTTCATGTCGGCGGCCAATATCTTCGTGATCTTCTGCCTGCTGCTCATCGTGACGCCCTATGGCTCGGTCCGCCTTGGCGGCACCGATGCAAAGCCCGATTACGGCTATCTCGGTTGGTTCGCGATGCTGTTCGCGGCGGGCATGGGCATCGGCCTGATGTTCTTCGGGGTGCTGGAGCCGGCCTATTACTTCGGCACGCCCTGGGGCGACGAGCCGCTGGGTGCCGTGCGGCCCTTTACCGAGGACGGGCAGCTCATCGAGGCCAATATCGCCGAGGCGCGGCGCATGGCGCTGGCGGCCACGTCTTATCACTGGGCGCTGCACCCCTGGGCGATCTACGCCGTGGTGGCGCTGGCACTGGCGCTGTTTTCCTACAACAAGGGCCTGCCGCTCACGATCCGCTCGGCCTTCTACCCGATCCTCGGCGACCGCGTCTGGGGCTGGACCGGCCATATCATCGACACGCTGGCGGTGTTTGCCACGCTCTTCGGCCTCGCCACCTCGCTGGGCCTTGGCGCGCAACAGGCCAATGCCGGGCTCAACTATGTCTATGGCATCCCCGAGGGGGTGACGACGCAGGTGATCCTCATCATCGGCATCACCGCCGTCGCGCTCATCTCGGTGCTGCGCGGGCTGGATGGCGGCGTGAAGGTGCTGTCGGAGATCAACATGGTGATCGCGCTGGCGCTGCTTCTGTTCGTGGTGTTCGCGGCGGGCGCCGCAACCATCATGACCGAGTTCTTCAAGGGCATCGGGGCCTATTTCCAGGAGGTGATCCCGCTGTCGAACCCGGTCGGCCGCGAGGATACCGGCTACATGCAGGGCTGGACGGCGTTCTACTGGGCGTGGTGGATTTCCTGGTCGCCCTTCGTCGGCATGTTCATCGCCCGCGTCAGCCGCGGCCGCACGGTGCGCGAGTTCCTCACCTGCGTGCTGATCATCCCCTCGGTGGTCTGCGTGTTCTGGATGGCCGTGTTCGGCGGGGCGGCGATCAACGACATCATCGCCAACCCCGAAACCAGCGCCGTCAAGGCGCAGGTGATCGACAGCTACAACCCGCCGCTGTCGCTCTTTGCCATGCTCGAAAGCCTGCCGCTGGCGGCGATCACCTCGACCATCGGGATCATTCTGGTGATCGTGTTCTTCGTCACCTCGTCGGATAGCGGCAGCCTCGTGATCGACACGATCACCGCGGGCGGCAAGGTCGATGCGCCGGTCAGCCAGCGTGTGTTCTGGTGCACCTTCGAGGGGCTGGTCGCGATCGCGCTGCTGATCGGGGGTGGTTTGACCTCGCTACAGGCGATGGTGATTTCCACCGGGCTGCCGTTCACGATCATCCTGCTGGCGATCTGCGTGATGATCTGGAAGGGGCTCGCCGCCGAGAAGCGGTAAGCAAGGGCCCACCGGGCCGGAGAACGAGGCCCCCCGGGTGTTGCACCCCGGGGGGCTTTGTTGTTTGGTGTCAAAAAACACCGGGGGGACAGGATGGTGATGCTGGACAATGATTTCGTGCGGGCGCAGTTCCCGGCTTTTGCCGAGCCGTCGCTGGAGGGGCAGGCGTTTTTCGAGAACGCCGGTGGCTCCTACACCTGCGCGCCCGTGATCGCGCGGCTGGAGCGGTATTACCGGCAACGCAAGGTGCAGCCCTACGGCCCCTATGAGGCAAGCCGCCTCGCGGGCGAGGAGATGGACGAGGCGCGGACGCGGCTCGCGGCGATGCTTGGAGTGGGCACCGACGAGCTGAGCTTTGGCCCCTCGACGAGCCAGAACAGCTATGTGCTGGCGCAGGCGTTCCGGCAATTCATGGAGCCCGGCGACGCGATCATCGTCACCAACCAGGATCACGAGGCCAATTCCGGCCCGTGGCGGCGGCTGGCCGACGAAGGATTCGAGGTCCGCGAGTGGAAAATCGACCCCGAGAGCGGGCTGCTGGACCCCGCCGATCTCGAGGCGCTGCTGGACGAGCGGGTGCGGCTGGTGTGTTTCCCGCATTGCTCCAACGTCGTCGGCGCGATCAACCCGGTGGTCGAGATCACCGCGCTGGCGCATTCGGCGGGGGCGTTCGTCTGCGTGGACGGTGTAAGCTACGCGCCCCACGGCCTGCCCGAGGTGGGGCGGATGGGGCCGGATATCTACCTGTTCTCGGCCTACAAGACCTACGGCCCGCATCAGGGCCTCATGGTGATCCGGCGCGAGCTGGCGCGGATGCTGCCCAATCAGGCGCATCATTTCAACGGCGAGGTGCTCTATAAACGCTTTACCCCCGCAGGCCCCGATCACGCGCAGGTCGCGGCCTGTGCGGGCATCGCCGATTACATCGACGCGCTGGCCGCGCATCACGGCATCACCGGTGATCCGGCGGCGCGGGCGGCGGGCGTGCACGAGGCGATGCGCGCGCACGAGGTGGCGCTGTTGCAGCCGCTGCTCGATCACCTGAAGGGGCGCAACCGGGTGCGCCTGCTGGGCCCCTCCGACGCCACCGCGCGCGCGCCCACGGTGGCGCTGGCGCTCGACCGCCCCGGCGCCGAGGCCGCGGCGCAACTGGTGGCGCATGGCATCATGGCGGGCGGCGGCGATTTCTACGCGCAGCGCCCGCTCGCGGCGATGGGGATCGACCCGGATGACGGTGTGCTGCGGCTGAGCTTTGTGCATTACACGAGTTCCGAGGAGGTCGCGCGGCTGATGGTGGCGCTTGACGACATTCTTTGATCCGGGTTCCGGCCCCTTGCGTATTGATACCGAAACACGAGGCGGGGAATGTCCGATAAAAAACCGGTAATCGTATGGCTGCGGCGCGATCTGCGGCTTTCGGACAACCCCGCGCTCAGCGCCGCCTGCGACGGCGGCGCGCCGGTGGTTCCGGTTTTCATCCATGACGAGAGCGTGGCGGCGCTCGGGGCCGCGCCGGAATGGCGGCTGGGCCTGTCGCTTGGCGCGCTGGCGCGCGATCTCGAGGCCAAGGGCAGCCGCCTGATCCTGCGGCGCGGCGCGGCGCAGGACGTGCTGCTGTCGCTGGTGCGCGAGACCGGGGCAGGGGCCGTCCACTGGTCGCGGCTCTACGACGCGCAGGCCATCGACCGCGACAGCGCCATCAAGGCGGCGCTGAAAGAGCAGGGGATCGACGCGACAAGCCATAACGCGCACCTGCTGTTCGAGCCGTGGACGGTGCAGACCGGCACGGGCGGGTTCTACAAGGTCTATTCCCCGATGTGGCGCGCGGTGAAGGATCGCGTGGTGCCCGAGCCGCAGGCGGCCCCCGCGCGCCTGCCCGCGCCCGGGGCGTGGCCCGCAAGCGACCGGCTGGGCGATTGGCGCATGGGGGCCGCGATGGATCGCGGCGCGGATGTGTGCCTGCCCCATCAATGCGTGGGCGAGGCTGCGGCGCAGGGGCGGCTGGGCGCGTTCGTGGCGCATGGCATCGGTGCCTACAAGGACGCGCGCGACAACCCCGGCGTGGCGGGCACGTCCAACCTGTCGGAAAACCTCACCTATGGCGAGATATCCGCGCGCCAGTGCTGGCACGCCGGGCAGCGCGCGCTGCACGAGGGCGCGCGGGGGGCCGAGACCTGGCTCAAGGAGCTGGTCTGGCGCGAATTTGCCTATCACCTGATGTATCACACGCCGCAAATCCTGCACCGCAACTGGAAACCCGACTGGGACGCCTTCCCGTGGGTGGAGGCCGAGGGCGAGGACGTGCTGCGCTGGAAACAGGGGCGCACCGGCATCCAATTCGTCGATGCGGCGATGCGCGAGATGTATGTGACCGGGCGGATGCACAACCGCGCGCGGATGAACGTGGCCTCGTATCTGACCAAGCACATGATGGTGCATTGGCGGGTGGGCATGGACTGGTTCGCCGACTGCCTGACCGATTGGGACCCGGCGTCGAACGCGATGGGCTGGCAATGGGCGGCGGGCTGTGGCCCCGATGCCGCGCCCTATTTCCGCGTGTTCAACCCCGACACGCAACTGAAGAAATTCGACCCCGAAGGCGCCTATGCGCGCGCCTGGATCGCCGAGGGACAGGCACAGCCCACCGCCACGGCGCTGAGCTATTTCGACGCGATCCCGAGGGCCTGGGGCCTCTCGCCCGACGATCCATACCCCGCCCCGCTGATCGGCCTCGCCGAGGGGCGCAAACGGGCCCTTGCGGCCTACGAGGCAAGGGAGTTCTGATGGTGAAGGAGATGGCAACAGAGACCCGGCTGCGGGCCGACGAAACGCCCCGCCGCACGACGACAGGCGAAACGGGCCTGCCGCGCTACTTCGCGCGCTGTTTCAGCGTGGCGCAGGGGATGCGCGCCGGGCGGCTGGATATCGGCCTGCCCGACGGGCGGCTGTTCCGGGCCGAGGGGCGCAAGCCGGGCATCAACGCGCGCATCGACATCCACGACGCCGAAATCTTTGCCCGGCTGGTGCGCGAGGGCTACCTGGGGTTTTGCGAGGCCTATCTCGATGGCGCGTGGTCCACGCCCGACCTTCAGGCTTTTCATGGACCTGCGTGCACGCCGACAACGACGAGGTCTCTACGACGGCTATCCGGGGCAGAAGATCGCGCAGACCTACGAGCGCATCCGCTTCTGGTTCAAACGCAACTCCAGGGAACAGGCGCGGCGCAACATCGAGTATCACTACGATCTGGGCAATGATTTCTACCGGCTGTGGCTTGATGACACGATGACCTATTCCAGCGCGCTGTTCGGGACCGGCAAGGAAAGCCTGGAGGCGGCGCAGACGGCCAAGTATGCCGCGCTGGTGGATGCGATGGGCGTCAGGCCCGGCGATCACGTGCTGGAAATCGGCTGCGGCTGGGGCGGCTTTGCCGAATACGCCGCCGCCGAGCGCGGGCTGCGGGTGACCGGGCTGACGATCAGCCCCGCGCAACTGGAGTTCGCGCAAGAGCGCATCGCCAGGGCAGGGCTGTCGGACCGGGTGACGCTCAAGCTACAGGATTACCGCGACGAGCGCGGCACATATGACGGCGTGGCCAGCATCGAGATGTTCGAGGCGGTGGGCGAGAAATACTGGCCGGTGTTCTTCGATGGGTTGCGCGCGCGGCTGAAACCGCTTGCGCGCGCCTGTCTTCAGATCATCACCGTCGAGGATCACCGGTTTGACGCCTACCGCAAGGATGTCGATTTCATCCAGAAATACATCTTTCCCGGCGGGATGCTGCCCAGCCCCTCGGCGCTGCGGGCCGAGGTGGCGCGCGCAGGATTGACCGTGCTGGGGTCGCTGGAATTCGGCCAGGGCTATTCCGAGACGCTGCGCCGCTGGCACGCGAGTTTCGACGCGGCGTGGCCCGAGATCGCGGCGCAGGGCTTTGACGCGCGGTTCCGGCGGATGTGGGATTTCTACCTTGCCTCTTGCGCGGCGGCGTTCAAAGGCGGTAGTTGCGATGTCACGCAGATCACCCTTGCAAGGCCCGGCTGAATGCCCGTCACCGATACCATGCCCACCTTTGGCAAGCTTGCCGCCGCGTTCGGGCTGGGGGCGCTGGGCTGGATCGGATCAGAGCTGTTCCGCCCGCTGATGGACGAGGCCACGAATTTCGGCTGGTTCAATTACGTCAATGTCGCGCTCGGGCTCATCTGCGGCTGGCGGGTGACCGGGCGCAGGTTAGGATTCGGCTATGCCACCGGCATCAGCGCCGGGCTGACGGGGATGGCCGCGTTGGTGTTCTGGGCGGTATTTGTCCAGAGCTTCAACGAGATGATGCGCCTCGTGCTCGACGGGCGGATCAAGGGGGTCATGAACGGGCTGAAGAAGATGGTCGATCTCGGTGCCGAATACGGGCTGGTGATGCTCGACGGCACGCTGATCGGCGTGCTGCTGGCGGGCGGGTTCCTCGTGGGGGCTGTCGCCGAAGCGGTGGAACGGCGGTTCGCGTGACCGAAGCGGAGGCGCGCTATCTGGCCGAGGTGCTGGGCGACGGGCTGTCCGGGGCGCTGGTGGCGGAGGCATCCGCAGAGGTGCTGAGCGGCCATGCGCAGGGCGTGCCCGTCAAAGAGATGACGGCGCGGCGGGCAATGATCCTGTCGCGCGCCGAGGCGCGGATCGCCGCGCGCAGCCATCCCGCACCCGTGACCCTGCGCAGCGACACCCCCCGCGACGCGGTGGCCGAGCAGGGCTGCGAGATCACCCATGACGGGTTTTTCGTCGCGCGCCGCTACCACCTGCGGCATCCGCGCTTTGACGGCGGGCAAAGCCCGGAGGTCTCGCGCGAGGTGTTCGTGGCCACCGACGCGGCGCTGGTGCTGCCCTATGATCCGGCGCGCGACCGGGTGCTGCTGGTCGAGCAGTTCCGCACGGGGCCCTACGGGCGCGGCGACCCGTTCCCGTGGCTGCTCGAGCCGGTGGCGGGGCGCGTCGATGGCGGCGAGACGCCTGAGCAGACCGCCCGCCGCGAGTGCATCGAGGAGGCGGGGCTCGACCTGCGGGCGCTGGAGCGGATTTCGAGCCATTACTGCACGCCGGGCTATTCCACGGAATTCTTTTATCTTTTCCTCGGGCTGTGCGACCTGCCCGAGGTCCGGCAGGGGCGCGGGGGCCTCGCCACCGAGAACGAGGATATCCGCACCCACGTGATCGGGTTCGACCGCGCGATGGAGCTGGTGACAAGCGGCGAGGCCAATAACGGGCCGCTGGTGCTTTGCCTGCTATGGCTCGCGCGCGAGCGGGCGCGGCTGCGGTCGGCGGGTTGAGTTCGCCGCGCGCAGGCCCTACACCTGAAGCGCGGATTTTCAGGACAGGAGCGAACGCGATGCGCATGGCACGGGACCTCGCCGAGGCGGTCGGCAACACCCCCCTCATCCGGCTGCGGCGCGCCAGCGAGGAGACCGGCTGCGACATCTGGGGCAAGTGCGAATTTCTCAACCCCGGCCAGTCGGTCAAGGACCGCGCCGCGCTCTACATCATCCGCGACGCGGTGGCGCGCGGCGATCTGCGCCCCGGCGGCACCATCGTCGAAGGCACGGCGGGCAATACCGGCATCGGCCTTGCGATGGTTGGCGCGTCGATGGGGTTTCGCACCGTCATCGTGATCCCCGAGACGCAGAGCCAGGAGAAAAAGGACATGCTGCGGCTGGCCGGGCGCCGAACTGGTGCAGGTGCCCGCCGCGCCCTACAAGAACCCCAACAATTACGTGCGCTATTCGGGCCGCCTGGCCGAGGAACTGGCCCGGTCCGAGCCAAACGGCGCGATCTGGGCCAACCAGTTCGACAACGTCGCCAACCGGCAGGCGCATGTGGAAACCACCGGGCCGGAATTGTGGCAGCAGACCGGCGGCAGGCTCGACGGCTTCATCTGCGCGGTGGGCTCGGGCGGCACGCTCGCGGGGGTGGCCGAGGCGTTGCAGCCCAAGGGGGTCAAGATCGGGCTGGCCGATCCGGAGGGCGCGGGCCTCTACAAGATCTACACCGGCGAGGACAACCCCGGTAATTCGATCACCGAGGGGATCGGGCAGGGCCGCATCACCGCCAATCTCGAGGGGTTCACCCCCGATTTCGCCTGCCGCGTCGCGGATGCCGAGGCGCTGCCCATCGTGTTCGACCTGCTCGCCGAGGAGGGGCTGTGCATGGGCGGCTCCACCGGCGTCAATATCGCCGGGGCCATGCGCATGGCGCGCGAGATGGGGCCGGGGCACACCCTCGTCACCATCCTGTGCGACGTCGGCACCCGCTATCAGTCGAAGCTCTGGAACCCCGAATTCCTGCGCGGCAAGGGCCTGCCGGTGCCCGGCTGGCTGACCGAGGCCCCGCGCTCCATCCCCGGGGTGTTCGTCGAATGACACGGGTTTTCGTCGCGCTCTGGGTGGCGCTGGCCGTCGCGCTTATCGGTGTGGCCGCGCCGGGGCCCCTGACGGGCGCGGCCCACGCCCAGCAGGTGCTGAGCGGGCCGGATTACGAGGCCTGGGAGGATTTGGCCGCGCGCGTCGAGGGCGCGCTCGAAAGCGGCGAGGTCTCGACGCAGGTCCTCGAAGACCTGCGCGCGCAAGTGGCCGAGGCCCGGCGCGCGTTCACCGAGGCGCAGGGGGCCAACGGCACCACGATCAAGACCGTGCGCGATCAGCTTGACGCGCTCGGACCGCCGCCCGAGGACGGGACCGAGCCCGACAACATCGCCGCGCAGCGCGAGGAGCTCAACCGCCGCGTGACGCGGCTCGAGGCTCCGGTGCGCACCGCCGAACTGGCGCGCAGCCGCGCCGACAGCCTGATCTCCGGGATCGACCAGATGATCCGCGAGCGCGAGACCGAAGAATTGCTGCGCATCGGCCCGACCCCGGTGAACCCGCAGCTCTGGCCCGGCGCGCTGAAGGCCATTTACGACCTCGTCGACAAGATCAGGTCCGAGGTGGTGCAGACGGTAACGCGCCCGTCGGGCTATGATCCGCTCAGCGACAACCTGCCGGTGATGATCGCCGCGCTGATCTTCGGCCTGGTGATGCTGACGCGGGGGCGGGTCTGGGCAACACGGCTGATGTGGTACCTGCGCAGGGACGAACCGACCGCGGGACGCTGGCTGACCACGTTCCTGATTTCTTTCGGCGAATGGATTCTGCCCTATGCCGGCGTCTACGCGATCATCGTGCCTTTGCGGGCTGCGGATATCACCGGGCGCGTCGGGGGTCTCGTTCTTGACAACCTTTTGCCCGCCGCGCTGATCTTTTTCCTGGCGCGCTGGCTGGCGCAGCGGGTCTTTCCCCGCCACGAGCCGCGCGGCCCGATGCTCAATCTCGATGACGCGTGCCGCTATTCGGGGCGGCTCTATGGCGCGCTGCTCGGGCTCGTGCTGGCGGGGGTCCACTTCGTCGGGGCCGTTGCCGATGACATGAGGTGGAGCGAGCCGGTCACCAGCGTGGTGCTGTTCCCGTTCCTCGTGCTGACCGGCCTGCTGCTGTGGCGGCTGGCGCGTCTGCTCAAGCTGCACTGCCGCGCGCAGCAGGACGACCCGGCGCTGGAGCCTTCTGTCGGCGACCGCATCACGTGGCTGTTGTCACGGCTGCTCACGGCGCTGGCGGTCGTGGCCCCTGTTCTTGGTGCTGTCGGTTACATGAACGCGGCAGAGGCGATGACGCTGCCCGCGATGCTGTCGCTGATGCTGCTGGCCGCGCTGCTCGTGGTGCAGCGCTTCCTGAATGAGCTTTACGTGCTGCTCACCGGCAACCGCGCCAGCGCCGAGGAATCGCTGGTGCCGGTTCTGGGCGGCTTTTTCCTCGTGTTGCTGTCGCTGCCCGTCTTCGCGCTGATCTGGGGCGCGCGCCCGGCGCAGCTTCTGGAGATATGGACCAGCTTCACCCAGGGCGTGACCATCGGCGGCACGACGATCTCGCCGAAGATCTTCTTTACGCTCGCGGTGATCTTTGCGCTTGGCCTTCTGATGACCCGGCTGATCCAGGGGGTGCTCAGGAACACGATCCTGCCCAAGACGAAGCTCGACACCGGCGGGCGCAACGCCATCGTGTCGGGGGTGGGCTATGTCGGGATATTCCTCGCCGCGCTCATCTCCATCACCAGCGCCGGGATCGATCTCAGCTCGCTCGCCATCGTCGCCGGTGCGCTGTCGGTCGGCATCGGTTTCGGGTTGCAGAACATCGTCTCGAACTTCGTCGCGGGGATCATCCTGCTGATCGAGCGGCCGATCAGCGAGGGCGACTGGATCGAGGTCGGCGGCCAGCACGGCTATGTCAAATCCATCTCGGTGCGCTCCACCCGGATCGAGACCTTCGACCGCACCGACGTGATCGTGCCCAATGCCGATTTCGTCAGCGGCACGGTGACCAACTATACCCGCGGCAACACCGTGGGCCGGGTGATCGTGCCGGTGGGCGTGGCCTATGGCACCGACACCCGCAAGGTCGAGACCATCCTGCGCGAGGTGGCCGAGGCGCATCCGCTGGTGCTGATGAACCCGCCGCCCACGATCCTGTTCCGGGGCTTCGGGGCTAGCTCGCTCGATTTCGAGATTCGCGCGATCCTGCGCGACGTGAACTGGATGATGCCCGTGCAGTCCGACATGAACCACGAGATCGCGCGCCGCTTTGCCGAGGAGGGGATCGAGGTGCCCTTCCCGCAGCAGGAAATCTGGATTCGCAAGGACACCGCGACCACCAAGCTGAACGCGGGTGGGACGGCGGGGGCTTCGCCCGCCGCGCCGGACGGCGGGCCGGTGACCAAGGGCGCGTCGGATTTCGATACCGATACCGATGGCGACGGCGACGGGGGCGGACGATGACCCATATGCTCTATCGCGACGATCCCTACCTCGCCGAGGCCCGCGCGCGTGTGGTGGCGCACACGCCGGAGGGCGGCGTGGTGCTCGACCGGACGATCTTCTACCCCACCGGGGGCGGACAGCCCGGCGACAGCGGGCATCTCGACTGGGCGGAGGGGCACCTGCCGGTGGCCACCAGCGTGAAGGCCGGGGACGCGATCGCGCTGGTGCCCGGCGCGCCGGTGGCGCTGCCGCCGGTGGGGGGCGAGGTGCGGCAGGTGCTCGACTGGGAGCGGCGGCACCGGCACATGCGGATGCACACGGGCCTGCACCTGCTGTCGGTGGTGATCCCGCTGCCGGTGACCGGCGGGCAGGTGGGCGAGACGCGCTCGCGGCTCGATTTCGACATGCCCGAGGCGCCGGCCGATCGCGAGACGCTGGAGGCGCATCTGGGGATGCTGGTGGATCGCGACCTGCCCGTCACCGAGAGCTGGATCACCGATGACGAGCTCGACGCCGATCCCGGCCTCGTCAAGACCATGTCCGCCCCGCCGCCGCGCGGGGCGGGCCGGGTGCGCCTCATTGCCATCGGCGCGGGCGAGGACCGGGTCGATCTTCAGCCCTGCGGCGGCACCCACGTCGCGCGCACCGGCGAGATCGGCACGCTGCGGCTCGGCAAGATCGAGAAGAAGGGCCGCCAGAACCGGCGGGTCTACCTGCACCTCGACGGCTGAGGCGACGGTCGCCCGGCTCGGCGGCTGGACCGGATATTATGGCAAACCCGGCCCGCGGCGCGGCTCCCCGACCGTTGCTCCTACGTCCGCTTCAGGCCAACACCACCCGCCCGGAACGCCCGAAAAACC
>JAXHLV010000007.1:0-41074 GCA_034521935.1 Roseovarius sp.
TTTCGACGCCCACCTGCTCGCAGGCCTGAATCAGTGTCAGGGCCGGGTCGACCTCGACCTCCTGCCCATCGATGATGATCTTGCGTGGTTCAGCCATTGGTCCTCACCTTGCTATCAGAAGCGCGCCGATCCGGCTCCGCTTCGCGATTTCGGTCTGGCCCAGCGCGCAGAGGCTCGGGCCGTGGTCCGGCTCGGCACCCTGCGCGCGGATGTATTCATTGCGACGCTCGCGCATCTTTTGCTTCTCGGTCCTGTCGTCGACATAGGCGTCGATCTCGGCGTCGGAATAGCCGCGTTCGCGCGCCGCGTCCTTGAGCGCGCGCATCCGCGACAACGCGGTAAAGATGCGCGCATTGATGCTGTCGCATTCCTTGCGGATCTCGTTGGCCACCGCGATCTCGAACAGCGCGTCGTTGATATCGGTCTCCTGCGAGAGCGACGCGGCAGTTGCCGCGGGCACCAGTGCCGCGATTGCAAGCGCGGCCAGCCCCGTGTGTATCATGCGCATGGCTCTTTTCCTTTCATATGCCTTGCAGGCACGGCCCTCAACGGCCCGCCCATCTGCCCCGCAGATGGGCGGGCGGAGGCCTGTCATGCAATAACAGGCGGACCATGCCCCTGATATGAAACGGATCATTCCCATATGATACAGCGCCCCGTTACCGAAACGCGATCACCGGAGCGGGCATAGACCGGCCCCTCCTGCCCCTCGGCGACGCCGGACCACGCGATCTCCGAGGTGCCGAAGTTTGCAAGGCAATAGCCCGTCGCCTCGTGGACCGCAGCCTTTTGCGCGCCCTCGAGGCCGCGCCCGGCGCGGCGCACGGAGGCGGTAAAATCGCGCCGGTCGGCCTTTTCTCCCCGCGCCTTGCCCGGATAGTAGTTGCCGTCGAAAAGCACCCGCTCCTCGCGCTCGGTGCAGCCCGCGACGAGCGCGAGACCGAGCAGCGCGGCCCCGATGAGCCGATATGTCCGCCCTGCGATCATTCCGCCGCCACCGCCGACGTGCGGCCCCGTTCGCGGTCGCGGATGCGATCCTCGATCTCGTCGCGGAAGTTGCGGATGAGGCCCTGAATGGGCCATGCCGCCGCATCGCCCAGCGCGCAGATGGTGTGGCCTTCGACCTGCTTGGACACCTCGAACAGCATGTCGATCTCCTCGACCTCCGCCTCGCCGCGCACCAGCCGCTCCATCACCCGCATCATCCAGCCGGTGCCCTCGCGGCAGGGCGTGCACTGGCCGCAGCTCTCGTGCTTGTAGAATTTCGACAGCCGCCAGATCGCCTTGATGACATCGGTCGACTGATCCATCACGATCACCGCTGCCGTGCCGAGGCCGGATTTCAGGTCCTTTTGCAGGTAGTCGAAATCCATGATCGCGCCGCGCATGTTCTCGCCGCGCACGCACGGCACCGACGAGCCGCCGGGGATCACCGCCTTGAGATTGTCCCAGCCGCCGCGAATGCCGCCGCAATGGCGCTCGATCAGCTCCTCGAAGGGGATCGACATCTCTTCCTCGACCACGCAGGGGTTGTTGACATGACCCGACACCATGAAAATCTTGGTGCCTGCGTTGTTCGCCCGCCCAAAGCCCGCGAACCATTCCGGGCCGCGCCGCAGGATGGTGGGGGCGACGGCGATGGATTCGACGTTGTTGACAGTGGTGGGGCAGCCATAGACCCCGGCCATCGCCGGAAACGGCGGCTTCATCCGGGGCATCCCCTTCTTGCCCTCGAGCGATTCCAGAAGCGCGGTTTCCTCTCCGCAGATATAGGCCCCCGCGCCATGATGCAGGTAGAGGTCGAAATCCCAGCCGGATTTGCAGGCGTTCTTGCCGATGAGCCCCGCCTCGTAGGCCTCGTCGATGGCCGCCTGAAGCGCCTCGCGCTCGCGGATGTATTCGCCACGGATATAGATAAAGCAGGCATGTGCGTTCATCGCGAAACTGGCGATCAGGCAGCCCTCGATCAGCGTGTGCGGATCGTGGCGCATGATCTCGCGGTCCTTGCAGGTGCCGGGCTCGCTCTCGTCGGCGTTGACCACCAGATAGGCGGGCCGCCCGTCGCTTTCCTTGGGCATGAACGACCATTTGAGGCCCGTCGGAAAGCCCGCGCCGCCGCGCCCGCGCAGCCCGCTCGCCTTCATCTGATCGACGATCCAGGTGCGACCGTTCTGCAGAATCTTGGCCGTGCCATCCCAATGGCCACGGGCCATGCGCGCCCTTGAGGCTGCGATCATGCATCCCGTAGAGATTGGTAAAGATACGATCTTCGTCTTTCAGCATCCCGTTACCTCCGGTTGCCCTGACGCGCACGCCAGAGTTGATAGATGAGCAAGAGCGCGAAGACGAAACCGCCCAGCGCCATCAGGTCGAAGAGCGCGCGCACACGTTGGTCGAGCGCCATGTATCCGCCGAGGAGCGTGGCGAGAATCCAGAATAGCCCGGTTCCCGCGATCACCAGCGCGGCGAGACGCCCCTTGCGCGCGATTTCTGCATCCTGATCGGGCATTGGTCTCCATGCTCAGTAAACGTCGCCATCGTCCACGCGGGCCGAGAACTCGGTCTCGCCCCCCTCGGCAAGGATCTTAGCCTGATCGACCCAGTTGTCGCGGCTTACCCGGCCCTTGAAGCCCTTGAGATTGTCATCGACCCAGGCAACCTCCGCCCCGGTCCAGTTCGCGATCTGGTCGTAGTGATAAAAGCCCAACTCGTTGAGGAGCTTTTCCATCTTCGGCCCGACGCCCTTGATCTTCTTGAGGTCGTCGGCCTGCCCGTCGCGCGGGCCGCTCAGCGCCTCGGGGCGGGTGGCATCGGCCTGCACATCCGCCTGCGCGGACCTCTCGCCCTCGTAGCGCCATTCGCCCTTGCGCGCCGCCAACTCCTCCTCGCCCGCGAGCGTCGTTCCGGAGCGCACCGCCTCGGACGGTGCCTCGGAGCTGGCCTTGGCGGGGGCAGCGGTCGCTGCGCTTGCCGCCGGATCGGCGGCGGGTGCGGATTTGGGCTCCGGCGCCGCGTCCTCCTCGGGATCGGGGGCCTTGGAGCCGGTGACCCCGGTGGCCTGCCGCAGCGTCTGCTCCACGTTGCGCGCCTCGATGCCGCGATCCTCGGCGCGATACCCGGTGCAAATGAGCCGGGTCGAGACGATCCCCAGCAACACCGCCAAGGCGATCGCCAGCAGCAGCGCCGCGATGAAAGCCCACCGCGCCGGTCGCGGCCCACAGAACGATCAACCCGATCAGAGCCGAAAGCCCCCAGCAGACGACCTGGCAAGTGCTCAGTTTGGACGTGTCAGACATGTGTTTATCCCCCGTTGGTTCTCAATCGGCGCGGTCAGGTGACCCCGCCTTTCTTGACCCGGGTGGAGAACTCCGTCTCCTTGCCCTCGGCCAGCAGCTTGGCCTGCTCGACCCAGGTATCGCGGGTGACGCGTCCCTTGAAGCCTTCAAGATTAGCATCCACCCAGGCGATCTCTGCCTCGGTCCAGTTCGCGATCTGGTCGAAATGGTAGAATCCCAACTCGTTGCACAGCTTTTCCAGTTTCGCCCCGATCCCCTTGATCTTCTTGAGATCGTCGGCCTTGCCATCGCGCGGCGCGTCGAGCGCCTCGGGGCGGGTGCCCTCCTCCGGCGCGGTATCGGGAGCGGGTTTGGAGGGCTCGGCCATTGCGGGTTTCGAGGCCTCTTCCTTGGCCGGTTCCGCCTTTGCGGCTTCGGCCTTGGGCGCGGCAGCCGCGCTCTTGCCGGTAATTTCCACCGGCTCCTCGTTCTGCACCACCGATGACGGCGCGGGCGCGTGGTTGGCCCCCAGATCGCGCCACGGCGCGGTGAGCGGCTCCTCGCTGCCGTCGATGCGCCTGATCGTGTCACCGTGATCGACGGCGCGCTGCACGCTGGCGTTATACTGCGCGCGCCCGCTCTCGAATTCGCTCAGGCTGGTGAGGCCCGATTCCGGCTCGCAGGCATAACGCCCGTTCTGCGGCCCCGGCACCGGCAGCTTTCCCGCAGCGATTTCCTCAATCATGGAGGCGAAACGCTCGGGCGTGAGGTCCTCGTAATAATCCTTGCCGATCTGCGCCATCGGCGCGTTGGAACAGGCCCCCAGGCATTCCACCTCTTCCCATGAGAACTTGCCATCCGCCGAGAGCTGAAACGCCTCGGGCGCGATCTTGTCACGGCACACGGCGATCAGGTCTTCGGAGCCGCACAGCATGCACGGCGTCGTGCCGCAAATCTGGAAATGTGCAACGGCACCAACGGGATGCAGGTGGAACATGAAGTAGAATGTCGCCACCTCGAGCGCGCGGATGTAATCCATGCCCAGCATGTCGGCGACGTGCTCGATCGCCGGGCGGCTCAGCCAGCCCTCCTGCTCCTGCGCGCGCCACAAAAGCGGGATGATCGCGCTCGCCTGTCGGCCCTCGGGGTATTTGGTGATCTGCGCCTCGGCCCAGGCGTGGTTGGCCGGGGTAAAGGCAAAGCTTTCGGGCTGCTCGTGGTAAAGACGGCGTAGCATCTCAGGCACAGGCTCCTGTGGTCAGTTTCAGGCCCCCGTCGGGCTGCCGTTCGGCATCCCCGGTGGACAAACGAAAGGCGGCGAGGTCCAGAAGCTGCTGGCGCGCCAGCCCGGTCTGCATCTCCATCGCCAGGTAATCGCCCTCGCTGCGCAGCGCGCAGCCGAGGCTTGCGGCGGCCGCATCAAAGCGCGCGCCATCCTCCGTCGTGGTGCCCGAAGGCGTCGCGGCGCAGGCGGCGAGCGCACCAAACCCGGAAATCGTGATCGCGGCGCGCAGCATTCTCATGCCCCCCGGCCCCGGAAAGCCCCACGCTCAGGCGGCCCAGCTCGATCACCTGTCAATCTCCCCGAACACCACGTCGAGCGAGCCGATGATCGCCGCCACATCGGCCAGTTGGTGCCCCTTGGAGACATGGTCCATCGCCTGCAGGTGCAGATAGCCGGGCGCGCGCAGCTTGGCGCGATACGGGCGGTTGGTGCCGTCGCCCACCAGATAGACGCCGAACTCGCCCTTGGGCGCCTCGACCGCAGCATAGACCTCGCCCGGCGGGGACGTGAAACCCCTCGGTATAGAGCTTGAAGTGATGGATGAGCGCCTCCATCGAGGTCTTCATCTCGCCGCGCTTGGGCGGGGCGACCTTGCCGCGCGTCAGGATATCGCCCTGCCCTTCGGGGGCGCGCAGCTTCTCGATGGCCTGATGGATGATCCGCAGCGACTCTGGCGCATCTCTTCCATGCGGCAGAGATAGCGGTCGTAGCAGTCGCCGTTCTTGCCCACGGGGACGAGGAAATCGAACTCGTCATAGCATTCATAGGGCTGCGCGCGGCGCAAATCCCACGCCATGCCACGAGCCGCGCACCATCACCCCCGAAAAGCCCCAGTCGAGCGCCTCCTGTTTCGACACCACACCGATATCGGCGTTGCGCTGTTTGAAGATGCGGTTGTTCGGTCAGCAGCCCGTCGATATCGTCGATCACGCCGGGAAACTCGTTGGCCCAGGTCTCGATATCGTCGAGCAAGTTCGGGCGGCAGGTCCTGATGCACACCGCCGGGGCGGAAATAGGCGGCGTGGAGCCGCGCCCCGCAGGCGCGCTCGTAGAACACCATGAGCTTCTCGCGTTCCTCGAAACCCCACGCCAAGCGGCGTCAGCGCGCCCGACATCGCATCGCCTGCGTGGTAACGTTGAGCAGGTGGCTGAGAACGCGCCCGATTTCCGAATAAAGCACGCGGATGAGGCTCGCCCGGCGCGGCACCGCCGTGCCGGTGAGCTGCTCGATGGCGAGGCACCACGCGTGCTCCTGATTCATCGGCGCGACATAGTCGAGCCGGTCGAAATAGGGCAGGTTCTGCAGGTAGGTGCGGCTTTCCATCAGCTTTTCGGTGCCGCGATGCAGCAGGCCGATATGCGGGTCGCAGCGTTCGACGATTTCGCCGTCCAGCTCCAGCACAAGCCGCAAAACCCCATGCGCAGCGGGGTGTTGCGGGCCGAAGTTGATGTTGAAATTGCGGATTTTCTGCTCACCCGTCAGGGTATCTTCGAACTTTGATCCGTCCATCACGAACGCCCTCCGCCCAGCTTGTCACGGAACGCCATGACCCAGAGAAGCACGATCGCCCCAAAGGGAATGATCGCGACCAGCGCAACCCAGCTGGGAATGTTGAATTTCGGCAACAGCTTCCAGAACGGAATTATCACGAGCGCGGCGATCACCAGCATGAAGATCACGCCACCGCCGCCCATGCCACCGCTCATACCGGGACCGCCCATCATTTCGCCTCCTTCTTCTCGTCGCCGGGAAGGATGTAGTCGGCCCCTTCCCAAGGAGACATGAAATCGAATTGCCGGTATTCCTGCACCAGGTTCACCGGCTCGTAGACCACGCGCTTCTGCACTTCGTCATAGCGCACCTCGGTGTAGCCCGTGGTCGGGAAATCCTTGCGCAGCGGATGCCCGCGAAAGCCGTAATCGGTCGAGGATGCGGCGCAGGTCGGGGTGGCCGGTAAAGAGGATGCCGAACATGTCGAACACCTCGCGCTCGAACCAGTTGGCCGCCGGAAAGACACCCGTAAGCGAGCGGATCATGTCCTCCTCGCGCGCGGCCACGCGCAGGCGGATGCGGTGGTTCTGATACATGCTCAGGAGGTGATAGACCACGTCGAACCGCTTGGGCCGCTCGGGCCAGTCCACGGCGGTGATGTCCACCAGCGTGGAAAACGCGCAATTCTGATCGCTCTTCAGAAACTCCACAAACCCGGCGATGTTCGACGGGCGCCACATCGACGGTGATCTCGCCATGCGCGATCTGCCAGCCCAGCACGCAATCGGCGCGCTTGGCCTCGATATATTCGCCCAGTTCCTCGAGTGCGTTGCTCATCTCACGATCGTCCCCGTCCGGCGGATTTTGCGCTGCAACTGCATGATCCCGTAAACCAGCGCCTCGGCGGTTGGCGGACAGCCGGGCACGTAGATATCCACCGGCACGATCCGGTCACAGCCGCGCACGACGCTATAGCTGTAGTGGTAATAGCCGCCGCCATTGGCGCAGCTTCCCATCGAAATCACGTAGCGCGGCTCGGGCATCTGGTCATAGACCTTGCGCAGCGCGGGGGCCATCTTGTTGGTCAGCGTGCCCGCCACGATCATTACGTCAGATTGACGAGGACTAGCGCGCGGCGCGAAACCGAACCGCTCCACGTCATAGCGCGGCATGGCGGTGTGCATCATCTCCACCGCGCAGCACGCCAGACCGAAGGTCATCCAGTGCAAGCTACCAGTGCGCGCCCAGTTGATGATATCCTCGGTCGAGGTGACGAGAAACCCCTTGTCCTGCAACTCGGCATTGAGCGCCTGCGACGCGGGATCAAGCTCTTTGCCCGCGTCATACGCCTCTGCGGGTGCGAGACTCGACGGCCCGGACTTGACCCGGCGACTCTGGTTGGCCATCCCCTGCGTTTCGGTCACCAGAGCCTCGTCGCGATCATTTACTGCCATTCCATCGCTCCCTTGCGCCATTCATAGGCAAAGCCCGCGGTCAGAACCGCCAGAAACACCATCATCGACCAGAAGGCGGCCATGCTGATATCCTGAAACGCGACTGCCCAAGGAAATAGCATGGCAATCTCAAGGTCAAATATGATGAACAGGATCGACACGAGGTAGAACCGCACGTCAAACTTCATCCGCGCATCGTCGAAGGCGTTGAAGCCGCATTCATAGGCGCTCACCTTTTCGGGATCGGGGTGGCGCACCGCGAGCACCACGGCGGCGAGGATCAGGACGAGCCCCAGGCCGATGGCAACCGCGAGGAGGACAAGGATCGGGAGATATTCCCTCAGCATCTCTTCCACGGGATGGCTCCTTTCACGCGCGCCCCGCGCGCATCAAGTTGGCTGACTATGGATCGGGTTTAAACCTGCCCCACTGCCCGGTCAACCGAAGCCGGGGTCGTTTGCCTGCCACGGGGGGCGGAATCTTGGGTCTTGTATGCGCTCGTATGCGGCCATGTGCCGCAATTGGTCCGCAAACCGGACCGCCCTTTGCCGCGCCGCAGCAGGGGGCGCGACTCACCCCCGCTGCCAGCCCGGCTTGCGGCGTTCGAAAAAGGCAGTGATGCCCTCGGGGGCCTCGTCGCCCGCCCAGGTCTCGGCCAGCGCGTCGATGGTGCCGTCGATCACGTTTTCGTCGATCCGCGGCCCAAGGCCGCGCAAGAGCGTCTTTGCCGCCGCCACCGCGCCGGGCGCGCAGTCGAGATAGGGCGCGACCTCGGCCTCGACCGCAGCATCGAGATCGCCCTCGGGCACCGCGCGGGCGAGCAGGCCGAGCGTCACCGCCTCGTCGGCGTCGAACCGCCGCCCCGACATGAACACGCGCCGCGCGCAGGCCTCGCCCATCCGCGCCGCGACATACGGCCCGATGGTGGCCGGGATGAGCCCCAGCCGCGTCTCGGTGAGCGCGAATTGGGCGCCCTCGGCCCCCACGGCCACGTCGCACACGCTCATCAGCCCGATCCCGCCGCCAAAGGCATTGCCATGCACCCGGCCAATGAGCGGCTTGGGCAGCGTGTTGAGCGCCTGAAGCATATGGGCGAGTTTGGCCGCCTCGCGGCTCCGTGTGTCCGGTTCGGCGTTGAGTTGATCTCGCATCCAGCCCAGATCGCCACCGGCGCAAAAGCTCTTGCCCTTTGCGGCCAGCACCACGACGCGCACTGCGTCATCCACGCCGAGCGTCTCCGCCGCCTGATGCAACTCGGCGATCACCTGCGCCGACATGGCGTTGTGTTTCTCGGCGCGGGCGAGCGTGAGCGTGGCCACCCCGCGCGCATCAAGTTCGATGCTGATGGTCTCTGTCATGTCGCCTCCTCATTGCCGCGCATTATCCGCGCCATCGCCGCCGCGCGCACCAGCACATCCGCGTCAAGCCCGGTCTCGTAGCCCAGGCCAAGCAGCCGCTCGTGCACCCGTTCCGTGGCCACGTTGCCCGCCGCACCGGGTGCAAAAGGACAGCCGCCCAAGCCCCCCACGGCAGCATCGAACACCCGCACGCCCCGCGCCAGCGCCGCTTCTATATTGTCGAGCGCACGGCCCGCGGTATCGTGAAAATGCCCCGCCAGCCGCTCGACCGGCACCACGTCGCCCACCGCTGCCAGCATCGCGTCCACCGCCTCGGGGCAGCCCTGCCCGATGGTGTCGCCAAGGCTGATCTCGTAACAGCCCATTTCCCACAGTGCGCCCGCCACCTGCGCGACCTGCGCGGGCGCGACCTTGCCATCATAGGGGCAAACCACCACGCAGGACACATAGCCGCGCACGCGCAGGCCCGCCGCGCCCGCCGCTGCCAGCACCGGCGCGAACCGCGCAAGGCTTTCCTCGATGGTGGCGTTGATATTGGCGCGTGAAAACCCTTCCGAGGCCGATCCGAACACCGCGACCTCATCGGCCCCCGCCTCCAGGGCATCATCCAGCCCCCGCATGTTGGGCGTCAGCGCGGCATAACGCACGCCCGGCGCGCGCCTGATCCCGCGCAGCACATCGGCGGAATCGGCCATCTGCGGCACCCATTTGGGGCTCACGAAACTTGCCACCTCGATCCGCGCGAACCCGGCCTCGCTCAAGGTATCCACCAGCGCGATCTTGTCGCGGGTGGCGATCCGGGCGGCCTCGTTCTGAAGCCCATCGCGAGGGCCGACTTCGAAGATTTCAACTCTCTCGGCCATGCTCATTCCTCCGGCACGGGATAGAACGCCTGCGCATAGATATCCTGCTCGCCGTCGCGCGCTTTGGCCCGGATATAGGCGGGGCGCGCGCGCAGCCGATCCCAATAGGCCATCAGCCGCGGAAAATCGTCGAGATGCACGTAATACCGCGCCAATTCAAAGCCATAGGCAAACATGATATCCGCCGCCGAGAAGCCGGAGGACAGCAGATACGCCCCCTCCATCCGCGCCTCCATCGCCGTAAGGCTTGCCCGCAGCCGCGCATTCAGAAGCTTCACCACCGCGACCGAAGGATTCGCGGGCGGGCGCAGGAACACCTGATTGAGGTTGAGGTTTTCCAGCAGGCACCCCACCGTCTCGGCATAGCTCAGCATCTCGAGACACCGCGCGCGCTCAGGGCTGCCCGGCGCGGGCATCAGCCCCGGTTCCGGGTAGGTCTCGCACAGCATCTGCACGATGGCAGCGCTCTCGAACCAGACCTTGCCCTCATGCTCCAGCACCGGCACCCGCCCCGCCGGCGACAGCGCAAGGAACTCGGGCGTACGCATCGACCCGTCGCGGATCGAGTAATACGCCACCTCATAGTCCAGCCCCAACTCCTCCAGCAGCCACATCACCCGCAGGGAGCGCGCCAGCGGCACATGGTGGAGCCGGATCATGCCTCCGCCTCCAGCCGGATGAGCGCCGTGCCCGCACTGACCTGATCGCCCGCAGCGACCAGCACCTCGGCCACCATCCCGTCGCGCGCGGCCAGCAGGCTGTGCTCCATCTTCATAGCCTCCAGCACGGCGAGCCGGTCACCCTTGACCACCGCCTGCCCCGCCTTGGCCAGCACCGCCTTCACCAGCCCCGGCATCGGTGCCTCGATGAGCGCGGCATCACCCCCCGCCGCACTGTCGCGCGCCAGCGGGTCGATAAGATCGAAGCCCAGCCCGTATTGCGCAAAGACCGTGATCCGTGCACCGGCCACCGCCACCTCCGGCGCGGGCTGCCCATCCAGCCGCCAGCGCCCGTCCACGCGCCGCGCCTCCACGCGCGTCTCAGCGATGCTCACGTCATGCGCATCCCCCGACAGCGTCACCACCCGCAGCGCGATCTCCTCGCCACCATGCAGCAGCCGCACCTCCCGCGCCAAAGGCTGCCACAGCACGAACCCCGCCTCGGGCGGCACCCCGTCCAGCAGACCAAGCCCGGCCAGCACCGCCACCGCGATCTCCTGCGGGTCAGGTGCGGGGGCCACCACAAGCGCCTCGGTATCGCGCGCAATCAGCCCGGTATCCACCTCGCCCGCCGCGAACCCCTCGTGCCGCGCCAGCGCACCCAGAAAGGCGAGGTTCGTCACCGTCCCCGCCACCTCGCAGCGCGAAAGCGCCGTCGCCAGCCGCCGCAGCGCCACGCCCCGCGTCGGCCCATGCGTGACCAGCTTGGCGATCATCGGATCATAGAACGGGCTGATCTCGTCGCCCGCCCGCACCCCGCTATCGGCACGGCACCCGTCCGGGAAGGCCAGGTGCGACAGCCGCCCGGTGGCGGGCAGGAAGCCTTTGGGCACGTCCTCGGCATAAAGTCGCGCCTCGAAGGCATGGCCGGTGATGCTCAGCGCCTCTTGGCCCAGCGGCAGCCCCTCTCCGGCGGCCACCCGCAACTGCCATTCCACCAGGTCCACGCCGGTGACCGCCTCGGTGACGGGGTGCTCCACCTGCAACCGCGTGTTCATCTCCATGAACCAGAACCCGTCGGGGCGCAGCCCCCCGGACCCGTCCACGATGAATTCCACGGTCCCCGCGCCACTATACCCGATGGCCTCCGCCGCGCGCACCGCCGCACCGCCCATCGCCGCGCGCATCTCTGGCGTCATGCCGGGTGCGGGGGCTTCCTCGATCACCTTCTGATGACGGCGCTGCAACGAGCAATCCCGCTCGAAGAGATGCACCGCGCGGGTGCCGTCGCCGAACACCTGCACCTCGATATGCCGGGGCTTCTGAATATACTTCTCCACCAGCACATCCGAATTGCCGAAAGCCGTCTGCGCCTCGCCCCGCGCGCTTTCCAGCGCATTGGCAAAGTCCTGCGCCCGCTCCACCAGCCGCATCCCCTTGCCGCCGCCGCCCGCCACCGCCTTGATGAGCACCGGATAGCCGATGGCCTCGGCCTCGCGTGCCAGACGCGCCGCCTCCTGATCGGCCCCGTGATAGCCCGGCACCACCGGCACGCCGGCCTTTTCCATCAGCGCCTTGGCGGCATCCTTGAGCCCCATTGCCCGAATGGCCCGGGCCGACGGGCCGATGAACACCAGCCCCGCAGCCTCCACCGCCTCGACGAAATCCGGGTTCTCGCTCAAGAACCCGTAACCGGGATGAATGGCGCCGCAGCCCGTCTCCAACGCCGCCGCGATGATCCGATCCCCCCGCAAATAGCTCTCGACCGGGGCCGACCCGCCGATATGCACCGCGACATTCGCCATCGCCACATGCGCGGCCCCCCGGTCGGCGTCCGAGAAGACGGCCACCACCTCGACGCCCATGCTCCGCGCCGTGCGCATCACCCGGCACGCGATCTCGCCCCGGTTGGCGATCAGGATACGTTCAAACATGGCCCGCGCCCTCAGCTTCTTCTTGGTTCAAATACTCAAATCCCGACATCACCACCCTCACATCCGGAAGACGCCAAAGCGCGTCTCCTCCACCGGGGCATTCAGCGCCGCCCGAAGCGACAGCGCCAGCACGTCCCGGCTCTTGCGCGGGTCGATCACCCCGTCATCCCAAAGCCGCGCGCTGGCATAAAGCGGGTGCGACTGCCGCTCGAACATCTCGACCGTGGGCCGCTTGAACGCCTCTTCCTCCTCCGCCGACCACGCCTCGCCGCGCTTTTCCATCGCGTCGCGCTTGACGGTGGCCAGCACCCCCGCCGCCTGCGCGCCGCCCATCACCGAAATCCGCGAATTGGGCCATGTCCACAGGAACCGCGGCTGATAGGCCCGCCCCGCCATGCCGTAATTGCCCGCGCCGAAAGAGCCCCCCACCAGCATGGTGATCTTCGGCACAGAGGTCGTCGCCACCGCCGTCACCATCTTCGCCCCATGCCGCGCGATGCCCTCGTTCTCGTATTTGCGGCCCACCATGAATCCGGTGATGTTTTGCAGGAACACCAGCGGGATGCGCCGCTGCGAGCAAAGCTCGATGAAATGCGCCCCCTTCGCCGCCGCCTCGGAAAACAGCACGCCGTTATTGGCGATGATGCCCACCGGGCAGCCCTTTACATGGGCAAAGCCGGTGACCAGCGTCTCGCCGAACCGCGCCTTGAACTCGTCAAAGCGGCTGCCATCCACCAGCCGCGCGATCACCTCGCGGATGTCATAGGGCGTGCGCAGATCGGCGGGCACCACGCCCAATATCTCCTCGGGATCATAGGCGGGCGCCTCGGGCGTCTCCCACTGCAGGCCGGGGTTCACCCCGGTTCCCAACGACCCCACTGCGCGCCGTGCCAGCGCCAGCGCGTGCGCGTCATCCTCTGCCAGGTAATCCGCCACGCCCGACAGCCGCGTGTGCACATCCCCGCCGCCCAGATCCTCGACCGTGACCACCTCGCCCGTCGCCGCCTTCACCAGCGGCGGACCGGCGAGAAAGATCGTGCCCTGATCGCGCACGATGATCGTGACATCGCTCATCGCGGGCACATAGGCCCCCCCGGCGGTGCAGCTTCCCATCACCACGGCGATCTGCGCGATGCCCTTGGCGCTCATCCGCGCCTGATTGTAGAAGATCCGCCCGAAATGGTCGCGGTCGGGAAATACCTCGTCCTGATTGGGCAGGTTCGCACCGCCACTGTCCACAAGGTAGATGCAGGGCAGATGGCATTCCTCGGCGATCTCCTGCGCGCGCAGGTGCTTCTTGACAGTCATCGGGTAATAGGTGCCGCCCTTCACCGTGGCGTCGTTGCACACCACCATGCAGTCGCGTCCCTGCACGCGCCCGACGCCCGCGATCACGCCCGCGCAGGGCGCAGCGCCCTCATAGAGGCCATGCGCCGCCGTGGCCCCCACCTCGAGAAACGGGCTGCCGGGATCTAGCAGCCCCGCCACCCGTTCGCGCGGGGGCATCTTGCCGCGCGCAACGTGCCGCTCGCGTGCCGCAGCACCACCGCCCGCAGCGGCGGCTGCGGCGGCCTCTTCGATCCCGCGCAGCGCCTCGAGATGTGCCGCGCGATTGGCGCGGAACACCTCCGACGATGGCAGCGCCGATGATGTCAGACGCATGGCTGCTCCTCCTGTGTCACCCGACCTGTTGCATTTTTGCCGCAGCGCGGCGCGCGCAGGCGAATTTGATTCACGTCAATGTGAGCGGGTCGCCCCTGCCGCATACCGGACGGCGTCAAAACAAGAGTGGAAAGACCATGAAACACATCACCGCCCTCACCCTCGCCGCCCTGATGGGCACCACCGCCGCCCCCGCACTTGCGCAGTCGCAGGGCGACATGCTGCTCGGCCTCGGCCTCGGCTGGATCGAGCCGGACAGCGCCAGTAACACGGCCGCCGGTCGCGTCGGCGCCGAAGGCGCGCTCAGCCCGACGATCACCTTCGAATATTTCGTCGCGGACAATATCGGTATCGAACTTCTGGCATCCTGGCCGTTCGAGCACGATATCAAGGTGGGTGGTGCCGAAATCGCGAAACCAAGCACCTGCCGCCCACCTTGTCGCTGCAATACCACTTCACCAACAAGAGCGGCGTGACACCGTTTGTCGGCGCGGGCATCAATTACACATACTTCTTCGACGAGAAGATCGACGGTGCCCGGCTGTCGCTCGACGACTCGTGGGGCCTCGCCCTCCACGCCGGTGCGGATATCGCGATGAGCGAAAAATCTGCGGTTCGTTTCGATGTGCGCTATATCGACATCGAGACAGATGCCAAGGTCAATGGCGCTCCCATAGGCAAGGTCAAGATCGACCCATGGGTGTTCAACGTCGCCTATGTGATGAAGTTCTGATCCCCACTCACATAGGATCGGAAATGAGGGGCCGGCCATTGCGTCGGCCCCTTTCTCGTGCCGCGCGCTCATTGCCCGGCCTCCGCCACCGCGCGCGCCCGCAAATCCTTGCGGATCACCTTGCCGGTGACGGTCATCGGCAGCGCATCGACAAACGAGATTTCCCTTGGATAGGAATAGCTTGCCAGCCGTTCTTTAACCCATTCCTGAAGCTCTCCGGTCCCCACCTCGGCCTTGTCCTTCAGCACCACATAGGCCTTGACGATCTCGGTGCGCAGCGCGTCCGGCTTGCCCACCACGCCTACCGTCGCCACCGCCGGGTGGGTCAGCAGGCAATCCTCGATCTCCGCCGGCCCGATCCGGTAGCCCGACGAGGTGATCACGTCATCCTCGCGCCCCACAAATCGGATATAGCCGTCCTCGATCACGCCACGGTCGCCGGTCAGCATCCAGTCGCCCCGGAACTTATCCGCCGTCTCCCGAGGTTTATTGAAGTATTCCAGCATCATCGAGGCCGATCCTCGCGCAACCGCGATATCACCCTCACCTGCGGTCTCGCGCCCCCCGGCGTCGATCACCGCCACCGCGTGCCCCGGCACCGCGCGGCCCAGACAGCCGGGACGCGGGGGAAACAGCGCCGCGCAGGAGCTTGCCACCATGTTGCACTCGGTCTGCCCGTAGAACTCGTTGATCGTCACGCCAAACGCTTGCCGCCCCCAGTCGAGCATCTCCGCGCCCAGCGGCTCGCCACCACTCGCGACGCTGCGCAACCCGTTGATCCGCGCGCCTTCGGCTTTCAGCATCCGCAGTGCCGTTGGCGGGAAAAATACATTTCTGACTGCAGCTTGCCGGACAATCTTGATGCACTCTTCCACGTCGAACCGCGCCATCCGCGCGGCCACCACCGGCACGCCGATGGCCAGCCCCGGCATCAGCACATCGAAAAGCCCGCCGATCCAGGCCCAGTCGGCGGGCGTCCACAGGCAATCGCCCTCGACCCCGAGGAAATCGTGGCTCATCTCGACACCGGGCAGATGGCCGGTCAGCACCCGATGACCGTGCAGCGCGCCCTTGGGGCTGCCGGTGGTGCCGCTCGTGTAGATCAGCACGGCGGGCGTCTCGGGCCCCGTCTGCGCCGTCTCGAACCGCCCCTCGGGCAGCGCGACCTCCTCGGGCACCAGCGTGGTCACCCCGTCCAGCGAGGCCAGCATGGCCACCCCCTCGGCATCGGTCACGACCACCTGCGCGCCTGCATCCCCCACCCGGCTCGTCAACGAATCCTGCCTGAAGAGCTTGAACAAGGGGATTGAAATCGCACCGATTTTCCAGATCGCGATATGGGCAGCCGCGCACCACGCCCCCTGAGAGCGCAGCACGCCGACGCGGTCGCCGCGGCCCACACCCCGCGCCACCAGCGCCATCGCCAGCCCGTCCGCCATCGCCCGCAGCGCACCATAGCTCACCTCGCGCGGCCCCTCGCCCGACAGATCGCGAATCGCCAGCCGGTCCGGCTCCTGCGCGGCCCAACCGTCACAGACCTGTTCGGCCATGTTGAGCCGCGCCGGTATATCCCAGCGAAACCCGTCGCGCAGCGCCGCGTAAGGCGCGCGCCGCAACAGGGGCCGCGCGCCGCTCATGTCGCCGCACCGGGGCGCGCCACATCCACCACCCGGCCAAAGGAATCGACGAAATACTCATGCCCCGCGCAGGCCACCACCAGCCACAGCCCGGCGCTCACCGCAGGCCGTGCGGCGCAATCCTCGCGCGCCGCGCCGGTCTCGGCCACATAGCGCGCGGCCACCCGGTCGATCACGTCCGTCTCTGTGGTGGTCACGGCCCGCCCGCCCAGCAGCAGGCCCAGGCCCGCCACCCCCGTGACGAGCCCCAGCAGCGGCAGGTATATCAGGCGGCGCGGCATGGCTTTATCCCATCGCCCCCATCATCTCGCGGCCCACCAGCATCCGGCGGATCTCAGAGGTGCCGGCACCGATCTCCATCAGCTTGGCATCGCGGAAGAGGCGCGCCACAGGCGCGTCGCTCAGGAACCCCGCCCCGCCCATCGCCTGCACCGCCTGATGCGCCTGCACCATCGCCTGCTCGCTGGCATAGAGGCAACACGCCGCCGCGTCGGCCCGCGTCACGTCCCCCCGGTCACAGGCCTTCGCCACCTCGTAGACATAGGCCCGCGCCGAATTCATCGCCGTGTACATATCCGCCATCTTGCCCTGCATGAGCTGGAACGAGCCGACCGGCTGCCCGAATTGCTTGCGCTCCGCCATATACGGCATGATTTCGTCCAGACAGGCGGCCATGATCCCCGTCCCGATGCCCGCCAGCACCACCCGCTCGTAATCGAGGCCCGACATCAGCACGCGCACACCGCGCCCCTCCTCGCCCAACACGTTCTCGAACGGCACCTCGACATCCTCGAAGATCAACTCGGCAGTGTTCGATCCGCGCATCCCCAGCTTGTCGAAATGCGGGCTCGTGGAAAAGCCTTTCATCGTCTTCTCGATCAGGAAGGCGGTGATGCCCTTGGCACCCGCCTCCGGGTCGGTCTTGGCATAAACCACCAGCGTGTCGGCATCCGGCCCGTTGGTGATCCAGTATTTGTTGCCGTTGAGCCGGTAATGGTCATTGCGCCGCTCGGCGCGCAGCTTCATCGACACAACGTCAGACCCCGCCCCCGCCTCGGACATGGCGAGCGCACCCACATGGTCGCCCGAAACCAGCCCCGGCAGGTATTTCGCCTTCTGCTCGGGCGTGCCGTTCAGCTTGATCTGATTGACGCAGAGGTTGGAATGCGCACCATAGCTGAGCGAGACCGAAGCCGAGGCGCGCGCGATCTCCTCGACGGCGATGACATGCGCAAGATAGGTCATGTCCGCGCCGCCGTATTCCTCGGGCACCGTGATGCCCAGCAGGCCAAGGTCGCCCATCTCGCGCCACAACTCATTGGGGAAAGCGTTGCTGCGGTCCACCTCCGCCGCCATCGGCTTGACGCGTTCCTGCGCCCAACGATGCACCATCTCGCGCAAGGCGTTGACGTCCTCGCCCAGATCAAAGCTCATCACCGCGTTGAACATCCCCGGTCTCCGGCATTTATTGAACAGTTGTTCATTTTATACCCGCAAACCGCGCCTCGCGTCAATCCCGCGCCTTCTTCTTGGTTCAAATACTCCGGGGGAGTCGCCGCATACGCGGCGACGGGGGCAGCGCCCCCAGCCTCATGCGATCAGGCCGCCCGCATCTGCCACACCGCGCCCACCTCGGCGCGGATGATCCGCGCGATCTGCGCACAATCATCAAGGCTGAATGTGAGCGGCAGGCGCATGTCCACAATGCCGCGCAGGATGCGGTCGGTGGCTGGCATCGGTGTCGACGGCGCATAGCGCCAACTGTCGTAGCGGCTGGTAAAGCCCACCGGCTCCGCGCCGCCGAACCACTTGAGCTCCACCCCCCGCGCGGCGCAGCGGCGGATCACCTCGGCCACGGCGCCGTTCTCCCAGTCGAGCAGCAGGAATTGAATCGACGATCCCACATACCGCTCCGCCTCCGCCCGCTCTACAATCGTCAGACCCGGCGTGCCGCGCACCCCCTCCTCGACCGCGCGATACCGCGCGTTCCACCGCGCGCATTGATCCTCCAGCCCGCGCAATTGCGGGCGCAGGATCGCTGCGCGCAGGTGGTCCATCCGCCCCGAAACATTGGGCGTGTCGTATTTCACCCGGTCGAACACCTCTTCCGGCGGCACCGTGCCGTGGCGCTCATAGAGCATGTAGGAGCCCGACAGCATCACCGCGCGCGCCATCAGCTCATCGTCATCGGTGACCAGAAACCCGCCCTCGCCGGAATTCATGTGCTTGTAGGTCTGGGTGGAATAGCACCCCACCCGCCCCCAGCGCCCCGAGGGCACACCGCGCCACGCCGCCCCCATCGTATGCGCGCAATCCTCGACCACGGTAATGTCGGCCCCGTCGCAGATTGCCATCAGTGCATCCATGTCCGCCAGGTGCCCGCGCATATGGCTGAGCATCAGCACATCCGCCTGATCCGCCTTGGCGGCGAGATCGTCCAGGTCGATGGTCAGCCGCTCGGTCACGCCCACGAAAACCGGGATCGCCCCCACGCTCGCAATGGCACCGGGCACCGGCGCGAGGGTAAAGGCGTTGGTGAGCACCCGCTCCCCCTGCCCCACGCCCAGCGCGCGCAGCGCGGTGGCCATCGCGTAGCCGCCCGAGGTAACGGCGAGCGCGTGGCGTGCGCCGATGTAATCGGCGAATTCCCGCTCGAGCAGGGCCACCTCGCCGATCTCGCCGGGGACAAGGTTGTAGCGGTGCAGCCGCCCCGACCGCAACACCTCCATCGCCGCCGCGATCCCCTCCTCGGGGATCGGCTCCTGCTGGGTAAAACTGCCTTTGAACACCTCGGTCATGGTTTCTGTTCTGGCGCGCGCACCCGGTTACGTCAATGGGCGCGGCGCGGCTTTCAGCAAAGCCGAAAGGGTAATGCGGAGGTTGGAGGCACCTGTCGCCGCTGTGTCCTGTTGCCAACGTCGGACGATCATCCGGTCAAGCCGGAGGACGACGATGGCAACGTGGGGGCAATGCCGGTGCAGCGCCTTGACCAGCGCGGTGAGCCCGTCGAGCGAATGCCGGCCGCCGACCGACAGGCCGACGATGCAGCGCGGTTGGCGGCTGATCCCGGCGATCAACTCGTCCTCGCTCAGCCCGACCCGCAGCGCGATCTCCCACCCGTCGCCGCGAAACAGGTCCGCGGCCATGCGAATGCCGAGCGTGTGCTGTTCGCCCGGAACGGAGGCAAAGATAACCGTCACGTCGCGCGGGTGCGGCTCGGGACTCCGGCGGCACGCCATGCCCGGTATCGCGGACATGGACCCGCACGGACCGGGCCGCGCCGATGACCTCCACGGTCAGTTTCCGGACCTGCGCATCCTTCATGGCCACAATGCTGTTGTGCGCGAGGTTCAGCACGACCTGACCGATCTGGACCGGGTCGGCGAGGACGCGATGCGATCCTCGCGCTGCACCAGCAACAGCCCCTGCGCATCGACCGCCTGCATCAGCACGGACGCCCAGTCGTCGATCAACCGCGCGCAGCTTGGAAAAGGTGAGATCGAGGGGACTTGCCGATGCCGCATCGGCGACGCCTCTCCCGTGGTCCAGGATCGGCACCCGCGCGCTGTTGATGTCGGGGATCGACCGCACGACGTTCAGCAGGAAATGCCGCCGCGCAGGATCGGGGATGTCGGAGGCGGGGTAATGCAGGCCGAGCAAGCTGTCGGGGCGGTTGGTGCGGTGCGGCAGGCATTCCAGCTCGATCCGCCCGCCATCCGGGCCGGAAAACCCCATGAACCACGGGCTGAGCAGCTTGGGCGACGAGGGCTCCAGCGGCATGGCGCGCAACTGCCCTGCATTCCCGGTGCCGATCTCCGTGGCGATATCGTTGCCCGGGATATGCTGGCCCCGAAATCGACCGTGCCGCCGCGCACGGCAGCCTCGCATCGGTCGCCGGCGGCACCCGGTCCAGGCGCGGTGCGGGCGGGTTGCGTCGCGCGGGCGGTCGCCTCCGGCTCGGATGCCCGGGCGATGTCGACGGTGTCCGCAGGCTCCGCCGCGTCGGAGGGCGTGGCCTGCGCCGTCTCCGCCTCCCGCTCCGTCTCCCTGCGCTCGGGCGTCGGCGCGGCCTCGGGCGTCTCGGGGCGCAACGCGTCGCCCGGCTGGCTTGGGTTGACCACCTCGTCGGATTGGCGATTGGGCGTCACCGTGCTGTCGGAAACGGGCTGCGTCGCGCCCGCCACCATGTCGGCAAAGCTCCATCCCAGCATCGCCTCAACGGCCCCAGCGCCGCCCTCGATCTCGATCCGCGCGAGCGGGCCGGACACCCACAGCCCCGCCCCGTGCGCCGCCATCGCGGCCAGCACGCTCAGCGACAGCACGAGGCGCGAGCGGCGGATCATTGCAGCCCCCGCTCGGTCACCATCACCACGCGCCCCGCCCCCGCCGCGCGCAAGGCCGAACCCAGCCGGATCAGATCGGCGGCGGGCAAGTTTGCATCGGGCACGATGCGCACGGTCGCGCGCGCGTCCTCGGGCAGCATGGCCATGTAGGCGGCGGCGTCCGGCAGCGCCTCGCCGCGATAGCCGAGCCGCCCGTCCTCAAAGATCACCAGCGCATCGGGCGGCGCGCGCCCCTCCAGGTCGGCGGTGCGCACCAGCCGCAGATCACCGTCGAGCGGCGGGGCCAGCGTGGCGGCGGCCATGAAGAAGATCAGCATCAGGAACACGATGTTGATGAGCGCGATGGTCGGCTCGCGGCGGCGGGGCGCTCTCATGACGGCACCAGAACCTGCACCGTGAGGCCCGGAATCGCGCGCAGCGCCAGCAGCAGGTCGGTCAGCCGTTGCGCCGTCACATCCGCCCCGGTGCTCACCAGCGCCCGCCCTTCGCCTTCGACCAGGGGCGCGAGCGCCTCGGCCAGCCCGTCGAGCGTCACCTCGCGCGCGTTCACCCGCAGGCTGCCCTCGCGCAATTGCACGAAGACGGGCCGCGCCTCGGACGAGACCCGCTGCCCCGCCCCCGCCGTGGCAAGGTCCACCTCGGAGAATTGCGAAAACGTCGAGGACAGCATGAAGAACAAGAGCAGCAAGAAGATCACGTCAATGAGCGAGGTAAGCGATAGCTTGCGCCGCTGAAACGGTCGGTTACGCACCAAGGGGCACCGCCCGGCCCTGCGCCTGCGCCAACGGCGCGTCGCCGCGCATATCGGGGTGCAGCACCACGCTCAGCGCATGGTCCGCCAGCGCGCGTTCCCCGGACATGCGCGATTCGAACCACGACAGCACCACCGAGGCGGGCATCGCCACCGCCAGCCCGGCGGCGGTGGTCAGAAGCGCCACCCAGATCCCGCCGGCCAGCACCGACGGATCGACCTGCGCGCCTGCCGATTGCAGCGCCTGGAACGCCTCGATCATCCCCAGAACCGTGCCGAACAGCCCCAGCAATGGGGCCACCTGCGCCACCGTGTCGAGAAAGCGGAAACCGCGCTCGAGCCGGGAAAACCGCGCTTCGGCCTCGGCCTCGATCCGCCGGGTGGCCTTGGTGTCGCGCGGATCGGCGGCAAAGGCGCGGGCAATCACCGGCGCGAGATAGCTGCGCGAGCCTTCAAGCGTGCGGCGCGCGGCAGCGGCTCTCGCCCCGGTCCCACGCGTCCACGGCAGCGCGCAGGGCAACGTGCCGCCCCACCCCCGAGGCGCGGAACTGCCAGGCTTTGTAAAGCACCACCGCGAGCGTCGCGATGGAGATCGCGCAAATGAGCGCGATCACCGGCCCGCCCGTCTCGACCAGCCCGCGCAGCCGCTCGATCATTGCCGCGAGCGCGCTCATCCCGACACCTCGATCTCCGTATCGGTCGAAAGCCGCAGCCCCTCAAGACAGGCAGCAGGCGACAGGCCATCCCCTTCGCAGGTGCCGATCCCGTTGACCAGCACCTCGCCCAGGCCCTCGCAGGACTGCCCGGCAAGATCGAACTGCCGCACGCGCGGCCGCCCCGCAGGCAGCGCGCCGAAATCGAAAAGCGTCAGCGTGGCCACCCTCCCCGCGCCATCGAACAGCACCGCCTCCGCCACGAGGCTCTCGATATCCCCGCCCAGCCCGTTGCGGATGACGAACGTCAACCGACACCCCCCCGCCACAGTGGCGCTCACCGTGTTGAGCGTGAGGCCGAGTTGCGGCTCCGCGTCCTCTTGCACGGATTGCGCAAGCGCCGGGGCCGCGTGCGGCAGAAGCAGCGCCAGCACCGCCGCCACGGCCCTGAAGGATCGGCTGGTCATGTGAGTGGCTCCTTTGTCTTCATCATCAGAACGACTTGGCGAGCGTCAGCTTGAAGTTGCGCCCCGGTTGCGAGCGGGTGGCAAGGTTGGGGGTGTATTGCTCGTCGAACAGGTTCTCGATCCCGAGGCGGAACTCGGTATCTTCCCACGCGCCCTTGCCCTGGGGCGCGACCGTCAGGCGCAGGTTGTGGACGTCATAGCTTTCCCCGCTCGCAAACGCGCCCGGATCGCCATTGATGGTGATCGACTCGCCAAAGACCGCCTCCCAACTCAGATCGCAGGTATCGTCGAAGACCTTGCCGACTGTCAGGCGCAGACCGTCCTGGGGCGTGTTGCCATAGTCCTGCACGACGCCCGTTACCGTCCGCTCATCCGCGTCGGTGATCGTGGCGTTGAGATCGACGTAAAAGCCGCTCGTCATGGCGTAGGACGCCTCTATCTCAAGCCCCTCGATGTTAATCTCGTCCAGAAGTCCGGTGCCCCCCGACAAATCTGTCGCCGAGGTCACGTCCCAAAGCTCCGTGTCGAAATAGGTCAACTTGACCGCGAGATCGTCGTTCTCGCGGAACACACCCTGCCGATCAAAGGACGCCCCGATCTCGTAGGTGGTGGATTTTTCGCTTTGCACGATCCGCTCGGGAAAATCCAGATCGTCGATGATCGGCATCACCTCCGTGTAGGCGGCGCTACCGAACACGGCCAGCCCGTTGCCGAAGGCGTAGCGCACCGAGAGCCCGCCCATCAGCGCATCCGTGTTGAACGGTCCCGGTCCGACCGCAGAAGTGGCCATGCCCGTGATCTCGTTGTCTTCATACCGCAGGGCCGGTGTGACCGTCCAGGCATCGCCGATGCTGATTTCGTCGATGACATAGATCGACCAGCGTTCCCCCTCGCCCCCCGGGGCGGCAAAAGCATCGGCGCGATCACGGTTGGCGTATTTGATCCCGGTGGTCAGGTCATGGGTAGCTGTCGGTCTCGCCTGATCTCATCCTCGCGACCGAAGGTGCAGGGCCGCCTGAAACCATCGCGGTGCTGGAGGCATCGGGTATCCCCTTCACCACGGTGCCCGAGGCCACCGACGGCCCCGGCATCGTTGAGAAGATCGCCGTTGTGGGTGACGCCCTCGGCGTGCCCGGCCGCGCCGGCGCGCTTATCAGAGAGACCCGCGCCGCCCTCGACATTACCGCAAAGCAGACCGCCCGCATCCCCCCCGAGAGCCGCAAACGGGTGCTCTTCATCCTCAGCCTTCAGGGCGGCGCAGCCTCACGGGCGGGCGGGACACGCAGGCGCAGGGCATCATCGACATGGCAGGCGCGGTGAACGCCGTGACCGAGTTCGAAGGCTACAAGCAGATGACCGACGAGGCGGTGACCGCTGCGGCCCCCGACGCTATCCTGATGATGGATCGTGGCGGCGATCACGCCATCGCCGATGATGTGCTCTTGTCCATGCCCGCGATCCGCACCACCCCCGCCGCGCGCACCGAAACGGTAATCCGGATGCAGGGCCTCTACCTGCTGGGCTTCGACCCGCGCACGGCGCAGGCCGCCCGCGATCTCAACGCCGCGCTCTACAGCACACCGCAGGCAGACGATGACACTGACCCAAGCTGACCCGATGCACCGCGCGCAGGTGCCCGACCGACGCGCGCGCGGGCGGCGCACCTGTGGCTCGCGCTGCTGCTTGGCCTGACCTGCGCACTCAGCCTCGAGTCGGGCGCCTCGGGCGTGCCGCTCCTCGCGCTGCTGACGGGGCAGGACCAGAACGAGGCGCTCGCCTCGATCATCCTGTGGGAGGTGCGCGCGCAGCATGGGCCCAACTGGCTGTTTCTCGACGAGCCGGTGGCCAGTCTCGATATCGGCCAGAAACTGGTGGTGATGCGGCTGGCGCGCGAATTCGCCGTGGGTGGCGGCGGCGTGGTGACGGTGCTGCACGACCTCAACCTCGCGGCGATGTTCGCCGATGTGATCGTGGTCATGCGGCAGGGCCGGGTGGCGGCGCGCGGCACGCCCTCAGACGTGATGACCTCGGATATCCTGTCGCAGGTCTACGACTGCCATTTGCGCGTCAGCACTACCCCGCCCGTCGGCATCCCCTATATCCTGCCCCACGTGGCCGGGGCCGCAGGCCTCGGGTCCCCCTCGGGATAGGGACGCCCTGCTCGGGGCGAGGGATGGCGCTGGCAACCGCCGCCGATCCTGTGTCATATGTTGCTCCATGAGCACCGATGACACTCTCATGCGCCTCGGGCTGGCGCTGGCGCTTGGCCTCATCCTGGGGCTCGAGCGCGGCTGGCATGGCCGAAAGGAGCGCGAAGGCGCCCGCATCGCCGGCATTCGCACCTTCGCGCTGACCGGGCTTCTCGGCGGGCTGAGCGGGTGGATCGCCACCCTGACCAGCCCGGTCTTCCCGGCGCTGGCGATCTTCGCGCTCGGCGGGCTGCTCATGGTGAGCTACTGGGTCCGCCTGCGCAACGACGACGATCTCGGCCTCACCACCGAGATCGCCCTGCTGCTGGCCTTCGCCCTCGGCGCGGTCGCGGTTCTGGGGGAAATGCTGCCCGCCACCGCCGCCGCCGTCGTCGCGGCGTTGCTCTTGTCCACGAAACCCTTGCTCCACGGCTGGATCGAACAGGTCGGGCGGCTCGAGCTCGAGGCCGTGTTCAAGCTGGCGCTGATTTCCGCGGTGATCCTGCCGATCCTGCCGGATGAGGGGTTCGGCCCCGGCGCGGTGCTCAACCCGCGCGAGATCTGGCTTGCCGTCGTCATCGTCGCGGGGCTGTCCTTTGCCGGGTATGTCGCGATCCGGGCGGCGGGGCCGCGGGCGGGTCTGCTTGTCACCGGGCTTTTCGGTGGCCTCGCCTCCTCGACATCGACGACGCTGGTGCTGTCACGCCTCGCGCGCGGGCACGCGGCGCTCGCCCCGGCTGCGGCGGCGGGGATCGTTATCGCCGGGTCGGTGACCTTCCTGCGCATCCTGGTGCTTGTCGCGGTGTTCCAGCCCGGCCTGATCGCGCCGCTGGCCGTGCCGATGGGGATCATGGCGGCCACCGGCCTTGCGGGCGCGGCCCTGATCCAGCTCGGCGCGGATCGCGGCCAAAAAACGACCAAGCCGGTCGACAGCCCCGGCAACCCGCTGGAACTGGCCACGGCGCTCGGCTTTGGCCTGATCCTCGCGGTTGTCCTCGTCGCGCTCTACTACCTCCGGGACTGGCTGGGCACCGCTGGCGTCCATACCGGCGCGGCGCTGTCGGGGGTGACGGATGTGGATGCCCTCACGATCTCGGTCTCGCGGCTGGTTGGCGAGGACCTCGCCGTGCAGAGCGGCGCGCTCGCGATCCTCATCGCCGCCTCGGTCAACACCGGGGTGAAAGGCGGTATTTCGCTGGTCGCCGGCAACAGGCCCCTCGGGCTGCGGGTGATCGCCGTCTATTCGGCGGTGATCGGCGCAGGCAGCCTCGGCCTCTGGCTGGGGGGCTGACGCCCGCCAACACACACCACCGGGTGATGATCTGGCCTGCCGTGTAACAGGGAGGAATGGCCCGTAGTGGACGGTCAAGGCCTCTGGCCCCGGCGCGGCTGCTCGCCGTTGCGTGACCGTTCCCTTAAGGCCATGATCGCCCCTCGTGTCACGTATCGACACGGACGGGGGCCAACCGGCCTTCGTCGTGCCTCCTGCCGAAAATTCCCGCAGCCGCGAGAATCGCCGCAGCGCGGAATTATTTCGCATAGGCAGAAAATTCGGGAATCCGGCCCCAACGCCGCCTAAATCCACGGCGTTCGCGCGCACCTGCACCGCTATTGCCCGGTAAAAGTGGGCGTCCTGCACTCGCTCTAGGGCACGATGGCCATTTCCGAGACCACGCTCAAGGACACCGTCCTGATGCTGGTCGAGCAGCAGAACGCCAAGGGCGGTGTTCTGGGCTGCGAGATCGAGGCGGTGGTGGTCGATCCCGCGTCCCACTGGCCGCTCTTTGCCGAAAAGGCGCGCGAATTGCTCACCGTGAGCGAGGTCGACGTGATCTTTGGCTCCTGGACCTCCGTGAGCCGAAAATCGGCCCTGCCGGTGCTGGAGGAGTTGAACGGTCTGATGTTCTATCCCGTGCAATACGAGGGCGAGGAATCGTCGAAAAACGTCTTCTACACCGGGGCCGCGCCCAATCAGCAGGCGATCCCGGCGGTGGATTACTTCGTCGAAGAGCTTGGCGTCGAGAGCTTTGCGCTTCTGGGCACCGATTACGTCTATCCCCGCACGACCAACAACATCCTCGACGCCTACCTGAAGTCCAAGGGCATCGCCGACGATTTCGTGGTGCTCAACCGTGACGAGGTGCGCCTGTCGGAGCCTGCGGCGGCGGTGGAGCGGGAGCGGCTTTTGCGCGAGGTGTCCATTTGATGTGGGACGCGGCAGGGGGCGGCGACTGGCCTTGAGCTGCCGTTGAAGGAGAAGCCCCCTTCACCCCTCTCCCCCGCCATATTCCGGCAGGCTGCCCAGCGCGTCCTTGAGCGCCTGCCCCCAGGCCTCCGAGATGTGGATGTAATAGGGATCATCCGCCTGGATGCGCCCCGTGCGCCCGACGCACAGGCTGTCGGTGGCGTAGAAATGATAGTCGAACGGCGGCGCGACGCTCAGGTTGGCCTTGACCGTCGAATCAAAGCTCACCAGGAGCAGCCGCATCGCGTCGGCGAACCCGAGCGACCGGTCATAGGCGCGCACGAGGATGGGCTTGCCATACTTGGTCTCGCCGATCTGGAAAAACGGCGTATCCTCGCTCGTCTCGATGAAATTGCCCTCGGGATAGATCAGGAACATCTGCGGCGGCCCGCCCTTGATCTGCCCGCCAAGGATCAGCGTCGCCTGAAACGAGGCATCGGCCGTCATGCCACCCGATTCATGCGTCGCCACCACATCGCGGAGCGTTTCGGCCACGATCCGCGCCGCCTGGAACATCGACGGCGCGCTCAGGATACCGGGATCGCGCTCGCCCGGCGCCTTGCCCCGCTCTTCAAGCTGGCTGATCACCGCCTGCGTCGTCGCGAGGTTGCCCGATGACAACAGCGTCAGGCACAGCGTCCCCGGCACCTCCCACACGGTCATCTTGCGAAAGGTCGAGACATTGTCCACGCCCGCATTGGTGCGGGTGTCCGACATGAAAACGAGGCCCGTCCCGAGCGCCAGCCCCACGCAATACGTCATGTTCTGCCTTTACTGCCCGACCACCGTGATCCCGACATCGAGCGTCTCCGCCTGTCCGCCGACGCGCGTGCCCGTCACCGGCGAAGCATCCGAATAATCAAGCCCGGTGGCAACCCTGACGTAGCGCGCATCGGGCGAAATGGCGTTTGAGACGTCGAACCCCACCCAGCCCAACTCGTCGATATAGGCCTCGGCCCAGGCGTGCATCGCAGTCTGATCGACCTGCCCGTCGATCAGCAGATACCCCGAGACATAGCGCGCCGCCAGCCCCATGTGCCGCGCGCAGGCGATAAAGACATGCGCGTGATCCTGGCACACCCCGCGCCCGGCGGCGAGGGTCTCCTCTGCGCTCCAGGTGGGCTCGGACACGCCGGTCTCGTAGGGCACGGCCGCGCCGATCATCGCGCACAGCCGGTGCAGCCGGTCCAGAGTACTCCCCTCGGGCAGATCCCGCAACAGCGCGCGCACCAGCGGCCCCGCCTCGGTGCGCGGCGTCACCCGCCCGTAAAGCCACAGGGGCGCAGGCCCGCGATGCGCGCCGATGATGCCGTGGGTGTCGCGCACCTCCACCTCGCCCTCGCTCAGCACATCCAGCCGTTCGGTCGCGCTGTCAAAGCTGATAAGCTCGGTGGTGTTGTTGTGATGATCCTCGAATACCAGCTCCTTGCGGCCCCCGGTGATCGCGGTGCGCCAGCTCAGCACCGTCTGACAGGGCGTGGTCTTGGGCGTCTTGCGCACCTGTTGCAGCCCGAACCGGACCGGCTCGGCAAAGCGGTAGCTGGTGACGTGGTGAATGCTCAGGCGCATGGCTTACTCATAAAAGCGATAATCCACCTCGATCTGCCGGGCGAGATCGGAAAACGCATCCAGCATCTCGGTGATCATCTCGTGCAGCCCGAAGGCGAAGATATCGTCGATCCCGTGCGACAGATAGCGCGCCTCGATCTGCGACACCAGCTTGAGCGACGGCGTGGGCGCGCGATGGCCCCGGTTCGAGATAGCTCAGGTTGTCGCAGATCCTGGCGATGCAGAACGCAAGGCTGCGCGGCATCCGCTTGTCGAGGATGAGGAAATGCGTGATCTCGCGCGGTGCCATCTTTGAGCCGTATTGCATCCGGAACCCGCCCCTGGCCGAGAGCGAGCGCAGGATGCTCTCCCATTGCACGTTGTCGATGGAACTGCCCACCGCCACCGTCGAGGGCAGCAGCACGTAATATTTCACGTCCAGAATGCGCGCGGTGTTGTCGGCGCGCTCCAGGAACGTGCCCAGCCGCGCGAAATCGTAGATCTCGTTGCGCATCATGGTGCCGTGGGTCATGCCGCGCACCAGCGCCGTGCGCTGCCGCAGCGCGCGCAGCACACCCGGCAGATCACGCTCGCCGACCTTGCGCGCCAGCACCTCGCGCGCGTGTATATACGTGGCGTTCATCGCCTCCCAGACATCACCGGTCAGCGCGGTGCGCACCATCCGCGCGTTCTGCCGCGCCTGCTCGACGCAGGCCAGGACCGAGGACGGGTTGTCGCGCGCCCGCAGCAGCCAATCCACCGCCGCCTCGCGCGTCACCGTCTCGTTGGCGGCAAGGTAGGGGTCGAGCACCGCCGCCGATTGCAGCACCGGGCGCCATTCGTCATCCGGGTGCTTGAGCTGGGTGAGCGCGAGGCGCTGCCCGGTCTCGATCAGCCGCGCGGTGTTCTCGGCCCGCTCGAGGCCGCGATACATCCAGAATATCCCGTTCGCGGTCTTGCCCAGCATCGGCTCAGTCCTCCAGCACCCAGGTATCCTTGGTGCCGCCTCCCTGGGATGAGTTGACCACCAGCGATCCCTTCTTGAGCGCCACCCGCGTGAGGCCCCCCGGCGTGATGTTTATGCCGTCGGGGCTGACCAGAACATAGGGCCGCAGGTCCACATGCCGAGGCGTCAGCCCCATCCGCGAAAAGATCGGCACCGTCGACAGGCTCAGCGTCGGCTGCGCGATGTAATTGCCGGGCCGCGCCTTGAGCTTGCGGCGAAACGCGGCGATCTCCGCCTTGGTCGCCGTGGGCCCCACCAGCATCCCGTAGCCGCCCGAACCATGCACCTCCTTGACCACCAGATCGGCAAGGTTACCCAGCACATGCGCCAGCGCATCGGGGTCCGAACAGCGCCATGTCGGCACGTTTGGCAACAGCGCCCGCTCGCCGGTATAGAACTCGACGATCTCGGGCATGTAGGAATAGATCGCCTTGTCATCGGCGATGCCGGTGCCGGGCGCGTTGGCGATGGTGATGCCGCCGGCGCGGTAGACATCCATGATCCCCGGCACGCCAAGCTGGCTCTCGGGGTTGAAATTGAGCGGGTCGAGGAATTCGTCATCCACCCGGCGATAGAGCACGTCGATTGGCGTGTAGCCGCGCGTGGTGCGCATCGCCACGCGCCCGTCCACCACCCGCAGATCGTGCCCCTCGACAAGCTCCACCCCCATCTGATCCGCGAGGAACGCGTGCTCGAAATAGGCGGAGTTGAATATCCCCGGCGTCAGCACCGCCACCACCGGATCACCCGTGGTGGCGGGCGGCGCGCAGGCGGCGAGCGACCGGCGCAGGTTGGCGGGGTAATGCTGCACCGGCCGCACCCGGTTGCGCGAGAAAAGCTCCGGGAACATCTGCAACATGGTCTCGCGGTTCTCGAGCATGTAGCTCACCCCCGAGGGCGTGCGCGCGTTATCCTCGAGCACGAAGAACTCCCCCTCGTCAGTGCACACGAGGTCAATGCCGACGATATGGGTATAGACGCCGCCCGGCGGGGTGACGCCGATCATGTGCGGCAGGAACGCCGCGTTGCGCGCGACCGCCTCCTGCGGCACCCGCCCCGCTTTCACGATCTCCTGCCCGTGATGGATGTCGTGCAAAAACGCGTTGATCGCCCGCACCCGCTGCTCGATCCCGCGCGACAGCCGGGCCCATTCGCTCCCCGAGATGATGCGCGGCACGATATCGAACGGGATGAGCCGCTCCTCGGCCTCGGCGCGGCCATAGACGTTGAAGGTGATGCCCGTCAGGCGGAAGATCTCCTCCGCCTCGCGCTGCTTGGCGCGCAGGCGTTTGAGGTCTTCCTGCGCGAACCAGTCGTGAAACCCGGCGTAAGGCGCGCGCAGCACCTCCTCGCGTCCCCACATCTCATCGTAACACGCGGACATACGCTCCTCCGACCTGCATTGCTCTTGTCAGGTCACGAGGTTCGCACGAGATATCGCCCGCGCAGAAGCCGATTAAACCATCGAGCAACGAGAAAAGTGTAATTATTATGCCAAATCATAGATAGTGCCTTCTTTTCAGGCAGTCTTTTCTTGCCCAAGGCCCCGCACCGGACTTTTGAATAAAGTGTGATCATTGTCTTTTCGGGAAACCTGGCACCCGCGCGGGCAGTACCGCCCCATCGATGCGCGGGCGCGCGCAGTTGGCGATGGTGCTGTCAACGGTCTTCACCGGATCGCCCTGCGTGCGTTCCTCGCCCGAGACCTGGTAGCGGGTTGGGTCCATGCAAGCCGAGAGGATCAACGCTACGGCAATACTCAAACCAAGTTTCGAACAAGACAGCATCTTGCTCTCCATTCGCGATACGGGCGGCAGTGCCCGAGACGCATCAAACCCCAGCATGGCCCTCGCGCTGCATTGATGCAGATCAAGATCGCGCGTGCTACGCGTCTCGCACGCTGCCGCAAATTTTCTGCCACGCGCCTTCATGCTCATAACCGGGCACTCCACGCCCGGATCGGAGGATCGGGTGCATACGATGCAACTGATCTAAAGCAAGGCACAGGCATCCGGTTCAGACTAGGATACCTATTGGTCGCGGAGCGATCGGGCAGGCGATTCTGCGTGCCGACTCAGAAAAAAGGACAGAACGATGAAACCTTGGAGAACGACACTTGTTGCAACCTGCGTCCTCGCCCTGGCAGGCTGCGAAGGCATGTCACCCGAATCGCGCACCGTGGCCGGGGTCGCGGGCGGCGCGGCGGTCGGACTGATCACCGCCGAGGCGCTTGACGCGGACAACAACTGGCGCCTGATCGCCGCGTTGGCCGGGGCCGCCGCAGGCACCGTCGTGGCGCAAAATACCTCAACGGGATATTGCGCCTACGCGCGCGGAGACGGCACCTATTACCGCGCGCCCTGCCCCTGATAAAAAAGGCCCCCGTCAAAGGGGGCCTTTGCGGGGGCTCTCTCGGCGGCACCTAGCTGCGCAGGATCGATCGCCCCGCATAAACGGCGCTTTCGCCCAGCATTTCCTCGATGCGGATCAACTGGTTGTATTTCGCCAGCCGGTCCGAGCGCGCAAGGCTGCCGGTCTTGATCTGACCGCAATTGGTGGCCACCGCCAGATCGGCGATGGTGGCGTCCTCGGTCTCGCCCGAGCGGTGGCGACATCACGTTGGTCATGCCCGCGCGATGCGCCATCTCCACCGCCTGAAGCGTCTCGGTCAGCGTGCCGATCTGGTTGACCTTGACCAGCATGGAATTGGCCGCAGCCCTTCTCGATGCCCGTCGCCAGCCGCGCGGGGTTGGTCACGAACAGGTCATCGCCCACAAGCTGCACCCGCGCGCCGAGCGCCTCGGTCAGCGCCACCCAGCCGTCCCAGTCGTCCTCGGCCATGCCGTCCTCGATCGACAGGATCGGGTAATCTGCCACAAGCGCTTTCAGATACTCCACATTTTCCGCGCTCGACAGGCTCAGACCCTCGCCGGAAAGTTCATATTTACCATCCTTGTAATATTCCGTCGCCGCGCAATCGAGCGCGAGACAGATATCCTCGCCGGGTCTATACCCCGCCGTCTCGATCGACCGCAGGATGAAATCCAGCGCGTCGCGCGTGCCCGCAGAGTCGCGGCGCAAAGCCCCCCTCGTCGCCCACGCCGGTGGCCAACCCCGCCGCCGCCAGCTCCTTTTTCAGCGTATGGAACACCTCCGCGCCCATGCGCACCGCGTCGCGGATCGTGTCCGCGCTGACCGGCATGATCATGAATTCCTGGATGTCGATGGGGTTGTCGGCGTGCTCGCCGCCGTTGATGATGTTCATCATCGGCACCGGCAGGACGCGCGCCGAGGTGCCGCCCACGTAACGGTAAAGCGGCTGCGCGCTGTAATCCGCCCCCGCCTTCGCCACGGCAAGGCTCACCCCGAGGATCGCGTTGGCCCCCAGCCGCGCCTTGTTGGGCGTGCCGTCCAGCTCGATCATCGTCTCGTCGACGGCCACCTGCTCGGTCGCGTCCATGCCCAGAAGCGCCTCGGCGATCTCGCCATTGACGCCCGCGCAGGCCTCCAGCACGCCCTTGCCGCCATAGCGCCCTTGTCGCCGTCGCGCTTCTCCACCGCCTCGTGCGCGCCGGTCGAGGCCCCCGAGGGCACGGCCGCGCGTCCCATCGTGCCGTCCTCCAGCGTGACCTCGACCTCCACCGTCGGGTTGCCCCGGCTGTCAAGGATTTCGCGGGCGTGAATGTCGATGATACTGCTCATGGCGGGGGTGTTCCTGAAGGTTGATTGGCTTCGCACGCTGCATAACAAGAAAGCCGGGCGATGCAAACGCAGCATATTGTGCGAGACCTCGTCCGAGAGGCGGCGTTTGGCCTTGAGCGGACGCTCGATCTCGGCTCCGGCGAGATTCACCCCAACGACAGCAACAGGTCAATTCGTGCCGCCCCTGCCCGGCCAGCCTTCAGGCCAGCCCCATGTCGCGGCCCAGCATCGCGGCGTGGGTGCGGTTGCGCGCGCCGAGTTTGCGCGACAGCGTCTTGAGGTGGAGCTTCACCGTTACCTCCTGGATCGAGAGATCGCGGGCGATTTCCTTGTTGGATTTGCCGTCCGAGACCCCGGTCAGAACGTCGCGTTCCCGCGCCGTCAGGGAGATATCGGCTTCGGCCTCCGGGTCCCTGTCAGACGTCAGGAAATCGCAGGGTGCATAGATCTCGCCACCGAGGATATGCCGCACCGCCGAAATGAACGCGCGCGGGGCCAGCGTCTTGGGCAGGAACCCTGCGGCACCGGCGCGCAGCGCGCGCCGGGCCACCTCGGGCGGGGCGGTGCCCGACAGGATCGCCACCGGGCAGCACGCCGCTGCCTGCATCCGCGCGAGCCCCGCGAGCGCCTCCATCCCCGGCATCCGGAAATCGAGCAGCACGAGGTCATGGCCACCCCCGCGCCGCACCGCCGCGAGCGCGGCATCGAAGCCGCCGGCCACATCCACCTCGAAGCCGCCCTCGCTGCGCAGATAGGCGGCGAGGGTCTCGCGCACGAGATCGTGATCGTCAGCGAGCAGAACGCGGGGCATGGTCTCTCCGGTTGGGGCGGGTGGCCGAGTTTCAGGCAACCGGAGTTTAATCCGGCCCGGCTGAAATGACAAATGCGTGATCGCACGCCGGTTTGACAAACGCCACCCCGTTCAAAAGCATAGGAGGGCTGGGCACGGGCCGGAAAATACCGACACTGACGGCACACGCTAAGGGAGACGACATGCCGCGCAGCATCGCCCTGATCATCCGGGCCGCCGTTGGCCTCTGCCTCGCCGTGGCGGTCGCCATCGGGGCGGACCGGGCGCGCGCGCAGGAGGGTGCGCAGCTTGTCATCCTGGAGCCGGACGGCGCGCGGCTGGCGGCGCTTGATCGCGCAGCACTCGCCGCGCTGCCGCAAACCGAGTTCACCACCCACACGATCTGGACCGAGGGGCCGCAGCGATTCGAGGGCGTGTCGCTGGCCACCCTTCTGGCGCATCACGGGATCGAGGCAGAGCGGCTCGACCTTGTGGCGGTGAACGACTATATGGTGAGTCTGCCCGCCGACGGGATCGGCCCTGTCTTTCCGGTCATCGCGCATAGCCGAAACGGCGCGCCGATGCACCTGCGCGACAAGGGGCCCTACTGGCTGGTCTATGATTACGATGCCAGCCCCGAATACCAGCGGGAGACCGTCTACATGCGCAGCATCTGGCAACTCGACCGGATCACCGCGTATCCTGCGCGGCGCTGAGGGGCGCGTACGATGCAGACCCCCAAGGATCACCGGCTTTCGGCGCGCGAGCGGCTGGCGCTGGTTCTGCTGGCGGCGTTCGCCATCGGCTGCATGATCGCGGCAGTGGTCATCACCGCGCAGGTGGTGGGGCGGATCGGCAGTTACGGCACCGCGCGCGACGACAACCTACAATGGACCATCTCGCAGATCGAAGTGGATCAACTCAAGTTCCGGCTCGCGCTCGACCATCTCGACCCGGCGGACCCGGTCTCGGCGCAGGCGGTGCAGCGGCGGTTTGATCTGCTCTACAGCCGTGCAGCGACCCTGCGCAACGCCCCCGCCTATCGCGAGGCGCTGGCGCGGTCGCGGGCGGAAGGCGAGGTGGGCCGGGTGATCGCGATCCTAGACGAGATGATCCCGGTGATCGACGGCAATGATGCGGGCCTGTTGGCGGCGCGTGACCGGCTTGGCGATCACGCCGCCCGGCTGACCCCGCCGATCCGCCGCATCGCCGCCGAGGCGATCGCCATCGACGCGCGCCGCTCGGAGGGCGAGCGCGCGCGGCTCACCCGGCAGATCATGACGCTGACGGGACTGAGCGCGCTGATGTTCGTGGCGCTGTTTCTGCTGCTGGTGCTGGTGTGGCGGCTCTATCGCGGGTGGCTCGCCGCCGCGGCGGCGATGGCCGCAGCGCGCGACGAGGCGCTCGCCGCCGAGCAGGCGCGGGCGCGGTTTCTCGGCATGACGAGCCACGAGATGCGCACGCCGCTCAATGGCCTGCTGGGCGCGCTCGATCTGCTGGAGGACAGCGCGCTTGACCGCGAACAGGCCGGTAACGTGCGGATCATGCGCCGGAGCGGCGAGGCGTTGCGCAGCCAGATCGACGAGGCGCTGGCGGGGCTTGATCCGCAGGCCGGCGCGCCGGTGCTGCACCCCGCGCCGTTCGATTTGGCCGCGCTGCTGAGCGATCTGGTGGCGGGCCAGCGGATCGCGGCGGAGGCGCGCGGCAACGCGCTGCGGCTCGATATCGACGCGGGCAGCGCAGGCCGCGTCATCGGCGATGCGCGGCGGCTGGGGCAGGTGTTGCTCAACCTCGTGGCCAATGCTGTCAAGTTCACCGAGGACGGCACGATCACCCTGTCGGCCCGGCGCGGGGCGGGGGACGACAGGGTGTTTCGAGTTCAGGATACCGGGATCGGCATCGCCGAGGCGGAACAGCCGGCGATTTTCGAGGATTTCATCCGCCTGCCCACGCCCGACGACGACGCGAGCGGCACCGGGCTGGGCCTTGGCATCGCGCGGCGGATCACGCGGGCCATGGGCGGGCGCATCGCGGTCGAGAGCTGCCCCGGTGCGGGCAGCACCTTCACCGTGACCGTGCCCCTGCCCGCCGCCCCCGATGACGTGGTCACAGCCACCGAGGCGGGCCCCGCCCCCCTGCCCCGCCCGTTGCGCGTGCTGCTGGCCGAGGACACGGAAACGAGCCGCACCGTGACCGGGGCCTTGCTGGAGCGCGACGGGCACGCGGTGCACCTTGCCCGCGACGGGCTGGAGGCGGTGGAGGCAGCCGCGGAGCACCCGTTCGACCTGATCGTGATGGATGTGGCCATGCCGCGCCTCGACGGGATCGAGGCGACCCGACGCATCCGCGAAGGGGACGGCCCGAACGCGGCCACGCGGATCGTGGCGCTGACCGCCTGGCACGGCGAGCAGACGATCGCGCGCCTGCGCGCGGCGGGGGCCGATGCGGTCGAGGTCAAGCCGCTGTCGCGCGCGGGGCTGCGTGCGCTGCTGTCGCAAGGGAGGCAGGAGGCAGCGCTTGATCGACGCGGGCCATATCGCGCAGATGCGAGGCCGCCCTGCCCGAGGCGCAGATGGCCGCGACGATGGCAGCCCTTGTGGCCGAGGCCGAGGCGCTTCTGGCCGATCTGGAGCGCCTTGGCCCGCGCGATCTGCGCACGCGCGTCCATCGGCTCGCGGGCAGCGCCGGGGCCTGTGGTGCCACGGCCTTTCACGCGCGGCTGGCAGAGATCGAGGCGGCATTTGACGCCGGAGACGATGCGCGGACGCTGTGCGACAGTCTTCCCGCGCTCTGGCGGCGCACGCACGCGGCGCTGCGGGCGCAGGGTTTCGGCGGCTGATCCTCACGCGGAGTTGCCTTTCACCGCTGGCGCAGTAGGTTTATGGCAAATCCTGACCCCGTCTCCGCACAGGACCGCGCCACCATGTCCGTCTTCAAGCAGATCATCGTGCTCGTCGCGCTCGGGGGGCTGGCCTATGGTGGTTATGGCTATTGGCGTGACACTTACGGGGCCGAGGCCGAGACAGAGACCACGCAGGGGCCACGCCCTGCGACGGTCGAGCTTGCCGTGGCCGAGACCCGGCTGATGCAGCGCACGGTCGAGGCCGTGGGCACCACCCGCGCGCGCCGCTCCATCGAGATCGTGCCCGAAACCGACGGGCGGCTGGTGGCGCTCAACATCGCGCCCGGCAGCCGGGTGGCAAAGGGCGAGGTGCTGGCCCGGCTCGACGATGACATCCAGCGCGCCGATCTGACCGAGGCCGAGGCCATGCTCAAGGAACAGACCGACACGCTTGCCCGCCTGCGGCAATTGCGCCAGACCAACGCCGTGTCGCTTGCCGCCGTCGAAGAGGCTGTGGCGCGGCTCGCGGAGGCGCAGGCGCGGGTGGAACGCGCCCGGCGCAGGCTGGATGACCGGGTGATCACCGCGCCTTTCGACGGGGTGGTGGGACTCACGGGATATGACATCGGCGCGCGGGTGACCGAGGGCGAGGTGCTGGCGCGGCTCGACGATCTGAGCGAGGTGGAGGTGGAATTCGGCCTGCCCGAGACGGTGTTCGCGCAAGTGGCGCGCGGCCAGCGTATTACTGCCCACGCCGCCGCCTTTCCCGACCGCCGTTTCACCGGCACCATCGCCGCCGTCGACAGCCGCATCGACCCGGTGAGCCGGTCGTTCCTCACCCGCGCGCTTATCCCCAACCCCGACAGCACCCTGCCTGCGGGCATGTTCCTGTCGCTGACGCTGGTGCTGGACGAGGCCGAGCGGATCGTCGTGCCCGAAGAGGCCATCGTGTTCCAGGCGGCACAGACTTACGTATTCTTGGCCCGGGACGGCATGGCAAAGCGGCGCACGGTCACGACCGGACAGCGCCGCGACGGGGTGATCGCCGTCACCTCGGGCCTTGCCGTGGGTGACAGGGTCGTGGTGCGCGGGCTCGGGCGGGTGCGCGACGGGGCACCGCTCAACATACTGGAACGTGACCGCGACGCCACCGCCGGGGATGAGGCGCAGACCGGCGAGGCCCCGACATGACGCTTTCGGACATCTCCGTGCGCCGCCCTGTCCTTGCGGCGGTCGCGAGCCTCTTGATCATCATCTTCGGCGTGGCCGCCCTGCGCGATCTGCCGGTGCGCGAGCTTCCGGACGTGGACAAGTCGGTCGTCACCATCACCACCACCTATCGCGGGGCCGCGCCCGAGGTGATCGACACCGATATCACCGAGGCCGTCGAGGGTGCCGTCGCCGCCATCGCGGGCATCCGCACCATCACATCCGAGAGCCGCCAGGGCCGCAGCCGCGTGACTGTGGAGTTCGAGACCGGCGTCGATATCGATGTGGCCGCCAGCGATGTGCGCGACGCCGTGAGCCGTGTGCGCGGCGCGTTGCCCGACGAGGCCGACGAGCCGCAGGTCGTCAAGAGCGACGCCGACGCCTCGCCGGTGATGCGGCTCGCCATCACCTCGGACCGGATGACCACCGCCGAGATCACCGATTACATCGACCGGTTCATCGCCGACAGGATCGCCACGGTTGCGGGCGTGGCCAGCGTCGATATCGCGGGCGACCGGCCCTTTGCGGTGCGCATCTGGCTCGACCGCCGGGCGCTCGCGGCGCGCAACCTCACGGTGTCGGATGTCGAGGCGGCGCTGCGGCGCGCGAATATCGAGCTTCCGGCGGGGGACGTGGAATCCGACAATCGCCAGCTCACCGTGCGGCTCAACAGCCGCCTGGCCAGTATCGAGGATTTCCGCGACGTGGTGCTTGACCGGGTGGCGGGCTACCCGGTGCGGCTTCGCGACGTGGCGCGGGTAGAGCCGGGGGTGGCCGACGATTCCACCGTGGTGCGCACCAACGGCAACGACGCGGTGGGCATGTGGATCATGCGCCAGAGCCAGTCGAACACGCTTGAAATCTCCAACGCCGTGCGCGCCGAGATCGCGGCGATGAAACCCACCCTGCCCGAGGGGATGGAAATCATCGTCGGCTCGGATGACGCGCTCTTCGTGGGCGCGTCGATCCGCGAGGTGATCATCGCGCTCGGCATCTCGCTGGCGCTGGTGATCGCGGTGATCCTCGTGTTCCTGCGCAGCCTGCCCGCTACGCTCATTCCCGCGATCACCATTCCGGTCTCGCTCATCGGCACCTTCCTGCTCATCGGGCTGTGGGGGTTCTCGCTCAACACGCTGACGCTGCTGGCGCTCTTGCTGGCCATCGGGCTGGTCGTGGATGATGCCATCGTGGTGCTTGAAAACATCCAGCGCCGTATCGAGAACGGCGAAAGCCCGCTGGTCGCGAGCCTCAATGGCGCGCGGCAGGTGACCTTCGCGGTCATTGCCACCTCGCTCACGCTCATTGCCGTGTTCGTGCCGCTGTCGTTCATGCCGGGTCAGGTGGGGCGGCTGTTTGTCGAATTCGGCTGGGTGATGGCGGGCACGGTGGCGATCTCCACCTTCGTCGCGCTGACCGCCTGCCCGGCGCTGGCCTCCAAGGTGCTTGGCACGCGCAGACAGCGCATCGCCGCGCCCGACGCCCCGCGCCGCGAGCCGATCCTCCTGCGCGGCTACCGCGCTCTGCTCGGGGGCGCGATCCGGGCACCGCTGGTGGTGCTGGCGCTGGCGCTGGCGGTGACCGGGGGCGCGGCGCTCTTCTACGAGGGGTTGCCGCGCGAACTGGCCCCGCGCGAGGATCGCGGCGTCGGGTTCGTGCCGCTCACCGCGCCGCAGGGCTCGACCGTGGCGCATTCCGACATGGCCGCACGGCAGGTCGAGGAAATCCTCGAGCCGTATGTCGAGAGCGGCGAGATCGAGACGGTGTTCACCTTCACCGGCTGGGGCGGGCGGGCGTGGCGGTCCTTCGTGGTGTTCCGCCTCGCGCCGTGGGACGAGCGTGACCGCCCCATCTCGGCACTGGTCGGCGATCTCGCGCCGCAGATGGATAAGGTCACCATCGCACGCGGCTTCCCGGTGACGCCTGCGGGCCTCGGGCTGCGGGGCAGCTCGACCCCGGTGCAGGTGGTCATCGGTGGCCCGGATTTCGAGAGCGTCAAGGAATGGGCGACCGAGTTGCTGGCCCGCGCCGAAAGCGTCGAGGGGCTGGTCAACCCCGAGATCAACTACGAGGAAAACCTGCCGCAGCTCGATATCAGGATCGACCGCGCGCGCGCCGACGATCTGGGCATCTCCGCCGAGGTGATCGCCGCGACGCTTCAGACCATGCTCGCCTCGCGCGAGGTGACGACATTTGTCAGCCGGGGCCGCGAATATCCCGTGCTGGTGCAGGCCGAACCCGCCGACCGGCGCACACCCACCGATATCGGCAACATCTTCGTGCGCGCGGGCGACGGTGGCACGCTGGTGCCGCTCGGCTCCATCGTGACGCTGGAGGAGAACGCCGCCGCCCCGTCGCTGCGGCGCTTCGACCGGCTGCCCTCGATCCAGCTTTCGGGCGCGCTCGCGCCCGACGCGCAGCTTGGCACCGTGATCGGGCAACTCGAAGAGATCGCTGCGGAAATCCTGCCGCCCGAGGCCAAGCTGGGCTATGACGGGCAGTCGCGCACCTACAAGGATACCGCCGGCGGGGCCAACATCGTCTTCGTTCTGGCGCTCGTCATCGTCTACCTGGTGCTCGCCGCGCAGTTCGAGAGCTTTCTGCACCCGGTGGTGATCCTGCTCACGGTGCCCATCGGCGTGGCCGGGGCGATCTACGCGATGGCGCTGGGCGGGCTGTCGCTCAACGTCTACAGCCAGATCGGGATCATCCTGCTGATCGGCCTGATCGCCAAGAACGGAATCCTGATCGTCGAGTTCGCCAATCAGTTGCGCGACGAGGGGCGGGCGGTGCGCGAGGCGGTGATCGAGGCGTCGGTGCTGCGACTGCGGCCCATCATGATGACCGCGATCTCGACCGTTCTCGGCGCGCTGCCGCTGGTGCTGGCCACAGGCGCGGGGGCCGAGAGCCGGATCGCCGTGGGCACGGTCATCATCGCGGGGCTGAGCCTCGCCACCGCGCTGATGCTGTTCGTGACGCC
>JAXHLV010000008.1:0-35000 GCA_034521935.1 Roseovarius sp.
TCGTTGACGCCTGCAAGGGCATCGACGGCTCGCTCGCCTGAGCCGGACGTAACGACGGATGGGCCGGGGCTGGATATTTTCCAGCCCCGATTCTGTTCATGCTGCCGAATTCCGGTGCAGGGCACTTTGTGATCACACGATTTACCCGTGTGATCACAAAACCCCGGAATTTGCCCGAATTGCCCCGAAAGCGCAAAAAACCATTTAAGCCGCGCCTGATTCTATGTCTATACCTGTCCCAATCGCAGCAAAACGGGACAGTTTCATGAATATCCACGAGTATCAGGCCAAGGCGCTCCTGCGCTCTTTTGGCGCACCGGTGTCGGATGGTCGCGTGGTCCTGCGCGGCGAAGAGGCCAAGACCGCCGCAGGCGCGCTCGACGGGCCGCTCTGGGTCGTCAAGGCGCAAATCCACGCAGGCGGGCGCGGCAAGGGCACGTTCAAGGAACCGGGGGCCGGCGAGGCGGGCGGCGTGCGCCTCACCAAATCGGTCGAGGAGGCCGCCGAAGAGGCGCGCCGGATGCTGGGCCGCACGCTGGTGACCAAGCAGACCGGCCCGGCGGGCAAGCAGGTCAACCGCATCTATATCGAGGATGGCTCGGGCATCGAGACGGAAATGTATCTCGCCCTGCTGGTGGATCGCGGCACCTCGCGCGTCAGCTTCGTCGCCTCCACCGAGGGCGGCATGGATATCGAGGAGGTCGCGGCCAACACGCCCGAGAAAATCCTCAGCTTCAGCGTCGATCCCGCGACCGGGTATCAGCCGTTCCACGGCCGCCGCATCGCCTTTTCCCTCGGCCTCAAGGGCCCGCAGGTCAAGCAATGCGTCGCGCTGATGGGCACGCTTTACGCCATGTTCATCGAGAAGGACATGGAGATGCTCGAGATCAACCCGCTGATCGTCACCGACAAGGGCGATCTCAAGTGCCTCGACGCCAAGATGAGCTTTGATTCAAACGCGATGTATCGCCATTCCGATATCGCCGAACTGCGCGACACGACCGAGGAGGATTCCAAGGAACTGGAGGCCTCCAAGTATGATCTCAACTACATCGCCCTCGACGGCGAGATCGGCTGCATGGTCAACGGCGCGGGCCTCGCGATGGCGACGATGGACATCATCAAGCTTTACGGCGCCGAGCCCGCCAACTTCCTCGACGTGGGCGGCGGGGCCACCAAGGAAAAGGTCACCGAGGCGTTCAAGATCATCACCTCCGACCCGCAGGTCAAAGGCATCCTCGTCAACATCTTCGGCGGCATCATGCGCTGCGACGTGATCGCCGAGGGCGTGGTCGCCGCCGTCAAGGAGGTCGGCCTCAAGGTGCCGCTGGTGGTCCGGCTCGAGGGCACCAATGTCGAGACCGGCAAGGAGATCATCCGCAATTCCGGCCTCAACGTCATCGCCGCCGACGACCTCAAGGACGGCGCGCAGAAGATCGTGAAGGCTGTCAAAGGCTGATCCGCAGGGTGGGTGCCAACCCACCTCTCCCAAGAATTCATTACAGGAGAACGCCAACATGGCAGTCCTCGTAGACGAAAACACCCGTGTCATCTGTCAGGGCCTCACCGGCTCTCAGGGCACGTTCCACTCCGAGCAGGCCATCGCCTATGGCACCAAGATGGTCGGCGGCGTGACGCCCGGCAAGGGCGGCACCACGCATCTCGACCTGCCGGTGTTCAACTCGGTGCACGAGGCCAGGCACGAGACGCAGGCCAACGCCTCCGTCATCTACGTGCCGCCGCCCTTCGCCGCCGACTCCATCCTCGAGGCGCTCGACGCCGGGATGGAGCTGATCGTCTGCATCACCGAGGGCATCCCGGTGCTCGACATGATGCGCGTCAAGCGCGCGCTGATGGACAGCAAATCGGTGCTCATCGGCCCCAACTGCCCCGGCATCATCACGCCGGACGCCTGCAAGATCGGCATCATGCCCGGCCACATCCACAAGCGCGGCTCCTGTGGCGTGGTCTCGCGCTCGGGCACGCTGACCTACGAGGCGGTCAAGCAGACCACCGATGCGGGCCTCGGCCAGTCCACCTGCATCGGCATCGGCGGCGACCCGATCAAGGGGACCGAGCATATCGACGTGCTGGAATGGTTCCTCGCCGATGACGAGACCGAGAGCGATCATCATGATCGGCGAGATCGGCGGCGCGGCCGAGGAGGACGCCGCGCAGTTCCTCAAGGACGAGGCGAAGAAGGGCCGCAAGAAGCCGGTCGCGGGCTTCATCGCCGGGCGCACCGCGCCGCCGGGCCGCCGCATGGGCCACGCCGGCGCCATCGTCGCGGGCGGCAAGGGCGGCGCCGACGACAAGATCGAGGCGATGCGCTCCGCCGGGATCGTCGTCGCCGACAGCCCCGCAGGCCTCGGCGAGGCCGTGCTCGAGGCCATCGGGTAACGCATCCGGTAGGCCGGAGTCGCCCGGCCCTGACGCCAGACACGGTCAAGGTTCCGCCGAGGTGCCACAATGACCGACCAATCCTCCAACGATCAATTCCACGCATCTTCCTTTATGCAGGGGCACAACGCCGAATACCTGGAGCAGCTCTACGCGCGCTACGCGCATGATCCCGGCGCGGTGGACGAATCGTGGAAGAAATTCTTCGACGATCTGGGTGATCCCGGCTCGGATGTGACGCGCGAGGCGCAGGGACCAAGCTGGGCGCGGACCGACTGGCCGCCGCAGCCCTCGGACGATCTCACCGCCGCGCTCACCGGCGAATGGCCCGCCGCGCCGGAACTCAAGGATGCAGGCAAGAAGATCGCCGCGAAGGCAACTGAGAAGGGCGTCGAGGTCACCGACGAGGCGATCAAGCGTGCGGTGCTCGACTCTGTGCGCGCGCTCATGCTGATCCGCGCCTACCGCATCCGCGGCCACCTGATCGCCGAGCTTGACCCGCTTGGCCTGCGCGATCACGGCCACCGCCCCGAGCTCGATCCGAAATCCTACGGCTTCACCGAGGGCGACATGGATCGCCCGATCTTCATCGACAACGTGCTGGGCCTTGAAATTGCCTCGTTGCGCGAGATCCTTGATATCGTCAAGCGCACCTATTGCGGCACCTTCGCGCTGCAATACATGCACATCTCCGATCCCGAACAGGCCGGCTGGCTCAAGGAGCGGATCGAGGGCTACGACAAGGAAATCAGCTTTACCCGGAACGGGCGCAAGGCGATCCTGAAAAAGCTGGTGGAATCCGAGGGATTCGAGAAATACCTCCATGTCAAATACATGGGCACCAAGCGTTTCGGCCTCGACGGGGCCGAGAGCCTCGTTCCGGCAATGGAGCAGATCATCAAGCGCGGCGGCAATCTCGGCGTCGAGGAAATCGTCATCGGGATGCCGCATCGGGGGCGGCTCAACGTGCTCGCGAACGTGATGGGCAAACCCTATCGCGCGCTCTTCCACGAGTTTCAGGGCGGCAGCTCCAAGCCCGAGGATGTCGATGGCTCGGGCGACGTGAAATACCACCTCGGGGCCAGCCACGACCGCGAATTCGACGGCAACAATGTTCACCTGTCGCTCACCGCCAATCCCAGCCACCTCGAAGCGGTGAACCCCGTGGTCATCGGCAAGGTCCGCGCCAAGCAGGATCAGTTGAACGACACCGACCGCACCCGGGTGCTGCCCATCCTGCTGCACGGCGACGCCGCCTTTGCCGGGCAGGGGGTGGTCGCCGAATGTTTCGGCCTGTCGGGCCTCAAGGGGCACAAGACCGGCGGCACCATCCATATCGTGGTCAACAACCAGATCGGCTTTACCACCGCGCCGCATTTCTCGCGGTCGTCGCCCTATCCCACCGATATCGCGCTGATGGTCGAGGCGCCGATCTTTCACGTCAACGGCGACGATCCCGAGGCAGTGGTCCACGCCGCCCGCGTGGCCACGGAATTCCGCCAGAAATTCCACAAGGACGTGGTGATCGACATCATCTGCTATCGCCGCTTCGGCCATAACGAGGGGGATGAGCCGATGTTCACCAACCCCCTGATGTACAAGAAGATCAAGCAGCAGAAGACCACGCTCGCCCTTTATACCGAGCGCCTCGTCAAGGACGGGCTGATCCCCGAGGGCGAGGTCGAGGACATGAAGGCGGCGTTCCAGTCTCACCTCGCCGACGAGTTCGAGGCGGGCCGCGAGTATCGCCCCAACAAGGCCGACTGGCTCGATGGTGTGTGGTCGGACCTCAACCCCCACAAGGGCGATTACGAGCGCGGCGAGACCGCGATCAAGCCCGAGACCCTCAAGGAGATCGGCGCGGCGCTCACAAGCGCGCCCGACGGCTTCAGCCCGCACAAGACCGTGGGCCGCCTGCTCGACGCCAAGCGCCAGATGTTCGAGAGCGGAGAGGGCTTCGACTGGGCCACCGCCGAGGCGATCGCCTTCGGCTCGCTGCTGACCGAGGGCTACCGCGTGCGCCTCTCGGGGCAGGACAGCACCCGCGGCACCTTCAGCCAGCGCCATTCGGGCCTCATCGACCAGCAGACCGAGGAACGCTATTTCCCGCTCAACCATATCCGCGAGGGGCAGGCGCAATACGAGGCCATCGATTCGATGCTCTCGGAATACGCCGTGCTTGGCTTTGAATACGGCTACAGCCTCGCCGAGCCCAAGGCCCTCACCCTGTGGGAGGCGCAGTTCGGCGATTTCGCCAACGGCGCGCAGATCATGTTCGATCAGTTCATCTCCTCGGGCGAAAGCAAATGGCTGCGCATGTCCGGTCTCGTCTGCCTCTTGCCGCATGGCTACGAGGGGCAGGGGCCCGAACACTCCTCGGCGCGGCTGGAGCGGTTCCTGACCATGTGCGGCGGCGACAACTGGATCGTGGCCAACTGCACCACGCCGGCCAACTACTTCCACATCCTGCGCCGCCAGCTCTACCGCACCTTCCGCAAGCCGCTCATCCTGATGACGCCGAAATCGCTCCTGCGGCACAAGATGGCGGTCTCGACCGCGGCGGAACTCACCACCGGCTCGTCGTTTCACCGGGTGCTCTGGGATGACGCCCAGTATGGCAATTCCGACACGACCCTCGCCCCGGACAAGAAGATCAAGCGCGTGGTGATGTGTTCGGGCAAGGTCTATTACGACCTGCTCGAGGAGCGCGACACTCGCGGCATCGACGATGTCTACCTGATGCGGATCGAGCAATTCTACCCGTTCCCGGCCATGTCGATGGTCAAGGAGCTTGAACGCTTCAAGCAGGCGGAAATGGTCTGGTGCCAGGAAGAGCCCAAGAACCAGGGCGCGTGGAACTTCATCGAGCCGAATATCGAATGGGTGCTCACGCGCATCAAGGCGAAACACAAGCGGCCCGTCTATGTCGGCCGCCCCGCCGCCGCCTCGCCCGCCACGGGCCTCGCCACGCAGCACAAAGCACAACAAGAGGCGCTGGTGGATGCCGCGCTGACCATCGAAGGGAAATAAGTGATGAGCACCGAAGTCCGTGTCCCCACCCTTGGGGAATCCGTCTCCGAGGCCACCGTCGCCACTTGGTTCAAGAAGCCGGGTGACTCTGTGGCCGTCGACGAGATGCTGTGCGAGCTTGAAACCGACAAGGTGACCGTCGAGGTCCCCGCCCCCGCCGCCGGCACCCTGGGCGAGATCGTCGCAGCGGAGGGCGAGACCGTGGGCGTCGATGCGCTCCTGGCCACCATCACCGAGGGCGAGGGCAAGGCCGCCGCCCGCCAAGGACGAAGAAGGCCGAGGCCGAAGGCCGACGCCGCCGAAGAGCGGCGACGAAGGCGGCGAGAGCATCGACGTCATGGTGCCCACCCTGGGCGAAAGCGTGTCCGAGGCCACCGTCGCGACCTGGTTCAAGGCGGTGGGCGACTCTGTGGCCGCCGACGAGATGCTGTGCGAGCTGGAAACCGACAAGGTCTCGGTCGAGGTCCCCGCCCCCGCCTCCGGCACGCTCACCGAAATCCTCGCAGGCGAGGGCGAGACCGTGCAGGCGGGCGGCAAGCTCGCGCTGATGTCCTCGGGCGAGGGGGCCGCAGCCCCCGCCAGGACCGAGGACAGCGGTAGCGACGACGCCCCCGCCAAAGCCACCTCCGACTCCTCCGGCAAGGATGTCGAGGACGCCCCCTCGGCCAAGAAAGCGATGGCCGAAAAGGGCGTCTCGCGCGATCAGGTGCAGGGCTCTGGCCGCGACGGTCGCGTGATGAAAGAGGACGTGGCCAAGGCCGGGGACGCCCCCGAACCGGGCTCTTCCGCCGCGCCTGCCGCCGCCCCCGCGCAGGCCCCCCGCGCCGCGTCCCCGGCAGAGGATGCCGACCGCGAGGAACGCGTGAAGATGACGCGCCTGCGCCAGACCATCGCCAAGCGCCTCAAGGACAGCCAGAACACCGCCGCCATGCTCACCACCTATAACGAGGTGGACATGACCGCGGTGATGGACCTGCGCAACGAATACAAGGACGAGTTCGAGAAGAAGCACGGCGTGAAGCTCGGCTTCATGTCCTTCTTCACCAAGGCCTGCGTCCACGCGCTCAGGGAGGTGCCCGAGGTCAACGCCGAGATCGACGGCACCGATGTCGTCTACAAGAACTTCGTCCACATGGGCATCGCCGCGGGCACGCCCACCGGCCTCGTCGTGCCGGTGATCCGCGACGTCGATGCGATGGGCTTCGCCGCCATCGAGAAGGCCATCGCCGAGAAAGGCGCCCGCGCCCGCGACGGCAAGCTGAGCATGGCCGAAATGCAGGGCGGCACCTTCACCATCTCCAACGGCGGCGTCTACGGCTCGCTCCTCTCGTCGCCCATCCTCAACCCCCCGCAATCGGGCATTTTGGGCATGCACAAGATCCAGGACCGCCCGATGGTCGTGAACGGCGAGATCAAGGCCCGGCCGATGATGTATCTCGCCCTCAGCTACGACCACCGCATCGTCGACGGCAAGGGCGCGGTGACCTTCCTCGTGCGGGTGAAAGAGGCGCTGGAAGATCCGCGCCGGTTGCTGATGGATTTGTGAGCGGTGCGCTACCCGTAGGGTGCGCATTCATTGCGCACCCAATCGCGCACCCCAATCCGCGCACACCTCGCCGGTCTACGCTTGGAGCAACACCCACATCCGCGTAATATCGCTGCGCAAGGCCAACCGAAGGGAAATCCCATGACCGCCCGCCTCAAGCCACCCGAGGACTACGACGAAAACCCGCCCCTCGACGCGGCGTTCTTCGCCCGCGCCCGTACCTGCTCGCCGACGAGGCTGACGCGATTGCGTTCGACTCGAACGCATTGCAGACGCATCCTGGAACGCGCTATTCGGAGCATGAGGCGTCGTCAATCGACGTAACTAGATCGCGGATTGACGAAGCAGTTATTGCACTGTCACCGTGATGGCAGAAGCTTGGACGGCTTCGAACTCGGCAGTTGATCTGGCATCTGCAGACTATCGGCTCGGAATTGGCTTCAAAGCTCGGACTGGCAACAGGATGCTCAGCGTTTGGCAATCGACTAGTCGAATGAGACTGACGCGCTGGTCGACGCCGCTGATCATGAAATCTTGTGCAATGTCGAGACTTCTTCGCGACTAGCGTCGATACTGACAGTTGGCACTTCGACGACAGGTACTTTGCAGCGCCTAGCAGAATGCTGGTGTCAATCAATCGGCGACGTGGTCATGACGATCCTCGAGAGTACATCGAGGTGGCCGGTCGCACCGAGCTTGCCGATAAGACTGTACGCGAGGTCTGCTTCGATCCAGCGTGCTTAACATAATCGTACTAGCTTCCAATGGACGCTCGAGCAACAGTCGTTAAATCATGACCCCCGAACTCACCGCCCTCACCCTCGCCGCGCTCCTGCAAGCGGTGCAATACCATCCTCTACGCCATCCCGGCCAATCTCGAGCTTGGCCCCGGCTACACCATGTCCGCCCGCGACCGCGAGCCGACCCGCCAACTCTCCGAGAAAACCGCCCGCCTTGGCCGCGCGCTGACCAACCATTTCGAGGGGCTGATCCTCTTCACCATCGCCGCCCTCGCCGTCACGCTCTCCGACGGGTCCACGCCAATTCACCGCCGCCTGCGCCTACACCTACCTCGCCGCCCGCGTCGCCTATGTCCCCGCCTATTACTACGGCCTCCGCCCGGGCCGCTCGCTCATCTGGGCGGTGGGCTTCCTCGCCACCCTCCTCATGCTCTTGGCAGCCCTCCTGTGATGCTTCATCTTGCCAGAAATATCCCGGGGGAATTGGCCGCAGGCCAATGGGGGCAGCGCCCCCCTCTTGCCCCGAATCCCACCGACGCGATACCGACAGAATACCGACGCGATACCGACGTCCAAAACGAAAGGAATATCAGCAATGGCCTCCTATGACGTGATCATCATCGGCGCCGGCCCCGGCGGCTATGTCTGCGCCATCCGCTGCGCGCAGCTCGGCCTGAAAACCGCCGTGGTCGAGGGCCGCGAAACGCTGGGCGGCACCTGCCTCAACGTCGGCTGCATCCCGTCCAAGGCGCTGCTGCACGCCACCCACCAACTCCATGAAGCGGAACACAATTTCGCGAAAATGGGCCTGAAGGGCAAGGCCCCCTCGGTGGACTGGAAACAGATGCAGGCCTACAAGGACGACGTCATCAGCCAGAACACCAAGGGCATCGAATTCCTGTTCAAAAAGAACAAGATAGACTGGCTCAAGGGCTGGGGTTCGATCCCCGAAGCGGGCAAGGTCAAGGTCGGCGACGACACCCATGAGGCCAAGCACATCGTCATCGCCTCCGGCTCGGAATCGGCCAACGTCCCCGGCGCCGATGTCACCATCGACGAGAAGATCGTCGTCACCTCCACCGGCGCGCTGGAATTATCCAAGGTTCCCAAGAGCATGGTGGTTATCGGCGGCGGCGTTATCGGGCTGGAAATGGGCTCGGTCTATGCCCGCCTCGGCACGCAGGTCACGGTGGTCGAATTCATGGACACGATCACCCCGGGCATGGACGGCGAGGTGCAGAAGAACTTCCAGAAAATCCTGAAGAAACAAGGGCTTGACTTCGTCATGGGCGCCGCCGTCCACACCGTCGAGACGCTCAAGACCAAGGCCAAGGTGCACTACAAGCTGCGCAAGGACGACAGCGAGCATCAGCTTGACGCCGACGTGGTGCTGGTCGCCACGGGCCGCAAACCCCTGACCGAAGGCCTCGGCCTCGACGGCCTCGGCGTCGAGTTGACCAAGCGCGGACAGGTCGCCGTGGACAAGCACTGGCAGACCAACGTGAAGGGCGTCTACGCCATCGGCGACGTGATCGAAGGCCCCATGCTCGCCCACAAGGCCGAGGACGAGGGCATGGCCGTGGCCGAGGTGCTGGCGGGCAAGCATGGCCATGTCAATTACGGCGTCATCCCCGGCGTGATCTACACCCACCCCGAGGTCGCCAACGTGGGCGAGACAGAGGAAACCCTGAAAGAACAAGGGCGTAGCTACAAGGTCGGCAAGTTCTCCTTCATGGGCAACGGCCGCGCCAAGGCCAATTTCGCCGCCGACGGGTTCGTGAAAATCCTCGCCGACAAGGAGACCGACCGCATCCTCGGCGCGCATATCATCGGCCCGATGGCCGGCGACCTGATCCACGAGATCTGCGTCGCGATGGAATTCGGCGCCGCGGCCGAGGACCTCGCCCTCACCTGCCACGCCCACCCGACCTATTCCGAGGCGGTGCGCGAGGCGGCCCTTGCCTGCGGCGACGGGGCGATCCACGCGTGAGCAGAGGCCCCCGCGTCTCGGTCATCATCCCGGCCTTTCGCGCGCGGGCCACCTTGCCCGCCGCGCTCGCATCGGTGGCGACCTGCGGCCTGCCACCTTCGGAAATCGAGGTCGTGCTGGCCCCCGATGACGGCGATACCTATGCCGATTTGCCCGATCACGGCCTCGCTCTCACGCGCTGCGCGCATCACCACATGGCCACCGGCGCGGGGCCCGCGCGCAACCGCGCGATCACGGCGGCGCGGGGCGATTTTATAGCGTTTCTCGACGCCGATGACACCTGGGCTCCGGGCTATCTCGCAACGCTTCTGCCCTTGGCCGAGCAGGCCGGGGCCGCCTTTGGCCGCACCCGCATCCACTATGATGAGAAGACCCTCCTGCACCTGCCAGGGCACCAAAAGGCCATTCTCTGTTTCGAGGATTTCGGGCACACCGGGGCAAGCTTTCACCCGGTCACGCGGCGCGCCCTCGCCGGTCCGTTCTGCAACCGTCCGTCGCAGGACGTGCTGCACGCGATGGAGGTGCTGTCGCTTGTCGGCGGGCGCGCGCCGATCGGCGAGACGGCCTATCACCTGTCGCTTGACCCGCAAAGCGCCACCGCGCAAGCCGCTTTTGCCGACCGCGTCGATGCCGCTTACCGTGCGCATATCCGCGCTATCGAGGCGGGCGAGACGCGCATCGCCACGGAACACCACGCCGCCGCACACGCCGCCTTCGAGGCCAAGGCACGGCTCAACACCGCCTATATGCAGGCGGGGAGCGACCGCTTCTTCTATCAGTTCATGCAGGATGGGCTGGCAGGCGAGGCTTGCGCGCACAATGGCGGACTACCGGCCTGAGCGGTTCGGGATTTGGAGCGGGTGAAGGGAATCGAACCCTCGTCTGGAGCTTGGGAAGCTCTCGCTCTACCATTGAGCTACACCCGCAACATGCCCTGATTACCCGCAAACCCGCCCGCGTCGCAAGAGCAAAGCGCGGGTCTATTCCGGCAGGTCCGCCTCGGGGATGATGGCAAAGAATGCGCCGCCCGACCACAGGCCGAACCACCCGTCCCGGCGTGCGCCGATCTCGACGAGGCGGTAAAAGCTCTTGCGATCGATCAGCGCCTCGAGGTCTGCGCGCACATGCACGTAAGGCGACGGCTCGCCGGTCTCGGGGTCGCGCTCCACCCGGATGGGGTGGTCCGGCCCGGCGGTGACGGTATCGCCCACATTGGTCTCGAATCGCAGGTTTTGCGCGTCGCCGGTCCCCTCCGGCTCGAAATCCACGGCCACGAAGGGCGCGTCATCGACGGTGATCCCCACCTTCTCGACCGGGGTGACGAGAAAATATTCTTCGCCATCCTTGCGCAGGATGGTGGAAAAGAGCCGCACGAGTTCGGGGCGACCGATGGGCGTGCCGAGGTAGAACCACGTCCCGTCCCGCGCGATTCGGATATCGAGATCGCCACAGAAGGGCGGGTTCCACAGGTGGACGGGCGGCAGGCCGCGACCTTTGGCTTTCGCAGCACGCGCTGAGGCGGCGAGGCTCTCGGTTGACGGGGTTGTGACGCTGCTTGCACTCATTGCTTTTGCCATTTCCATGTCAAACGATACGTTCCACAATAGGATATAGGTGCAACCGGAGTTTTGCCATGACCGAAGAGACCGATCTCGTTGCCGGGCTGGAGGCGCTGGAGGACAAGCTGGCGCAGGCGCGCGCCTCGATCACCCGGCGTTTCATCGGGCAGGAGCGGGTTGTCGACCTGTCGCTGTCGGCGCTTCTGTGCGGCGGTCACGGCCTGTTGATCGGGTTGCCCGGTCTGGGCAAGACGCGGCTGGTGGAGACGCTGGGCACGGTGATGGGCCTCGACACGAATCGCGTGCAGTTCACCCCCGATCTGATGCCCGCCGACATCCTCGGCAGCGAGGTTCTGGAGACCACTGACGATGGCCGCCGTGCGTTCAAGTTCATCGAAGGCCCCATTTTCTGCCAGCTTCTGATGGCCGACGAGATCAACCGCGCCAGCCCGCGCACGCAATCGGCGCTGTTGCAGGCGATGCAGGAGCGGCAGGTGACCGTGGCGGGCGAGACCCGCGCGCTCGACGCCGCCCTTTCATGTGCTGGCCACGCAGAACCCGATAGAGCAGGAGGGCACCTATCCGCTGCCAGAGGCACAGCTTGACCGCTTTCTCGTGCAGGTCGAGGTGCCATACCCCGACCGCGACACCGAGCGCGCGATCCTGTTGGCCACCACCGGGGCCGAGGAAGAGGAGGCGCATGGCGTGTTCGCTCCCGAAGAGCTGATCGCCGCGCAGCGGATGCTGCGGCGGATGCCGGTTGGCGAGAGCGTGATGGAGATGATTCTCGACCTTGTGCGCAGCGGCCGCCCCGAAGAGCCGGGCGCAAGCCAGGCTGTGCGCGAGGGCGTCGCCTGGGGGCCGGGCCCGCGCGCGGCGCAGGCGCTGATGCTGACGGTGCGCGCGCGGGCGATGTTGCAGGGCCGCCTCGCGCCCGATGCCAGCGACGTGGCGGCGATGGCGCTGCCGGTGCTGGGCCACCGCATGGCGCTCAATTTCGCGGCACGAGCGCGGGGCGAGAGCCTTGCCGCGCTGATATCCACGCTGGTCGAAGAGACAACGCGCATCGAGGCGGCGGCCTGAGATGGCCGATGCCGCCCCCAGCCTGCGCGCCCGCGCCGAAGCCGAAACCGCCCGCCTGCCGCCGCTTCTGGCGCGGGCAGAGCGGCTTGCGCGCACGGTGATGATGGGCGAGCACGGGCGCAGGCGGGCGGGCACCGGCGACGATTTCTGGCAATACCGTCCGGTGCAGCCCGGTGACAGCCGCCGCGATATCGACTGGCGGCGCTCGGCGCGGTCGGACGCGCAATTCATCCGTCAGCGCGAGTGGAAGCTGGCGCAGAGCGTGATGATCTGGGTCGATCCCGCCGCCTCGATGCGGTTTGCCTCGGAAAAGGACTTGCCCGACAAGGCCGACCGCGCGCGGCTTCTGGCGCTGGCCGTGGCGCTGCTGCTTGATCGCGGCGGCGAGCGGGTGGGAATGACCGGCACCGCCCTGCCGCCCCGGCGCGGCGCGGCGCAAATCGCGCGGATCGCCCAGGCGCTCAGCGCCGAGAGCGGCGAAGATCACGCAGCCCCCGATATGTCGGGCCTCGTGCCGCACGGGCGCGTGCTGCTTGTCTCGGATTTCCTCGGCGATCCCGCGCCGGTGCGCGCGGCCCTCACGGCGGCGGCGGATCGCGGCGTGCGCGGTGTTCTCTTGCAGGTGCTCGACCCGGCGGAAGAGGCGTTTCCCTATCACGGGCGCACTATTTTCGAGAGCATGGCCGGCACGCTCACCCATGAGACGCTCAAGGCTGCCGACCTCCGCGAGCGCTACCTCGCCCGGCTCGCCGCGCGCAAGGAGGCGCTGTCGGCGCTGGCAGCCGCGACCGGCTGGCAATACGGCTGTCACCACACCGATACCGGCGCACAGGCTGCACTCTTGTGGCTGCACAGCGCCATTTCCGAGGGAAGGGGGGGCGCATGAGCCTTGCGGCCCTCGGCTTTACCACACCGTGGCTCTTGTGGGCGCTGGCCGCGCTGCCGGTGCTGTGGATCATCCTGCGCGCGGTGCCGCCCGCGCCGATGCGACGGCGTTTTCCGGGCGTGGTGCTGCTGCTGGGTCTGCGCGACGGGGACAGCGTGAGCGACCGCACGCCGTGGTGGCTCTTGCTGTTGCGGATACTGGCGGTGGCGGCGGCGATTGTCGGGCTCGCCGGGCCGGTGCTCAACCCGCGCGATGCGGACAAGGGAGCAAGTAGCGCACCTTTGCTGATCGTGGTCGAGGATAGCTGGGCCGCGGCGCGCGACTGGCCTGTCTTGCGCGCGGCGATGGACGGCCTGCTGAGCGAGGCCGCGCGCGACGGGCGCACCGCCGCGTTGATGCGGTTGAGCGCGCCGGAGCGACCGGTTTTTCGCGCCGCCGCCGACTTGCGCCGCCACCTGCCGGGGCTGGAGCCCGAACCGTGGGGCACACGGCCCGAGAGCCATACCGAGGCGGCGGCAATGCTTCCCGAGGGGAGTATCGAGACTCGCTGGTTCTCCGACGGGTTGGACCGCGTCGGGCGGGCCGACCTGCTCGCGGCGCTCGAAGCGCGCGGCCCGGTCGTTGTGCATGAAAGCGCGCAGCCCGTCGTGGCGCTGACCCCGCCCACCCTCGAGGAGGGGATGGTCGTCCTGCGCGCCCTGCGCGCGGGAACGGATAGCACGCGCGAAATCACCGTGGCTGCGCATGGCCGCGATCCGGCGGGGGCCGAGCGGGTGCTGGCGCGCCTGCCGCTCACCTTCGCGGCGGGGGCCAAAGAGGCCACGGGGCGCCTCTCGTTGCCGCCGGAACTGCGCGCGCGGATCGAGCGGTTCGAGATCGAGGGCGCGCGCCATGCAGGCGCCGTGAGCCTGTCGGGTGACGGGCTGCGGCGGCGCGAGGTGGCGCTGATCGCGGGGCGCGAGGACCGCGAAGGGCTGGAGCTTTTGTCGCCGCTCTATTACCTGCGCAAGGCGCTCGCGCCCAATGCCGACCTGCTCGAAGGTGCGCTGCTCGATCTCCTCCCCGCCAATCCCGATGCCGTGGTTCTGGCCGACGTGGCGACGCTTTCGGAGGCGGAACAGGACGCGCTGGGCGAATGGGTCGAGGCGGGCGGCGTGCTTGTGCGCTTTGCCGGGCCGCGGCTGGCGGCGAGCGACGTGTCGCGCGGCGAAGAGGCCGCGCTCATGCCGGTGCGCCTGCGTGCGGGCGGGCGCACCGTGGGCGGCGCGATGAGCTGGGGCGCGCCCAAGACGCTCGCACCCTTTCCTGACGGTAGCCCCTTCCGTGGCCTCGACATCCCCGAGGATGTCAACGTGACCGCGCAGGTTCTGGCACAGCCCGATCCCACGCTTGCCGAGCGGGTGATCGCGCAATTGGGCGACGGCACGCCGCTGGTCACGCGCAAGCGGCTGGGCGCGGGGCAGGTGGTGCTGTTTCATGTCACCGCCAATGCCGAATGGTCGTCGCTGCCGCTCTCGGGGCTGTTCGTGCAGATGCTCGACCGGCTCGCCGTGTCTTCGGCTCAGGCTGCGCCCGCCGAGGCAGAGCTTGCCGGGACGATATGGCAGCCGGTGCAGGTGCTCGACGGGTTCGGGCGGCTCGATGAGGCGGGCACACGGCCCGGCGTGGCGGGCGAGCACCTGCTCGACGCCCCCCTCGGCCCCGATCTGCTGCCCGGCATCTACGAGGGCCCCGAGCGGCGCGTGGCGCGCAACGTGATCGGCCCCGAGACGCAGATTGCCGCTGCCGCATGGCCCGCCCGCGTGCCGGTCGAGGGGCTGGCGCGCGCGCCCGAGACGCCGCTGGGCGGCTGGCTTCTGTCGGCGGCGCTGGCGCTGATGCTCGTCGATATCCTGGCCGCGCTGGCGCTGTCGGGGCGTCTATGGCGCGTCGGGGAGACGGCGGCGGTGCTTCTGGCGCTGGTGCTCGCAGGCCTCTCGCCGGATGCCGCGCGCGCGCAGGCATTCGACGATACCCGCGCCATCGAGGCGACATCCGAGACGGTGCTGGCCCATGTCCTGACCGGTGACGGGCAGGTGGACGATGCCGCGCGCGCCGGGCTGCGGGGGTTGGGGCGGGTGCTCAGCTTCCGCACCTCGGTCGAGCCCGCCGCCCCCATCGGCGTTGATCTCGAACGCGACGATCTGGCCTTCTACCCGATGCTTTACTGGCCGGTGACCCAAGGGCAGCCGATCCCCTCCGACGAGGCTTATGCCCGGCTCAACGATTACCTGCGCAATGGCGGGCTGATCCTTTTCGACACGCGCGACGCAGATATCGCGGGCTTTGGTGCGGCCTCGCCCAACGGGGCAAAGCTGCAACGGCTGGCCGCCCCCCTCGACATCCCGCCGCTCGAGCCGGTGCCCGAGGATCACGTCCTCACCCGCACTTTCTACCTGCTGAGCGATTTTCCCGGTCGCCACATGGGCCGTGCCGTCTGGGTCGAGGCCGCGCCGCCCGATGCCGAGCGGGTCGAGGGAATGCCGTTCCGCGATCTCAACGACGGGGTGACGCCGGTGGTGATCGGCGGCAATGACTGGGCCGCGGCCTGGGCTGTGACCGAGCGTGGCGATCCGCTGTTCCCGGTCGGGCGCGGCTATACCGGCGAGCGGCAGCGCGAGATGGCCTATCGCTTCGGAGTCAACCTCGTGATGCATGTGCTGACCGGCAATTACAAATCCGACCAGGTGCACGTGCCCGCGCTGCTCGAAAGGCTGGGGCAATGACCGGCACGGTGATCTTTGAGCCCCTCGTGCCGCTCTGGCTCATCGCCGCGCTGGCGGTGGTGGCCGTGGCAGGGGTGATCCTCGCGGCCCGGCGGGGGCTGGCGGGCTGGGCGCTGCGGGGGCTTGCGGCCGTCGTGCTGATCACCGCGCTGTCCGGCCCGTCTCACAGGCAGGAAGACCGTGACCCGCTCAGCGATATCGTGCTGCTGGTCGAGGATCGCAGCGCCAGCCAGCGCCTTGCCGACCGCGCGGCCACCACCGAGAGCGCCGCCGATGCGCTCGCCGCGCGGATCGAAGCGCGCGACAACACCGAGGTCCGGCGCGTGACCGTCGGCGACGCGCCCGACAATCGCGGCTCGCTGGTGATGGGCGCGCTGTCGGAGGCGCTGGCCAAGCAACCACGCGGGCGCATCGCCGGGGCGATCCTTTTGTCGGACGGGCAGGTGCACGACGCCGGGGCCGCGCCCGACCTGCCCGCGCCGCTGCACCTTCTGCATACCGGGCGCGCGGGGGATTGGGACCGGCGGCTTCGCATCGACAACGCTCCCGCCTTCGCCATCCTCGGCGAGGAGGTGCAGCTTACCCTCACCATCACCGACGAGGGGGCCGCGCCCGAGGGCGTGAGCACCGTGCCCGTGGATATCGCCGTGGATGGCGAGTCGCCACAACGCTACGAGGTGCCGCTGGGGCGCGAGGTGACGCTGCCGCTCACCCTGCCGCATGGCGGGCGCAACGTGCTGCAATTCTCCACTCCCGCCGCCGAGGGTGAGTTGACAGACCGCAACAACACCGCGCTGGTGCAGATCAACGGGGTTCGTGACCGGCTGCGTGTGTTGCTGGTCTCGGGGCAGCCGCACGCGGGCACGCGGACATGGCGCAACCTGCTGAAATCCGACAGCTCCGTGGACCTTGTGCATTTCACCATCCTGCGCCCGCCCGAGAAACAGGACGGCGTGCCGGTGCGCGAGCTGTCGCTCATCGCCTTTCCCACCCGCGAGCTGTTTCTCGAGAAGGTGGACGAGTTCGATCTCATCATCTTCGACCGCTACCGGCGGCGCGGCATCCTGCCCTCGATCTATCTCGAGAACATCCGGCAGTATGTCGAGCGCGGTGGCGCGGTGCTGCTGGCCGCGGGGCCGGATTTCGCCGGGGCCGAAAGCATCTATCGCGGCCCGTTCGAAGCGATGGTGCCTGCCCGCCCCACGGCCCGCGTGGTCGAGGAGGGCTACCGCCCGCAGGTCAGCGATCTGGGGCGGCGGCACCCGGTGACGGCCGGGCTGGGCGAGGCACCCGGGGGCGAGTGGGGCCGCTGGCTGCGCCAGATCGAGGTGGTGCCGGAAGACAGCGGCGAGGTGGTGATGACCGGCGCGGATGACCGCCCGCTTCTGGTGCTGGACCGGGTGGGCGAGGGGCGCGTGGCGCTGCTTGCCTCCGATCAGGCGTGGCTCTGGGGGCGCGGGTTCGAGGGTGGCGGGCCGCAGCTCGATCTTCTGCGGCGGCTGGCGCACTGGATGATGAAAGAGCCCGAGTTGGAGGAAGAGGCGCTGCGCGCCGAGGCCACCGGGCAGACCATGCGGATCACCCGCCGCTCGCTCGATGAAACGGTGCCGGACGTGACCATCACCACGCCCTCGGGTGACGAGGTGGTGCTACCGCTCGAGGAGGTGGCACCGGGGCGGTTCGAGGCGGTCTATGAAGGGGCCGAAATCGGGCTTTACCGGCTTGAGAACGGCGACGAGACGGCGGTGATCGGCCTTGGCCCCGCCGCCCCGGTGGAGTTCGAGCGCACGCTTGCCACCGGCGATCTGCTCGCTCCGGTCATCGAGACGACCGGCGGTGGCGTGCGCGCGCTGGCGGGCGGGTTGCCCACGATCCGCGAGGTGCGAGAGGGTCGGCCCGCCGCCGGGCGCGGCTGGATCGGGATCACGCCTCGCGGGGCTTATGAGACGGTGAGCGTCCGGCAGATGGCACTGTTGCCACCGTGGCTTGTTCTGCTTCTCGTTGCCGGGTTCATCACCGCCGGATGGCTGCGCGAGGGGCGTCGTTGAGCGTGTCTCAAGGCTCCAAGTCGATGCGGTAGGTCTCCTCGCCCCATTCATCGACCGAGCAATGCGCGCGGATATAGATGGTGCGCGTGCCGTCGGGCAGGTCGAGATTGGTGAGCGAGCGGGTAAAGGGCTGTTCGTTGACATGGGGGTGATGCAGCAGCCGGTAGCCGATCCGGTTGCCGTCCGCGTCGAGCACTTCCCACCCGTCGGCATAGTGATCCCAGCCGGTATCGGGATGCTCCAGCGTGACATCGACACGCCACGACATGCCGGATTTGTTGGCCACCGCATCGAGGATTTCAGGCTCATGCGCGAGCGCGGGCAGGGCGGTGAGGGCGGCAGCGAGGGCAAGTGCGATCTGTTTCATGGGGGGACCATACCCTTTTTGCGCGCCGAATGCACTCACCTCCGCGTGTCCGTTCCATCCGCCTCCGGGCGCATGAGCACGGTGCGCGACACCGAGGCGAATTCGCGCCTGAGCAGCACGCTGAGCGTGATCGCCACCGCCACCAAAAGCGCCAGCGCCCCGAAGAGCCACGCCGCCGCCGCCAGCGCGAAATAGAGCGCGCGCAGCCCGCGGTTGAAGCCGCGCGCGGCGGTAATGTTGATCTCGCCTGCCTTCTGTGCGCGCGGCATCGCCGCCGGGTCGGAGGGATCGTTCGGCACTGCGGCCATCACCACGGCGCAATAGCCGAACAGCCGGTTCGCCCAGACGAACTTGAGAAAGGCATTGGTGAGAAAGACCACGATCACGAGGATCTTGACCTCCCAGACGATCACCGGTGCGGTGCCGGTCATCAGGTCGTCGGCCACCCCGATCAGCCGCTCCACCTCGCCCAGCAGCGCCAGCGTGCCGCCGATGGCGATGAGCGTGGCGGAGGCAAAGAACGAGGTGCCCTGCCGCAATTGCCCGATGATCTGCGAATCGAAGATGCGCGGATCGCGGCTGACGAACTGCACCATCCATTCGCGGCGATACTGCGCCATCAGGTTCGAGGTCGAGGGAAAGCGCGCAGGCGCGTGCTCGATCAGCAGCGTCACCCCGGACCATGCCGCGACCAGAGCCACGACCGCCGCCAGATCGAGCGGTGTGAAATGCCCGAGCGCGTCGTTGAGCACCTCCATCATGGTGCTCAGAACGGGCGGACGACCACGGCCCAGAGCACCGCGATCGCGCCAAGAACGCTGATTTCGTTGAAGATGCGCAGGAAGCGGTCGCTCTCGGTAAAGGTGCCCTTGCGCGCGCGCAGCACCAGCCGCCCGGTCCAGCCGTAATGCACCGCCAGCGCCAGCACCAGCGCCAGCTTGAGATGCGTCCAGCCGGGCCAGCCGAGCCAGTGCGCGAGGTAAAGCCCGGTGCCGATGGCGATCACGCCAAGCCCCAGCGAGAAGCGGTAGAGCCGGATCGTGAGATCGCCAAGCGGGCCGAACTCGCCCAGCCGGTCCCATTCCCTCCGCCAGTAGATGAGCGCGCGCGGCACGGCAAAGATGGAGGTCATCCACCCCATGACGCACAGAATATGGATGATCTTGACCCAGTCCATGTTCGATGACTGCCCGAGGCGCATAGGCTGCGCAAGGTGCCGCGCGCGCCCGCGCCAAAAAAGACTCGCGTAAACGTAAAATTGGTTATAATATTTTACCAATTGAAGGAGTTGCCCATGCAAATGCCCGAACCAAACCCCGATGTCCTTGCCCGCAAGGCGGAGATTGTCGCGCGGCTGCAAAAGGTGCTGCCGCGCGATGCGGTGATCGACGACACGGCGGAGACGCGCGCCTATGAATGCGACGCGCTTACCGCTTACAGGTGTCCGCCGCTGGTTGCGATCCTGCCCGCCTCGACGCAGGAGGTTTCGGATGCGCTGGCCATCTGCCACGAGATGGGTGTGCCGGTGGTGCCGCGCGGGTCGGGCACCTCGCTTGCAGGCGGCGCGCTGCCCACTGCCGACAGCGTGATCCTCGGGGTGGCGCGGATGGCAGAGGTGTTGGAGACGGATTACGACAACCGGTTCATCCGCGTGCAGACCGGGCGCACGAACCTGAGCGTCACCGGCGCAGTGGAGGAAGAGGGATTCTTCTACGCGCCCGACCCGTCAAGCCAGCTTGCCTGCGCCATCGCGGGCAATATCGCGATGAACTCGGGCGGTGCGCATTGCCTGAAATACGGCGTGACCACAAACAACCTGATGGGCGTCACGCTGGTGCAGATGGACGGCACGGTGATGGAGCTGGGCGGCGCGCATCTGGATGCGGCGGGCTATGACCTGCTGGGCCTGATCTGCGGCTCGGAGGGGCAGTTGGGCGTGGTGACCGAGGCCACCCTGCGCATCCTGCGCAAGCCCGAGGGCGCGCGCCCGGTGCTGATCGGGTTCGACAGCAGCGAGGTGGCGGGCGCTTGCGTGTCGGACATTATCAGGGCGGGGGTGCTTCCGGTGGCCATCGAATTCATGGACCGCCCCTGCATCCGCGCCACCGAGGCGTTCGCCCATGCCGGATACCCTGACTGCGAGGCGCTGCTGATCGTCGAGGTCGAGGGGTCGGACCCGGAGATCGACGCGCAGCTTGCGCTGATCGAGGAGATCGCCCGCCGCCACGACCCGGTGGACCTGCGCCAGAGCCGCTCGGCGGAGGAAAGCGCCGCGATCTGGAAGGGGCGGAAATCGGCTTTCGGCGCGATGGGGCAGTTGGGCGATTACATGTGCCTCGACGGCACCATCCCGATTAGCCAGTTGCCCCATGTTCTGGGCCGCATCAGCGAGATGAGCCGCGACTTCGGCCTCGACGTGGCCAATGTGTTCCACGCGGGCGACGGCAACATGCACCCGCTCATTCTGTTCGACGCTAACAAGCCCGGCGATCTGGAGACCTGCGAGGCGTTTGGCGCGGAAATTCTCAAGCTCTGCGTGGAGGTGGGCGGATGCCTGACCGGCGAGCATGGCGTGGGGATCGAGAAACGCGACCTGATGGCGCATCAATACGGCCCCGATGACCTGGCCGCGCAGATGGATGTGAAGGACGTGTTCGATCCGAAATGGCTGCTCAATCCCGCCAAGGTGTTTCCGCTGGACGTCTCGGGCACGCGGCGCGCGGCCTGATCCTTCGCCGACCGGGGGGTTCACCCCCGGACCCCCAGAGTATTTTTGCCAAGAAGAAACAGCATGACACCCGAGACAGAGGCAGAGCTTGCCGAGATCATCAAGCAGGCCGAGGGGCCCTTGCGCATCGAAGGCGGTGGCACGCGGCCCATCGGCGGCGCGTCCAATGGAGCGCGGCTCTCGACATCGGCGATGACAGGGGTCGAGCTTTACGAGCCCGGCGCGCTGACGCTGGTGGTGCGGGCGGGCACGCCGCTCGAAGAGGTCGAGGCGGCGCTCGAGGCCGAGGGGCAGCGCCTTGCCTTCGAGCCGATGGATCATCGCGGTCTGCTGGGCACGCACGGCACGCCCACCATCGGCGGCGTGGTGGCGGCCAATGTGAGCGGTCCGCGCCGGATACAGGCCGGGGCGTGCCGTGATTTCCTGCTGGGCGTGCGATTCGTGGACGGGCAGGGACGCATCGTCCGCAATGGCGGACGGGTGATGAAGAACGTCACCGGCTATGATCTGGTGCGGCTGATGGCGGGCAGTTACGGCACCCTCGGCGTGCTGACCGAGGTGGCGCTCAAGGTGCTGCCCGCGCCGCGCGCAACCGGCACCTTGCTGTGCGAGGGGTTGGAGGATGCGGCGGCGGTGCGCGCGCTCTGCCGCGCGCTCGGCTCGCCCTACGAGGTGACGGGGGCCGCGCATCTGCAACGCGGCCCCGACGGCGCGCCGGTCACGATGGTCCGGCTCGAAGGGTTCGAGGAGTCGGTCGCCTATCGCGCCGTTGAATTGCGGTCGCTGCTCGCCGGTGCCGGTGACTTCACGCTCGAGGCCGATCCTGATCGAAGCGCCCTGCTGTGGCGGCATGTCCGCGATGTCGCGCCGTTTCACGGGCGGGCGGGTGATGTCTGGCGGCTGTCGGTCAAACCCACGGACGCGCCGGGGATCGTTGCCGCCCTGCCAGGGGCGGAGGCGGTGTATGACTGGGGCGGCGGGCTTGTCTGGCTGCTGGTGCCGGAGGAAATGGCGGCCACGGACATTCGGGGCGCGGTGGCGCAACGCGGTGGCCATGCCACGCGGGTGCGGGGTGAGGGTGCGGATGCGTTTCAGCCATTGCCCGCGCCGGTGGCCGCGCTTCAGGCGGGGCTGCGGGGGCGGTTCGACCCGCGCGGCATTCTCAATCCCGGATTGATGGCCGGCGCGTGAGGGCAGGGACATGAAGACAGAGTTCACCGAGGCACAACTGGCCGACCCGAAAATTGCCCGCGCCAACGAGATCCTGCGCTCCTGCGTGCATTGCGGGTTCTGCACCGCCACCTGCCCGACCTACCAGGTGCTGGGCGACGAGCTGGACAGCCCGCGCGGGCGCATCTACCTGATCAAGGACATGCTGGAGAACGACCGCGTTCCCGATGACAAGACGGTCAAGCATATCGACCGGTGCCTGTCGTGCCTCGCCTGCATGACGACCTGTCCCTCGGGGGTGCATTACATGCACCTCGTCGATCAGGCCCGCGAATATATCGAGGAGCGCTACAAGCGGCCCTTGGGGGACCGCGTGCTGCGCTGGATATTGGCGCGCATCCTGCCTTATCCGATGCGGTTCCGGGTGGCGCTATTGGGTGCAAAGATCGGGCGGCCCTTCGCGCGGCTGATGCCGGATGCCCGGCTGCGCGCGATGCTGGAAATGGCCCCCGCGCAGGTCCCCCCCGTCAGCCGCAACGACGATCCGCAGAGCTTTGCGCCCCAAGGTCCTCGCAAGAAACGGGTGGCGCTGATGACGGGTTGTGCGCAGCGCGCGCTCAACACCGATATCAACGACGCCACCATTCGCCTGCTCACGCGGCTGGGATGCGAGGTGGTGGTGGCCGAGGGCGCGGGCTGCTGCGGCGCGCTCACCCATCACATGGGCAAGACCGCAGAGAGCCACGCCACGGCAGCGAAGAACATCCGCGCGTGGGCGCGCGAGATGGATGGCGGCGGGCTCGATGCCATCGTCATCAACACCTCCGGTTGCGGCACCACGGTCAAGGATTACGGCCATATGTTCCGCCATGAGGCGCTGGCTGACGATGCCGCGCGGGTGAGCGGGATCGCGGTGGATGTGAGCGAATTGCTCATGCAACTCGATCTGCCCGAGAGGGCGGAGCAAGAGATGACCGTCGCCTATCACGCCGCCTGCTCGCTGCAGCACGGCCAGCAGATCAAGACCTTTCCGAAGGACCTTCTGAAACGCGCCGGCTTCAAGGTGGTCGAGCCCGCCGACAGCCACTTGTGCTGCGGTTCGGCGGGCACCTACAACCTGATGCAGCCGACGATCTCGAAACAGCTCAAGGAGCGCAAGGTCCGCACGCTGGAGGCCAGGGCCCCGGATGTGATCGCCGCCGGCAATATCGGCTGCATGATGCAGATCGGTTCGGGCACCGGCATCCCGGTGGTGCACACGGTCGAGTTGCTCGACTGGGCCACCGGCGGTCCGCAGCCACCCGCGCTGGTGCAAGCCGACAGCGGCATGGGCGGGGTGCCGATCCTGCGGTGAAATGGTCATAATCTGGCCTGAAATCCTTGCTAGCCGGAGAATGTTCGTATCGCCGGAGAGACCATGTTGCGCAGCCTTGCCCGCCTTGCCCTGCTCGTCCTTTTTGCCACGCCGCTCGCCGCGCAGGACAGCCGCCTCGAGCGGCTCGACGCGGGCGACGCCGCCCGCGCGTGGGAGGCGGTCGGACGGCTCGAGCTTGCCGGGCGTGGCTTTTGCACCGGCGCGCTCGTCGCGCCCGACCTGGTGCTGACGGCGGCGCATTGCCTGCATGACCGCGCCACCGGTGACCGGATCGACCCCGCAAGGATCGAGTTCATGGCCGGGTGGCGCAACGGGCGCGCGGCGGCCTATCGCTCGGTGCGCCGGGCGGTGCTGCACCCCGATTACCGGTTCAATGGCGAGGTGACGGCCGACCGGGTGCGCAACGACGTGGCGCTGCTCGAGTTGCACCATCCGATCCGCAACACCCGGGTCACCCCGTTCGAGACCGACCGACGCCCGCGCAAGGGCCAGCGCATCGGCGTGGTGAGCTATGCCAAGGGCCGCGCCGAGGCCCCCTCGCTCCAGCAGGAATGCAACGTTCTGGCGCGGCAGCAGGGCGTGCTCGTGATGTCCTGCGACGTGGATTTCGGCTCTTCCGGCGCGCCGGTCTTCAGCTTCGAAGGCGGGCGAGCGCGGATCGTGTCGGTGGTTTCGGCGATGGCCGAGGTCGAGGGGCGCAAGGTGGCGCTTGGCACGCAGCTCATCGCGCCGCTCGACGCGCTGCGCGCGGCGCTCGAGGCCGGGCAGGGGGTGTTCCAGGATGCCGCGCCGAAGACCTTTACCTTCGGCGACCGGCGCGACACCGGCGCGAAATTCGCCCGGCCCTGAGCCGCGTTTCCCCTCTTGACAGGCACGCGACCGCTTCCCAAATCTTTGTCGTCCCGGGGCCAAATGACGGACCGGGGCGCAACCGGCCCGTCTCCGAGGGGAGGGCCACCAACATCGGTATCGCTCAAAGGAGGATGACCCATGCGCAATTTCGATCTTGCACCGCTCTACCGGGCCACTGTCGGGTATGACCAGATCGCCGATCTTCTGGATCGTGTGATGGCCAGCGACATGAGCCAGCCCACCTATCCGCCCTACAACATCGAGAAGACCGACGACGATTCCTATCGCATCTCGATCGCCGTTGCAGGCTTTGCCGCCGACGATCTGAGCGTCGAGGTCAAGGACGGGGCGCTCGTGATCTCGGCCCGCAAGAGCGAGGAAGACGAGAACAACCGCAGCTACCTGCACCGCGGCATCGCCACCCGCGCCTTCGAGCGGCGCTTCCAGCTTGCCGATCATGTGCGCGTCACCGGTGCAAGCCACGCCGACGGGATGCTGCATGTCGATCTCGTACGCGAGGTGCCCGAGGCATTGAAGCCGCGCCGCATCTCGATCGCGAGCGCGGACACGGCCCGCGAGCAGGACGTGATCGACGCCGAAAAGGTGAACTGAGGCACAGCCCTCGCACCAACGGCCCGGCAGGCAACGCCTTGCCGGGCTTTTTTATACTTCAGGGCCGCGCAGCCTCGATAAGGACGGTGCTGTGATCTTCGCCCATGAGACGCAGTATGCCGGTTTCGTCCATGTCGAACGCCACGACCTGTTCCAGCGCATCGAGCATCCGGCGTTCCTGCTCCATCAGCGGCTCGGGGCAGGCCATCATCGTGCTCGCCATCGGTCCGAATCGCAGGCCCTCGCCGGTCAGGGAGAAGCCGCCGACGATGCGGTTGCAGCCAGCGCTTCCGGCTACACGGCCCGCGTCCAGAAAGTTGAGGGTCAGGCGCTCCGGCTCGATCAGCGTGGCACCGCCAAGGGCGGTGATCCGCCATGCGTCCCCGGTCAACAGGTCGGCGGGATCGCCGCCACAGCCGCGCAGAACCTGGTCACCGATTTTCAACTGCGCGGTATCGGGATAGGGCATCCCGCTCATGTCGTCATGGCACATGCGTTCTTCGATCCGCAGATGCGCGTCGATCCCGGGCATGGCGAATTCATAGGCCCCCGGCACCGCCTGCGCGTCCGGGCGCGGCACCTCTTGCGTGGTCACACCGTAATCGACCGTGATCTCGGCAAGTCGGGCGGCAAACGAGACGCGCCAGCCGGGCTCGTTGCCGCGGGCGCGATACGGGCGCTCGGCGGCGGCCAGAACCTCGCGGCAATCCGGCAGGTCCCGACCGTTGAGCCGGACCATCGCCCCATCGTCCTTGATCCACACGCTCGTATCGGGATTGCCTGTCGCTTCATAGTGCGCACCCGAGGCGGCCTTGACCTGCCGCAGCGGAATGTCGCGGCCTTCGGCGCGCAGGATCGCCTCGTTGCCCAGCACCCCGAAAGACACGCGCGTGTCACCGCAGAGGAAATCAGTGGCAAAGGCAAGCGGCGTCACCGGGTCGAGGATCAACTCGCCCAGGTCCACCGGCTCTGTCCCTGCGCCAAAGGCCACCCCCTCGATGATCCATCGCGGCGCGCCGTGCACCTCGATGAGCACCCGCACCGTCCCGGACAGCCCGGGTGGCACCGACAGGGCAAAGTCGCGCGGCATCTGAAGCCTGTCAGCGTCGATCTCGACCTCGCCCAGCGTGACGCCGAACCGGCCCCGCGCCTCCACCTTTGCGCGTGCATCGGGCGGCAGCGCGATCTTCTGCTTGTAGCCGAGTGCGCCGGTTACGTCCCGCGCGTCCCCGGCCTTGCCGAGGGACGGCAAGGCTCCGCTGATCGTTAGTCCGAGGGCAAGTGCAAGAAACCGAATCATGACCGTGTCCTTCGTCCTGACGCCATGCGCGCAGCGTAGCGTCAGGACGGCTCCGGCCAAAGGGCCGATTTCCTAAACGCTCATGCAGATATACTTCATCTCCATGAATTCCTCGATGCCGTGATGGCTGCCCTCGCGGCCAAGCCCCGATTGCTTGACCCCGCCAAAGGGGGCGACCTCGGTCGAGATGATGCCGGTATTGACGCCGACGATCCCGTATTCCAGCGCCTCGGCCACCTTGGTGACGCGGCTCAGGTCGCGGGCGTAGAAATACGACGCCAGGCCGAAGATCGTGTCATTGGCCATCGCGATCACGTCATCCTCGTCCTCGAAGCTGAACAGCGGGGCCAGCGGCCCAAAGGTCTCTTCGGTGGCAAATGCCATGTCCCGGGTCGCCCCGGTGATGATTGTCGGCGGCAGGAACAGCCCATCGGGTTCCTCGGCACCGCCGAGGATCACGGTGCCGCCCTTGGTTGTGGCATCGGCGATATGCTCCTGCACCTTGTCGATGGCCTCTGTGCTGATGAGCGGGCCGAGCGAGGTGCCTTCCTCGAATCCGTCGCCAACCTTCAGGTTCGCGACCGCAACCTTGAGTTTGGCGGCGAAGGCATCGTACACCCCCGCCTGCACATAGATGCGGTTGGCGCAGACGCAGGTCTGGCCGTTGTTGCGGAACTTGCACAGGATCGCACCCTCGACAGCGGCATCGAGATCGGCGTCGTCGAAGACGATGAACGGCGCGTTGCCGCCCAGCTCCATCGAGCATTTCATCACCTGGTCGGCGGCCTGCCGCAGCAGGATGCGGCCCACCTCGGTGGAGCCGGTGAAGGTCAGCTTGCGCACGCCCGGGTTCTCGCAGAACTCCTTGCCCACCTCCGAGGCACTGGAGGATGGCACGACGTTGAACACACCCGCCGGGATGCCTGCCCGCTCGGCGAGCACGCCCATTGCGGTGGCCGAGAGCGGTGTCTCGGAGGCCGGTCGCCCGATGAAGGCACAGCCGGCGGCCAATGCGGGTGCTGCCTTGCGGGTGATCATCGCGTTGGGGAAATTCCACGGCGTGATCGAGGCGGCGACGCCGATGGGCTGCTTGATCACCGTGATGCGCTTGTCGCGCTGATGGCCGGGGATGGTCTCGCCATAGACGCGCTTGGCCTCCTCGCCGAAAAACTCGATGAACGAGGCGCCATAGGCGATCTCGCCCTTGGCCTCGGCGAGCGGCTTGCCCTGTTCGGCGGTCAGGATCACGCCCAGATCGTGCTGGTTCTCCATCATCAGGTCGAAGAAGCGGCGCAGCACGCCCGCCCGCTCCTTGCCGGTCCATTTCGCCCACTCCTTCTGCGCCGCCTCGGCCCCCGCGATGGCATGGGCCACCTGCGCGCGGCTCAGGTCGGCGACGTTGGCGATCACGTCTCCACGCGCGGGGTTGGTGACTTCAAACGTGCCGTTGTCACCATCCACCCACTGCCCGCCGATATAGGCTTTTTCCGCCAGCAGGCCGGGGTCCTTCAGCATGGATTTCAGGTCGGTCGTGGTCATGGTGCGGTCCTCTCGCGATGTCGATTGATCTCGCAAAGCCAAAGCAGCTTGGGCTAGGAATGTCTAGGGCCAGAGGAGGGCGATGCGATGACCGATCTGGACGCGGCGTATGCCAATGTCCCCAACATCCCCGGCGGCGCGCAATATCCCGCGCGCTGGGCCGTGGCGGCGGAGGCGTTTCGTGCGCACGCCCGTGCAGAGCTTGGCCTTTCCTATGGCGACAGCCCCCGGCAGGCCCTTGATCTCTTTCGCCCCGAGGGCACCGCGCGGGGGCTGTGTGTCTTTGTGCATGGCGGGTTCTGGCTGAGGTTCGACCGCTCGCTCTGGTCGCACCTTGCCGCCGGGCCGCTGGCGCGGGGCTGGGCGGTGGCCATGCCGTCCTACGATCTCTGCCCCGAGGTGCGCATTGCCGACATCACCCGCCAGATCGCGCAGGCGGTCACGGTGGCGGGGGCGCGCGTCGCCGGGCCGATTGCGCTTGCGGGCCATTCGGCGGGCGGGCACCTCGTGGCGCGCATGGCGGTGCCCGGCGTGCTGCCTTGGGAGGTGGCGACACGGCTCTCTCATATCCTGCCAATCTCGCCGGTGGCGGATCTGCGCCCCATGCTGCGCACCTCGATGAACGAAAAGTTCGGCCTCGATATGGCCGCCGCCCGCGCCGAAAGCCCGGTGCTCATGCGCCCGCTTGCCGTGCCGGTCACGGTCTGGGTGGGCGGCGCCGAACTGCCCGCCTTCCTCGATCAGGCGCGCTGGCTGTCGCAGGCATGGGGTGTCCCGCTGGAAATCGCCGAGGGCCGCCACCATTTCGACGTGATCGAGGCGCTGGCCGATCCGGCAAGCGCGATGGTGGCGCGGATCACCGCCTGACCGCCGCCCGCCGCCTTTACCCTTTGGCAATCTCCCGCTCCAAGATTGAGCGCATCCCGCCCGATGCCCTCAACCCCCGGAGTTTGTGCGATGCAAGACCAATCCCCGCGCCTGTCGCTGCCGTTCATCCTGCCCTCGCAGGCGCAGAAACACGTCACCCATAACGAGGCGCTGACCCGCCTCGACATCATCGCGCAACTGGCCGTGGAGGGGATCGATGCCAGCACCCCCCCGGCCCTGCCCGAGGCGGGCCAGGTCTGGGCGCTCGGCCCTGCGCCCACCGGAGACTGGGCCGGGCAGGCCGACATGCTCGCGGGCTTCGTCAACGAAAGCTGGCTGTTTGTCGCGCCGGGCGAGGGCTGGCTTGCCTTCGACAAGAGCGACGGGCGGCTTTTCCGCCGCGCGGGCAGCGGTTGGGAGCCGCTCGCGCCGCCGACCCTCGACAATCTCGACGGGGTCGGCATCAACGCCAGCCATGACAGCACCAACCGGCTCGCCCTCTCCGCCCCCGCCACGCTCTTCAACCACGAGGGCGCGGGCCACCAGCTCAAGATCAACAAGGCCACGGCGGGCGACACGGCGAGCCTGCTGTTCCAGACGGGCTTTGGCGGGCGCGCCGAGATGGGCACCAGCGGCAGCGACGATTTCGCCGTCAAGGTCAGCGCCGACGGCGCGGTATGGGTGACGGCGCTGAGCTTTGAGGCCGCCACCGGCCACGCCACCGGCACGGCGGTGCAGCAAAGCGCCGCCGACGCCACGCCGGGGCGGCTCATGACGACCGGGGCCTTTGGCTGGGGGCAGTCCGGAGCCGGGGCGGTGCCTGTGATGGCCGATCTCGACGATCCCGCGCAGCCCGCAGGCAGCTTTGCTGTGGGCGCCACCACGATTGGGCCGCGCCCCTCCGGCGCAAGCACCGGACTGTGCCTGTCTATGCGGCTCGGGGCGGACGATCTGGCGCAGGTCTTCATCGGTGCGGATGGCGCGGCGTTCGCCTTTCGCACCCGTTCGGGCGGCGCTTGGGGCGTGTGGCAGGCGGTGCAGGGCGAGCACAACGTGACCCGCAGCACCACGGCGGACGGCGAGGCCCTGCGATATCCCGACGGCACGCAAATCTGCCGCCACACCCTCACCCTCGCCGCGCCGGATACCGCGCTCGGCGCGGTCTTCGCCGGGGCGTCGGACACGGCATGGAGCTACCCCGCCGCCTTCGCGCCGGGCACACAGCCCACCCTCACCGCGAGCGCGACCACGGCAACGGGCACATGGATCGCCACGCGCGCGGGCGACGAGGTAACGGGGCATCTGCGCGCGATGGCCGCCACGAGCCAGCCGGACGCGCCCGAGATCACGGTGACGGCGATCGGGCGCTGGGCCTGATCACCCCTTCGCACCCTGCCCGCGGGCATAGACATCCTCGTAGCGGATGATGTCATCCTCGCCGAGGTAGGTTCCGGTCTGGACCTCGATGAGGACCATCGGCACCTTGCCGGGATTTTCCATTCGGTGGACCGTGCCGAGCGGGATGTAGACGGACTGGTTCTCGGCGACCAGTTTGACCTGATCGTCGACGGTGACCTTGGCGGTGCCCGCGACGACGATCCAGTGCTCGGAGCGGTGGTGGTGGCTTTGCAAGCTCAGCGCCGCGCCGGGGTTGACGTGGATGCGCTTGACCTGGAATCGCCCGCCCGTGGCGAGGCTCTCGAACCAGCCCCAGGGACGGTAATCGCGCGGTAGTGTTTCGGCCTGTTTGGCCCCCTGTGCCTTGAGCGCCGCGACCGCCCTCTTCACGTCCTGCGCGCGGTCCTTGTGCGCCACCAGCACCGCGTCGGGCATGGCCACGGCGATGATATCCTCCAGCCCGATCCCCACCAGCGCCTGCTGTTCGTCCTCGGCGCGCAACAGCGTATCGGCGCAGTCGATGGCGGTGGCGGGGCCGGAGGTGACGACGCCCGCCGCGTCGGGCCCGCTCTCGCGCCACACGGCATCCCAGCCGCCGAGGTCCGACCATGCGCCACCGTATGGCATCACGGTCAGATTGTCCGCCTTCTCCATTACCGCGTAATCGATGGAAATCTCCTCGCACTCGGCCCAAGGGCCCGGCGCGAGCCGCAGGAAATGCAGGTCACGTTCGGCCTCCTCATGGGCGCGGGTGACAGCGGCCAGCATCGCGGGCTGATATGTCTCGAAGGCGGCGAGGATCGTATCGGTGGAGAAGAGGAATATCCCCGCATTCCACAGGTGCATCCCGCCCGCGAGCAGGTCTTGCGCCGTGGCGGCATCCGGCTTCTCGACAAAGCCCTCGAGCGACTGCGGCACCGGCGCGCACCCGTCCCCCGGTGCCGCGCCGAGGCTCAGCCAGCCATAGCCCGTCTCGGGCCGGTCGGGGCGGATGCCGAAGGTCACGATCCGCCCCGCCTCCGCCGCCGGAACGGCCGCCATGACGGCGGCGCGGAACGTCTCCGCGTCGGGGATGACGTGATCCGACGGTGCCACCAGCATCAGCGCGCCGGGGGCCCGCGCGTCGAGGTCCAGCACGCCCGCGAGGATCGCGGGCGCGGTGTTGCGCCCCTCCGGCTCGATCAGCGTGGCGGCGGCGGCGATCTCGACGCCCGCCAGTTGCTCGGTCACGACAAAGCGGTAATCCGATGCGGTGATGATCGCGGGCGCGGCAAACCCCGCCCCCGACAGCCGCCGCGCCGAGGCCTGGAACAGGCTCTCCTCGCCCGTCAGCCGCGTGAACTGCTTGGGATAGCTCTTGCGCGACAAGGGCCAGAGCCGCGTGCCCGACCCGCCGCAGAGCAGAAGCGGGTGAATATCCTGTGCCATGCTCGTGCCCTCCCTGCCGCGCCTCAGCCGCGAAACCTGTCCTGGTTATCCAGAAACCATTGGTAGGTGCCCGCGATCCCCTGTTCCAGCCCGGTCGACGCCCGCCATCCCATATCCGCCAGCCGGCTCACATCCATCAGCTTGCGCATGGTGCCGTCGGGTTTTGACGGATCGGTGGTGATGCGTCCCTGAAAGCCCGTCACCCTTGCCACCATCTTCGCCAGATCAAGGATCGTGACATCCTCGCCGGTGCCCACGTTGATATGGCTCAACATCGGATCGGTGTTGGCGTCATAGGTCGCGCGGTCGAGGTCCATCACGAAGAGCGATGCCTCTGCCATGTCATCGACATGCAGAAACTCGCGCATCGGCCGCCCCGTGCCCCAGATCACCACCTCCTCGCGCCCCTCTTGCGCGGCCTCGTGAAACCGGCGGATGAGCGCGGGCAGGACGTGGGAATTCTCGGGGTGGAAATTGTCGCCGGGACCATAAAGATTGGTCGGCATGACCGAGCGGTAATCGGTGCCATGCTGCCGGTTATAACTCTCGCAGAGCTTGATCCCGGCGATCTTGGCGATGGCGTAGGGCTCGTTCGTGGGCTCCAGCGGGCCGGTGAGCAGCGCGTCCTCGGCCATCGGCTGCGGCGCTGCGCGCGGGTAGATGCACGACGAGCCAAGCTGCAACAGCCGCCGCACGCCTGCCTCATATGCCTGATGGATCACGTTGCACTCGATCATCAGGTTTTCATAAATGAAATCGGCGGGATAGGTGTTGTTGGCATGGATGCCGCCCACCTTCGCCGCCGCCAGGATCACCACGTCGGGGCGCTCGCGGGCCATGAACGCGGCCACCTGCGCCTGATCCGTCAGGTCAAGCTCCGCATGGCTCGCGGTGATGAGGGTGATCTTCTCGCCCGCCTCCCGCCGCGCCTCGAGCCGCCGCAGGATCGCACCACCAACCATACCGCGATGGCCCGCTATGTAGATTCCGGGCATCAATTTGCCTTTGTGCTTTTCGTCATATCCCGTTTCGCACGACACTTGCCGGTGGTCCAGAGCGGATGGTGAGGGCAAACGCAAACCAAAGACCGAGAACCGCTCTTTCCTGGATAAACCAACGTGGACAAACCCGCCTGTCGCGGCCTACATCAAATGGGTCGGATCTGCCCCCCGATCGGGTCGGCGGATGCGGGCAGGCGGGGTGGATCGGAAAGGACCGTTATGGGGTATGTGACGCAGATTCTCGAAGTGCTGGCGCTTGTGTTCGTGGTCTTTCTCGGGACCGCACTCCTCGGGGTGCTGTTTCTTTATATCATTGACCGCACTCAGCCCGGCGACGCGATCCGCCGCAACTATCCGGTGATCGGGCGCTTTCGCGGGCTGTTCAGCAAGCTGGGTGAGTTTTTCCGGCAGTATTTCTTTGCGATGGACCGCGAGGAGATGCCGTTCAACCGGGCGCAGCGTGATTGGGTGGCGCACGCGACCACGGGCAAAAGCAACACCATCGCCTTCGGGTCGACCCGGAACCTGAGTGTGCCGGGCACGCCCATTTTCGTGCCCGCAGTGTTTCCGCCGCTCGACGATCAGTTCGCGGTGACGGCACCGATGGAGATCGGACCGGGGGCGGCGATCCCCTACAAGGCGCGGTCCATCTTCAACATTTCCGGCATGAGCTATGGCGCGATCTCGCGCCCCGCCGTCGAGGCGCTGAGCCGTGGGGCCGCGCAGGCGGGGATTTGGCTCAATACCGGCGAGGGAGGGCTGAGCCCCTATCACCTCACGGGTAACTGCGACATCGTTTACCAGATCGGCACCGCGAAATACGGGGTTCGTGATGCCGAGGGACGGCTGAGCGATGACAAGCTGCGCGAGGTGTCGGACAACCCGTGCGTCAGGATGTTCGAGATCAAGCTGGCGCAGGGGGCGAAACCCGGCAAGGGGGGTATCCTGCCCGGTGCCAAGGTGGATGCCGAGGTGGCGCGCATTCGCGCCATCCCCGAGGGGCAGGACAGCATCTCCCCCAACCGCCATGCCGAGATCGACGATTTCGGCGGCCTGCTTGACATGATCTGCCATATCAGGGCGGTGACCGGGCGGCCCGTCGGCTTCAAGACGGTGATCGGCTCGTCGCAGGCGTGGGAGCCGTTTTTCGACATGGTGGCCGAGCGAGGGGCCGAGTGCGCGCCGGATTTCATCACCATCGACGGTGGCGAGGGCGGCACAGGGGCGGCCCCCATGCCGCTGATGGACCTCGTCGGGATGCCGCTGCGCGACGCGCTGCCGCGTATCGTGGACCTGCGTGATCGCTACGGCCTCAAGGACCGCATCCGCATGATCGCCAGCGGCAAGCTGGTCAATCCCGGCGACGTGGCCTGGGCAATCTGCGCGGGCGCGGATTTCGTGACATCGGCGCGCGGCTTCATGTTCAGCCTCGGCTGCATCCAGGCGCTGAAATGCAACAAGAACACCTGCCCCACCGGCATCACCACCCACGATCCCTATTTGCAACGGGGCCTCGTGATAGAGGATAAATACGTCAAGGTCGCCAATTACGCCAAATCCGTCATCAAGGAGGTCGAGACCATCGCCCATTCCGTCGGCGTGGCCGAGCCGCGCCTGATGCGGCGGCGGCATGTGCGGCTTGTGCAAGCCAACGGCACCTCGATCCGCTTCAACGAAATCCGCCCGAGTTACAGCCCGGACGCGCCTTTGTGATGGGTGGTGGTGAAACCTGCGGCTGGTTCGATGCGTGACTGTGCCTATATGGATTCACAACGGATCAGGAGGACGTGATGGCCAACCGTTGGAAGAATGACCTGAGTGAGCGCGATGTGACGCCGGAGGCGGTCTATCTCAACCGCCGCCAGATGATCGCGGGCGCGGCGGGGCTGGGCCTTGTGGGCGCGGGCGGCGCGGCGCGGGCCGAAACGCTGGAGCCGAACGAGTGGGAGGATATCACCTCCTACAACAACTATTACGAGTTTGGCACCGGCAAGGATGATCCCGCGCGCTATGCCGACCGGCTCACCGTCGCGCCGTGGAGCGTGCGCATCGACGGGCTGGTGGATCGCCCCGGCGATTACGCCTTCGAGGATATCATGGCGAAGATGGTGGTCGAGGAACGGCTCTACCGGTTCCGCTGTGTCGAGGCGTGGTCGATGGTGGTGCCGTGGAACGGGTTCGAGCTATCGGATTTGCTGGACATGGCGGGCGTGCAGGCGTCGGCGAAATACGTGGCCTTCGAGACCGTGCTGCGCCCCGATGAAATGCCCGGCGTGGCCTACCCGGTGCTGGACTGGCCCTATGTCGAGGGGCTGC
>JAXHLV010000008.1:40000-45776 GCA_034521935.1 Roseovarius sp.
ACACCACCGGCACCGAGGTCTATGTGCGGCGCGATACCGCGATGCGGTTCGGCCCCTTTCGCCCGGTCTATGGCCTGTCGCTCAGCGATGACGGCGAGGCCTGGGTGGGCGCGGGGCTGGCCTATACATTGCAGCCGCGGGACTGGAACTGGTATGCCGAATTCCACCTGATGCCGGGGCTTTACGCCGAAGGCAGCGGGGCCGATCTCGGTGGCCCGGTGGAGTTCCGCTCGGGGCTGGAGCTGGGCTACGAGAGCGAGCGCGGATGGCGCATCGGCCTCGGCTTCGATCACCGCTCCAACGCGGGGATCGAGAGCAGCAATCCCGGTCTCGAGACGGTGCATCTGCGGCTCAGCTTTCCCACGGGGCGGCGGTAGCGCAGGACCGCGCTCAGGTAGCGAAAAATACATGCCCTCAAGCAGCCGAACAGGCGCTAGGGCCAGTATAAAGATTGTCATTGGTGTCCAGTCTTGTGACGGCGTACCTTTTGTATAATGGGTCATCGACTTGGTCTATCCAGCAAGCTTAAGCCGTTAGGTGTAGGCGCAGCGAAAGCGAGTCTTAATAGGGCGAACGAGTTGGATGGATCAGACCCGAAACCGAGTGATCTAGGCATGACCAGGATGAAGGTTGGGTAACACCAACTGGAGGTCCGAACCCACACCTGTTGAAAAAGGTCGGGATGAGTTGTGCCTAGGGGTGAAAGGCCAATCAAACTCGGAGATAGCTGGTTCTCTGCGAAATCTATTTAGGTAGAGCGTCATCCGAATACCCCCGGGGGTAGAGCACTGGATGGGTAATGGGGCCCCACAGGCTTACTGATCCTAACCAAACTCCGAATACCGGGGAGTACTGGATGGCAGACAGACGGCGGATGCTAACGTCCGTCGTCGAGAGGGAAACAACCCTGACCTACAGCTAAGGCCCCCAATTCATGGCTAAGTGGGAAAGCAGGTGGGACGACCAAAACAACCAGGAGGTTGGCTTAGAAGCAGCCATCCTTTAAAGATAGCGTAACAGCTCACTGGTCTAATCAAGTTGTCCTGCGGCGAAGATGTAACGGGGCTCAAGCCATGAGCCGAAGCTTAGGATGCCGTAAGGCATGGTAGCAGAGCGTAGTGTGATACAGTCTCATTCCTCTTTTGCGGGCTCGCCCGCATGGGAGGGACGAGATTTTCGATGAAGCGGGCGCGTGAGCGATCCCGTGGAGAGATCACTAGTGAGAATGATGACATGAGTAGCGACAAGGAGGGTGAGAGACCCTCCCGCCGAAAGTCCAAGGGTTCCTGCTTAAAGCTAATCTGAGCAGGGTAAGCCGACCCCTAAGGCGAGGCCGAAAGGCGTAGTCGATGGGAACCAGGTTAATATTCCTGGGCCAGATGGAAGTGACGGATCGCGGATGTTGTTCGCCCTTATCGGATTGGGCGGGCCGCCAAGCGGTTCCCGGAAATAGCTCCATCATGAGATCGTACCCTAAACCGACACAGGTGGACTGGTAGAGAATACCAAGGCGCTTGAGAGAACGATGTTGAAGGAACTCGGCAAAATACCTCCGTAAGTTCGCGAGAAGGAGGCCCGGGTTCAAGGCAACTTGGATCCGGGGACACAAACCAGGGGGTGGCGACTGTTTACTAAAAACACAGGGCTCTGCGAAGTCGCAAGACGACGTATAGGGTCTGACGCCTGCCCGGTGCCTGAAGGTTAAAAGGAGAGGTGAGAGCCTTGAATTGAAGCCCAGGTAAACGGCGGCCGTAACTATAACGGTCCTAAGGTAGCGAAATTCCTTGTCGGGTAAGTTCCGACCTGCACGAATGGCGTAACGACTTCCCCGCTGTCTCCAACATCGACTCAGCGAAATTGAATTGCCTGTCAAGATGCAGGCTTCCCGCGGTCAGACGGAAAGACCCCGTGCACCTTTACTACAGCTTCGCACTGGCATCAGGATTGTGATGTGCAGGATAGGTGGTAGGCTTTGAAGCAGGAACGCCAGTTCCCGTGGAGCCTCCCTTGAGATACCACCCTTCGCACTCTTGATGTCTAACCGCGGCCCCTCATCGGGGTCCGGGACCCTGCGTGGCGGGTAGTTTGACTGGGGCGGTCGCCTCCTAAAGCGTAACGGAGGCGCGCGAAGGTTGGCTCAGAGCGGTCGGAAATCGCTCGTTGAGTGCAATGGCATAAGCCAGCCTGACTGCGAGACTGACAAGTCGAGCAGAGACGAAAGTCGGCCATAGTGATCCGGTGGTCCCGAGTGGAAGGGCCATCGCTCAACGGATAAAAGGTACGCCGGGGATAACAGGCTGATACTGCCCAAGAGTCCATATCGACGGCAGTGTTTGGCACCTCGATGTCGGCTCATCTCATCCTGGGGCTGGAGCAGGTCCCAAGGGTACGGCTGTTCGCCGTTTAAAGAGGTACGTGAGCTGGGTTTAGAACGTCGTGAGACAGTTCGGTCCCTATCTGCCGTGGGTGTAGGATACTTGAGAGGAGTTGCCCCTAGTACGAGAGGACCGGGGTGAACGATCCACTGGTGGACCTGTTGTCGTGCCAACGGCAGTGCAGGGTAGCTATGATCGGACAGGATAACCGCTGAAGGCATCTAAGCGGGAAGCCCCCCTCAAAACAAGGTATCCCCGAGGGCCGTGGTAGACCACCACGTCGATAGGCCGGAGATGTAAGCGCAGCAATGCGCTCAGTTGACCGGTACTAATCGCCCGATAGGCTTGATTTGATCCAGTAACAGCAAAGACTGGACCCAATAAGCATACACAAAAAACGTGACACTTGACTCAGGACAGCCCGAAACAAAAAGGGCCGGTTGTATCACGGGGGATTCCCCGGTTTGGTGGCCATAGCACGAGCAAAACACCCGGTCCCATCCCGAACCCGGAAGTTAAGTGCCGTCGCGCCAATGGTACTGCGTCTCAAGACGTGGGAGAGTAGGTCGCCGCCAAACCTGGAAAATCCTCAACCTCTCAACGATACAAAAAAAACAGCCGCGGATGGCGCTAGCCAGCGTGAAGTCTTGTCAGCGACTCGACTGACCTGCAAGGCCGCGCGGTTCAAATCCAATTTCCGCAACCAAGACTGACGCATGAAACCAAATTGCAAGCCATGGTGAGTAAGCTTGATACTCTCGCAGAGCGCTCTGCGTTATACCTCGAGTCTCGTGACTCCAACCAACTTCGACAGCGCTGATATCGGTGCTATCGAAGCTGCCCACAGGCATTATCTGCCGCGAAACCGATTTCAGCGTATGCTTGCCCGTTGCCATGTCGTAAGCGCTGACCTGGACCCCACCTTCTTCTGAAGTACCGTTTCTGAGAACTCATCACTGTCGTGGAACAGGGGTGGAGTTTCTCCATGGAGGATACGTTGGAGTTTTTCCGGTCGGGTGGAGCGCGTAGCTCCGCTGTGGGCCGGCGGCGGTGGCCTGATGCGCTCAAGGGCCAAATTGTTGCGGAGACGCTTGAGCCCGGGGCGACGGTTCGCGGGGTGGCCGAGAGGTATGGGCTGCGGGCGAATAGGATCTCGGAATGGCGGCGCTTAGCGAAGGACGGCAAGTTGGTTCTTCCGGCGGCGGAAGAGCCCCCCGGGTTCGCGCCGCTGGTGCTGTGCGACGAGGGTCCTGGGGCTTCACCGGCGGAAGCCAGGTCGACCGCGGATGTGCCTCGATCGAGATCGCGGTTGGCGACATCATGATCCGCCTTGACGCGGAGACTTCGGCGGCGCGGATTGCCGAGATCGTGCGGGCGGTGGGATGACCGACATGATCATGCCGACGCACCAGGTGCGCATCCTGGTGGCGACGCAGCCGGTCGATTTCCGCAAGGGTCACGACGGGCTGGCCGCGCTGGTGCAGTCGGCGCTAAAGGAGGATCCGTTCACCGGCACGGTGTTCGTGTTCCGCGCCAAGCGGGCCGACAGGTTGAAGATCCTGTTCTGGGACGGGACCGGGTTGGTGATGGCCTACAAGCGCCTGGAGGAGACGACGTTCGTCTGGCCGGCCATCCGGGACGGTGTGATGACGCTGAACCGGGCGCAATTCGAAGCCCTGTTCTCTGGCCTGGATTGGCGTAAGGTCCGGGCGCTGGAAGCGCGCAGACCGGCTGCGGCAGAATGAATCGGACCGTCGAAAAGGCGTGCGTTTACAGCCGCTTCAGGGTATATTGGTGGCATGACTGTCGCCGCCGCCAAAGACCTTGACCTCTCCGTTTTGCCGCCCGATTACCGCGCGGCATTCGAGGCTTTGCAGGCGACTGCTGCGCGCGTGGCCGCGCTTGAAGAGATCAACAAGCGCCTTGAGCACCTTGTGGCAGAGATGAACCATGCATTGCATGGCAAGAAGTCCGAGAAGCTCGACGAGGACGACCGGCAGCTGGCCTTCGAGGATCTCACCATTGCCGTCGCCGAGGCCGAGGAACAAAAGCGTCAGACAGCGCCTGACAGCGATAAGCCCAAGCGCAAAGGGGTGGCCAAGCGCAACCGCGGCAACCTGCCTGAACATTTGCCGCGCATCGAGCAGGTTGTCGAGCCCGATAGCCTGATGTGCCCATGCGGCTGCGGGCAGATGCACAAGATCGGTGAAGACCGCACCGAGCGGCTGGACATCGTGCCGGCGCAACTGCGCGTGATCGTCACCGTGCGCCCCAAATATGCCTGCCGCGCCTGCACCGATGGCGTGAAACAGGCGCCGGCTCCGGCGGCTCTGATCGAGGGCGGCCTGCCGACCGAAGGCGCCATCGCGCATGTCCTGGTCAGCAAATATGCCGACCACCTGCCATTATACCGCCAGAGCCAGATGCTCGCCCGGTCGGGCGTCACCATCGATCGCAGCACCCTGGCCGACTGGGTCGGTGTTGCCGCGTTCCATCTGAGACCCGTCGTCGACCGGCTGGCCGAGCACCTGAAGGCGTCCACCAAGCTGTTCATGGACGAGACCACGGCGCCGGTGCTCGATCCGGGGCGCGGCCGGACAAAGACCGGCTACCTCTGGGCGCTGGCCCGCGACGATCGAGGCTGGGGCGGTGCCGACCCGCCGGGGGTCGTCTTCTTCTACGCGCCCGATCGCGGCGGGGAGAACGCCGAAAAGTTCCTGCGCGGCTTCGATGGTATCCTGCAACTCGATGGCTACCAGGGCTACAACCGCCTGACGCGCCCGTCCCGCAAGGGCGGCGAGCCCATCCGTGTGGCGCATTGCTGGGCGCATGCCCGGCGCAAGCTGAAGGAGGTGTTCGACCGCGACGGTTCCGAGATCGCCGCCGAGGGCCTGCGCCGCATCGCCGAGATCTACGCCGTCGAGGCTGACATCCGCGGCATCGACCCAGGTCAACGCCTCTCGGCCCGACAGGCGCGATCAGTTCCCTTGGTCGAGGACGTTCGGCGACGTGGCTGCAAGAGCAACGCCTGCGCGTCTCGGCCAAGTCCCGCCTTGGCGAGAAGCTGGCCTACATCCACCGCCACTGGGACGGCCTGCAGACCTTCCTGACCGATGGCCGCGTCGAGATCGACTCCAACAGCGTCGAAAACCTGATCCGCCCGATCGCGCTCAATCGCAAGAATGCCCTGTTCGCGGGTCACGACGAGGGCGGAAAAGCCTGGGGCCGCATCGCGTCGCTCATCGAAACCGCCAAGATCAACGGCGTCGAACCCTTCGCCTATCTCAAGGCCACCCTCGAGGCCATCGCCGCCGGTCATCCCCAAAACCGCATCGACGACCTGCTGCCCTGGAACTTCACGCCGTCAAGCTGAAATAGACGTGCTCTCCAGCCACCGCTTA
>JAXHLV010000009.1:0-53577 GCA_034521935.1 Roseovarius sp.
CGGCATGGTCGCGCCCCGGACGGCCCACGAAATCGCTGGGCAGCAGCAGGCCCACCATCTGCGTGCGCCCGTCCTCCATCGTCTGGGTGAGCGTCGCGATGCCCGACACGACCGAGGCCACGAAATCCATCTGGTCGCCCGACCAGATCACCGTCTGGCCCGCCTCGAAATTGCGGTAATACTTGATCTGCTCGAGCAGTTCGAGCTCGTCCGCCTCGCAGCGCGCGCAAACGGCGCGGTGCCGGATCGGGCAATCGCCGCAGTCCACGGGCGCGCTTCGCGCGATTTTTTCGCTGATTGCCAAACTTGCCATCCCCGGATTGATCTGTGTCAAGGAGCTCAACTGGGGGGAATGTAAGCCTTGAGCCATGAATACGCAAACCGAACTCGCCCGCCTGGGTCTTTTTGATGCCAAGGTTCCGCGCTACACGAGTTACCCGACAGCGCCGCATTTCGGGCGCGCAGTCGGGGTCGGGGATTTTACCGACTGGATCACCGCGATCCCGGAAGGATCCGAGATATCGCTCTACGTGCATGTCCCGTTCTGCCGCAGGCTGTGCTGGTTCTGCGCCTGCCGCACGCAGGGCACGCAAAGCGACGCGCCGGTCATCGCCTATCTCGAGACTCTCAAGACCGAGATCGCCATGCTGGGCCGCCTGCTGCCCGATGGCGTCCGGCTCTCGCGGCTGCACTGGGGCGGCGGCACGCCGACGCTCTTGTCGCCGTCGATGATGACCGAGCTGGCCGGGGCAATCGCCGAGATCGCGCCCTTCACCGAGACAACCGAATTCTCGGTCGAGATCGACCCCAACGAGATCGACGGCCCGCGCCTCGACGCGCTGGCGGCAGCGGGGATGAATCGCGCCTCCATCGGGGTGCAGGATTTCGACGACGAAATTCAGAAGACCATCGGCCGCATCCAGAGCTATGACATCACCCGCGACGCGGCCCTTGAGATCCGCGCGCGCGGCGTGGCGAGCCTCAACGCCGACATCCTCTACGGCCTGCCGCACCAGACACGGGCGCGGATGACCGAAAGCGTGCAAAAGCTCCTGTCGCTCAGCCCCGACCGGGTGGCGCTTTATGGCTATGCCCATGTGCCGTGGATGGCCAAGCGCCAGCAGATGATCCCGTCGGACACGCTGCCCACCCGCAGGAACGGCTCGCGCTTTTCGAGACCGCGCGCCGCCTGTTTCTCTGGGATGGCTATGACGAGATCGGCATCGACCATTTCGCCACCCCCGGCGACGGGCTGAGCGTGGCGCAAAAGGCAGGCCGCCTGCGCCGCAATTTCCAGGGCTATACCGACGATACATCCGATGTGCTGATCGGGCTCGGGGCCTCGTCGATCTCGCGCTTTCCGCAAGGCTATGCGCAGAACGCGCCCGCCACCGGCGCACACACGGCGGCGATTCGCGACGGGCGCTTTTCCACCATACGCGGCCACGTCTTCACCCCCGAGGATCGGATGCGCGGTCGGATGATCGAGATGCTGATGTGCGATTTCCACATCGACGCCGCCGCGATCACGCGGGATTTCGATATTTCCGCCAAGGCGCTGCACGACCTTCTGTCACAGACCGCGCACGCCTTCGACGGCCACCTGCATCTTGACGAAAGCGGCCTGTTCATCCCGCCCGAGGCGCGCCCGCTCACCCGCATGATCGCGCGCGCGATCGACGCCTACGAGATGGACGAACAGGGCCACAGTTCGGCGATCTAACCCGACAGACGCTCTGTCCGCCCGTCAAGCGCCGCCTCAAGCAGCGTCCGCGTGTAGGCCGTCTTCGGCGCGGTAAAAAGCGCCTCGGCCTCGCCCGCCTCGATCACGTCGCCCTCTTTCATCACCAGCACCCGGTGGCTCATGGCGCGCACCACCGCGAGATCGTGGCTGATGAACAGATAGGCCAGCCCGTATTTCACCTGCAATTGGCGCAGCAGGTCCACGATCTGCACCTGCACCGTCATGTCGAGCGCGCTTGTCGGCTCGTCGAGGACCACGAGGCGTGGCCGCAGGATCATGGCGCGGGCAATGGCGATGCGCTGCCGCTGCCCGCCCGAGAATTCGTGCGGGTACCGATCCATCGCGGCAGGGTCGAGCCCCACCTCCGCCATCACCTCGGCCACCAGGTCGCGCTCGGGCCGTCCGCCCGGGTTGCCATGCACGCCCAGCCCCTCGGCGATGATCTGCACACAGCTCATCCGGGGGGAAAGGCTGCCGAACGGGTCCTGGAACACGATCTGCATCTGTGCCCGGCGTTTGCGCAATTCCCGCGTGGACCAGCCATGCACGTCCTCGCCCATAAAGCGAATGCCGCCCTTTGAGGCGATCAGCCGCATGATCGCCAGCGCCAGCGTGGTCTTGCCCGACCCCGATTCGCCGACGATCCCCAGCGTCTCGCCCGCGCGCACGGTGAGTGTTGCGTCGTTGACAGCCTTCACATGGCCCACGGTCCGCTTGAGAAACCCCTTCTGGATCGGGAACCAGACGCGCAGGCTGTCGGTTTCAGCCACCACCTGCGCCCCCTCGGGCACCGGCTTGGGCACCCCCACCGCCTGCGCGCCGAGGAGTTTGCGCGTGTAGGCGTGTTTCGGCGCGGCGAACACCTCCTCCACCGGCCCCGCCTCGACGATCTCGCCATCCTTCATCACGCAGACCCTGTCAGCGATGCGCCGCACGATCCCGAGATCATGGGTGATGAAGAGCAGGCCCATGCCCTCGTCGCGCTTGAGATTGGCCAGCAATTCGAGGATCTGCGCCTGAATGGTCACATCGAGTGCGGTGGTCGGCTCGTCCGCGATCAGGATATCGGGCTTGTTGGCCAGCGCCATGGCGATCATCACCCGCTGCCGCTGCCCGCCCGATAATTGATGCGGATAGGCCCCCAGACGGCTCGCCGCCTCGCGGATACCCACCCGCTCCAGCAACTCCACGATCCGCCCCCGCGCGGCCTCGCCGGTCAGCCCCTGGTGCAACTCCAGGCTCTCGCGCAACTGCTTTTCCAGCGTGTGCAGCGGGTTGAGCGAGGTCATCGGCTCCTGGAAGATGAAGCTGATATCGTTGCCCCGCACCTTGCGAAGTCGCCGGTCATCGGCCCCGATCATCTCTTGCCCGTCATAAATGACGCTGCCCGACACCTCCGCCGAGGACCCCAGCAGCGAGACAGTCGAGAGCGCCGTCACCGACTTGCCCGACCCCGATTCACCCACCAGCGCCACCGTCTCGCCGTGGTCCACCGAAAAGGACACGCCCTTGACCGCAGGGATCACCTGCCCGTCCTGCCGGAACCCCACGGCCAGATCGCGAACCTCGAGCACGCTCATTGAAAGGTCTTTCTGGGATCGAACGCGTCGCGCACGCCCTCGAAGATGAACACGAGTAATGAGAGCATGATCGCAAAGGCAAAAAACGCGGTGAACGCGAGCCACGGCGCCTGCAGGTTCTGCTTGGCCTGCAAGGTCAACTCGCCCAGAGAGGGCGACGAGGACGGCAGCCCGAACCCGAGGAAATCCAGCCCCGCCAGAAGCGAGATCGTCCCGGTGATGACAAACGGCAGCATGGTCAATGTGGCCACCATCGCGTTGGGCAGCATGTGGCGGAACATGATGGTGATGTTGCCGACACCCAGCGCCTTGGCCGCCCGCACGTATTCGAGGTTGCGCGCGCGCAGGAATTCCGCCCGCACCACGCCCACCAGCGCCATCCAGCCGAACAGCACCGTGATCACCACCAGGAGCCAGAAACTCCGCGGCAGGATCGCGAACAGGATGATGATGACATATAGCTGCGGGGTTGACGCCCATATCTCGATGATGCGCTGAAAGAAGAGGTCGGTCTTGCCGCCGAAATAGCCCTGCACCGCGCCCGCGAATATCCCGATCACCGAGGACAGCGCCGTCACGATCAGCGTGAACATCACCGACAGCCGGAACCCGTAGATCACCCGCGCCAGCACGTCGCGCTTGGTGTCGTCGGTGCCAAGCCAGTTCTGCTCGTTGGGCGGCAGGGGGGCCGCCCCGTCGCGATCCACGATGGTGTCGTAGCTGTAGGGAATCGGCGGCCAGAGCGCCCAGCCCTTCATGATCTCCTCGCCGTCGATCACCCCGTCCCCGGCCTGCGCGATCATCCCCTCGGGATCGTCGAAACAGGCATCCAGCCCGCCCGACACGATCAGGCACTGCACCTCCGGGTCGCGATAGATCGCCTCGGTCCGGAAATCCCCGCCGAACGCCGTTTCGGGGTAGAACCGGAAGACCGGCATGTAAATGTCGCCGCGATACTGCACGAGGATCGGCTTGTCATTGGCCACGAACTCGGCACAGAGCGTCACGGTGAACACCACCGAAAAGATCACCAATGACCAGAACGCCCGGCCATTGCGCCGGAAATTCCGCCACCGGCGCTGATTGAGCGGCGACAACCGCATCACCGCACCCCGCCTTCTTCTTGGTAAAAATACTCCGGGGGAGTCGCGCCGCAGGCGCGGCGGGGGCAGCGCCCCCATGATGCGCGCGCCATCCTCAGCCCTCCCGCTTCTCGAAATCGATTCTCGGATCGACCAGCACATACATCAGGTCCGACAGGATGCCGACCACCAGTCCGATCAGCCCGAACAGGAACAGCGTGCCGAACATCACCGGGTAATCGCGCCCCACCGCGGCCTCGAAGCCGAGCCGCCCCAGCCCGTCGAGGCTGAAGATCGTCTCGATCAGCACCGAGCCGCCGAAAAACACCCCGATGAACACCGCCGGAAAGCCCGCGATCACGATCAGCATGGCGTTGCGGAAGACATGGCCGTAAAGGACGCGCCGCTCCGACAGCCCCTTGGCGCGGGCGGTCATGACGTAGTGTTTCTTGATCTCGTCGAGAAAGCTGTTCTTGGTCAGAAGCGTCAGCGTGGCAAAGGCCGAGATGGTCGAGGCGAGCACCGGCAAGGTGATGTGCCACAGATAATCGACGATCTTGCCGCCGACGCTCAGCGTCTCGAAATTGTCCGAGGTCAGCCCGCGCAGCGGGAAAAACTGGAAGTAGCTGCCGCCCGCGAACAACACCAAGAGCATGATCGCGAACAGGAACGCCGGGATCGCGTAGGCCACGATGATCAGCCCGCTGGTCCATGTGTCAAAACGTGAGCCATCCTGCACCGCCTTGCGAATGCCCAGAGGAATCGAGATCAGATAGGCGATGATCGTGGACCAGAGCCCCAGCGTGACCGACACCGGCATCTTTTCCAGCACCAGGTCGAGCACGTCGATCTTGCGGAAATAGCTCTCGCCGAAATCGAAGCGCATGTAATTCCACATCATGTTCACAAATCGCTCCAGCGGCGGCTTGTCGAGGCCGAACTGCTCCTCCAGCTCCTTGATCAGCTCCGGCGGCAGGCCGCGCGCGCCCAAGTATTGATCGTTGCCCTCGCCGACCATCTGCTGCCCGGTGTCCGAGCCGGAGCCGGCAAAGCTCTCGAACACGTTGCCCTGCCCCTGCATCTGCGCGATCATCTGCTCCACGGGGCCGCCGGGCACGAATTGCACCAGCGCGAAATTGATCACCATGATGCCGAACAGCGTCGGCACGATCAGCAACAGCCGCCGCAGGATATAGGCCCCCATCTCAGACGATCCCCGTGCGCGCAGCCATCATCACAGCGCGCCCGCGTCCCGGAGCGCCTGCGCCTTTTCTGCGTCATACCACCAGAAATCGAGCACGCCGGTGGCGTATTCGGGCAATGGGTCGGGGTGGGCGTATTGATCCCAATAGGCGACCCAGGTCTCATCCAGATACCATGTCGGGATCATGAAGAATTCGAACCGCAAGGCCCGGTCGAGCGCCATCAGCGCGACGTTCTGCGCCTCCAGCGTGGTCGATTCCAGCGCCTCGTCGATCAGCCTGTCCACCAACGGGCTTGCCAGCCCTGCGGGGTTGAACAGGCTGAACGCGGCTTCCTGACTGCCATAGCGCTGATGCAGCCCGGTGCCCGCCTCGAGAAACGCCACGTAGCTGTCGAAGATGATATCGTAATCACGGTCGCGCCGGCGCGATGTGTATTGCGCGGCGTCGATCTTGTCGAATTTTGCATCTATTCCCATCAGTTGCAGGTTCGACACAAAGCTTTCGACCACCGCCGACATGGTGGCAGACCCCGAGGCCGACAGCGGAATCTCGATGCTCAGACGCGCGCCAGCGGCATTGCGCCGCTTGCCATCGTCTCCCACCGGCCAGCCCGCCTCGTCCAGAAGCCGCATCGCGCGGCGCAGGTTGCGCCGGTCGTTGAGGCGGTCGGGATCGGAGGAATGGGCGCGCACCGCCGGTTCCGTCAACATCTCGTCGGGCACAAGATCGCCCAGCGATTTCAGCATCTCCAGTTCCGCCCCCTCGGGCACGCCCTCGGCCTGCAAATGGGTGTCCTGCACAAAGGAATGGCGCTGCCTGAACAGCCCGTATTGCAGCGACGCGTTGGTCCATTCGAAATTGAAGCCCAGCGCGATGGCCTGGCGCACACGCTTGTCCTTGAGCACCTCGCGCCCGAGGTTGAAGACGAAGCCCGACGGCGTCGGCGGCAGCCCGTCGGGCAGTTCGGCCTTGATAACATGGCCCTTCTGCACCGCCGGGAAATCGTATCCGGTGGCCCATGTCTTGGAATTGCCCTCGGGCCGGAAGGTGTAGATGCCCGCCTTGAACGCCTCGAAGGCGGCGTTGTCATCGGCGAAATACTCGATGCGGATGCGGTCGAAATTGTGCCGACCGACGTTGATCGGCAGGTGCCAGCCCCAGTAATCGGGGTTGCGCGCATAAACGATGTTGCGGTTCACCTCGGAGCTTTCGACCTGGTAGGGGCCCGAGCCCGGTGCCGCGTCGAGCCGTGGCTCGTCCAATCGTGCGCCGGTCTGCTCATACCACGCACGCGGAAACACCGGCGTGCCGCCGACCTGGTCGATCAGCGAGCGGCGCGAGATGCCCTCCGCGAACTCGAACCGCACCGTGTGATCGTCGAGCGCCTCGGCCCCTGTCACCCGCCGCCGCACCGCATCGGCGTAGGATTTAAGCCCCTGATCGAGAAACAGATTATGCGAGAACACCACGTCATGGGCGGTGACCGGCGTGCCATCGGCAAACCGCGCCTCGGGGCGCATGTGAAAGATCACCCAGGTCTTGCCCCGGTCATATTCCAGGCTCTCGGCCAAGAGGCCATAGCCCTCGTTGTAGCGGTCGCCCGGCAGCGGCTCTCCGGTGGCCTCGGACCCGCCCAGCAGGCTCTCATACACCATCCACGACAGCCGCCCGGCGCGCCCCTTGCGCGAATAGGGGTTCATCGAATCGAAGGTGCCGGGGGCGTAGAGCGAGATTTCCCCGCCCTTGGGGGCGTCGGGGTTCACATAGTCGAAATGCGGGTAATCGGCGGGGTATTTCAGATCACCGAAGAACGAATAGCCATGCGCGCGGATGATCTCGTCCCCGGTCGCGCGGGCGCGTCCCGCTCCCATGATCGGCAGAGCGGTGGCGGAGAGCAGCGCCCCCATCCCGCCGAGGGCGAGGCGGCGGCTGATCGGCGCTCCTGCGCGCGGCATGACCTTCATGATGTCCTCCTGTCGGTTCGCGCCGTTTTCCGCACGGTTCAGGCCGCAAGCTAGGCGGCAGCCGCCCGGTGTTCAAGCGCAGAAGGGGCGCGCACATGCAAAGGGCCGCCGCCCGTGCAGGCAGCGGCCCCGATTTCCTTGCGTTACGCCTCAGTTCGAGACGCTTTGCAGGTATCCGATCACGTTGGCGCGGTCCTGCTCGTCCTTGAGCCCCGGATAGCCCATGCGGTTGCCCGGCGCAAAGCCGCGCGGATCTTCCAGCCACGCGCTCATCTTGTCCACGGTCCACGCGCCCTCGAGCCCCTTGAGCGCATCGGAATAGCTGAAGCCCTCGGCGCTGGCGATCTCGCTTCCCACAACACCGTGCAGCGACGGGCCGACCTTGTTGCGGCCCGGCTCGACCGCGTGACAGGCGGCGCAGCGGCGGAACGTCTTCTTGCCGGCGTCGATATCGGCAGAGGCGACCATCGCGGCGAAGGCGCTCTCGCCCCCGGCTTCCCCGGCGGCGGCTTCTTCGTCGGCCGGAGCGTCCTCGGCGGGCGCTTCCTCTGCCGGTGCCTCCTCGGCGGCAGCTTCTTCTGCGGGTGCCTCTCCGGCAGGCGCTTCCTCGGCGGCAGCCTTGATGTAGGTCTCGCCATCGAGCGTGTCGAGATAGGCGATCATGTCGGCGCGGTCCTGCTCGTCCTTGAGGCCCGGATAGCCCATCTTGTTGCCCGGCGCGAAGTCGCGCGGGTTTTCCAGCCATGCGCTCAGCTTGTCGGCGGTCCACACGCCCTCGAGCCCCTTGAGCGCGTCGGAATAGCTGAAGCCCTCGGCGCTGGCGATCTCGCCCCCCACCACGCCGTGCATCGACGGGCCGACCTTGTTCTGGCCCGGCTCGACCGCGTGACAGGCCGCGCAGCGGCGGAACAGCTTTTCGCCCGAGGCAGGGTCGGCGGCGACAACCATAGCGGCAAAGCCGGTGGCACCACCCGCTTCGTCGGCAGCGGCCTTCTCAGCAGGAGCGTCTTCGGCGGGCGCTTCCCCGGCAGCAGCTTCCTCAACCGGGGCCTCCTCAGCCGGAGCTTCCTCCGCAGCAGCTTCCTCCGCCGGGGCCTCTTCGGCGGGCGCTTCCTCGGCGGCGGCCTCCTCAGCCGGGGCCTCTGCCTCTACCGGGGCCTCGTCCGCTGCCGCGAGCTCGATATCGTCGCTGCCATCCGCCCCGTCGAGATACGCGATCACGTTCACGCGGTCCTCGGGTTTGCCCAGCCCGGCAAAGCCCATGCTCGTGCCCGGCGCATAGCTCGCCGGGTTCTCGAGAAAGGCAAAGAGGTTCTCGGCGCTCCAGACCTCCGCGACCTCGCCAAGCGCGCCGGAATAGCCGAACCCGTCAACCGACCCCACGTCGCGGCCCACCACGTCATAGAGATGCGGGCCGACGCCGTTCTGCCCGTCCTCGAGCACGTGACACGCCTTGCACTTGTTGAACACGCGCTCACCCTTGCCGGTATCGGCGGCGGCGAACAGTGCCGGGAGATCGGGGCCGGTGTCCTCCACCTCTTCGGCGGCGTCGTCCTCGCCGGTATCGATGACATAGCCCTGCGCGTGATCGTCGCCGTGGCCGCCGCCCATCGAATAGATGCTCTCGGCGGCCCAGCCCCCCAGCAGGAAGACCAGCAGGGAACCGCAAATCGCACCCGTGGCCTTTGTCAGTGTCATCGTGTCGAACATTGGCTCGCTTCCGTTTTATCTACTCGCTTGCGTGGGTATTTATCCGCTTCCCCCACCGCTTCGCAAGGTATAGTTTCCGCGACCAAACGCCCGGACAAGGGTATCAGGGGGGCAGAGTTTCACGATGACCGACCGCATCGCCTTTCAGGGAGAGCCGGGTGCCTATTCGCACCAGGCCTGCGTCGAGACCTGTCCAGGCATGGAGGTTCTGCCCTGCCGCACCTTCGAGGACACGATCGCGGCAGTGCGCGAGGGCCGGGCGCGGCTTGCGATGGTGCCGGTGGAGAACTCGACCTTCGGGCGCGTCGCCGACATCCATCACCTGTTGCCGGAATCGGGCCTGCATATCGTCGGCGAGGCCTTCGTGCGGGTGCATATCAACCTGCTCGTCCTGCCCGGCACCCGCCTCGACCAGATCGAGAACGCGATGAGCCACACCATGCTGCTTGGTCAGTGCCGGGGATTTCTCGAACGCCACGGCATCCACCGCGTCACCGGGGCCGACACCGCCGGATCGGCGCGACACGTGGCCGAGGCAGGCGATCCGACGCTGGCAGCGCTCGCCAGCGAGCTGGCGGGCGAAATCTACGGGCTCGACGTGATCGCGCGCCATATCGAGGATCAGGGCACCAACACCACGCGGTTTCTCGTGATGGCCGCCGAGCCCGATTTCGCACCACGCGGCGAGAACGGCATGATGACAACGCTGGTGTTCCGCCTGCGCTCGATCCCAGCCGGGCTCTACAAGGCGCTGGGCGGGTTTGCCACCAACGGCGTCAACCTCACCAAGCTCGAAAGCTACATGATCGGCGGCAATTTCAACGTCGTGCAGTTCTATGCCGATATCGAGGGGCACCCGGACGACCCGGCGGTGGCGCGCGCGCTCGACGAGCTGGATTACTTCACCTCCGACGTGACCATCCTCGGCGTCTACCCGACCGATCCGCGACGCTATGCCGAGGACTGACCCGACGTGACCGCCAGTTACAGCCGATTGTTTCTGCATGGCAGAGCTTGGTTGCTATGCGGTTGTCTGGCAGCAGTGCGGGACCGACGAAGGTAATGTCGCAATAGTCCGGGTTTGGCCTGGAGGCAGGAGCAGTCCCCTTGCGCAACGGTCGGAGGCACCGCCGCGCAGCGCCCGACCGCCCGGGTGGGCGCTATCCAACGGTGCAAGTTATCGATGACGCTTGTATGGATGCCGGACATACCAAACGCTATCGATAGCTTGCAACCGTTGAGTAGCGCCCGCCCGGGGGGCGGTCGGGCGCTGCGCGGCGGCGCGCTCAGCACCTCAGATTCCGCGCAAGAGGGCTTCGCCTTCAACGTCCGCATCAGGCCAGAACCGGACCCTCTCAGCATGACGCCCCCTTGCCACGAACACCCGATCTGAACCCGCGCCCTCAGGCGCTGCGCTTGTGGCGGTCCTCGACATCCATCGCGTAGTTCGCCACGCGCAGGCGGAACCGCTTGGTGAGGTTGCCTTTGGCGAGCTTCATGGACTGGATCATCAGCCGCCCGGCAAGGGTGCGCGGCGTGACATTCAGATCGACGCTGAGCCGCGTGCGCGCCCGCGACAGGGCCACGAGGTCAACCCGCATGACCGCCTCCACGGTGGTCGCCTCGGCCTCGATCACGAGGCCGTTGGGCGGGTCGTATTCGCTCAGCCGCAGGGTCACGTCGCGCATCCGCCCGCGCAGGTTGAACCGCGTCTGCCAGCTCATGCCGATGCCCGGCCCGGTCCGCGTGTCGATGCGCTGCACCTCCGCGCCGTGCCGCATCGCGCCGCGCTCGAACCGCGTGAAATTCGTGATCTCGGCAAACACCGCGTCGATCGGTGCCTCGATGTCTTCCCTGCCCGTGAATTGCATCGCTCGCCCTGCCTTGTCCGTGTCTGCCCGTATTCGGAATGCGCGTCAGTGTCGCCTCAATCAAGCCGGTCGGCAAGCCAGTTCCTGAGCAGGAAATGCGCCACCGCGCCTTCGCGCGCGGGCAGCACCGAGGGGTGCTCACCGGCAAAGGCGGCAAGGATTTCCTCGCGGCTCATCCAGCACGCATCCTCGATCTCGTAGGGGTCGATGGCGATCTCGCGGCTGAGCGCCTCGCCCCGGCAGCCCAGCATCAGCGAGGCGGGGAACGGCCACGGCTGGCTGGCGAGATAGTCCACCCGCCCCACGCGCACGCCCGCCTCTTCCCAGACCTCGCGGCGCACCGCCGCCTCGACCGTCTCGCCCGGCTCGATGAAGCCCGCGAGCAGCGAATACATCCCCTCGGGCCAGCCGGGCGAGCGCCCCATCAGAACGGAATTGCCCTGCGTCACCAGCATGATCGCCACCGGGTCGGTGCGCGGAAAATGCTGCGCGCCGCAGGCGTCGCAAGCGCGTTGCCAGCCCGCCCGGATCATCCGGCTTTGCCCGCCGCAGCGGGCGCAATGGCGGTGGCTCTCGTGCCAGCCATAGATCGCCTTGGCGGTGGCCGCGATCTCGGCATCGCGCGGGCAAAGCCGGGTCATCACCCGCCGCAACTCGGCAAAGACCGTGCCTTCGGGCAGGTCGGGATGCACCTGTTCGGTGGCGTCGAGAAAGCTGTCGAGCCGGTCTGGCTCGAGCCCCGGCGGCATCCATTCCGATACGTCAAAGGCAAAGATCGGGGTGCCGTCGTCGTCGCGCCCGATCAGGATGGGCGGCACCCTGGTGCGCGTCAGCACCGGGTGATCCGTGCGCAGCATCGCCAGCGTGTCGCGCCCCTCCCCCGTCAGCAGCGGCTTGCCCCGCCAGATCACTGCGGCCCGCGCCTGCCCGCCCGCGCGCGCCGCCGCCAGCATTTCCGAATTGCCGCGCAGGTCGTCCGCCCGGTCGAGCGCCGATCCGCCGAATGTCACCTCTTCCGCACACCGCATCCCGGCCTCCCTTGTGCCTGCTCCTTAGTGTCACCGGCACAGGCCGCAGGGCAAGCGGGGTGATCACGATCTTTTCACGAATTCGATATCATCCGAATATTCAACCTGAACGGTATTGCACAATTATTTCCACGTCTTAAGAATGGAATCGTTTGAACCGCGCCGGACAAAAGGTGCATCGCCTCTGATTTTTTCCCGCCAAGAGCGCTCGCCTTGTTCCAGCCGATCACAGCCCCCGTCGCCCAGCCCCGAGAGAACACGGGCGCCACGCTGCGCATCCTCGCCACGTCGGACGTGCATGGCCACCTGCTGCCGTTCGACTATTTCACCTGCAAGGACGACGCCCGGAATGGCCTGTCGCGGCTGGCCACGCTGGTCCGGCAGGCGCGTGCCGAGGCGGGTGCGGATCGCTGCCTTCTCCTCGACAACGGCGATTTCATGCAGGGCACGGCGCTCACCGATCTCACCGCCCGGCCCGGCAATGGCTGGCAGGGCAGGCACCCGGTGATCCGCGCCATGAACCTCATGGGCTATGACGCGGCCACGCTCGGCAATCACGAGTTCAATTTCGGCCTCGACTGGCTGGAGACGTCGCTGGAGCAGGCGCGGTTTCCGCTGGTCTGCGCCAATGCCGTGCGCGCCCCCGGAGAGGCCCCGCGCGACGACACGCCATTCCTGCCGCCCTTCACGATCCTGCACCGCCGCCTGCGCGGCCATGACGGCATGACCCGCGACATCCGCATCGGGGTGATCGGCCTCACCCCGCCACAGGCCGCGACATGGGACCACGGCCACCTCGCCGGGCGGCTCGTGCTGCGCGACATGGTCGAGACCGCCCGCGCGTGGCTGCCCGCGATCCGGGACGCCGGGGCCGATCTCGTGATCGCGCTCGCCCATACCGGGATCGACCGGGGGCCGGAGCGACCGATGATGGAGAACGCAGGCCGCGCGCTGGCGCGCCTGCCCGGCCTTGACGCGCTCATCGCCGGGCATAGCCACCGGCGCTTTCCCGATGCCGGCCACGCCCGCACACCGGGGGCCGACATCGCCGCCGGCACGCTGCACGGGGTGCCTTGCGTCAACCCCGGCTTTGCCGCCGCGCACCTGGGGCAGATCGACCTGCACCTCGCCCATGACCCCGGCGGCTGGCGCGTCACCGGCCACCGCACCGCGCTGCTGCCCGCGACCGCGGCCCCGCCCTACCCGCGCCTGTCGCGCAGCCTCGCGCGCGCCCACGCGCACACGCTGCGCCTGACCGCGCGCCCTCTGGGCGAGGCCCGCGTGCCGCTGCACAGCTACCTGGCGCTGGTGCGCGACGATCCCGCCCTCGCGCTGATCAATGCCGCGCAGCGCGCGGCGCTTGCGAGCGCGCTCAAGGGCACCGATCATGCCGGTCTGCCGGTGCTCTCGGCGTCGGCCCCGTTCCGGACCGGCGGGCGCGGCGGCCCGCACCATTACACCGATATTCCCGCAGGGCCGCTGCGCCTGCGCAACCTCGCCGATCTCTACGGGTTTCCCAACACGCTCTGCGGCCTTCTGGTCACCGGGGCGGAGTTGCGCGACTGGCTCGAACGCGCGGCGATCTGCTTCAACCGGATCGCGCAGGGTATGGGCGATCAGCCGCTGCTCGACGCGGACGTTCCCGGCCATGTCTTCGACGTGATCGACGGGCTGAGCTATACCATCGATCTCTCGGCACCGGCCCGCTTTGATCTCTTTGGCACGCTCGTCGCCCCCGAGGCCCACCGCATCCGCGACCTGACCCATCAGGGCCGCCCGGTGGCCGACGCGGACCGCTTTGCCATCGCCACCAATTCCTACCGCGCCTGGGGCGGCGGCCCGTTCAAGGCGCTGGCCGAGCACGCCCTCATCCACCGCTCCGAACGCGCCATTCGCGACATCCTCGCCGATCATGTCGAGGCGGCGGGCACGGTCGCCCCCGCGCCCTGCGATACCTGGCGCTTCGCCGCGATGAAACGCGGCACCTCCGCCCTGCTCGCCACCGGCCCCGGCCTGCGCGCCTACCCCGAGGATATCGCCGCGCTCGGGGCCGGGGATGCCGGACTGGATGACGCGGGATTCCTGCACCTGCGGCTGGCCCTTGATCGCACGCGCACCCTTGCGAATCCGCGCGCGCCCGCTTATGTGTCGGGTCGAGAGGTTGGCGCGGGCAGGCACCTCGCCAACCCGGTCAGATCCGGAAGGAAGCAGCCGTAACGAGCCTCGCTTGGGTCGTTGTCAGCCTCTCACCTAAGCGTCTTGCCACGCTTTACGAAGCGCGGGTTATCGAACTTCGGGGCTTTTTCCTTCGGGATGATTACCGGACGGGTATGCTGGAATAGTTCCTGCGCACTCGCAAGATTGACTCGGATGGTCGGGGGCGGCAAGCGACCTGGACATGCCCTGCCTGATGAATGCGTAACGGTATCGGATTTTGTGTTCTCCCTTCCCCAACCGGCGCATCGCGGAGAGGATACATCGATGATCAGTATTGCATACTGCTCCAGACCGGTTTCGTTCTCCTTCGCGCAAGTCGACGAAATCCTCGCTGTGTCGCGCACAAACAACGCGAAGGCGGGGATCACCGGTGCCTTGATCTACGACAACAGAACCTTCCTGCAAGCACTGGAAGGAGAGCCCGAAGACATCCGCGCCGTTTTCAGCCGCATTTCACGCGACTCCAGACACACCGACATACGGCTCTTGTCGGTGCGCAAGCATCGAGATCGCCTGTTCCCGGACTGGAGCATGACGGCTGCGGTGACCGAGGATCAGACGTTGCGCGGGCTGAAACTCGTCCCGCACCTGTCCCTCGTGCGCTTCAATCCTTTCGCATGGTCCGAAGCGGATGTTTCCACCTTCATGAGCGCGCTCAGCGATTACCTGACGCAGCGTCCCGCCCCGAAATCCGAACCGATGACGGAACGTGTCTCGCCGCAACGGGTGTCGAACGATCCCGTCTCGCGCCTCGACCGGCATCTCGACCGGTTTTCGTGACACCCGCCTGACCACGGCGCAGGGAAGCACGGCACCGGGCCACCGTGTGCCCGGAACGATAAGCCCCTCCCCGCCGGTCCGCACGGGCGCGCGAAAAGCAAGGTGGACGCGTCCGCGACCCCGTCTTACCCTGCGGTGACGCTCCGAATCCGAAAGGCCAACCGCATGTCGCAGCCCCCCGATACCGGCTACCAGGTCCTCGCGCGCAAATACCGCCCCGAGACCTTCGCCGATCTCGTCGGGCAGGATGCGATGGTGCGCACGCTGAAAAACGCGTTTCTCGCCGACCGCATCGCGCAGGCCTTCATCATGACCGGCATCCGCGGCACCGGCAAGACGACGACCGCGCGGATCATCGCCAAGGGCATGAACTGCATCGGACCGGACGGAGAGGGCGGCCCCACCACCGATCCCTGCGGCCAATGCGAGCATTGCACCGCGATCATGGAGGGCCGCCATGTCGACGTGATGGAGATGGACGCGGCCTCGCGCACCGGCGTCGGCGACATCCGCGAGATCATCGAGAGCGTGCATTACCGCGCGGCCAGCGCGCGCTACAAGATCTACATCATCGACGAGGTGCACATGCTCAGCACCTCGGCCTTCAACGCGCTGCTGAAGACGCTCGAAGAGCCGCCCGCGCATGTGAAGTTCATCTTCGCCACCACCGAGATCCGCAAGGTGCCGGTGACCGTGCTGTCGCGCTGCCAGCGGTTCGACCTGCGCCGGATCGAGCCCGAGGCGATGATCGGGCTCCTGCGCCGCATCGCCGACGCCGAGGGCGCGCAGATCACCGACGAGGCGCTCGCCCTCGTCACCCGCGCCGCCGAGGGCTCGGCCCGCGATGCCACCTCGCTGCTCGACCAGGCGATCAGCCACGGCGCGGGCGAGACGACGGCGGATCAGGTCCGCGCCATGCTGGGGCTGGCCGACCGGGGCCGCGTGCTCGACCTCTTCGACATGATCCTGCGCGGCGATGCGGGCGGCGCGCTGTCGGAGCTTGGCGCGCAATATGCCGAAGGGGCCGACCCATTGGCGGTGCTGCGCGATCTGGCCGAGATCACCCATTGGGTGAGCGTGGTCAAGATCACGCCCGACGCCGTGGACGACCCAACCATCGGCCCCGACGAGCGCGCCCGGGGACAGGCGATGGCCGAGGCCCTGCCGATGCGCGTGCTCACCCGCATGTGGCAGATGCTGCTGAAGGCGCTCGACGAGGTGGCCGAGGCGCCGAACGCCATGATGGCCGCCGAGATGGCGGTGATCCGCCTCACCCATGTGGCCGACCTGCCCACGCCCGAGGATCTTGTCCGCCGCCTGTCGGACGGCCCGCCGCCCGCGCCCGGTGGTGGCGGTGGCGCGCGCCCGCAGGCACAAGGTGGCGCGGCCGAGGGCGGATCGGCCCAGGGCGCGCAGTCCCTGCCCCGCGCCACCCATGCCGCGCCGAAAGGCCCGAGCGCCAGCGGCACCGAACAGGCCACCGCCCTTGCGCAGGCCCCCGAGGACGCGCTCGCGCCCTACCCCGGCTTCGCGCAGGTGCTCGACCTCATCCGCAGCAAACGCGACGCGAAACTGCTGATCGAGGTCGAGGGCTGCCTGCGCCTCGCGTCCTACCGTCCGGGCCGCATCGAATTCACCCCCACGCCCGACGCCCCCGCCGATCTCGCCGCGCGGTTGGGCGGCGCGCTGCAACGCTGGACCGGCGCGCGCTGGGCGGTGAGCCTGGTGAATTCCGCCACCACCCCCACCGTGCGCGAGGCGCGCGCCGCCGAAGACGACGCGCGCGCGGCAGAGGCGCGCGACCACCCGCTGGTGCAAGCCGTGTTCGCGGCTTTCCCCAAGGCCAGCATCACCGGCATCCGAACAGCCCAGGACATCACAACCGAGGCCGAGGAACGAGGCGCTGCCGGAGGTCGAGGACGAATGGGACCCGTTCGAGGAATGATCGCCCGGCTTGCCGCAGTCCGCCCGGGGCGCCGTCTCCTCCCGACCGCCGCGCTCACCCTCCTGCCCGCCCCGGCCCTCGCCGATGCCTGCGCCACCCTGCGCCCCGGCTGGCCCGCCGGCACGCAAGCCACCGAATGGACCGAGGCGCTGTATCATTTCTCGAGCGTCCCGGCGCTGATCCTGCTGATCGCAACCGCTCTCACCATCCGCTTTCGCAGTCAGTGGGGCGGGTTGGCCGTGACGGTGTTCTGGTCGGCGTTCGTGGCGCTCATTGTGTGGGGGCGCTTCGGCGACGATCCGGCCGGATTGCGGAAATCGGCCATCGAGGAGGGCTGCCTCGGCTCGCCCACCTTGTTCATCGCCGCCGTCACTGCAATATGTATCGCGACGATCCTTTACACCGCCCCCAACGGGCGACAGACCTCGGAGTAGGAGACAGACATGTTCAAGGGTTTGGGCCAGATGGGCGACATGACCAAGATGATGCAGGCCGCGCAGGAGATGCAGCAGAAAATGGCCGCGCTGCAGGAAGAGATGCACAGCATCATGGTCGAGGGCGAAAGCGGCGCGGGCCTCGTCAAGGCCACCTGCACCGCCAAGGGCGAGCTGAAATCGCTCGACATCGACCCGTCGATCTTCAATTCCGACGACAAGGAAGTGGTCGAGGACCTGATCCTCGCCGCGATCAAGGACGCGCAATCGAAGGCCAGCGACCGCGCGCAGGAAGAGATGGGCAAGATCACCGAAGCCATGGGCCTGCCCAAGGACATGAAGCTGCCGTTCTGACCCTCGGGCGTCATCTTGCCTCAAATACTCTTGCCGACGGCACAATCTGCCAGAACGGATTTGACGCGTGAGCAGCACCCGCGACATTGAGGCCCTCATCGACATGATGGCGCGGCTGCCCGGCCTCGGGCCGCGCTCGGCGCGGCGCGCGGTGCTGCACATGATCCGCAAGCGCGCGCTGCTGCTTTCGCCGCTCGCCGATCTCATGCAGACCGTCGCCGCCACCGCCCGCGAATGCCGGGTCTGCGGCAATATCGGCACCAGCGACATCTGCGACATCTGCGCCGCGCCCAAGCGCGCCAACGGCCTGATCTGCGTGGTCGAGGACGTGGCCGATCTCTGGGCGATGGAGCGCGGCGGCGCGTTTCGCGGGCGCTATCACGTCCTCGGCGGCACGCTCTCGGCGCTCGACCAGGTGGGGCCGGAAACCCTGCGCATCCCGCAGCTTGTGACCCGCGTGACCGACGAGGACATCACCGAGGTGATCCTCGCGCTCGGGGCCACCATCGACGGCCAGACCACCGCCCATTACATCGCCGATCAACTCGACGGTAAGGTTACCATCACTTCCCTCGCACAGGGTGTTCCCATCGGCGGCGAGTTGGATTATCTCGACGACGGCACGATCAGCGCGGCGCTGGCCGCGCGCAAGTCGCTCTGATCCCGCCTCGACTGCCGCCCGCTACAGCACAGGACGCCATGACCCCGTTCGCCCTCGCCGTCGTCTATCTTCTGTCGCTCAACCTCGCCACCTTCGGGTTGTTCTGGTGGGACAAGCAATGCGCCATCCACCGGCGCTGGCGCGTCCCCGAGAGCACGCTGCTGACGCTGTGCCTGGTCGGTGGCGCGTTCGGGGCCAAGACCGGGCAGGGCGTGTTCCGCCACAAGACCCGCAAGGAACCGTTCCGCACCTCGCTCAACGCGATCATGGTGCTTCATATCGGTTTCCTGTCGGCGCTGGTGCTGCCGGATTTCCGCGCCTCGGTCGTGGCGCTGCTCACCGACACCTCGGCGGCGCTCTTCGGCTGAGCGCCGCGCGCCTCAGCCCCGCTCGACCAGCACCGACCCCACCGAATACCCCGCCCCGAACGAACAGATCAGCCCCCGCTCGCCGGGGGCCAGATCGTCGGAATACTGCGAGAACGCGATGATCGACCCCGCCGAAGAGGTGTTGGCATACTCCTGAAGGATATTGGGCTGCTCGTGCGCCTCGGGCACCCGCCCCATCACCTTGCGCCCGATGAAATCGTTCATCGTCTTGTTGGCCTGGTGCAGCCACAGCCGCCGCAGCCCGCCCGGCACCACCCCCGCAGCCTCGAGATGCCCCGCGATATGCGCCGAGACCAGCGGCAGCACCTCCTTGAACACCTTGCGCCCCTCCTGCACGAACAGCATGTCGCGCCGGTCCGCCATGTGGCCGGGCCGCGTGCGCCGCAGGAAACCGTTGTTGTTGCGGATGTTGTTGGAAAACTGCGTGGCGCAGCGGGTCGACAGGATGCGGAAATGTGCGCCCTTTGCCTCCTCTGCCGCCTCGATCACCAGCGCGGTGCAGACATCGCCGAAGATGAAATGACAATCCCGGTCGCGCCATTCGAGGTGCCCGGAACAGATCTCGGGGCTGACCACCAGCGCCCGCCGCGCGCTGCCCGCGCGGATCATGTCGGCGGCGGCCTGAATCCCGAAGGTGGCCGAGGAACACGCCACGTTCATGTCAAAGGCGAACCCGCCCGCGCCCAGAAGCTGCTGTATCTCGATGGCAATCGCCGGATAGGGCCGCTCGTGGTTCGATGCGGCACAGATCACCAGGTCGATCTCGCCCGCCGCGCGCCCCGCCTGCGCCAGCGCCTGCCCGCAGGCATCGAGCGCGATCTCGGCCATGATCCCCGGCTCGTCGTCGCTGCGCGCGCGCAGCACCGGGTGCATCACGTCTGGGTCCAGAACCCCCGCCTTGTCCATCACGTGCCGCCGCTCGATCCCCGAGGCTTGGAGGATAAAGTCCGGCGACGACAGCGCCTTGGCCGCCACCTCGCCCGCCGCGATCTCGTCGGCGTGGGCTGCGTTGAACGCCTCGGCATGGGCGTTGTAGGCCGCCACCAGCTCTTCGTTGGTGATGACCTCCGCCGGCGTGAACACACCCGACCCCGTGATCGCGGGCTGCACCATGACCTTCTCCTCAGGTTTCCCGCCAGATCACCGCAGGCGCACGGCAAGGTCAAGCACGACATGGCGCGCTCTGCGCACACCCGGTTTCTTCCTGGCAAAAATACTCAGATCCCGACCGCGCCGCTCAGCCCACCGGGTTGGGCAGCACCTCTCCGGCAAAGAACGCGCGCAGGTTCTCCACCGCCATCAGCCCCATCGCCTCGCGCACCTCCAGGGCGGCGGTGCCCAGATGCGGCAGCAGCGTCACGTTTTCCAGCTTGCGCAACACTTCCGGCACCTCCGGCTCGCGCTCGTAGACATCGAGCGCCGCGCCCGCGATCCGGCCTTCCTTCAGCGCCGCGATCAGCGCCGCCTCGTCCACCACGTCGCCGCGCGCGATATTGACCAGATGCGCCGAGGGCCTCATCGCCGCCAGCACCGCCTCGCCCACCAGATGCCGCGTCTCCGCGCCCCCCGGCACCGCCAGCACCAGGAAATCCGCCGCTTCGGCCACCGCCTCGACGCTCTGCAATTGCCGCGCGGGCATGTCCACCGCCTTGGCGGAGCGGTTGTGATAGACCACCTCCATGCCAAAGCCGAAATGGCACCGCCGCGCGATGGCCTGCCCGATCCGCCCCATGCCGATGATGCCCACGGTCTTGCCCGTGACATGCGTGCCCAGCATCTGCGTCGGGTTCCACCCGGTCCAGCGTCCGGCGCGCAGCATCCGCTCGCCCTCGCCCGCGCGCCGCGCGCTCATCAGGATCAGCATCAGCGCGATATCGGCGGTGGCGTCGGTGACAGTGCCGGGCGTGTTGGTGACGGCGATCCCCGCGCCGCGCGCGGCGGCCACGTCGATATGGTTATAGCCTACCCCGAAATTGGCAAGGATACGACAGCGGCTGCCCTCCGCATCCTCGAACACCTCAGCCGAGAACATGTCGCCAAGCGTCGGCAATATCCCGTCATAGAGCGCCAGCGCGCCGCGCATTTGCCCGGTCTTGAGCGGCGTGTTCTCGTCGCGCATCTCGACCTCGAAATGCGCCTCGGCCTCGGCGATCACGCGCGCGGGCATGGGCCGGGTGATGAGGATACGCCTCAATGCAGCCTCCCGCCCTCGGGCACGGCGCTGTCCGGCGCGATCAATACCACCTCGCCATCCGCGTCGCTCAGCCCCAGAACCAGCACTTCCGAGACGAACTTGCCGATCTGCCGGGGCGGAAAGTTGACAACGGCCAACACCTGCCGCCCGATGAGCGCCTCGGGGTCATAATGCGCGGTGATCTGCGCGCTCGATTTCTTCTCGCCGATCTCCTTCCCGAAATCCACCCACAGCTTGATCGCGGGTTTGCGCGCCTCGGGGAAGGCTTCGGCGCGGGTGATCCGCCCCACCCGGATATCGACCTTGAGGAAATCGTCGAACGTGATCTCAGCCATCGCGCAACTCCCGTGAGCGGTCTGCGGCGGCGGCCACCGTGCGCGCCATCAGCGGCGGCAGGCCGGTGTCCTCGTTCATGAGCACCATGAGCCCCGCCTGCGTGGTGCCGTTGGGACTCGTGACATTCTCGCGCAGCGTCGCGGGCGTCTCGTCCGCCGCCTCGGCCAGCGCCCCCGCCCCCGCCACCGTCGCCTGCGCCAGTTGCATCGCCAGATCGGGCGCAAGCCCCTGCGCCTCGCCCGCCCGCGCCATGCACTCGATCATGTGAAACACATAGGCCGGGCCAGAGCCGGAGAGGCCGGTCACCGCGTCCATCTGATCCTCGGTCTCGAGCCGCACCACCTGCCCCACCGCCTTCAGCAGCGCCTCGGCGGCATCGAGATGCGCGGGCGTGGCATGGGCATTGCCGATGATCGCGCTGATCCCGCGCCCCACGGCGGCGGGCGTGTTGGGCATGGCGCGCACGATGGGCGTGCGCGCGCCCAGCATGTTCTCATAAGTGGCGATGGTGGTGCCGGCAGCCACCGACACGAACAGCGTCGCGCCATTGCCATAGCCCTTGAGCGTGGGCAGCGCCGCGTCCATCATCTGCGGCTTGACCGCGACCAGCACGATCGCAGGGTCGGACGGCAATTCGTCGTTGACGTTCACGCCTGCCGCGTCCAGCCAGTCCGCCGGGTGCGGATCGACCACATGCACCGCGCCCGGCGCAAGCCCGCCATCGAGCCAGCCCCTGAGCATCGCGCCGCCCATCTTGCCGCAGCCCAGGAGCACGAGGCCCCGCCCGGCGATTTCCGTCATGGTCATGGCACCCTCCCGCGTCCGTCGTCGCGGGCCGAGGTTTACGCCCGACCGTAGGCCTCTGCAATGGCCACCTGCATCGCGGCGCGCGGGCTGCTGTCGCCCCAGACCGCCAGTTGGAACGCCGGATAATAGCGCTCGGCGCTCATCACCGCCGCGCCCAGAAGCGTGTCGATCTGCTCCGCCGTCGCCCCCGGCGCGCCCGCCATCACGAGGCCGTAGCGCCAGACCATCAGCTTCTGCTCGCCCCACCATGTGAACGCGCCCGACCAGCACTGATCGTTGACCAGGTTGAGCATCTCGTAGAGCACCGGCAGGCGGTCCTCCGGCGGCTCCATCTCGAAGGTGCAGACCATGCGCAGCGTCTCGTCATGGCCCGACCAGGCGAGGGTGATGGAATAGGTGCGCCACTGCCCCTCGATCGCCATCGCGATCTGATCGTCGCCGATGCGGTCGAAATCCCAGTCGTGATTCTCGGCGATATGCTCGACAAGGTCGATCGGGTGAAGATCCGCGCTCAGATCATGCTCGGAAAGTGCCATGACGCCGCCTCATATGCTGTAGCGCGGGGGTGGCCTTGCACCCCGAACGCTAGGTGCCTGCTCTACGAACGGAGGTGCATCCACCCGCCCATACTAGATATGGTGCGGGCATATTCACCTCCTGTAAAGCTATTTGTTGGGGGTAACTGCAATAAGTTGTGGGCAGTGGAGCTTGCGCCGCAAGATACGCGGGCACCGCCTCTCCCCTTGCCCGACGCCCCGATACCGCCTAAAGCGCGGGCCATGACCGACGCCGCCGACGAGATTCATCCGCTCTTTCACGGGGCCCCCGCCAGCACCGAATTCCGCAAGCTGCGCAAGCGCATCGTGCGGCAGGTGCGCGAGGCGGTGGAGCAATACGGCATGGTCGAGCCGGGGGCGGGTCACGCCAAAGGCGGGCAAACACCAAAATGGCTCGTCTGCCTCTCGGGCGGCAAGGACAGCTACACACTGCTTGCCGTGCTGCACGAACTCAAGTGGCGCGGCCTGCTGCCGGTCGAGTTGCTCGCCTGCAACCTCGATCAGGGCCAGCCCGGGTTTCCCGCCACGGTCCTGCCCGCCTTTCTCGAGGCGCGCGGCGTGCCCCACCGGATCGAGTATCGCGACACCTATTCCGTGGTCATGGACAAGGTGCCGCAGGGACGCACATATTGCGCGCTCTGCTCGCGCCTGCGGCGCGGCCATCTCTATCGCATCGCCCGCGAGGAAGGCTGCTCGGCGGTGGTGCTCGGCCATCACCGCGATGACATCCTCGAGACCTTCTTCATGAACCTCTTTCACGGCGGCAGGCTCGCCACCATGCCGCCCAAGCTTGTCAACGAAGAGGGCGATCTGTTCCTCTACCGCCCCCTCGCCCATGTCGCCGAGGCGGATTGCGCGCGGTTCGCGCGGGCGATGGACTATCCGATCATCCCCTGCGATCTCTGCGGCTCGCAGGACGGGTTGCAGCGCCAGCAGGTCAAGCGCCTGCTCGACCAGTGGGAGGCCAACCACCCGGGACGGCGGCAAAAGATGTTCCGCGCGCTGATGAACGCCCGGCCCTCGCACCTGCTCGATCCGGCGCTCTTCGATTTCGCGGGACTTGCCCGCGATCCGCTAAAATCCGAGGCAAAAGAGCCGGAGATGCCAACGCTTCGTTAACCGCGCGCGCCTAGGCTGCGATGCAGTTGACGGAGGTTGCGATGCACCAGGCACATCATGCCCTGCGAAGCGCATTCGCGGCCCTGCGCGGGCCGCAACTCGCGATCCTCGCGCTGGCGCTCGGGCTGGCGCTGGTGTGGTTCGGCCCGGCGGCGATGGCGCTCGGCCTGCCCTTCGCGCTGATACTGCTGCCGCGCCGCGCCGCCAGCTTTGACGGCGCGCAAAGGCGCGCCACCCCGACCGGCCAGATGACAGAGATGGCCAGGGCCCTCGATCACCGCCTGCGCGCCGCGCGCCGCGCGGGCCACCCGGTGCTGTGCGTGACGCTGGCGATCCGGGGCTTCGACGCGGTGCCGGGCGCGCTCGGCGAGCGGCTGGTGACCACCTGCCTTGACCGGCTGTCGCACGGGTTGCGGCGCGAGGATGCGCTGTTCGATCTCGGCGGCGGGCGTTTCGGCGTGATCCCCGATGGCGCGCGCGGCATCGGGGACCCCGCGGCCCGTCGTCTCGCCGCGCGGCTTCAGGCCCACGCCGCAGGGGCGCTCTCGGGTATCTCCGGGGCCGAAGCGCTGAGCATCGCATCCGGGGTCTGCCTCGAAACGCAGCCGGGCACGCGCAGCGCGTGCGCCGTGATCACCGACAGCCTTGCCGCCACCGCGCGGCCTCCGCCCTCCGACGCGGGCTGATCGCTCCGGCATTGTCCTGCCAGCGTCCCAACCGTCGCCACCCTCCCCGATACGGCTCGTGTCCCCCCTCGCAGACGCTACCCGATCCCGGAATCCGCTTGACCTTTGGGGTCTCACTCTGTTGAACGCCCCAAGGCAGACACATGACGGACGGGCCCCGGCGATGGACGATCAGAACAAGAACCTCATTCTCGCGACGGCGCTCAGCTTTCTCGTGATCCTCGTGTGGTTCGTGATGTTCCCGCCGCCCGAGCCCACGCCCACCGATCCCAACGCGCCCGCGACCGAGACGCAGGCCGAGAGCCCGCTCGCCCCGCCCCCGAGCGCCGACCCCACGGGGTCCGACACCGCAAGCTCGGAGACCGGCACCGCCTCGGAGGCCGCCGCCGACGTGCCGCGCATCACCATCGACACGCCGAGCCTCACCGGCTCGATCTCGCTTCAGGGCGGGCGCATCGACGAGTTGTCGCTCCGGGACTATCGCGAGAGCATCGACCCCGACGCCCCGATCGTCCGCCTGCTCTCGCCGGTGGGCAGCCAGACGCCCTATTACGCGCTTCACGGCTGGGCCCCGGGCGCAGGCCTCGGTGCCGATCAGGTGCCGGGGCCCGACACGCTCTGGAGCATCGAGAGCGGCGGGGCGCTCACCCCCGGCGCGCCCGTCACCCTTGTCTGGGACAACGGCGCAGGCCTGACCTTCCGCCGCGAGATATCCATCGACGCGGATTACATGTTCTCGTTGCGCCAGTCGGTCGAGAACCGGGGCGGTGGCGAGGTCAGCCTCGCCCCCTACGGCATCATCGCCCGCCACGGCCAGCCCGCCGACATGAAGAATTTCTTCATCCTGCACGAGGGGCTCGTCGGCATGGCCGACGGCACCCTCGCCGAGATCGATTACGACGATGTCGAGGAGTACGAGTTCAACCCCCGCGAAGGCGCGCCCGCCGAGGTGACACAGGTCACAGAGGGCGGCTGGCTGGGCTTTACCGATCACTACTGGATGACCACGCTCATCCCCGCCCCCGGCACGCCTTTCAAGGCCGTCACCAAATACGACCCGCAGCGCGGCATCTACCAGACCGAGACCGTGCAGCAGACCCAAAGCCTCGCGCCCGGCGAGACCGTCACCGCCGACAGCCGCCTCTTTGCCGGGGCCAAGGAATGGGCCACCATCAAGCGCTACCAGAACGAGGAGGGCGTCGACCGCTTCCTCGATTCGATCGACTGGGGCTGGTTCTTCTTCCTGACCAAGCCGATCTTCGCGGCGCTGCACTGGTTCAACCTGATGATCGGCAACATGGGCTGGGCGATCATCGCGCTCACCCTCGCGATCAAGGCGCTGGTGCTGCCGCTCTCCTACAAATCCTACGTCTCGATGGCCAAGATGAAGGAACTCCAGCCCGAGATGGAGAAGATCAAGGAGCGCACCGGCGATGACAAGCAGAAGCTCCAGCAGGAGATGATGGCGCTCTACAAGAAGGAAAAGGTCAACCCGGCGGCGGGCTGTTTGCCGATCCTCTTGCAGATCCCGATTTTCTTCTCGCTTTACAAGGTGATCTTCGTCACGCTGGAATTGCGCCACGCACCGTGGATCGGCTGGATCCGCGATCTCTCGGCACCGGACCCGTCGTCGATCATGAATTTCTGGGGCATCCTGCCCTGGGATGGGCCCGAGCCCGGCTCGGTCCTCGCGCTCATTTTCATCGGTATCATGCCGCTCTGTCTCGGCGTGTCGATGTGGCTGCAACAAAAGCTCAACCCGTCGCCCACCGATCCCACGCAAAAGATGATCTTTGCCTGGATGCCGTGGGTGTTCATGTTCATGCTCGGCAGTTTCGCGTCCGGCCTCGTGCTCTACTGGATCACCAACAACGTGATCACCTTCGCCCAGCAATACGCGATCATGCGCAGCCACGGGCACAAGCCCGACGTTTTCGGCAACATCATGTCCAGCTTCAGGCGGGGCGACAAGCCCGCCCCGGAGAAAAAGAAATGATGCGGCCCGCCCGCGTCATGCCCCGGTAGGCCCGCCATGCAGCTCGCCTTTCCCGAGGCCCCCGCGCCCGATGCCGCAGCGTCCGAGACCGGGCGCAGGCTCTTTGCCGGGCCGGTCGATTTCCTCAAGGGGGTGGTCGCGATGTCCGGCCTGCCCCCCGCCGACCGCACCGAACTGTGTTTCGCGGGCCGCTCCAACGTCGGCAAGTCGAGCCTCATCAACGCGCTCACCGGGCGTAAATCGCTCGCGCGCGCCTCCAACACGCCGGGCCGCACGCAAGAGATCAATTTCTTCACCCTCGGCGACAGCCACTATCTCGTCGATCTGCCCGGATATGGCTTTGCCAACGCGCCGGTGGATGTGGTGCGCAAATGGCAGGCGCTGCTCAAGACCTACCTCTCGGGCCGCGCCAGCCTGCGCCGCGCCTTCGTGCTCGTCGATGCGCGCCACGGGATCAAGCCGGTGGACGAAGAGATCATGACCCTCCTCGACCGCGCCGCCGTGCCGTTTCAATGCGTGCTGACCAAGACCGACAAGATCGGCGCGGGTGCCCGCGACACCGTGCTGGCTCAGGTCCGCGCGCGCCTCGCCCCGCACCCGGCGGCCTATCCCGAACTGATCCTCACCTCCTCGGAAAAGGGCGAGGGGCTGGCCACCCTGCGCGCCACCATCGCGACGCTGGGGCAGGAGGGTTGAGGGGCTTCTTTTGGCCTGGAGCGGACGTTGAGGAGAAGTCCTCTTGCGCGGAATCAGTGCCGCAAGGCACCGCCGCGCAGCGGCGCCGAGCTGCTCCGGCATCCGTTCGGCGGCGCTATTCAACGTTGCAATCATTGAGAACGTTGGAGTAGCCGCGACCATAAAGCGCATCGTACTCACCGTCGGAGCGCCCACCCGCGGTCGGGCGCTGCGCGCTCGACTCCGTTGCTCCGACCGTCCGCTCGAGGCCAACACCCGCCCCCCGTCACACATGCTGCGCGCCGTTGATCTCGATCTCGGTCCCCGAGATATAGGCCGACGGCGCGGTGCACAGGAAATACACCGTATCGGCCACCTCCCCCGGCTCGCCAAGACGGCGCATCGGGATCGTTTCGGCCAGCTCCTCGGTGCCCGGCGACAGGATGTCGGTGCGGATCTCGCCCGGGGCTATGGCGTTCACGCGCACGCCAAGGGGGCCGAAATCATGCGCCATCTCGCGGGTGAGCGCCGCCAGCGCCGCTTTCGATGTCGCATAGGCCGCCCCCGCAAAGGGATGCACCCGCGCGCCCGCGATGGAGGTGACATTGACCACCGCGCCTTTCGCGGCCGCCAACTCGTCGCGCAGGCTTCGCGCCAGAACCACCGAGGCAAAGAAATTGACGTGGAACACATGCCCCCAGGTCCGCAGATCGGTATTGAGCGTGCTGAGCCGCTCGCCGTCCGGCCCCTTGGGCGAAATCCCCGCGTTGTTCACCAGCGCGTCGAGCCGCCCCCCCAGCCGCTGCCGGATAACCTCGACCTTCTCGATCACGTCATTGGGGCTGGCGAGGTCGATCTGGACATGATTTTCCTCGCCACCGGCCCACGGGCAGGCATCCGGGAACGGATGGCGCGAACAGGTGATGACCCGCCAGCCCTCGTCGTTGAAGCGGCGCACGGTGGCGTGGCCGATCCCCCGGCTCGCGCCGGTCAACAGCAAGGTGCGCGTCACGGTCATGGCTATCTCCCTCGGCCCTGCGCGCATACCCTAACCCGACTGCGCCCGAGATCAACGGCCCTTGGCACGCCACGGCGCAGCGGCTAACAAGTGCAGGCGCGTGACCCCGGAGACAGCAATGAAGGCCCAGGACATGAATCGCGACTGGATCGCCACCGCCCGCACCCTCTCCGAGGCGCTGCCCTACCTGCAACGCTATACCGGTGCCATCGTGGTGATCAAGCTGGGTGGCCACGCGATGGGCAGCGCGCAGGCAATGGCCGAGTTCGCCCGCGACGTGGTGCTGATGCGGCAGGTGGGCGTCAACCCGGTGATCGTCCACGGCGGCGGGCCGATGATCAACCAGATGCTCGCCCGGCTCGATATCCGCTCGGAGTTCAAGGGCGGCAAGCGGGTCACCGATGCCGCGACGATGGAGGTGGTGGAAATGGTGCTCTCGGGCACCGTCAACAAGCGCATCGTGCAGGCCATCGGCGATCAGGGCGGGCGCGCGGCGGGGCTCTCGGGCAAGGATGCCGGGCTCATCGCCTGCACACAGGCGCATCCCGATCTCGGCCTCGTGGGCGAGCCGTCGGAAATCAACCCGGCGATCCTGCACACGCTCTTTGACGCGGGCGTGATCCCGGTGATCGCGCCGCTCGGGGCCGGGCCGGAGGGGGCCACCTACAACATCAACGGTGACACCGCCGCCGGGGCCATTGCTGCGGCTCTGCGCGCCGACCGGCTGCTGCTGCTCACCGATACCGATGGTGTGCTCGACGCCGAGGGCCGCGTCATGACCGAACTCACGCCGGAACAGATCCGCACGCTCACCCGCGAGGGCGTGATCGCGGGCGGCATGATCCCCAAGACGGAAACCGCGCTCGCCGCCATCGCGGGCGGGGTGCGCGCGGTCGTCATCCTCGACGGGCGCGCGCCCAACGCCACCCTGCTGGAATTGTTCACCGAGCATGGCGCAGGCTCGCTCATCCGGGGCGACGCGGGCCCCTTGACGAAACGCCCCCCGGCCTAGCTCTGTGGCATGACATCCCGGCCAACGCCCGACCAGATTGCCACCGAGGCCCAGGGCCATCACCTCGCCCTCCTCGGCGCGCTGCATCTCGACCCCGGCGAAGTGCCCGGCCATCACAGCCTCGTGCTCCTCGGCCCCCTCGGCCCCGGCTTCTGGCCGCATGTCACCGCCACGCCCGAGTTCGCCGACGGCGCGCCCGATCCGCTCGACCGCTGGTCGCGCAGGGTGATCGGCGCGCTTGCGCATGACCTTGGCGCGCAGCCGCTCTTTCCCTGGGGTGGCCCGCCCTGGCACCCGTTCACCGGCTGGGCGCGGCGCAGCGGGCGGGCCTGGCCGTCTCCTGTGGGGCTCCTCGTGCACGACACGCACGGGCTGATGCTGTCGTATCGCGGCGCGCTCGCCCTGCCGCACCGGATTGCCCTGCCGCCCGCCGCCGCGCGCCCCTGCGATACCTGCGCGGATCAGCCCTGCCGCAGCGCCTGCCCGGTGGATGCGCTCGGGCATGATGGCTACGACGTGCCCGCCTGCAAGGCCGATCTCGACCGGCCCGGCAACGATTGCAGGACGCGCGGCTGCGCCGTGCGCCGCGCCTGCCCGGTGAGCGGCGGCGCGGGCCGCACCGAGGCCCAATCCGCCTTTCACATGGGATATTTCCGATGAAACGCCTGATCCTCATGCGCCACGCCAAATCCGACTGGGGCGATCCGGGCCTGCCCGACCATGCCCGCCCGCTCAACAAGCGCGGGCGCCGCGCGGCCACGGCGCTGGGTCACTGGCTGCGGGAGGCGGGCCACCTGCCCAATGATATCCTCTGCTCCACCGCCACCCGCGCGCAGGAGACCCTCGCACACCTCGCGCTGCCGCTGTCGCCCGACCTGCGCGACAGGCTCTACATGGCCGAGCCGCCCGCGATGCTGGCCGCCCTGCGCCACGCGCGGGGCGACACCGTCCTGATGATCGGCCACAACCCCGGCATCGCCGAGTTCGCGGCATCGCTTGTCGCCGCCCCGCCCGATCACGACCGCTTCGACGACTACCCCACCGGGGCGACGCTCATCGCGGAATTCGACATCGACGACTGGCCCGATCTGCAAGAGGGCACCGGACGCGCGGTCGAGTTCATCACCCCCCGCGCCCTGACCGACGGGCCATGACCGCGCCGCGCTTCATCGGCTCCGATATCTATCGCGGCTCGAGCTACGGGCCGCGCCACCCGCTCTCGATCCCGCGCGTGCCCACGGTGATCGACCTCAGCCGCGCGCTGGGATGGCTGCCGGACGCACAGTATGTCAACAGCCCGCGCGCGCGGCCACAGGCGCTCGTATCCTGGCACACGCCCGCCTATATCGCCGCCCTGCAAAAGGCCGAGGCCGACGGCCATGTCACCCCCGAAACCCGCGCCCGCCACCACCTCGGCACAGCCTCGAACCCGGTATTCACCGAAATGTTCCGCCGCCCGGCCACCGCCGCGGGTGGCTCGCTTCTGGCCACGGACCTGCTGCGCGACGGTGGCGCAGCCTACAACCCCGGCGGCGGCACCCATCACGGCATGGCCGACCACGCGTCGGGCTTTTGCTACCTCAACGACCCGGTTCTGGCGATCAAGGCGTTCCTGGCGCAGGGCCTCACCCGCGTGGCCTATGTCGATATCGACGCGCATCACTGCGACGGGGTGGCGGCGGCCTTTCACGGCGAGCCGCGCGTGCTGATGATCTCCACCCACGAGGCGCGGCGGTGGCCCTTCACCGGCGCGCTCGACGACCGCGCGGGCGGCCATGCCATCAACCTGCCGCTGCCGCGCGAGACCAACGATACCGGCTTTGCAATGGCGCTGCACGAGGTGATCCTCCCGGCGGTGCAGGCGATGCGCCCGCAGGCCATCGTGCTGCAATGCGGGGCCGACGCCGTGGCAGAGGACCCGCTCTCGCGCCTCAGCCTCTCGAACAACGCCCATTGGGCCGCCCTCGCGGCGCTGCGCCCGCTCAGCCCCCGCCTGCTCGTGCTGGGTGGCGGCGGCTACAATCCCTGGACCGTCGCGCGCCTCTGGTCCGGCGTCTGGGCCACGCTCGCGGGCCACCCGATCCCCGACCGCCTGCCCGAACGCGCCCGCGCCATCCTCGCCGCGCTCGCATGGTCCCGCCGTCCCGACGCTGCCGCCCGATCATCTCATCGACACCCTGCGCGATGCCCCGCGCGAGGGGGCCGTCGCCGAAGACCTGCGCGCCGCCATCCGCACCCTGCGCGTCCGTCAGACGGCCTGGGTCTGACGGCAAAAGGGCGGCCCAAACGGACCGCCCCTTCATCTTGCCGCAAATATCCCGGGGGAGTCGCGCAACGCGCGACGGGGGCAGCGCCCCCCTCCCAGGGTCTTTTTTACCGCATGTTCGAGCAGCTCAAAACCGGTTCCCACTTTTGAGCAACATGCGTCAATGCCCCAGAATCTGGCTCAGGAACATCTTGGTCCGCTCGCTCTTGGGGTTGTTGAAGAACTCCTCGGGCTCGTTCTGCTCCACGATCTGGCCCTCGTCCATGAAGATCACCCGATTGGCCACCTTCCGCGCAAAGCCCATCTCGTGGGTCACGCAGCACATCGTCATGCCTTCCTCCGCGAGCTCGATCATGGTGTCGAGCACCTCCGAGATCATCTCCGGGTCGAGCGCCGAGGTCGGCTCGTCAAAGAGCATGATCCGCGGCTTCATGCACAGGCTGCGCGCGATCGCCACGCGCTGCTGCTGCCCGCCCGAAAGCTGACCGGGATACTTGTCCGCCTGCTCGGGGATCTTCACCTTGGTGAGGAAATGCATCGCCACCTCCTCGGCCTCGCGCTTGGGCGTCTTGCGCACCCAGATCGGCGCCAGCGTGCAGTTCTCGAGGATGGTCAGATGCGGGAACAGGTTGAAATGCTGGAACACCATCCCGACCTCCGACCGGATCCGGTCGATATTCTTGATGTCGTTGGACAGCACCGTGCCATCCACGGTGATCGAGCCTTTCTGATGCTCTTCCAGCGCGTTGATGCAGCGGATGAGCGTCGATTTGCCCGATCCCGACGGCCCCGCGATCACGATCCGCTCGCCCTGATAGACGGTCAGGTCGATATCGCGCAGCACGTGGAAGGTGCCGAACCACTTGTTCATCTTGGTGATCTCGACGGCAACCTCGTCCGAGACCTTGAGTTGTGTTTCCGCGGCCATGTCCCTGACCCTCCTCAGTGATGATCGGTCTGAAGCTGACGCTCCAGCCATTGCGAATATTGCGAGATGCCGTAGCAGGTGATGAAAAAGAGCACGGCGGCAAAGCCGAACAGCTCCCAGTAAACGCCGTTCCACTCCGACGAGGCGAGGATCGGGCCGCGGATCATGCCGACGATGTCGAACATCGAGATCACCGACACGAGGGTGGTGTCCTTGAACAGCCCGACCGACACGTTGACGATGCCGGGAATAGAGATTTTCAGCGCCTGCGGCAGGATGATGAACTGCATCGACTGCGCGTAATCGAGGCCAAGGCTGTCCGCCGCCTCGTATTGTCCGCGCGGCAGGGCGGCGAGGCCACCCCGGATCACTTCGGCGATATAGGCCGAAGCGAACATCGTGATCATGATGATCACCCGCAGGATCAGGTCGAAATTCGTGCCCGGCGGCAGGAAATACGCAAGCACCACGTTCGCCACGAACAGCAGCGTGATGAGCGGCACGCCGCGGATGAATTCGATGAAGACCACGCAGATCCACTTGATGATCGGCATGTCCGATTGCCGCCCCAGCGCCAGCAGGATGCCGAAGGGCAGCGACAGCGACACGCAGACCACGCCCAGCATCAGGTTGATCATGAACCCGCCCATGTCGCGCGACGCCACCGGCTCGAGCGCGAGCACGCCCGACATGGCCCCGGTCACGAGCCCGGCGAGCCACCAGAACACCAGCGCCGCGACAAGCCCCGCGATCACCGCCATCCCGGCGCTTGCAAACAGGGTGCGCCGGTAGACGAGCACACCGGCAAGCACCCCCAGCAGCGCCATGACCGGCACCAGGATCGTCCCGCCCCAGATCAGCCAATAGGCGAGGAACGGGTATAGCCCGGTCATGATCATGAGCTTGCTCGGCAGGAACTTGAAGAACAGCACCGGCGCGATGGCCACGAACAGCAGCACAAAGGCCAGCGTGGGCCGCCAGTAAAGCTCATCGGGATACTTGAACCCGAACAAGAGCTGGTTCCAGCGCTCGGTCAGCACCGCGAAGCAGGCCCCGGTGCGCCCGTCGAGCATCTCGCGGCAGGCCGTGAGACTGGGGCTGTCCCATATCCCGTTGAGGAACCACGGCGCCGCCGCCATCACGAGGCTGATGATGACATAGGCCGTCGCCACCGTGAGCACGCCGTTGGCCACCGAGGAAAACAGGTTCTCGCGCATCCACTTGATGGCCCCCGTCTCGGTGACCGGGGGCGGTGCCTCGGGCAGCATGTGGGTGCGATGAAAGGAGACGTTCTCATGCGACATGGCTCACCGCTCCTTCAGCGCAATGGACTTGTTGTAAGCGTTCATCACCCCCGAGATGACGAGGCTGATCGTCAGGTAGAACAGCATCAGCATCAGCACGCATTCGATGGCGCGCCCGGTCTGGTTGAGGGTGATGCCCCCCAGCGTGCCGGTCACGTCCATGTAGCCCACGGCGATGGCCAGCGACGAGTTCTTGGTGAGGTTGAGATATTGCGAAATCACCGGCGGGATGATGACGCGCAGCGCCTGCGGCAGGATCACGAGGTTCATGATCCGGTTGGGCCGCATCCCCAGCGAGGCCGCCGCCTCGGTCTGCCCCCGGCTGACCGCGAGGATGCCCGCGCGCACGTTCTCGGCGATGAAGGCCCCGGTATAGACCGCCAGCGCGAACCAGAGCGCGATCAGCGAGCCGCGGATATGGATGCCACCCTGAAAGTTGAACCCCTTGAGCGCGGGATAATCGAGGGTGATGGGCTGCCCCATCACGAAATAGATCAGGATCGAGGGCACGATGAGGATGACCAGCGATGGCCAGCCCATCGGCAAGAGCTTGCCGGTGTCATAGAGCAGCTTGGTGGCATAGCGGCGGTAGTAGATGGCACCGACGATGGACGCGAGGAAGGTCACCACCACGACCCACGACCCCGCTTCCCAGATCGGCGCGGGCGTATAGACCCCGCGATTGGTAAAGACGAAGGACCCGAAGAGCATGCTCGACGGCGAATCCTCTCCCCGGAACGCGCTTGGCGACGGCAGCACCGCCGTCATGATGGTAAAGATGACGAGGATCCAGATCAGCACCGGCACGTTGCGGAACGCTTCGACATACCCGGCCATCAGCTTTCGCACGAGCCAGTTTGGCGACAGCCGCAGCACCCCCGCGATCGTTCCGAGGATGGTCGCGGTGAGACAGCCCAGGAACGCCACGATCAGCGTGTTCATCACGCCGACGACCGCAGCGCGTAAATGGCTCGACTGGCTGTCATACTCGATCGGGCGCTGGTTGATGTCATAGCCCGCCGGCTCGGTCAGAAAGCCGAAGGCGATGTTCTGGCCCTGCTCGGCGAGGTTCGTCACCAGGTTCGCGCCGAGATAGGCGATCAGCGCGATCAGCAGCATCAGCGCGATGAATTGGAACGTGTAGGAGCGATACCGTGTGTCGTAGATCAACTGCGACAGCCGGAACGACGCCTGTGGAGGGTCGGTCATCGTTGTCATCTGGAATTCCCTGTGCTTCGACCCGGTTTTTTTTCGGCGTTTTCGCCGTGGGCCGATTTTTTTGCCAGCTTTAAGGAGCGGAGGGCGCGGAATATCCCGCGCCCTCCGTCAGTGCTGATCTTACCGGAACGGCGGCGCATAGAGGATGCCGCCATCGGTCCACTGCGCGTTCAGGCCGCGCGCAAGGCCGACAGGGGTGTTCGCGCCGATGTTCTTGGCGAAGATCTCGCCATAGTTGCCGTTGGCCGAAATCGCCCGCACGGCCCATTTGTCGTCGAGCCCGAGCATCTCGCCGAGATTGCCCTCGGTGCCCATCATGCGGTTGACCTCGGGGCTATCGGTCGACTCGGAGGCCAGCTCCTCGACATTGGCGCTGGTGATGCCGTATTCCTCGGCAGCGATCAGCGCAAAGAGCGTCCAGCGCACGATGTCACCCCACTCGTTGTCGCCGTGGCGCACGAGCGGGCCGAGCGGCTCCTTGGAGATGACCTCGGGCAGGATCACGTGATCGCTCGGGGTCTCGAACGCCGCGCGCGTGGCCGCGAGGCCGGACGTGTCGGTCGTGTAGGTGTCGCAGGCCCCGGCGAGATACTGCTGCTGGCCCTCGGCATTGGTCTCGACCGGGACGGGCTCATAGCTCATGTCGTTCTTGCGGAAGAAATCCGCGAGGTTGAGCTCGGTGGTGGTGCCGGTCTGGATGCAGACCGTGGCGCCGTCGAGCTCCTTGGCCGATGTCACGCCCAGCGCCTTGGGCACCATGAAGCCCTGACCGTCATAGTAGTTGATGCCGACGAAGTCGAACTTGAGATCGACGTCGCGCGTCAGGGTGTGGGTGGTGTTGCGCGCCAGCATGTCCACCTCGCCCGAGGCGAGCGCGGTGAACCGGGTCTTGCCGGTGGTCGGCACGAATGTGATGGCGTCCGAATCGCCCAGAACGGCGGCGGCGACGGCGCGGCACACCGCCACGTCAAAGCCCTCCCATTTCCCGTTGGCATCCGGCGCGGCGAAGCCGACGAGTCCGGTGGTCACGCCGCAATTGAGCTCGCCGCGCGCCTTCACGTCATCGAGCGTGGCCGCAGCCGCCGCACCGCCAACAAGGCCGGCAACGGTCAGCGCGCCCAGAAATACGGTTTTTGTCATGTTTACCTCTTCCTGATTGCCCGCTCTTTCAAGAGCGGTTCTGTAGACCCCGCGTTGTCGCAGGGCCCATTTGACACTGGAAAGGGGAGCACCCCCGTCAGTGACCCCGAGTTTGGGTGGATTCACCTCGCGGCGTCAAGAGTTTGTTGGGCGAAACGACGACCGGCACCGACCTGACCCGGCGGCACAGGGAGGAAATTACCGCGCCGGCGAGGTTCGCGAAAGATCGTGAAAGCGTTTGGCGTTGAGAAAGTCACATTCTTTCCTGTCCGCCACCGCGCTTGCCTCGTCATCGCTACCCCATTGCTCTTCCTGCCAGTATTCGTCGATGCGCGAGACCTGCCAGAGCACCTCTGCCGGGGCGTGATCGCGCAGCGCCGCAAGCCCGATGACCAGCGAGCCGCTCAGGGAAACGAGGTCATGAAACGCCGTCAATGCCCAAATATCGAGCAGCCGCACCTCCGCGTGCAGCCGCTCCAGCGTGCCTGCGTCCTGCGCCACATGCATGACACCGCAGGTCGTGCGAAGCCGCGCTGACAGGGCCGATTCGGCCCAGTCGAGCAGCGGATCCCACGCCGCCGCCTGCCGCGCGGCCAGTTCCGCGGGGCTCTCTGCCCGATAACACAGCAGATCGCTGCCGCCATACTCGGCCAGCATGGCCGCCACCGCCTCGCGCTCACGCGCCACCCGGTCGATGGCGGCATTGGCGGCGCGGGTCATCGGCATGGTGGCGGGCCTGATCTCGCCCTCCTGCGCGTCCCACTCGGCGGCGATCTCTTGCGCCAGCGGCTCGGTCGGCACCACCAGCTCCGCCTTGGCCGGTGTGCGCACCATTCGCCCGTCGAGCCGCACGCCAAAGCCACCCGCCACCTCGGCCGCCTCCGCCGCCGTCCAGAACCGCTTGGCCGCCCATTCGCTCATGCCCATGCCCTCCAATCCTCGGCCAGCCGCGCCGCCAGATCGTCGAAATCCCGCACCAGACAGCCCGCCGCGCCCAGCGCCCCGGGCCGGTGATAGCCCCATGTCACGCCGATCCCCCGGATGCCCGCCGCGCGCGCCATTTCCATGTCATAGCTCGTGTCGCCCACCATCACGGCGTTTTCCGGCGCGACCCCGGTCTCGGCCAGCGCCGCGCGCAGCATCGCCGGGTGCGGCTTGGACGGGTGGTGATCGGCCACCTGCCGGGTCACGAAATAGCCATCGAGCGCGTGCCCCTCGATGAGCTTCATGAGCCCCCGCGCCGATTTGCCGGTGGCCACGCCAAGCAGCACCTCGGGCACCCCGCGCAAGCGGTCCAGCGTCTCGCGCGCGCCGGGGTAGAGCGGCGAGGAGGCCGCCACGCCCTGCTCCACCCGCAACCCCATGTAAGCCGCCTTGTAGGCCTCGACGATCTCGGCGCGCACCTCGCCCGGCAGATGCGGCACGAGCCGCGCCACCGCCACATCGAGCGACAGGCCCACGATCCCCAGCACCGCCTCGCGCGCGGGCATCTCCTCGCCCACGGCGTCAAAGCCGACGGCCATCGCCGCAAGGATATCACCCTGGCTGTCCACCAGCGTGCCATCCACGTCAAAGATGACGAGGCGCAGATCGGCGCTCATCCGAAATCCTCGAACGGGTCTTCGGGGGCCTCGGAGGCCTGCCACTGAAACAGGTCCCATGTCCGCGCCATGTGTTCGGGCAAGGGGGCCGTCAGGTGCAGGATCGCGCGCGTCACCGGATGCTCGATCACCAGCGACCGGGCGTGCAGGTGCAGCTTGCGGCTCACATCGCCGCCAAGCTGCGCGCCCCAGCCATCGCCCATGTTCTCCTGCCCCGACCCGCCATATTTACCGTCACCGATAATGGGGTGCCCGATCTCGGCCATGTGCGCGCGCAACTGATGGGTGCGCCCCGTCACAGGGATGAGTGCCATCCACGCCACGCGCCCGCCCGCGTTCTCGATCATGGCGTAATCGGTGGTCGCCGCCTTCGCGCCCTCGGTGCCCGCCACCTCGCGCGGGTGGATGCAGTGCATCTTTTCGCCCTCGCCGCCCGCGCCGTGGCCCGGTGCCTTGACGAGACCATAACGCACCGTGCCCATGCGCGGATTGGGCGCGCCCGCCACGGCGGCCCAGTAGATCTTGCGCGTGGCGCGATGCCGGAACGCCGCCGTCAGGCCCTTGGCCGCCTCGCGCGTCCGCGCCAGAAGCAGCACGCCCGAGGTGTCCTTGTCCAGCCGATGCACGAGGCGGGGCTTGTCCTCGGCACCAAAGCGCAGCGCCTCGGCCAGCCCGTCCACATGCCGCGCCTGCCCGCTGCCACCCTGCACCGGCAGGCCCGGCGGCTTGTTGAGCGCGATCACGTGATCGTCGCGATAGATCACGCAGCCCCGGATCATCGCGGCATCGGCGTCGCTGATCCTCACGGTATCGTATTTCGGCTTGGTGCCCGGATCGGGGAGGGGCGGGATGCGCACGCTCTGCCCCTCTTCCAGCCGGGTCGCGGGCTTTACGCGCCCGCCCTCGACCCGGACCTCGCCCTTGCGGCACAGCTTCTCGATCTGCCCTTGGGTAAGATGCGGAAACTGCTGCCGCAGCCAACGGTCGAGCCGCTGATCGCCGTCGCCTTGCGCCACGCTGAGTGTCTGAACCCTGCTCATGTCACCATCACCCGCACCGCCCATGCGCCCAGCGCGACCGCGCCCAGCGACAGCACCACCGACAGCCCCACATAGGCCAGCGCCGCCCCCGCCGCCCCGCGCTCGTATAGCGTCAGCGCCTCCAGCGAGAAGGTCGAGAAGGTGGTGAACCCGCCCAGCACCCCGGTGATGAGAAACGGGTTGAGATGGTCGAACCCGCGTTGAAACGACAGCACGAACAGCACCCCGATAAGAAACGAGCCCAGCACGTTCACCGTAAGCACCCCCAGCGGAAAGCCGGGGCCTGCCACCCGCGCCATGCCGACGGTCACGCCAAAGCGCATCACCGCGCCTATCGCGCCGCCTGCCGCCACCTGCAAAAGGGTCATCATCATGGCGCGGTGTCTCGCCCCCGCGCGCGGGGTTGTCAAGCGCGGTGCCATGCCCGCGCGCAGGGCGCTTGCAACCCGGCTGCGTTTCCTCCACATGCCGCCGTCATGACCGACGAAAAACCGACAGAATACCGACGTCTTGCAGAGTGCCTCTCGTGCATCGACGCGAACCTCACCACGATCGCCTCCCGGCTCTCGGAGTACCGCCACGAGATACAGGCCGCCCACGACCACATGTGGGAGCACCGCCGCGACATGGACCACCTCGACAAGGCGGCCATGCGGCAATCCATCGACCAGATGATGCGCTCTTCGGACGTGCTGCGCGTGCAGGCGCAAAAGCTTGAAAAGCTTCGGAAATCGCCGTATTTCGGGCGGTTCGATTTCCGCCGCGAGGGGCGGAACGAGACCGTGCCCCACTACATCGGCATCCACGATTTCCGCGACGAGGACACGCAGGAGGCGTGGGTCTATGACTGGCGCGCGCCGGTCTCGTCGCTGTTTTACGATTTCGAGACCGGCCCCGCGCAATATCAGGCCCCGTCCGGCACGATCCCCGGCGAGCTTGTGCTCAAGCGGCAATTTCGTATTAAAAACAGCGAGATGGAGTTCATGCTCGATGTCAGCGTGAACATCGTCGACGACGTTCTGCAAGACGAACTGGCCCGCGCCAGCGACGAGGGCATGAAGAACATCGTCGCCACCATCCAGCGCGACCAGAACGCGATCATCCGCGATGCCGATGCGCAAACGCTGATTATTCAGGGGGTCGCCGGGTCGGGCAAGACCTCCATCGCGCTGCACCGCATCGCCTTCCTGCTCTACCGGTTCAAGGACACGCTCACCTCGTCCGATATCCTCATCATCTCGCCCAACCGGGTCTTTGCCGATTATATCGGCAACGTCCTGCCCGAGTTGGGCGAGGAAACCGTGCCCGAGATCGGCATGGAAACCCTTGCGCATCAGATACTTGGCGACAAGATACGCTTTCAAAGCTTCTTCGAGCAAACCGCCCGCCTGCTCGAGACCGACGACGACGCCACCAAGGAGCGCATCCGCGCCAAGGCCGCGCCGGATTTCCTGCGCCAGATCGAATCCTATGCGCAACACCTTGAAAAGACGTCTTTTCAGCCCGATGACCTCGTGATCCGCAAGCGCCCCCTGCCCGGCTTCGTGTTCGAGCAGACATGGCAGCGCCTGCGCCGCCTGCCGATGGCCGAACGCATCACAACCACCGGCAATCAGGCGATCCAGGCCTTTGAATCGCAATACAATATCGAGCTGCGCAAGGAGGAACGCGCGGTCATCCGCAAGGCGGTGCGCGGCATGGTCAACCGCACCACCCTGCGCAAGGCCTACAAGGAATTCTACGACTGGCTCGACCGCCCCGACCTCTTTGCTCCCAAGGGCGGCAAGCTTGACTATGCCGACGTGTTCCCGCTCATCTACCTCAAGATGCTGACCGAAGGGGTCGAGAGCCCCTATGACGGCGTCAAGCACCTGCTCGTGGACGAGATGCAGGATTACACCCCGGTGCAATACGCTGTTCTCGCACGGCTTTTCCCCTGCCGGAAAACGATCCTCGGCGATGCCACGCAATCGGTGAACCCCTACAGCGCCTCGACGCCCGAGCGGATCGAGGCGGTGCTTGACGGCGCGCATCGCGTGACCCTCAACAAGAGCTATCGCTCGACATGGGAGATCATGCAGTTCGCCCTGCAAATCTCGCCCAACCCCGACCTGATCGCGATGGAGCGGCACGGGCCGGTGCCGGATGTGCAGATCGTCGACAGCCGCAAGGAGGCGCTCGCGCGGACAACCGCGATGATCGAGGAGTTCAGGGGCTCCGATCACACCACGCTTGCGATCCTCGCCAAGACGCAAGGCGAGGCGAAACGCCTGCACAAGGCGTTGCGCGACGCCGGCACCGACGCCCGCCTGCTCGAAGAGGGCAGCGCGGGGTTTTCCACCGGTCTGCTGGTCTGCACGCCACACCTTGCCAAGGGGCTGGAATTCGACCGCGTGATCGTGGCGGATGCAAGCGTCGAGGTGTTCTCCACCGAGATGGACCGCAACATGCTCTACGTGGCCTGCACGCGGGCGATGCACCGTCTGAGCCTCGTGTCTGTGGGGGAGCCATCGCCGTTCCTGCCGCAGGCAGCCCCTGTCGAGGACTGAAATGCCGCCGACCTGAGGCGATGCATCAGGAAAGCACAGTCAGGCGTGGGCGCAAACAGACGCCGACACCCGCAAAGGAGGCTCGAGCGCCACAGAGTTTGCCCCAGAAACGAAACGCAGCCCGCAGGTGCCAACACTACTCCCGGCACGCCCGACGGAGCCGCCCAAACCGCCCACAAGCCTCCGGTCACGCCGCTTCAGCACACCCTCGTGAAAAAGACGGGCAATCGATCTCTGCGCTTCAATGTTCCACGGGCGATTCCATAGATACGCTGCCGCACGGAAACCTTACATCCGCGGCAGCAGTGCGCAGTCGCGTCTTTCGCGGTCGGAACCGTCTCGGGACAGACTTCATCCAATCGCGTATCCCGCGCCTCTCACAGTTCGGACGGGGTGCTCGGTATTGGTCTGCTTGAGCGCCTTGCGCAGACGCCCGATATGGACATCGACCGTCCTTGAATCGACATAGATATCCTGTCCCCAGACCCTGTCCAGCAAAGCCTCGCGACTCCAGACCTTGCCGGGCTTTTCTATCAAGGTTGCCAACAAACGGAACTCGGTTGGGCCGAGATGTACCGGATCGCCGTTCAAGCGGACACGATGAGATTCTGAGTCAAGCGTAATTTCACCGAATGTCAGAACGTCGCCCATGACGGTAGGACGCACCCGGCGCAGGTTGGCACGAATCCGCGAGATCAGTTCCGCGATCATGTAAGGTTTGGGGACGTAATCGTCAGCACCGGTTTCGAGGCCGCGCACCTTGTCCGTCTCGTCCGCGCGCGCGGACAGCATGATGATCGGAACCGACCGGAACGCGGGCCGAACCTTGAGGTTGCGGCAGACATCGAGACCGGACATGCCGGGCAGCATCCAGTCAAGCACGATGGCGTCGGGACGGACGTCCTCTGCCATGAGCAGAGCCTCTTCGCCATCGCCCGCCTGGTAGACGATCCAGCCCTCGGATTGCAAATTGTAGGCAAGCAGCTCCCGTTGTCCCGGCTCATCCTCGACAACAAGGATTTTCGCGGTAAGCGACGGGGCACTGGCTGCCTGCGTCATCCAAAATCCTGGCCCGTTCTCGTGGCTCCCGGCGGCATACCACGCGTGAGGAACAGCACTTCCTCTGCGATATTCGTGGCGTGGTCACCGATCCGTTCGAGACCCTTTGCCACGAACAGGCGCTGCACGTGCTTGTGCGCATCCTTGGGGTGTTTCCTGAGCGCGACCATCGCCGCGTCGAAGATCGCCTCGTTATGGGCGTCGATTTTGGCGTCGGAGGCGATGACCCGCTTGGCATCGGCGGCCGAGCGTTCGATCATCGCGGTCACGCTGAGGTCGATGGCTTTGGACACGATCCCGGAAAGTTCCTCGACGGCGTGGGCATCGCCATTGGCAATCGCAGCATCCGGGATTGAAATGACGCGCCTTGCGATATTCTTGGCGTGATCGCCCGCGCGCTCCAGATCGCCGACCGCGTGCTCGATTCCCATGACGAGCCGCAGGTCCTTCGCCACCGGCTGAAACCGCAGCAGGATGTCGAAACAGTCGGCGCGAAGCTGCTCGAATGCCTCGTCGATATCGAGATCGCGGTTGACCGCCTCGAGGGCGAGGGAATCATCCGCCGCAAGATACGCCCTCGTCGCGACCGCGCAGTTTTCGGACGCGAGATCGCCCATTCGCTTGAAGGCCATAAGCAGGCCTTCAAGCGAAGCGTCGAACGACTTGAGCAGGTGCGAATTATCGGTCATGCGTGATCTCAGCCGTAGCGTCCGGTGATGTAGTTTTCGGTCCGGGGGTGCCTGGGATTGGTGAAAATCTGGTTGGTTTCGCCGAACTCGATCAGCTCGCCGATATACATGAAGGCCGTCCGGTGCGAGATGCGCGCCGCCTGCTGCATGTTGTGGGTCACGATCACGATGGTCACCGAGTCCGAAAGTTCCTGCACCAGATCCTCGACCTTGGCGGTCGCGATCGGGTCGAGCGCCGAGGTCGGCTCGTCCAGAAGCAGGATCTCGGGGTTGGGGGCGAGTGCGCGCGCAATGCACAGGCGCTGTTGCTGGCCGCCGGACAGGTCGCTGGCGGAGCCATTGAGCTTGTCCTTGGTCTCGTCCCAGACGGCCGCGCGCCTCAGCGCGCTTTCCACCGCCTCATCGATGACCTGGCGGTTCTTGATGCCGCGCACGCGCAGGCCGGCCGCGACGTTCTCGTAGATCGACTTGGGGAACGGGTTGGGCTTCTGGAACACCATGCCGATGCGCAGCCGCACCAGGGTCGGATCGGACTCGGGGCCGATCAGGTTCTCGCCCTCGGGCTCCAGGATCACGCGCCCCTCGTAGCGGTTTCCCGGATAGAGATCGTGCATCCGGTTGAGGCTGCGCAAGAGGGTGGACTTGCCACAGCCCGAGGGACCGATGATCGATGTCACCTTGCGGTCGAGGATCGGCATGTCGACATTCTTGATCGCCTGAAAGCCGTCCGCGTAGAAAAAGCTGAAATCCTCGAGCCGGGCGCGCAGCGCGTCGCGCTCTGCCGCCGGCTTGATCGGGGGCGGCATGGCCGCCTCGCGCTCATCGTGGAGCCGGGTTTTCTCGATCTCGGCGTCGGTCTTTTCGGCGGTCATGTTGTCATTATTCATGGGTCAGTTCCTGTGTCCTTTGCGGAGCCGATAGCGGATCCAGATGGCGATGCCGTTGAGCGAGAAGGTCAGCGCAATCAGCACCACACCGGTCGCGGCGGCGGCGATGTGAAAATCGGCTTGCGGTCGGGACGTCCAGTTGAACATCTGGATCGGCAGCACGGTAAAGCCGTCGTTGAGCCAGGCGAAGGAGAGGAACGGGAACTCTCCTGTCACGGGCGGCGGCGGCAGGAAGGCGATGAAGGTCAGCGCGCCGATGGTGATGATCGGCGCGGTCTCGCCGATGGCGCGGCTGAGGCCCACGATGGCCCCGGTCAGGATGCCGGGTCGCGCCGCCGGAATGATGTAGTTCCACATCACCTGCCATTGATCGGCCCCGAGGCCGTAGGCCCCTTCCTTGATGATCTTGGGGATCGAGCGCACCGCCTCGCGGGTCGACACGATCACGATGGGCAGGATCAGCAGCGCCAGCGTCATGCCGGCCACGAGGATCGTCTTGCCGAAGTTGAACCCGTAGACGAAGAGGCCGAGCGCCAGCAGGCCGTAGATGATCGAGGGCACACCGGCGAGGTTGGAGACGTTGATCTCGATGAAGTTCGACACCCACCCCTTCTTGGCGTATTCCTCGAGGTAAAGCCCCGCGCCGACCCCGATGGGAATGGCGAGAAAGGCGGTCACCAGCATGACATACAGCGATCCCACCCAAGCCGACAGGATGCCCGCGCGCTCGGGCAGGCGCGACGGATAACTGGTCATGAAGTCATAGCTGATGCGCGCCGCCCCGCGAATGACCAGATCGCCGATCAGCGTCAGCAGCAGCGTCATCGCGATGGCCATGACGATCAGCCCGCCGGTGGCAAAGATGATGTCTTTCTTCTTGGCGCGCGCGACGGCGTCGAACGCGTCCTGATGCGTCTTGGCGGCGGTGCCAAGGGATCCTTCGGTTGTGGTAACCATCTCAGTATGCCTCGCGGAATTTGCGGCGCAGGTAGAAGCCGATGACGTTGAAGGCCAGCGTGATGACGAACAGCAGCAGCCCCACGGCGAAGATCGACTCGTAGGCGATCGAGCCATGCGCCACGTCGCCGAGGCTCATCTGCACGATATAGGCGGTGATCGTCGCGGCCCCCTCGCGCGGGTCCCATGTCAGGTTCGGGTTCTGTCCGGCGGCGACCGCCAGCACCATCGTCTCGCCCACCGCGCGCGACATGCCGAGGATGAAGGCCGCAGTGATGCCCGAAAACGCGCCGGGAATGACGATGCGGGTCGCCACCTGCCATTTCGCCATGCCGAGCGCATAGCCGCCCTCGCGCAGGCTGTTGGGCACGGCGCGCATCGCGTCCTCGGAGACCGAGACCACGTAAGGCAGGATCATGATGCCCAGAATGATGCCGGGCACCAGCAGGTTGATCCCCTTGAGGCCCGGAATGAGCTGTTGCAGGAACGGCGTCATCACCAGAAGCGCGAAATAGCCATAGACCACCGTGGGCACCGCCTCGAGCATCTCGAGCGCGGGCTTGATCGTCTCGCGCACCGCGGGCTTGGCGTATTCGCTGAGATAGATCGCCATGATCAGGCCGAAGGGCACGGCGATGATCATCGCAAGGCCCGCCGTCTGCAATGTCGCCGCCAGCAGCGGCAGAACCCCGAATTGCGGATCGGCGAAGACCGGCGTCCACATCGTGCCGAACAGGAAGTCGGTCAGCGGCACGTGGACGAAGAAATCCCACGAATCGCGGACGAGCACGTAGACGATGGCGAATGTGACGAATACCGACAGCGCGGCGCACAGGAACAGGAACACGTTCATTATGCGGGCAATCAGCCGCCGTCTTTTGACGAAACCGCTGTTGATGAGTTCGGCTGAGCTGGGAATGGATTTGACGGCCACGGCGACCTCGCTTGTCCAGAATGGAAAAAGCGGCGGGCCCGAAGACCCGCCGCAATGATGGCCAGCGCTTAGTTGGCAGCCAGCAGGTCGTCCGGCGTCACGCCGACCTTGGAGCCGCCGTCAAAGAACGACCCGGTCTTGCGGGCCTTGATCTTTTCCTGACCCAGGCGGAACGCCTCGTCGGGCAGCGCCAGATAGCCGGTCGACGCCACGAGTTCCGGTGCAACATCCTCGTTGAACATGAACATGGCGAGGTCTTCGACGTTCGCCACGGTGTCGAGGTGATCCGCGTTCACATACATGAACAGCGGACGCGTCAGCGGCTGATACTCACCCGACGCTGCGGTCTCGGTGGTCGGTGCAACGCACTCGCCGCCGTTGTACGAGATTTCCAGCGGCTTCACGCGGCTGCGGTTCTCTTCGACATAGGCCAGACCAAGGAAGCCGATGCCGTAGGGGTCGCCCGACACGCCCTGGATGGTGATGTTGTCATCCTCGGTCGCGGTGTAATCGCCGCGCGACGCACCCTCTTCACCGATCATGGCGAAGGTGAAGTAGTCATAGGTGCCCGAATCGGTGCCGGCACCGAAGAGGCCCATCTCGGCATCGGGATACTCGGGGTTCACCTGGTTCCAGTTGGTGATCTCGCCCTGCGCTTCGGTCTCGTAGATCGTCGCGATCTCTTCGACGGTCATGCAGTTGATCGGGTTGTCGGGGTGCACGATGACGGCGAGCGCGTCCATCGCGACCGGCAGTTCGAGGAACTCGATGCCGTTCGCGGCGCAATCTTCCGCTTCCGAGGTCTTGATCGGGCGCGACGCGCCGGAAAAGCTGGTCTCGCCACGGCAGAACTTCTTGAAGCCGCCGCCGGTGCCGGAAAGGCCCACGACAACGCGGTTGCCGGTTGCGATCTGGTATTCCTCGGCAAAGGCCTCGGAGACCGGGAACACGGTCGACGAACCGTCGACCTGGACGGCGTCGTCTTGCGCCAGGGCAAAGCCCGGCAGAGCGACCGCAAGGGCAGCAGCGGCAGTGGTGAAGGTAAGGGTACGCATGAGCAGATATCCTCCTGTCAGGTTTGGTAAGCTCACAGCCCGCTTAACGACGGTGTGTGACAGGTCTACGAATGGAATGTAAAAGTTTTGCAACAGACCGATATGGTCGTCTGGCCCCGGCAAGATGGGAGATGGAAAACGGGGCAGCGCTGCGGATCGGTTCGTTGCAGGTCAGCTTACCTTCCGAGCTTTTTGCTCTCCGGTAAACCCGGTCTGGTTCAAGATGATGTCGCGAACAGAGTCGCGAGCGACGTCTCCGACCGGAAGCGTTATTTTTGCGTTTATGACAACGATTCATCCTCCATCATTCCGAGCGACAGCATGGAAGTGGTAAACGGTCATTAACTCGATATCAATGCGGCAAACTCGTTAAATGCCTGAAGGTGCAGCTTGAACAATTGCCTGATCAATATCAAAAGGAGAATATGAATGTCCGAGCGCGAACAGTACATCGAGAAGGCAAAGGCCCGCATCGATCAATGGAACGCCGAGATCGAGAAGATGAAAGCCAAGGTCGACGAGGCCGAGGCCGATGCGAAGATCGAGGCCCAGAAGCAGCTCGACGAGGCGCGCAAGCAGCGCGACGAGGCGGAGGCCAAGCTCAAGGAGATGCGCGAGGCCGGCGACGATGCCTGGGACGACATGAAGGCGGGCTTCGACAAGGCGTGGGACAGCATGTCGAACGCTTTCAACAGCGCCATGTCGCGATTCAGATCGTAATCCAGGACGGCCTTCATCGGTCGCCCTTCGGGCTTGCAGGATTCGCACAAGGTGCGTTACCGTTGGCGCGCCCGAAGCGAAGGAGCGGCGCGTGGGACGAGATTGAGGCGGATTCTTCGTAATATGAACTCCTCCCGGGGCACGTGATGGAAACATCTCTCTGGATCGTCATCGCCGCGGCGCTTCTCACGGCGATCATGACCGGCGCGGGGGCGCTGCCGTTCCTGTTCGTCAAGAAACTGGGCAAGCGCACCGTCGGCTGGTCGAACGCGGTCGCTGCCGGCCTGATGCTTGCCGCAAGCCACAGCCTGATTGCCGAGGGCGTGTCGCTCGACATCACGCTGACACTTGTGGGCGTGCTCGTGGGCCTCGGCGCGATCGTCGTTGCCGACAGGCTGCTTGTCGGGCGCGGGCGACGTGGAGGTGGCCGACCTGCAGGGCGCGGGCGCGGCCAAGGCGCTGCTGATCCTCGGGATCATGACCGCGCATTCCTTCGCCGAGGGCGTGGGCGTCGGCGTCTCCTTCGCCGGGTCCGAAGGGCTGGGCGCCTACATCACCACGGCCATCGCCTTTCACAACGTGCCCGAGGGGCTGGCCATCGCGCTGGTGCTGGTGCCGCGCGGCACGCCGGTCTGGAAGGCCGCACTTTGGGCGATCTTCACCAGCCTGCCGCAGCCGATCATGGCCGCGCCCGCCTATCTGTTTGTCGAAACATTCCGCCCGTTCCTGCCGGTCGGGCCTGGGTCTGGCTGCCGGGCGCGATGATCTGGATGGTGTTCTCGGAGCTTTTCCCCGACGCGCTGGAGAAGGTCGACAGCGGCTCAGCCGCCACAGCAGTGACGCTGGCCTTCTCCGCCATGATGGCCTTCCAGATGCTCGTGCTGGCGCATTGACACACTCAACCAAGGAAACACCCATGACCCCTGACATCCGCGCCTTCTTCGACAGACCGACAGGCAGCCTGCAATACGTCTTTCATTGCCCCCGGACGAAGAAGGCCGCCATCGTCGATCCGGTCTGGAATTTCTATCCCGAGGCCGGGGCGGTCACGACCGAAAGCGCCGACGAGATCCTGGCCTATATCCGCGACGCGGGGCTCGAGGTGGTCTGGATCCTCGACACGCACCCCCATGCCGATCACTTCAGCGCGGCCCCCTACCTGTCAAAGAGACTCGGCGCACCCACCGGCATCGGCGAAAAGGTGACCGGCGTTCAGACACTCTGGAAAGACCTGTACCATCTCGGCGAGGATTTCCCGACGGACGGGTCGCAATGGGACCGTCTGTTCGCCGAAGGTGACGAATTCATGGTCGGTGAGATCCCCGTCAAGGTGATGTTCTCGCCCGGGCACACGCTGGCCTCGATCACCTATGTCGCGGGCGACGCGGCCTTCGTGCACGACACGCTCATGATGCCCGAAAGCGGCACCAGCCGGGCCGATTTTCCGGGCGGCAGCACCGAAGATCTGCTGGCATTCGCTGCGTGCGATCCTCGATCTGCCGGGCGACACGCGGCTTTACATCGGCCACGACTACCCGGCCGACGGTGCCGCGCCCGAATACATGGCGACCGTGGCCGAGCACCGCCTGCGCAACCGGCATGTCAAGGACGGGATCGGCAAGGCCGAGTTCATCGCCACCCGCGAGGCGCGCGATGCGACCCTGCCCCTGCCCGCGCGCATGCTGGCGGCGCTTCAGGTCAACATCCGCGGCGGGCGCCTGCCCGAGGCCGAGGCCGATGGGCACAGCTACCTGAAAATTCCGGTCGGAAAATTCGATCCGCGATAAGCGATCTGATAAATTCAGCCTTCGCCACGATCACCGGTACGAACACAGCGCAGATCAAGAAGGGCGAGGCGCGTAACGGCGTGGGACGTTTCATCATGCCGACCCCGACCAACATGGCGGGGATGCATTTCGCGCGCGCCGCTGGCGTGCAGTCTCAAAAACGTGCAGGAACATTGAGGCGCAGCCTGCGCCTCAAATCTCCTCGCGGACCTGCGCATAGGTGAGCGCCGCGAATATACCGCTACCTCCCAAGACGTTACCGGCAAAGGCTGGAATAATGCCGCCGAGGATCGCCGAACCGATCCCCATCTCACCGCTGACGACGAGTACGAACAGCTCGGTCGAGCCCGCCACCACATGCGACATGCCACCGAGACCGATGATGTAGGTGATGATCACGATCATCAGCACCTCGCCCGCGCTTTCCATCCGCGGCAGGATCCAGACCAGCGCCGCGATTAAAAAGCCCGCCGGAATGCCCCAGAAAAAATGCTCGAAGGGCGTTGCCTCTGCATAATGGCGCGAGACGGACAGGATACCCTCGAACCGCGCCTCCGGCAGGATCTGGCCGTAGACCAGCACCAGCGCCGCCGCCAGACAGCCCAGCATGTTCGCCGCGAACACGATCCCCCAGAGCCGCGCGATCTGCATGAAGTTGGCCTGCGTCGGCGCGAGGAACAGGGTCAGGATCGGAGTGATCGTGTTCTCGGTGAAGAGTTGCATCCGACCGAGAATAACGATCAGAAAACCGACCGTGTAACCGAGATTCGAGATGCCCGCAGCCCAGTCGGCATGGGGCAGGATCGAGGCGAGGAATCCTTTGGCCAGCACCGATGTGCTGATCGCCAAGCCCGCGACAACGCCAGACCACCAGAGCGCACTGGTGGGGCGCGACAGCTCGCGCTCTCCTTCTCGGCGGATCGCCTCGAATATGACGGATGACGGCACACCTTCGTATTCATTGGCTTGTTTTTCTTCGTCGGGATCGAGATCGGCTTCTTTGGACATATGCCCACTTCTCCATTTGCCCCGACCATGATTTTAGAGGGCTGCTGCTATGTAGGCTGTAATTGGGGAACGGTTCACGTCCCCGTGTCGCCCCCGTGTCGCCCTCGGTCTCAATCTGCTGGGGCTCACAGCAATACTTGTAAGCATCGCGTGAATTCCATGCCTTCTGCGCCGTATTTTGCCAGATCGACTTGATCTTTCAAACCTCCACCATCGTGCGAGGCAGCGTTACCAAGAGTGCCGCGTGGACAGACATGATTGCCAGGCAGAAAAGAGAAACGCCCTGCGCTGTCACGGTGCATCGCCGAGTCCCTTGGTTGCCGTGCTCATGGCGAAACTCCGTTCAACAGCCCTCGGCCAACCTTGTGGCGTCCAGCGGATCGTCATCAATGCCTGCCCAAGGGTCCGTGACCTGGCCGAGACGCCGGAAGATCGAGGCGATGGTGTAGCGATCCGGTGCCATGTCCGAGGCGAAGGCTTCGGGCCAACGCAGAGGCGTCGCCACCGGCGCGCCGGGGCGGGCGCGGACGGCATATGGCGCGACGGCCGTCTGGGCGTAAGCCGTGCGGAAGGTATCGATCAGAACCTTGTCGCCCCGCCTCGCCTTGCGCTGTTCGGTGGTCGCGAGCGCCGGATGCGCCTCGGCGACCTCCTCGGCCAGCGCGCGGGCAAAGGGCCGCAGCCGCTCGACCTCGACCGAGGCATCGAGCGACAGCACGATGTGCAGCCCGCGCGAGCCGGTTGTGGCCACGAAGCTGGGCATGGCCCGCTGATCGAGCGCCGCCTTGATCGCCCGGGCCACCTCCTGCACCTTGCCGAAATCGTTGTCCGACGGGTCGAGGTCGAACACCATCCGGTCGGGCTTGCGGAGCGCTCCGGTCCGGGCCAGCGCGAGATGCGGCGTGATGCAGCCCTGATCCGCCAGATAGACGAGGGTGGCCGCCTCGGTCACGACGGCATGCGTGACGGTGCCACCTTCCTTGGGCACCTCCGCCCGCTCGATCCAGTCGGGGAAGTGGTCGGGAACGTTCTTCTGGAAGAACCCGTCCGCCTCGATCCCGTCTGGAAAACGCTGCATGGTGACAGGCCTGTCGCGGTAATGAGGCAGCGCGGTCTCGGCGATCTTCGCATAGAATTCGGCAAGATCGAGCTTGGTGATCCCGTCACCCGGGAAAAGCACCTTGGCAGCGTTGGAAATCTCGACATCGCGCCCGCCGACCGTGAGGGTTTTCGTGCTCATGCGTCCGGCACCTCGCGGATGACATCCTCGGCGGCCTTGTCCTGCCGCAGGCCAAGGAAACGCGGGTGGCGCAGCCGCCCTGCCCCGGTCCATTCGGTAAAACCGATCTCGGCCACCAGATCGGGGCGGACCCAGATCGCGTCTTCGTCGACCGCGTCGTCAAAGGGCGGCGTTTCGCGGCGGCGCTTCTCCAGAGTCTTGCGGAACTGCTCAAGGAAGGCATCGTCGAAGCCGGTGCCCACCTTTCCCGCATACCTTAGTTTGCCATCCTCGAAATACCCCAGAAGGAGCGCGCCAAATCCCACGCGGTCCCCCTTGGGCTCCGTGAACCCGCCGATCACCAGTTCCTGCCCCCTTGCACATTTGAACTTGAGCCAGTCGCGCGAGCGGCCGTGGCTGTAAGGCGCGGTCGCATCCTTTGCGATCAGACCCTCCCACCCTTTCGCGCAAGCCCGTTCGAAGAACGCCTCGCCATCCTCGTTACGATGCGGCGTGAACCGGAGCGGATCGTCGAAGCGCAGCGCCCGCCGGAGCAATGATTTCCGTCGCCGAAGCGGCAGACGTGTCAGGTCGTGGCCGTCAAGGTGGAGGAGGTCGAACAGATAGAGATACACCACGATGCCGCTCGCGCGCGCCTTGTCCGGGTCGGTGATCTGCATCCTGTCCTGCAGGCGCGAGAAGCTGGTCAGGTCTCCATCGAAGGTCACGACCTCGCCATCGGCGACGAAGTCCCGGGCGGGCTGTTGGGCCAGCGCCTCGATCAGTTCGGGATAGGTATCGTTCACCACGTTGCGGTTCCGGGTCATCAACCGGATCCGGTCGCCGTCGCGAAACACCAGCAGCCGCACACCGTCGAGCTTGCGCTCGAAGATCCAGTCCGGGTCGGAAAACCGCGCGTCGGTCAACACGGCGAGCATGGGCGCTATCCAGTCCGGATGCGCGCTGTCGGGCAGGTCCGCGACCAGCGCCGCGATATCGTCGCTGCCGCTCATCCATCCTCGCCCGCTGCGATCCCGTCAAGGTCGCGGCCCGAAACCACCGAATCCGGTTCGGTGGAGACGGGGTTTCGCCGCGCGTCCGCAGCCTCGTCGTCCATCTTGATCAGAAGCCATTGATCCGCGTCGTCATCGATCCGCTGCAAGGCATAACCACCACGGATCTTCTCGCCGGAGAGCCGGACCAGGGCGTGCCCGTCTGCCAGCGCCTCGGGCATCGGGCGCAGGCCATCCTCGGGCTCGGTGATGTTCTCGTAGGTGCCACGATCCCAGACAAGGACCGTCCCGGCGCCATATTCGCCCTCGGGGATCACCCCCTCGAAATCGGCATAATCAAGCGGATGGTCTTCGGTCGCGATGGCGAGCCGTTTCTCGCGCGGGTCGGTGGATGGCCCCTTCGGGACAGCCCAGCTTTTCAGCACGCCGCCCACCTCCAGCCGAAGGTCGTAATGCAGGGTGCTGGCGTCATGCTTCTGGATCACGAAGACGGGTTTTTCCGATGCGCTGCCGCGCCCACCGCGGGGTTCCGGGCTCTGCGAAAAGTCACGCCTCTCGCGGTATCGCTTCAATCGGTCGCCGTCGTGCTGGTGTTTCACCATATTCTCCTCCCTTCCGCTTCAAAAGGGCAATGCCGCTTTGGGGGGATGGACAACGCAACTCGCCAGTCTGGTTGGGGACGAGGCACCGTCACTGTCCGGGGTCGTATTCCATTGCGCCGATCGCGGCGGGACGGTGCTCGCCTGAGGCCCTATCGCGCTTTCCTCGGTCTGCACGACCAGTTCGACCGGGTCACCCTGTGCCAGGTCGGCGAAGTCGCCATCCACGACACTATTTTC
>JAXHLV010000010.1:0-62917 GCA_034521935.1 Roseovarius sp.
GTCGCGAGCAAGCCGCCTCCGAGACGATCAGAAGGGCGTGGTGATGGCCAAACCCTCGCGCCGGGACCGCGCCGACACCGAAAAGCGCGCGCTGTTGCGCACCCTGATCGACCGCGAGGGCGCGGGCTGCACCAATGCCATCATCTTTTGCAACCGCAAGATCGATGTGGACGCCGTCGCCAAGTCGCTGAAGAAGCACGGCTATGATGCCGCGCCGATCCACGGCGACCTCGAACAGAGTCAGCGCACGCGCACGCTGGACGCGTTCCGCGCCGGAGAGCTGAAGTTTCTGGTGGCCTCGGATGTCGCGGCGCGCGGGCTGAGCGTGCCGGCGGTCAGCCACGTGTTCAACTTCGATGTCCCCGGACATCCCGAGGATTACGTGCACCGGATCGGGCGCACCGGACGGGCGGGACTGGCCGGCAAGGCGCTGATGATCTGCAACCCGAAGGACGAAAAGAATTTCGCCGCCATCGAGGCGTTGCTGCAAAAGGACATCCCCCGGCTTGAAAACCCGGTGACGCCCAGCACCACCGAAGAGCCCGAGCGCGACGAGGCGGCCGCAGGCATCGCGCGGACAAGCGCCGCCAGCCGGCAAGAGCCGCAGCCGCAGGGTCAGCCGCAAGAAGACGCAGGCCGCGCCCGAGGACAGCCCTGTCGCGGAAGCTGCGGAGGCGCCGTGCCGGAGCAGGCCGCCACGCCGGAACCCGCCAGGCAGCCCAGACGCCGGCGCCCGCGCCGGACCCAGCCACAGGCCCCCGCGCCGGAGCCACAACCCGCCCCGGCGCCTGAGGCGACCGCGGAGGCGCACGCCTGCGCGGCCGGCCCCGCCAATCGCCCCTCGCGGCGACGCGGAGCGGGGCGCGGCGGCGATAACGGCGCGTCGGATCAGAACGGCAAGATCGTCGGGATGGGCGATCACATGCCGACCTTCATTGCGCTCAGCTTCGAGGAGCGGCGCGCGGGGTGAGCCGCCGGGCGCCGGACAGGAGATCGCGCGTCGCGCGTTGATTTCGCGCCGGGGCAGCGTTTCGACCCTTCACCCGGGCCGAAATCCCCACATCGCAGAGCCGGGTTCAGGTGCGCGATCACGATATCCGCGCAGAGCCCGCCAAGCCGGTCGCTTTGCCCCAGCCGCAATGTGCCGCCATGCGCGCGGGCCACGTCGATGACAATCGACAGACCCAGTCCGACCCCTGTGCTGCGGTTCTGGTTGCGCGCAGGCTCGAGCCGCGTGAAGGGCTTGATCGCCTCGCCGCGATCCTCGGGCGCGATGCCCGGCCCGTCATCCTCGACCCGGATGCGCAGCGCCGCGTCGGTCAGCATGACCGACACCTCGGCGCGGGTGCCGTAGCGCACGGCGTTGTTGATGAGGTTTTCCAGCGCCCGCCGCATCGCGAGCGCGCGCAGGCTGACCTGCCCCTCGCCCGAGGCCTCGTGCAGCACCACCGGGATGCGCGCGCGCTGCATGTCCGCGACAACCTGCCTGACCAGCGCGACCGGGTCGAGCGGCTCTGCCGTGCCCTCCTGCGCGCCACGCGCGAAATCGAGAAAGCCGTCGAGCAGCCGCTCCATGTCCTCGACATCGCGGCGCATCGGTTCGGCCTCGTCCTCGTCCAGCATGGCGAGCGACAGACGCAGCCGCGTCAGCGGCGTGCGCATGTCGTGGCTGACCCCCGACAGCATCAGCGTGCGCTGTTCGATCTGCCGCTCGATCCGGGCGCGCATGTCGACAAAGGCCCGGCCCGCCGCGCGCACCTCTGTCGCGCCTTTCGGTCGGTAGGGCACGTGGCGCCCGCGCCCGAACGCCTCGGCGGCCTCGGCAAGATCGGTGATCGGGCGCAGCTGCGCGCGCATGTAGACGAACGAGATCACCGTCATCAGGATACCGACGCCCATCATGTTGACGAACAGCAGGTAGGGACGCCGCGCCGACACGTAGCCGGCGTCCGAAGCCGAGCTTCAGCAGGTCCGACCTCGTCGTCGCAGATACACATGCACGTTCCGGTCGTCGGGCAGTTCGACGCCGACAGAAACCCGGGCACGAGGTCGCGCAGTCTCGCGGATCACCACGATGCCCGAGAGATCGTACCAGCAGCGGAGGTTGTCCGGCGGCAGCGCCTGCCTGCTGGAACATGCGTCACCGAGATGCCGAGCGGCCTCGGCGATCGCCGGGATCCTCGGCTGGTGCGCAGCAGCTCGGATCTCGCGCGCCATGCTGTCGGGTAAGCTGCTCGGTGACCCCTTCGAAATGGCGCTGCACGATCACGATCGGACATCACCAAGCAACAGGGTGATCATCGGCACCAGCAGGCCGAGCGCCGACCGGCCATAGAGGCCGCGTGGAAGGTAAGGTTTGAGCCAGCGCAAAATCATGTCTAAACCTAGGCACAAGTGACCACGGAAGGAAGAGCGATGCAGCTTGATCAGGGGACAACCCCGCCCGTCGGGGCCGCGCAGGAACTGGACGGCGCGTTGCGATGCGTGCTGGCCCCCAACCCGTCGCCGATGACGTTTCGGGGCACCAACACCTATCTTCTGGGCACGCGGCAGCTGGCCGTGATCGATCCCGGGCCGGACGACGCCGACCATCTCGAGGCGATCATGGCCGCGCTGCGCCCCGGTCAGAGCATCAGCCACATCTTCGTCACGCATGCCCATCTGGACCATTCGGCCCTCGCCCCGCGGCTGGCGGATCGCACCGGCGCGCCGATCCTGGCCTATGGCGAGGCCCGTGCGGGGCGCAGCGCGATCATGCAGACGCTGGCCGAGCGCGGCCTGACCGGCGGCGGCGAAGGGGTCGATCACGATTTGCAGCCAGACATGACCTTGAGCGATGGCGAAACCATCCGCGGCGATGGCTGGCAGATCACCGCGCACTGGACGCCGGGACATTTCAGCAACCACATGTGTTTCGCCTGCGGCGACATTCTGCTGACCGGCGATCTGGTGATGGGCTGGGCCAGTTCCGTGGTGTCGCCGCCCGACGGCGATCTGGCGCAATACATGGCCTCGTGCAAGAAGCTGCGCGGTCTGGGGGCGGCGCGGCACATGCCGGGGCACGGCGCGGCGATCGCGGATCCCGACGCACGGCTGGTCTGGCTGATGGCGCATCGGCGGGCGCGCGAGGCCGCGATCGTGACCGCGCTCAAGGACGGGCCGGCGACGGCCACCGGCCTTGCCGAGCGGATCTATACCGACACGCCCGCCGCGCTGATGCCGGCGGCCACGCGCAACGTGCTGGCGCATCTCATCGACCTGACGCAGAAGGCCCGGGTGCGGCCCGAGGGCGATCTGCATCCCGACGCCGTCTTTTCACAGCCTGTACCGGCCGTGCCGCGTCTGCCGGGCGGGGTCGCGGGACAGGGCCTCAACCGGGCGTCGCGACCGTCTCGGTCCGAAAACCCGGCCTCCTGCAGCAGCGCGTCGGAGGCGGTCTCGACCTCGGATTCGAGCCGCGCCATGAAGCTGCGCGCGGTCGAGCCCCGCCTCGATCCGCGGCAGGAATTCCACCACCGCCAGCCCGGCTTGCGCAGGATGCCCTTGCGCGGCCAGAACAGGCCCACATTGGTGGCCACCGGCACGCAATCCTGCTGCCAGCTCGCGGTAAAGCACGGCCGATCCGACCTTGTAGGGTGCCTTGACCCCCGGCGAGATGCGCGTGCCTTGGGGATAGATGATCAGCTGCCCCGGCGCCTGCCGCGCCCTTGGCGACATCCGCGACCATCTGGCCGATGCGCCTGGCTGCGCTTGCCGCGATCGACCGGCACGCAGCCGATGCTCAGGGCGTATTGCCCGATCACCGGCGCCCACATCAATTCGCGCTTCATGATGAACTTGCCGGCGGGGACGCTGCCGAAGATCAGGATGATATCGAGAAAGCTCTGATGCTTGGCGGCGACGAGCACCTCGTCGGTGGGCGGCGTGCCGCGCACCTCTGTGCGCAGGCCGACCATCCAGGCAGCAGTCCAGCGCACCCAACGGCACCAGCTGTGGCAGGCGACGAGCGCGCCCTTGCGGCTGACCAGCGCCCAGGGCAGGAACACCAGCCCCACGAGGGCCATCATGCCGTAGATGTTGACCAGGAAAAGCAGCGATCGAATCCATTGCAGCCCAGCCGTCATGGTCCGTCCCTTTCACGTTTGGCGCATCGCCCGGCGCGGGCGCGGGTCGGCCCCGATGCGGGTCGCGCCTTGCTTCATGCCGCGAGGCCGCGGTGCAGTGCAATCGCCGGCAGGCGATTCGCTTCGCTCTTTTCCGGCGGATCGAAGCGCTTAGGGTATCGCCAATCGGCGCCGGATCGACGGCGGGATCCCGGACCACAGGACAACAGGGGGCACCATGCGGCTGACGTGCCCGAATTGCGGGGCGCAATACGACGTGCCCGAGACCGAGATCCCGGAGGCGGGGCGCGAGGTCCAGTGCTCGGCCTGCGGCGAGGCCTGGCAGCAGCAGCACCCCGAGGCGGCGGCGCCGACCGAGGCCGACGCGGCGCGCGCCGAACCGGACCGGACCGCCGAGGCCGCCGCGGCCACACCGCCCGCGTCTTCACCGGCGCCGGACGAGGCCCCCGGTGATGTGCCGGCAGCACCTCCCCATGCCGAAGCCGCGCAACGCCGTCTGGATCGGGGCGTCGCCGAGATCCTGCGCACGCGAGGCGGCGCGCGAGCGGGCACGACGGGCCGCCGAAGCGACAGGCGACGTCGGAACGCACGCAGATCCCGCCCCGGCGTCACGGAACGCGACCCTGCCCGATCCCGGCATACAGGTCACGCATCGCTCGCTCGACGCGACCGTGCCGGCCCCGCAAGGCCGGCTGCCCGATGTCGGCGAAACCGGCTCCGCGCGGCGGCGTCCCGATGCCCGACGCCACGATCGACCGCCCATGCCGTCGCATGGCAGCCGCCGTGCGCAGCGATTTCGCGCCGGGTTCTGGGTTGCGCTGATCACGTGCGCCCTTGCCGTGGGTGTCTATCTCACGGCGCCCGATCTGGTCGCGCTCGTTCCCGAGGCCGAGGCCCCGATCGAGCGCTATGTTGCGGCGATCAACGACGCGCGGCTGCGGCTGGACGGACTCGTGGACCGGGCGATCGCGCAGATCAGCGGCAGCTGACACCGCCGCACCGGATCACGCCCGGCCGCGCCACGCGTCGAGAATGTAGCGGCTGGTCATCAGATCGAGATGCGCGCCGCCACCATTCTTGAACAGCGTGATCTCGTCGTCGCCTTGGCGGCGGAAGGCGTCGGGCGCGTAGTAATCTGCAATCAGATCATCACGCCCGATCGCGCCTGCCTCGAGTGGGATCTTGATCTCGCCGATATGGCCGACGGTGGTGTCGAAGCTGTCCACGAAGATCCGCGCGCGGCGCAAGCGGTCGTCGTCGGCCTCGCGCATGTCGGGGCGGAACGCGCCGATCAGGTCGATGTGCTGGCCGGGCTGCAACCAGTCCCCATTGATGCAGCGGCTCGGTCGACATCGTGGCAGAGGTGACGATATCGGCGCTCGCGCACAGCGCGCTTCCAGATCGTCGGCCACCTGCAGCCCCGGGCAGTCGGCCGCCATCGTCTCAGCATTGGCGCGGGTGCGGTTCCAGACAGTGAAGCGGGCATCGGGAAAGGCCGCTGCCGTAGGCCTGCGCATAGCGACCGGCCTACCGTGCCTGCGCCCACGATCAGGATGTTCCGGCTGTCGGGCCGCGCCAGCCGCGTCGCGGCATAGCAGGCTGTCGCCGGCGGTCTTCCACTTGGTCACCAGGTGGAAATCCACGAGGGCGTCCAGCGTGCCGTTCGCGTCGTCGTAAAGGTTCACCGCCCCGTTGATCGCGCGGCATCGCCCTTGCTCGGGATTGCCGGGAAGATCGTGGCGACATTTGACCGCGAGCCCCATCCCGTCGATCCAGGCCGAGCGGTTGAGCAGCGTGTCGGGGTCGCGATAGAGGAAGGTGTCGGCGATCTCGGCGCGCGGCAGCGTGTGGCCTGCCTTGAAGGCCGCGCACAGCCCCAGCCAGTCGAGATTGGCCTCGCCCTCGTCAAACGGAATGATCGTCAGGCTCATGCGGATCTCCCTGATGTCAGCGCCGGTATCAGCGTCGTTTCGGCCGTCAACGTGTCATCGTTCACCGATTCGCGCCACAGCAGGTAAAGACCGGATCCGATGATCAGCGCGATGCCGATCCACGCGGTCGCATCGGGCCAGGCGCCGAAGACCGCAGCGCCCCACATGATCGCCAGCGGCATCGGCGACGTACTCGAACGGGGCGGCGAAGGCGGCCTCGGACAAACGGTAGGCCTGGCTGATGAAAAGCCCCGCCAGCATGCCCGGATCGCCCAGCAGCGTCGAGGATCGCGATAATCCGCCCACCGCCGGCCAGGCACCAGGCGCGGAGTCAGAAACTCCAGCGACGGATGTCCCGACCCGGCAAAGCGCCCGTCGCCGAGGCCCAGCCCGATCACCGTGCTGGCGATGATGAAGGTCAGCTGGATGTAGAAGGCCATGGTGAACGCGCTTTCGGTGCCGCCGATCTTGCGGGTGCAGCGTGTGCAGCGTCGCATAGAGGAACGCGGCGGCGATCGGCAGCAGCGAGGCGAGCTGGAATGCCGCCGTCCCCGGCTTGACGATCACCAGCACGCCGGCAAAGCCCACGGCGATGGCCGACCAGCGGCGGATGCCCGCGGTCTCTTCCAGGAAGATCACGAGAAGACCGTGATGACCAGCGGCGAGATGAAGAAGATCGCCGTCGCATGGCGATCGGCAATGCAGCCAGCCCCAGAAAGAGGCACATGTTGGCGCTGACCACGCAGAGCCCGCGGACGAAATGCACCAGGCGGGTCGCCCGGTGGCGCAGAACGCTCGCGGACCGCCGGCGCAGGGCATGAACGCCAGGCAGAAGAACGCGGTCAGGGCGACGAGCCGCGCGGATGAACACGATCTGGTGCAGCGCATCGTGCATCCGACAGGAAGCTTGATGCCGACATCGTTGATCGAGAAGCGCGGCGCAGCCGCCACCGCGGTAGGCGGCGCCGGTGAGGCCCGTGCGCTGAACGGTGGCGGTGGTGGAGGAGGATCCAGGGGATCCCTGCGTTTCCCGACACATGATCGGACGGCCCGCGGATTGTAAACCCCCGCATCCCGCCCGGTTTGACCCCGGTGCGGTCCGCGGGGGGTGATACAGGTCCTGTCGCCCCGGTCTACCGTGCCGGTCTCAGACCTTCAGATCCTCTTTGCTCATGCCGGCATCGAGGGCCTCTATGAACCACCCCGGTTTGCGGCCCATGCCGGTCCAGGTCAGGGTCGGATTTTCCGGATGACGATACTTCGGCAGGCGTTTGGCATTGCCCGTTTTCGACGCCCGACCAGATCGCCTCGAGCGAATAGCCCGACTTCGAGCTTTTCGCGCGCCTCGGCCAATTGCCGTGCTTCGAAGGTTTCGATCGCCTTCTCCACGTCTTTCCTGAGTTTCTTCAACTCTTCGAGCGACATCTTTTCAAGTTTCATATGAGAGTTCCTGTTTTTTCTTTTTGTGATTGCACAATGACCTTATCGTGCGTCGCGCTGGAGGAAAACCAATCGTCGCGACCTTTGCCGGGGATCATCAAACGACCACGGAATTTCCACGCTTTCCACGTCGCGCCAGGAAAAAACCGAACCGCCGGGCATCGAGAGCCGGCGCACGACCCAGACACGCGCGCCGAGCCCGATCGCCGGGCAGATGCGGGCCGTCTTCGGCCATGATCCTTCTCGACCGTCCCGCCAGTGACGGCCCGGGTCAATCGCGCCTCGGTACTATCGAGATCCTCGAGCGTGTGATCGTTGAGCGAGACGACAAAAAGGCCGCCGGGTTCCAGATGCGCGAGGGCGCGGTCGATGTACTCGGCCGGTGCCGCACCCGCGCCGATCGCGCCCACGGCCACGATCGCCCTGTACTGCCGCCCGCCGGTATCGAGAACCCCATCGGGATCGGCGCGGAAGAGATCGCGATACGCCCCCTTGGCGCGCGCCTTTCTCCAGGCCGCTGCCGGTCCGAGGTGTTCGGCGTGCCCGTCGATCGCCCTGAATCCTCGCACTCTTTCAGGGCAACACGCCCGATATGCTCGCCGTTTCCGCAGGGCGAAGTCGGAGATGGGCGCCGTGCCTGTCGTCGAGATGCGTGGGCGGCAGAGCGCCGGCAGCGAGTCGGCCCGGCGTGCGGTAATCGTTCTCGCGCAGATCCGTGTCATAGCTGTCGGCCCAGTCGTCATAGTAGCGGCGCATGCTCGCCGCCGTCGGTGGTATAGACGTTGTCCAGAAATGAACTCGACTGCGCCATTTCGATCTCCTTTATCGATACAAGATCGGGGCGGCGTATCATTGCCGGAAAAATTATTCAATAAACGACGTTTTACGGCGGAAAAACGACGCGCATTGCCTGCCGCTTTTCAGCCCTTCACTTGCCCGAATGTCCGGCGCTGCGCACGGCGCGTTCCAGCGCGTCGAGAAACCGCGAGCGGTCGGCCCGGTCGAAACCGCGGCCGCCGCCCTGGCGGAAGGGGTCGGCGGCGCGCAGGTCGGCCATCAGATCGCGGGTGGCCAGCAGCGTTGCCGATATTGGCCGCGGTGAACGCCTCGCCGTCATGCTTGCAGCACTGCGCGCCCGCCGTCGACGCATTTCGCGGCCAGCGGAATGTCACCGGTGACGACCACATCGCCCGGGCCGGCGTGTTCGGCGATCCACATGTCCGCCACGTCGGGGCCGTCGCGGCGACGATCACCATCTCGACCAGCGGATTGTGCCGAGGGCCGCAGCCCGCCGTTGGAGACCATCGAACATCGCGCAGCCTGTGCCGGGTGCCCACCCGCTCGACCTCGGCCTTGACCGGGCAGGCATCGGCGTCGACGTAAAGCGCACTCACGCCTGCAGCGCCTCGGCATGGAAGGCGACGTGATCCTCCATGAAGGTCGAGACGAAGAAATAGCTGTGGTCGTAGCCCGTCTGCAGCCGGAACGTGCCCTGCCTGCCGCCGCGCCGCCATCGCTTCGGCCAGCGTCTCGGGCGCAGCAGGTCGAGGAACTGGTCGGCCGTGCCCGGTATCGACCAGCACCGGCGCCGTCGAAAGCCGCGCTCGCGCGCATCAGCAGGCGTGGCATCATGCGCCGCCCACGCGCCCTCGTCCGGCGCCGAGATAGGCGGCGAACTGCTTGCGGCCCCAGTCGCCGCCCGTCGGGTGTGCAGATCGGCGCGAAGGCCGAGACCGAGCGGAAGCGCCCCGGCAGCGACATCGCCAGCGTCAGCGCGCCGTGCCCGCCCATGGAATGCCCGGTGATCGCCTGCCGGTCCATCGTCGAGCGGGAAATGCGTCGACCAGCAGGCGCGGGCAATTCCTCCGCGACGTAATCCCACATCCGGAAATGCGGCGCCCAGGGCGTCTTGCGTGGCGTTGACGTAGAAGCCCGCGCCCTGCCCCAGATCGAAGGCTTCGTCATCGGCCACGCCGGCGCCGCGCGGCGAGGTGTCGGGAAAGACCAGCGCGATGCCCTGCTCGGCGGCCCAGCCCTGCGCGCCGGCCTTGACCATGGCGTTCTCATGCGTGCAGGTCAGCCCCGACAGGTACCACAGCACCGGCACGGGGCCATCCTGCGCCTCGGCGGGCAGGAAGAGGCCGAAGGTCATGTCGCAGCCGCAGGCGCGTCGGAGCCGTGGCGTATAGACGCCCTGCGCGCCGCCGAAAGCAGCGTGTTTTCGCGAAATCGGTTTCCATGCGGTATTCCTCTCGTCGTTGCGCAGTCAAGCTGGCTCGACCCAGCCGATGACGAGCCGGACACCGTGACGATCGCGGCGACCGTCGAGATCAGGATCGAGGCCGAGACCCGCTGCGGCGCCACGCCGTAATGCTGCGCCAGCATGAAGACATTGCCGGCCACCGGCAGGCTGGCCGCGGCGATCATCACCGCCGCCGCGTAGGGCTCGCACGTCGAAGATCAGCAGCGCCGCCACGGCCACCGCCGCCGGGTGCAGCACCAGCTTGCAAAAGCTGAGCCACCCCGCAACCGACAGGCGCTCGGCCGATTTCGAGGCCAGCGACGCGCCGATGGCGAACAGCGCGCCGGGCGTCGGCGGCGTTGCCCAGGATGCGCAGGAAGTCGTTCGATCGGGCCCGGGATCGGCAGCGCGCAGCCCCGACCATGCGCAGGCCCAGCACGATCGACACGATCATCGGGTTCTTCGAGCAGGCCCAGCCCGACGCTGCGCAGGATCGCGGACGCTGAGCCGCCCGTCGCGCGACGCCGGTGATCAGGATCACGATCGAGCGATGCCGAAGACGATCAGATCGACCGCCAGCACCACCATCACCGGCCCGATCGCCGCCTCGCCCATCAGCATGGCCAGCATCGGCACGCCCAGAAAGCCGACATTGCCGATCACCGCGCATTGCGCCTCGATCGCCGTTTCCTGCAGGCTGACGCCGCGCAGGACCGCCACCCCCGTCGCCACGAGATAGACCAGCGACGTGGCCGCGAGATAGGCCAGAATGAAATTCCAGTTCAGCACCTCGCCGAGCGTCAGGTTCGCGGAGAAGCGGAACAGCATCGCCGACAGCGCGAAGTAGAAGACGAACTTCGTCAGCCAGGCGCGTGGCGACCTCGGGGAAGAACCCGCTGCGCCCGGCCCCGTAGCCCAGACCGATGATCAGGAAGAACGGCAGGGTCTGAAGAGAATATGCTCAGCATGACGTGCCTCGTAGCAGGTTCACGCCGGGCGTCAATCTCGGGTCAACCTTGCGTGGTCTGCCGGGACTGCGCGAAAGGTGCGCGGCGCATCACGGCGTTGGGGATTCAAGCGGCGGGGGCTTTTTTTGAAACTGGCCCCGACCATGAACGCCCGTCATAAGACGCGACGCTGCGGGTCAGATCTGCAAGTGCCCCGGTCGCCGCATTCTCACTCCGTCAATGGCCGCAGGATCAAGCCCAATTGGCGTGCGATGCTTTCGGGGGAAAGTTGTGCGGCCAGATCATCCATTGCTTTGCGGGCCTTGACCCAGTCGTGTCCATCGGCCCCGTCTCTGGCACGTTCGAACACCTCGATGATGCTATCGTCGTCATCGGCATCGACCAGATAGGGGTAATCCGCGCCAAGCAGCGCGATCAGGTTGTCATGCGCATCTGGACAGGTTGATCACGCATATCGGCTCGTCGCAGGCCGAGTCGTTCGCGGCACGTACTGGTAAGTGGCTTGAAAACGGTATATGGCGCTTTTGCATCGGACGCGCCTGTCGACGACAGATCACTGACGATTGCAGTGATGCGGTGACCTGACGCGAGCAGGATTCCGTGATAGTGCTGCGCCAATCTCGCATGTATCGACCATCGTTAGCGCAGCATGGCGCATCGGTAATTGCCAGCAGAGACGCACGGAGACGCTGCCATCGTTTGCGTCCATATGCCGCAACGTATGCCGTGATCGCGATCGACCAATCTTATGCCATGCTGGCGAAGTCGGTACCTGAAGCTCGAAGCACGCCCCTGACGCGGCATAGCATCGGCATATGATGGATCCATGTCGTCAAGATCGCAGCGCCATCTGTGACTCGACGCCACTTGACCGCTCATGCTGCGAAGCGTGGAAGCCGTTGCCTGCCGAGCGATCTCATGGTCGTGGATCAATGCAACGCGATGCGTGTCACCGACAGACTGGTCTGCCGCAACATGATCTGCCCGCAGCATGCCGGTCGACAGAAATTGATCGTATCACCGCAGTCATCCCCGATCAGCCGTCTCGTGCAAACAACATCCGAGTACGAAGCGTCTGTCGCTGAGTTCGACAGGGACGGTCGCCTCGATACCGGTGCTGCGCGTAACACGATCGCAATCGCATCATCCATGTTGCCGGCACAGCGTTCATCTTGCAGGCGACATATCGTCTGAGCGCAAGACGCCTGTCTCTTGGACCTGCGGGATTCTACCGGCAATGCGCCGACCTAGCTTCACCCTGCTGCGCAGACACCGCGCCCAGAATGGACACCACGCCAGGAAATCCGCGATCCGTGTCGACGCGTGCTCTTGGTCGAGGTGACTTGTTTGCGAAGCTGCGGCACTGCGAATGGATCTGCGGCCGCTCGAATCGGCGGGATGTGCCAGAGGTACAAGCCCTGTGGATCGACGGCCAGTGACCTCAATCGCGAGATGTCGCATGGCCAATCGGCCTGCGTCGCACCCGAAGTTCGCAAGCTCGCGCAGCACGGTAACGCGCGGCAAATCGTTTCACGACAGTCGCGCTCCAGCGCGTAAGCGACCGATAACGTCCGGGCTGCGACGGAACGCGACAGTGCCGCCATCGAATTGTCGAGAAAGGGACAGTTCGGCAATTGCGTTGCACCAAGCTCCTTACGTGGCCAGGCAGTTCAGCCGATACGGTTGGACCCGCTCGTAGGCCACGAGCAGTCGACAGGAAGCGCCTCGAACGCGTCGCCGATGATCGCGTCATCTTCGAAGACGATCGCGCCGGGAAGACCGCTCGTCGATGATCTTTCGATACGGCGCGCACGTGGCTGAGCGCGACAGGCCAGTGTCAGCCATCGGTCATCGGCCGGCCCGGACAGCTGCCTGATCGACTCCAGGTCCAGTCTCGGTGCAGTCCTTCTCGGCCTCGGCCCATCGTTCGGTCAACGCCGACTCGCGACGCCGTCGACGCCGATGCAGAGACCTCGGCCTCGAGGCCCGATTTCGGCCAGCTTGACCTTGAACGAACAGCGGCGCGCGGCGGGCCTCGTCGCCCTCAAGGAGAGGACGAAGATGGGCCACCGTATGTGCCGCGCGCCAGCGCGGAGGCTGACGGATCAGCCTTCGGCGGGTTCACTGGTGATTTCCTCGCCGGTGGTCTGGTCGACCATCTTCATCGCGAGGCGCACCTTGCCGCGATCATCGAAGCCCAGAAGCTTGACCTTCACGTCCTGACCTTCCTTGAGCACGTCGGAGGGATGGTTCAGGCGGCGGTTCTCGATCTGGCTGACATGGACCAGCCCGTCGCGCTTGCCGAAGAAGTTCACGAAGGCGCCGAAATCGACGATCTTGACGACCTTGCCGTCGTAGATCTTGCCCTCTTCCGGCTCGGCCACGATCGAATGGATCATGTCATAGGCCTTCTTGATGGCCTCGCCATTGGGCGACGCGATCTTGATGACACCCTCGTCGTTGATGTCGACCTTGGCGCCCGACAGTTCGACGATCTCGCGGATCACCTTGCCGCCCGATCCGATGACTTCGCGGATCTTGTCGACGGGGATCTGCATGGTCTCGATGCGCGGGGCGTGGACGCTGAAATCGGCCGCGCCCGACAGCGCCTTGTCCATCTCGCCGAGGATGTGCATGCGGCCGGCCTTGGCCTGGGCCAGCGCCTGTTTCATGATCTCGGGCGTGATGCCCGCGACCTTGATGTCCATCTGCAGCGAGGTGATGCCCTCGGCGGTGCCGGCGACCTTGAAGTCCATGTCGCCCAGGTGATCCTCGTCGCCGAGGATGTCCGACAGGATCGCGAATTCGCCGTCCTCTTCCAGCACGAGGCCCATGGCGACGCCCGCGACCGAGGTCTTGAGCGGCACGCCCGCATCCATCATCGACAGCGACGCCGCCGCAAACCGACGCCATCGACGACGAGCCGTTGGATTCGGTGATCTCGGACACGAGGCGGATGGTGTAGGGGAAATCGGTCGCCGGCGGCAGAACCGCCTGCAGCGCGCGCCATGCCAGCTTGCCGTGGCCGATCTCGCGGCGTCCCGGCGGGCCGACGCGCCCGGCCTCGCCCACCGAATAGGGCGGGAAGTTGTAATGCAGCATGAAGTTCTGCTTGGAGGTGCCGTGCAGCGCATCGACGAACTGCTCGTCATCGCCGGTGCCCAGCGTGGTGACGATCAGGCCTTGCGTCTCGCCCCGGGTGAACAGCGCCGAGCCGTGGGTGCGCGGCAGCAGGCCGGTTTCGCAGACGATGGGCCGGATCTCGTCGAGACGGCGCCCGTCGATGCGGTTGCCGTTCTTCACGACATCGCCGCGCAGCACGTCCGATTCGAGCTTTTTCAGCGCCGCGCCGAGGTTGGCATCCTCGAGCTGCTCTTCGGTCAGCGTGCGCCTTGATCGCGTCTTTGGCGGCGGTGATCGCATGCGTGCGCTCCTGCTTGTCGCGGATCGCGAAGGCGGCGCGCATCTGGTCCTCGCCGGCGGCTTTCACCACGGCGTAGAGGTCGCGAGTAATCCGGCGGGGTAAAGTCGAAGGGCTCTTTCGCGCAATCCTCGGCGAGATCGATGATCAGGTCGCAGACCGGCTTGATCTGCTCATGCGCGAAATTCACGGCGCCCAGCATCTCGTCTTCCGACAGCTCGTAGGCCTCGGATTCGACCATCATCACGGCGTCCTTGGTGCCGGCGACGACCAGGTCGAGCCGCTGCTCGGGGTTGTTGCGCAGGTCCTGCATGTCGTCGATCTCGGGGTTGAGGATGTATTCGCCATCCACATAGCCCACGCGGCAGCCGGCGATCGGCCCCATGAAGGGCGCGCCGGAAATGGTCAGCGCGGCCGAGGTGGCGATCATCGCCACCATGTCGGGATCGTTGACCAGATCGTGGCTGAGCACGGTGCACATCACCAGCGTCTCGTTCTTGAAGCCGGGCACGAAAAGCGGGCGGATCGGACGGTCGATCAGGCGCGCGGTCAGCGTCTCTTTCTCGGACGGGCGCGCCTCGCGCTTGAAGAAGCCGCCGGGCACCTTGCCCGCGGCATAGTATTTTTCCTGATAATGCACGGTCAGCGGGAAGAAATCCATTCCCGGCTTGGGTTCCTTGGCGAAGGTCACGTTGGCCATGACCGAGGTTTCGCCCAGCGTGGCAATCACCGAGCCGTCGGCCTGACGGGCGATCTTGCCGGTTTCAAGGGTGAGGGTTTCCTCGCCCCATTGCATCGATTTTTTCGTTTCTTTGAACATCACGTTTCCTAGGTTGGCCGGTCCGGGCGTATCCCGTCGGGCCCATTTGCATCCGGGGCCGCATTGCCCCATGGCTTCTGGTCTTGTCCTGCTGCCCCGGCAAAGCCGGACCGGGGCCGCAATCGGATCATGCGAAAACCGCGCCCGGTCGGGGCGCGGTCCTTTTGTCTTAGCGGCGAATGCCGAGGCGCTTGATCAGGTCGCGGTAGCGATCCGCATCCTTGCCCTTGAGGTAATCGAGCAGCTTGCGGCGCTGCGCGACCATCATCAGAAGGCCACGGCGGCCGTGGTTGTCTTTCTTGTGGGTCTTGAAATGCTCTGTCAGGGTGCCGATCCGCGAGGTCAGGATCGCGACCTGCACCTCGGGCGAGCCGGTATCGCCTTCCTTGGTGGCGAATTCCTTGATCAGGCGGTGCTTTTCTTCAACGGTAATCGACATCGGGGTCTCCTTCAAAAGTCGGGTGATGGGCGCAAGCCGGGATGTCGTCCAGCAAGGTCCGGGCGTGGCCTCGCAGGAAAAACCCGTCGAGACATCGTGCATGTAGAAGAATTTCGCGGAAATTGGAAGCGCGAATCGCGTGCGCGCCTCAGGGCCGGATCATGGCCGACAGTTCGCTTTGCGGCAGAAGCGTGATGTGATCGAGCGTCAGACCATACGCGTTGGCGATCAGCGTGATCGGCTCGCCGTCCACCAGCAGGCGCTGATGGGCGGGGTTGTCGCTGTCGGGTTCGAGCGTGATCTCGGGCACCGTCCCGTCGGTGTCGTCATAGACCACCAGGAGCCTGTCCTCGTCGGGCGAGAAATCGAGAATTTCGGCCTGATGGTCGGCGTCGAGCCAGTCGCCGAGGACGACGCTGTCCGCGCCGGTGCCGGTCGTCACGATATCGTCCCGCCCGGCAAGGATCACGTCGTCACCGGAGCCGCCATTCAGGTAGATCGCGCCCGTCGGCATCCTGCAATTCCTCGGCTCCGCGTCGGGCACCGTGCCGATCAGCGTGTCGTCGCCATGCCCGCCGAAGAGCGTGTCCTGCCCCGGCCCCCCGTGAAGCAGATCGTCCCCGAGGCCGCCATGCAGCGCGTCGTCGCCGGCGCCGCCGGACAGCGTGTCGTCGCCCGCCCCGCCATGCGCCGTGTCGTCACCGTCGCCGCCATGCAGCGAATCCTCACCGTTCTGGCCGAAAAGCAGATCGTCGCCCGCGTCGCCGAAGAGCGTGTCATCGCCATCCTCGCCGCGCAGCGTGTCGGCGCCGTCACCGCCCGAGATGACGTCGCGCGCCGTCCGCCGCCGTGAAGCACGTCATCGCCCGCGCTCACCGAGAATGGTGTCATCGCCGGCATACCCGCCGATCTGGTCCTGCACCGTGCGTGCCGCGCATGATGTCCGGCCTCGTCGCCGCCGATCGTGCGTCCCAGCGGACAGCCGCCGCTCATCGGCGGGCGGTGTCCGGCGTCCGGCGGGTTCGCCATGGCTCCGTGCGTCATCATCGGCGGCGGCCGACATGTCGCTCAGGACCTGATCGAACAGGTCCGGCGCGGTCTCGGGGTTGCCGTCGTCGGGCATGTCGTCCTCGGGCGCGCGGTCGGGCGCTGCGCGATCTTCATCCGCGCTGTCGAGACCGACGAATGCGGCCGCACCAACCGCAGCCATTCCGAGAAGGCCGAATATGGAAAGCATGACACCATCAACGCTCTGACCACATGGGCCAGTTCGGACAAGCGAACTTTCAACAAGGGTTAAAGCTCACGTGTCGGGCCAATGCATAACCCTGAGCACCATCGCGTTAATGGCGGATGTGCCGCCGCTGGTCATGGGCCCGGATCCTCGGGTCGCGGAGGCCGCGCGGGCGGCTACGGTCAGGTCAGGAACCGCGCAGCGTGTCGCCGCGGGTCGATCGTCGGCTCCAGCGCCACGCGCACCGGCGCGGGCTCGGCCTCGCCTGCGGCGCGCGCCGCGATGATCCCGGCGGCGCGGCGCCCGATCTCCAGCCGGCAGGCATCCATCGTCGCCAGCCGCATCGGCAGCCCGTCCAGCAACTCGACCCCGTTGAACCCGGCCAGCCCGACCTTGGCGGGAATGTCGACGCCCTGCTCCATCAACCAGAGCAAGCCACCCGCACCGATCATGTCGTTGGAATAGTACAGAAAATCCAGATCCGGCGTTTCCTGCAGCATGGCCGCCGGTCATCTCGCGCCCCTTCAGCAGCGCCGAGCCGCCGGAATAGAAGTCGTGGTCGGCCATCTCGATGCCCGGCCTTCGGCCAGCGCCTCGGTGAACCCCTCGAAGCGTTTGCGCGCGCGGTGGTCCAGCGGCATCTTGGTGCCCATGAAGCCGATCCGGCGATAGCCCGCGCGAATGATCGCCTGCGCCATCTCGCTGCCCGGCGCGGCGGTGCGAGATGCCCACGACCGAGTCGATCGGCGTGCCGTCCGATATCCATGATCTCGACCACCGGGATGCCGCTGGCGCGCAGCATGGCGCGGCTGGCATCGGAATGCTCCAGCCCGGCGATGATCACCCCCGAGGGCCGCCATGACAGCATCTCGTAGAGGACCTTCTCCTCTTTCTCGGGGCGGTAGCCGGTGATGCCGACGACGGGCTGCAGGCTGGTTTCCTCGAGCACCTCGCTGATCCCGGTCATCACCTCGGGAAAGACCATGTTGGACATCGACGGGATGATGACCGCCACCAGATTGACCCGCTGGCTGGCCAGCGCGCCGGCGATCTTGTTGGGCACGTAGCCCAGCCGCTTGGCGGCCTCGAGCACCCGCTGGCGCGTGCCTTCGGAGACATCGCCCTTGTTGCGCAGCACCCGGCTGACGGTCATCTCCGAGACGCGCGCCGCCTCCGAGACATCGCGCAGGGTCAGGGGGTGTCGGTCTTCGGTCATGACGGTGCGTTCCAGGAACTGACGCGGGATCGCCGCACGCATCCGCGCGCATAAGCGCGATGCGGCTGCTGCGGATGCGTACCGGAATATTGCATAAATCGCCCCATGACAAACCCCTTGCACGCGCTAGAAGAGCACGCGCAGTGGCCCCGTGGCTCAACTGGATAGAGCAATCCCCTCCTAAGGGATAGGTTGCAGGTTCAAATCCTGCCGGGGTCACCATGCCTCAAGTTTAGTCAGCCAAACGGGCCGGGAACGGCCAATCGTTTCAGGGTGAAGCCCCTCGCCTAAAATGAGGCGGATCAGGAATTGATCCGGGCGATCAATTCCCCGACGAATGCGCCGCTTCACCCGGTGCCCGGCGTGAAAACGAACCCAACGCATTCCGCTACCCCATCAGAGCGAAGATCAGCAAGACCAGCAGCAGGATCAGAAAGCCGCTGAGCCGCCATCGGGTCAGGCTGGTCTCCACTTGGCGGTTGCGTGCAAAACGGTTCCAAACAGCGCTTTGCCGTGTGGCCTCCAGACAACCGGGCGTGGCCTCCAGGTCGGTCGGAACACGCACGCTGACAAGAAACAGCAGGATCTCGCCCGGAGGGGCGTGATGGCAGGCTCCACCGCAGGAACACCAGAGGCATGGAGCGCGATGGCGACCGGCCAGAGCGCGTCCCGGACGGTCGCCGGCGCAAACAGGTACGCCGCCTCCTTGCCGCTCCAGACCGGCCACAGACCCCACGGGCCGGCAAAGGCCAGCCCGCCCGCCAGCGCCGGCACCAGCAATTGCGGCGTCCAGCGCGATGCCTCGCCAGAGCCGTCCAGCCGCCACAGCGTGACCAGAAACCATATCAGGATCAGGCTCGTGGTGACCGAACTGAGGCTCAGCACCGTCACGGCAATCTCCGACAGCCCGTCCTTGGCGACGGTTTTGGCCAGCGCGCCCCCGGTCAGCGGAAACCCGGCGACGGAGGCCGATACGATGCCCGCCACGGCCAGACAGGCGAGGCGCTGCCAGCGGGCGCGCGCGGCCAGCATCACGCCCACGGACAGAAACAACGCGCCCTTGGCAAAGCCGTGATGCAGCGCGACATAGGGCACCGCCTCGCGCGCGGCGCCCCCGGCGCCGATCAGCCCGATCATCAGGCCCATCTGGCTGATCGTGGAATAGGCCAGCACCGTCTTGGCGTTGGCCTGCGTCAGCCCCCAGAGCGCCGCCCCGAACGCGCCGGCAAGGCCCAGCCCGATCAGGACCATCCCGAACGTCCCCTCGGGCAGGAACAGGATCAGCCCGAAAAGCCCCGCCTTGACGATGGCCCCCGACAGCACCGCCGAGGCCGGCACCGGCGCCGCCGGATGCGCCAGCGGCAACCAGACATGCAGCGGCACGAGACCGGCCTTGATCCCGAAGCCGATGACCAGAAGCGCCAGCGGCAGCGGTCCAAGCGCCTCACGCACATCGACGATGTCCATGCTGCCCGCCGCGTCGGCCCCGAGGATCAGCCCGACAAGCAGCGCCACCTCGCCGGCCAGCGCGATGACGATATAGACGGTCCCGGCCTGCATGGCCTTGGGGGTCCGGTCATGCACGATCAGGAACCACGCGGCGAGCGAGACGGCGGCGAAGGCGACATAGAAGGTGACGATGTCGCGCGCCAGAAACACGCCGAGGTTGCCGGTCAGCGTCAGCGTCCAGAACCCGGCAAAGATCGCGACGTGCGGCTTGCCGGCCATCGGCTGCGCGGCCAGACCCGCGAGACACCAGAGCGCCGCCGCCATGCCCAGCAAAAGCCGCCCGCCCTCGGTCAGCCCCAGCGTCACGCCAAGCAGCAGATCGGGCACCGTCGTCACCGCCTCGCTGCCCGCGACCGCCAGCCACAGCGCCGGCAGCGGCGCCAGCGGCAACAGCCGCACGCCATGCGCCCGCAGCCCCGGCAGCGCCGTCAATGCCGCCAGCAAAAGCGGCCAGACAAGTGCTGCCAGCGGCAGAACCGGCCCGGTCCAGAGGGTCATGGCGCCACCTCGCTCTCGACGATCAGCGTGGCCCAGCCCAGTGGACTGACCGCCGAGGCGGCCAGCATCCCGGCGCCGAGCGCGCCCATGGCGGCGATGACCGCCGGGACCACCAGCGCAGGGACCGCCTCGTCGCCCGCCGCGTCCGGCGCGGGATCCGCGAACCACAGCCGGTAGAGCATCGGCAGGAAATAGGCCGCGTTGAGCAGCGTCGAGGCGCCCAGCACCGCCAGCACCCATGGCGCGCCGGCCTGCAGGCTGCCGAGACCGAGGTAGATCTTGGTGACGAACCCGGCCAGCGGCGGCAGCCCGATCATCCCGATCGCGGCCAGCGAAAAGCAGGTCGAGGTCCACGGCATGCGCGGGCCAAGCCCGTTCAGCCCGGCGATGGCGCGCACGCCGGCGCGCTCGTCATAGATCCCCGCGCAGAAAAACAGCGTGATCTTCATCAGCCCCTGATGCACCAGATGCGCCAGCCCGCCGATCAGGCCAAGCGGGCTGGCCAGCGCCGCGCCGAGGATGATGTAGCTGACCTGGCTGACGGTGGAGAAGGCGAGGCGCTTCTTGATCTCGGTCTGCTGCAGCGCGCGGATCGAGCCCCAGAGGATCGTCACCGAGGCCAGCGCGGCCAGCGGCTGGCCCAGGCCAAGCTCGCTCATGGTATCCACGCCGAACACGTCATGGACCACGCGGATCACGCCAAACGCCCCGGCCTTGACCACCGCGACCGCATGCAGCAGCGCCGAGACCGGCGCCGGCGCGGCCATCGCCAGGGGCAGCCACCCGTGCAGCGGCACGATCGCCGCCTTCATGCCCATCCCGATGATGAACAGCGCGAAGATCGCCCGCAGCGTGGCGGGATCGACCTGCGACAGGTCGGGCGGCTGCGCGAAGATGACCGGCCCCACCGCGTTCTGCAGCCAGACGATGGCCACCAGAAGCGCCGCGCTGCAGGGCAGGGCGTAGGCCAGATAGGTCCGCGCGGCCGTCAGCGACGGGCGGTCCTGCTTGTGCGCCACAAGCGGCCATGTGCTGAGCGTGAGAAGCTCGAAGAAGATGAAGAAGGTGACCAGCGAGCCCGACAGCGCGATGCCCGTGGTGGAGGCCACGCAAAGACCGAAGAACCCGAAAAAGCGCGACTGCTCGCGCTTCCTGCCGAAATAGGCGATGGCATAGACCGTCGTCAGCAGCCACAGGAACGCCGACAGCGACACGAACATGAGCGCGAGCGTGTCGATGCGCAACAACAGCTCCAGCCCCGGCGCAAGCGGGATGCTGGTCTCGTAGCTCGCCCCGCCCGCCACGGCCAGCAGCATCATCACGATCAGCCCGACCTTGACGACCGCGCCACCAAGGTTGAGCGTGTTGCGCAGCCGGTAGCTTTCCTGATCCAGAAAGAACGTGACCGTGGCCGGCACCAGCGATGTCAGCAACAGCAGGAGGGGCAGGATCGCGGTCATGGCCCCTCTCCGACCACCGGGGGCCGTCCGACGGACAGGATCTCGAACAGCCCCGCAGAGGCGATGCCCAGACCGATCGACGCGCCGGCAAGGACCAGCGGGACGACCTGTGTTGCGCGCGACAGGGGCGCGCGGTCGGATGCCTCGCTGAAGGTGAACAGCACGGCCAGCGGCCGGTAGAGGTACACCGCCGCGAGGATGCCCCCGACCGCCATGACCAGCGCCCAGACCCATTGCCCCGACGCAAACGCCGCCGTCATGATCAGATACTTGCCGGTGAACCCGCCCGAGGGCGGCAGACCGGCCAGCGTGACCGCGGCCATCGCGAAGGCCGCGGTGCTCATCGGCATCACCAGCGCCAGCCCGCGCAGATCCGTCAGCCGGTCGCTTCCGGCGACGCGCATCCACTGGCCGGCGACCAGAAACATCGCCGATTTCGCCAGCGCGTGACTGACGATCAGCATGATCGTGCCGTTCCACGCGCCGGACATCCATGGCAGATCGCCGGCCGCGCCGCCGGCCAGCGGGAAAATCAGAAAGAGATAGCCGATCTGCGCGACCGTCGAATAGGCCACGATCAGCTTGAGCCGCGCCTGCGCGATGGCCCGAACGCTGCCCCAGATCACCGCCGCCGTGCCGAGCATCGCCAGCAGGATCAGCGCGCCCTCGCCGGCGCGGTCGGGCATGGCGTCGAGCCAGAGCCGCAGCAGGATCACGAAGGACGCCTTGGGCACCAGCGCCGACAGCATGGCCGAGGCCGGCGAGGGCGCGCTGCCATGCGCGGGCGGCAGCCAGACATGGAACGGGAAAAGGGCCGTCTTGGCCAACAGCCCGCCGGTCATCAGCGCCAGCGCCAGCCCGTCGGACGCGGCCGGGTCGAGGCCCGCAAGCAGATCCATGTCGAGCGTGCCATGCGCCGCATAGATCAGGATGACGCCCGCGAGATACAGCAGCGAGCCTGCCAGCGCGAAGATCATGTAGCGGATCGCCGCCGCGAACGCCGCCGCCGTGCCACCGATCGCGACAAGACCGATCGCGGCGAGGCTGAGAAGCTCCAGCCCGACATAAAGATTGAAGAGGTCGCGCGACAGGAACACCGCGTTGAGCGCCGCCCAGAGCAGCAGCATCAGCGGCCAGAACCCGAACGCCGCGCGCGGCCCCGCGATGTCGGGGGCGAGTTCATGGCGCGCGGCCAGCCCGACCGCCGTCATCACCAGCGCGGTCATGACCAGCAGCACCGCGGACAGCCCGTCGGCCTCCAGCGCGATGCCGAGGGGCGGCGCCCATCCGCCAAGCTCCAGCCGCAGCACGCCTTGCGTCACGATCTGGCCTGCCAGCCCGACCGCGGCGACCAGCGTCGCGGCGATGGCCGCCGCCGCGGCAGCGCGCGCCGCGCGACCGGGCAGCGCGATGGCGGCAAGGGCCCCGGCGAGCGGCCCCACCAGAAGCACGAGAAAGGCGGTCATGCGTCCCCGTCCTCGCCCCCGTCCTCGTCGGGCAGCGTCGCGTGGCCCGTCGCGCTGGTCTGCGCCGCGATCAGCCCGACCGCCAGCGCGCTGGCCGACAGGGCCACCACGATGCCGGTGATGATCAGCGCCTGCGGCACCGGATCCACCTCGGCGCCGCGCGCCCCCGCCGCCCCGAAGAAGACGAACAGGCCCGACCCGATCAGGTTGAAGGCGATGACGCGCCGCAACAGGTGGCGCGCCGCGAGCAGCCCGTAAAAGCCGATCCCGACCAGCGCCGCGCCGGTCAGCGCATAAAGCGTCGGATCGGTCATGCGCTGTGCCCCGCTTGCGGCGGCCCGATCACGAGAAACGCCAGCGTCACCGCGATGGAGACCGACAGCGCGGCCTCGATGGCGAAGATCGCGCCGGCGGCGATCTCTGCCGGCAGGGTCAGGAAGCCGCCGAACAGCACGGCGCCCGCAAGCCCCGCGATCAGGAACACCACCGGCCCGAAGACCAGCGCGGCCCGCCATTGCCAGTCGGCGATGCGCGGCGGCCGGATCAGCCCGGCCAGTGCCGCGACAAGCCCGACCGCGGCCAGCACCGTGCCGCCCTGAAAGGCGCCGCCGGGATCATCCGCGCCGACATAGACGAGATAGACGCCGACCAGGAACCCCACGGGCGGCAGCACCCGCCCGAAGCCCGCCATGACCCCGCCGGGCCGGCTGTGCTGCGGCACACCGAGGCGCGCGTGCCAGTCCTCGTCGCGGCACAGGATCCACAACCCGATCAGCGCGGTCAGCAGCACGACGCTTTCCAGCAGCGTGTCCCAGGCGCGAAAGTTCAAGAGCACCGCCGTCACCGGGTTGCCGACCCCGGCGCGCGGCAGCGCCTCGGCCAGTTCGGGACCCGGACGCTGGGGCAGGGGCAGGGCGAACCACGCCCAGACCAGCGCGCCGGTCAGCCCCGCACAGATCAGCGCCACGGGCAGGTTCGGCCCGCCGCGCCCCACGTCGGCCTCGGCACCGGTCCGCGCCAGCTTGCCATAGGTGGTCAGCAGCAGCACCCCGGTCAGGCCGCCGCCGATCGCGGCCTCGGCCAGCGCGACGTTCACCGCGTCGAGCCGGACCCAGACGACCGACAGAAGAAGGCCGTAGACGATGAAGAAGACGACCGCCCGGAACACGCCGCGCCCCAGCACCGTGGCCAGCGCGATGCCCAGCACGAAGGCGCATAGCGTGACATCGAGCAGCAGCGTCATCGCCCGTCCCGCTCGGCCAGCGCGTCGCGGGCGATCAGTTGCGACACCGTCCCGGCGGCGGCAAGCGCCAGCGCCCAGATCAGGGCGAGCACGGCGATGTCGCGCCACGTGTCGGCCTGAAAGGCGACGCCGAGCGCGATGAAGCCAAGCCCGAGATTGTCGGCCTTGGTCAGCGCATGCAGCCGGCTGAAGACATCCGGAAAGCGCAGGATCCCGACGGTGCCGGCGATGAAGAAGAACAGCCCGATCCCGGTAAAGGCATAGGTCGCATAGTCAGATATCGGCATCGCGGTCTCCCGTCTCCGGCGGCGCTCGGGGCGTCTCTTCCTCTTCGGGGTCGCCCCCGCCATCCGGGCTTGTCGCCTTGACGAACCCCATGGCCGCGAGCGCCCCGAAAAGCGCGAGGATCAGCGCCACGTCGAGCCCCGCCCAGTCCTGCAGCGCCGCGATCAGGATCAGGACGGCCACGCCGCCGGTGCCGGCAAGCTGCGCCGCCATCATCCGGTCCGCCCGCCCCGGGCCGATCCAGACCCGCAGCAGCGCCAGACCGAGGCTGCACAGCACACCGAACGCCACGCCTGTCAGCCACAGCGTCATCGCGCGCGCTCCGCCGCCGCATCCCCGGGCATCATCGCGGCGATGACGGCCTCCTCGCGCGGGATGGCGCGCTCGAACCCGGCCCCGGTGTCCAGAAGATGCACCAGAAGCCGGTCCCCGCGCATGCCCGCCGCAAGCGTGCCGGGCATCAGCGACAGCTCCGCCCCCATGAGCACCCGCCCGCCATCGGGCAGCCGCGCCGGCACCTCCACCCAGCCGGGGTCGAGCGGCATATGCGGCGCGAGCGCGCGCCGCGCCACGTCAAACCCGCCCAGCACCGATCCGGCCACGAAGGACGGCAGATGCAGCGCAAGGCGCCACATGCACGGGCCGCCGCGCCGGCATCAGCCGCAGGCTGAGCCAGGTCGCCGCCGGCACCGCCACGGCACCCACGGCGAGGCCCTTGGTGTCCGCGCCGGTCAGGACAAGCCAGACCGAGCCGAGCAACACGAGGCGGTACATGATCAAGATCAGTCTCTGGGACATGCTGTTCATGCCATCAGCAATACCCCGCCAGCGCCGCGCTTGCAAAACGGGAAACCTCGCACCGCCCCACAGCGGCGAGACGCCGACACCCATGCGCAAGTCGACCGACGACCGCCTTGCAGCACGACGCGGACTTGTTTGCGTCCGAAGGCATGGTTACCGCGCATCGAACTCGGCCAGCGCCTGATAGGCGGGCAGAGAGGTCGGATCGATAAAGCCGTTCTGAGCGCGCGGGTGGGAGGCGAGGCGCACAAGCACCATCTCGGCGGTCGGATCGACGTAAATCGTCTGGCCATGCACTCCGCGCGCGGCGAAGGCACCGTGGTCGTTGTGGAACACCCACCACTGGCTGGTATAGCTGCCGTTCGGAATCGTCGGGAAGCCGGCGAATTTCGTCGGGTCGCCACCCGCGCGGATTTTTTCCACCACGGCGGAAGGGAACAGCCGTTCGCCGTCGATCACACCGCCGTTCAACATCAGCTGTCCCAGGCGCCCCAGATCGCGCAGCCCCGCGGTGATGCCGCCGCCGGCAAAGGGCACGCCCTTGCCGTCGACCGTCTGGTAGGCGTCCTGCTCGGTTCCCATCCGGCGCCACAGCCGGTCCGAGGCCAGTTCGGTCACCGACCGGCCCGAGACGCGGCTGATGAGCCATCCCAGCATGTCCGAGTTGATCGTCTTGTAGTGAAACGCGTCGCCGTGATTTCCGTCGGGCTTCACCTGCTGGAGATATTCCCAGTAGCCGTTCGGCCCCTCGTAACCCTCGGGCTTGGGCAGCGGGCTGGCGGCGGCGGAATAGAGCCAGATATCGGCGTTCGGGTCCGAGTAGTCCTCGGAATACCGAACGCCGGTCGTCATATCCATGACCTGACGGACCGTGGCGCTGGCGAAGGCGCTCTGGCCGATCTCGGGGATCACGTCCGCGACCCGCAACGTGTCGTCCAGCGTTCCCTCGGCCACCATGATCTCGGCCAGGAGCCCCGTGACCGACTTGGTCATCGACATGATCGCGTGCTTGCCGTCCTCTTCGAGGCAGCCGAAGTAGCGCTCATAGACGACGCGCCCCCGGTGCAGGATCAGCGTCATCGTACGCTGGCCATGAAGCGACCCTCCAGGTCATGGCCCTGCTCGGTTGATCCGGCGTGGAGGTCGGCGTCGATCGCCGACGTGCCGATCTTCCGGCCGGCGGGTCGTCGAGCACCACCGGCACCGCCGAGGCCGCGGCTGATCTGCTCTGTCGGCAGAAACTCCCGAAGATGGCAGACCGACCAGCGCAGCCTGGGAAAGCTGAAATAGACCGTGTCTGGCTGCGTGATGATCTTGTCTTCGGGTGGCGGAAAGCCCTGCATCCAGCCCATGACGCGCGGATCGGACGCCTGTGCCGATAGCACGCCCTCTTGCGCAGATGCCGGTGAGAACGCTGACGCCGCCAGAATTGCGGCGGCTGCCAACTTGGCCGTGATGTCCGACATTGCTTTCTATCCTCCGTCTGTTGAAATGCACTTATCGCAATGATGACTTCAGCGAACACCGCGGGTTGCCATTGGTCTTCGGGACTACCGTCCCGCCACACCTCGGCGCCGGCTTTTCCGCGGAGCGGCCTCGCCCGGAATCCGGTGGAATGGCTGGCTGACCCGTCCAGCTCCCCCACCATGTTCTTCCGCCGCTGCCGCGATCCTGCGGGAACGTTAAGGTCAGGACGGGGGGGGGCTGCGGCCACCTGACGGTTTTCACAGGAAACGTGGAGACCATCAATCGGCGCGACCGTCGGCTGTGCCCGGATAGCGCCATTTGCAACGTTGCGAACTGCGCTCTGCCTTCGAGACGACACCGGCCCCTGACAATCAACCCGGACCACCCGATGGGGACGGTGCACGACATCGGGGGGTGAGGCGAAGGCGCAGAGGTACGAAACCGCACGCCTTTGCCCGGACGGAGAAGCCCCCAAGGCCTTTTCGGAACCGCGTCGCCCCGACAGGTGCGCTTCACGCCGTGTCGTCGAAGGGCACGCTGATCGGCCATCCGCCAGCCCGCCCCACCCGATTGACGACGGCGCGTTCCAGTTCGCCGCGAGCTGGCGCAGCAGCGGCGCTATCCGGCGCACCGTCGCGCGGCGGTTGCGCTCTTCGGCCGATTGCGTCGGCACCTTGAGGAACGACTTGCCATAGCCCTGAACGATCAGGTTCTCGGGCGGGATGCGGAACGACTCGGTCAGCGCCAGCGCCACAGATTCCGCGCGCCGATCCGACAGGGCAAGGTTCTGGCTTTCACTGCCCGTCGCGTCGGTATGGCCCTCGATGAGGAACATCTCGCGCGGGTTCTCGAACAGCAGCTCCTCGATCAGGATGCCCAGCTGAACAAGACTGCGCGCCTGCGCCGCCGGGATCGCCGCAGAGCCGCTCGCGAAGGTCACCGTATCGAGGTCGATCGCCGGAACGAGGCTGCGCACCTGTTCGATCTCGCGGATCTGGCGCAGGCTGAACGTCCGGTCGGGATCATAGGCCAGTCCTTCGCGCAACGCGGCACGCAGGCCGGACAGATCGCTTTGCGACACTGACAGGCTGCGCGGATCCGGGCGCGTGTCCTGAAACTGGCGCATATCGACCGCCGGCACCGGTTCGAGGTCGTCGAACAGTTCGTATTCCGTGCCGTCGGGATAGATGGCGGCACGGCGCAACACCCGTCCGCGCGCATCGCGGATCGTCTCGACCTGCGATCCGTCGGCCCGATCGAGCGTGGTGCGCGACGATCCGTCGGAAAAGGTTTCGGTGCGCAGGGTCGCACCCGGCTGACGCAGCAGCGCATCGTCGTCCTTGTAGACGGTGAACCCCTGCGTCCCTTCGACAACAACACGGTCACCGGTATTCGACACCACCCGGTCGCCATTGCGCAAAACCGCTCCGACGGCGACGGCCCCCAGACCCAGCAAGAGCGCCTTTTCGATGTTGCTCAGGCCGTCGCGGTCGCTGCCATCTCTGGCCTGCGCGCCACTTCCTCCGCGCCGCCGATGGCGGTTTCGAATTCCTCCGCGCTGGTCCGGACCGACTGCGCGTCGAGCGTTTCCTCGACCACATCCTCGGGTGCCTCGGTCGTCTCCGGCGTCGCGGCGGCTGGCGCTTCGTCCTCTTCGGCAACGGTCGGATCGTCCAGGGCCGTGGTCTCGGGGGCGTCTTCTGCCGCCTGCGCCTCGGTCTCCGCGTTAGCTGCGTCTTCTGCCGCCTGCTCGTCGACCTTCGCCGCGTCTTCTGCGGCCTGTGCCTCGGCCTCCGCCGCTTCCGCCTCTTCTGCGGCCTGTGCCTCGGCCTCCGCCGCTGCCGCCTCTTCTGCAGCCTGTGCCTCGGCCTCCGCCGCTGCCGCTTCTTCTGCGGCCTGCGCCTCGGCCTCCGCCGCTGCCGCGTCTTCTGCAGCCTGCGCCTCGGCCTCGGCCGCTGCCGCGTCTTCTGCGGCCTGCGCTTCGGCTTCGGCCGCTGCTGCCTCCTCTGCAGCCTGTGCCTCGGCCTTCGCCGCTGCCGCTTCTTCTGCAGCCTGCGCCTCGGCCTCGGCCGCCTGCCGCTTCTTCTGCGGCCTGTGCCTCGGCTTCGGCCGCTGCCGCGTCTTCTGCCGCCTGCGCCTGGCCTCGGCCGCTGCTGCGTCTTCTGGAGCCGAGCCCGGCCTCAGCCGCTGCCGCTTCCTCTGCGGCCTGTGCCTCGGCTTCGGCCGCTGCCGCCTCCTCTGCAGCCTGTGCCTCGGCTTCGGCCGCTGCCGCCTCCTCTGCAGCCTGTGCCTCGGCCTCCGCCGCTGCCGCGTCCTCTGCGGCCTGTGCCTCGGCCTCCGACGCCTCTGTTTCCTCTGATGCCTGTGCTGCTGCGAATTCCGCCCGTTCGGCCGGGGTCGAGCCCGCTTCCGGCTCTCCCTCAGGACAGGGCGGGTCACTTTCGTCGAGGCACTGCAACTCGGCCTCCTGCGCCCAGGCGCTCGTGACGAGTGCGGGGTGCGGCAGAAGCAGCGACAGGCTGGCAACAAGCGCTGTCGTATTCTTGAGCGTCTTGAGCGATGTGAGAGACATGGTTTCTTCCTTTTCGAAGCTGATGCCGTGATGGCCAGGCTGTTTTCGGTCGACTGACTTACAAGAACGCGGGCCGGGCATGTTTTGGCAGCCAATCGTTGCGTCAAAGGCAGATCTGCGGCGCGATCCTCGGTGAACTGGACCTGATATACTTTGACAGTGCCGCTTTACGTGACCGTTGTCGTCCCCCGGATCCGCACCGCGCGCCAGATCAGGGCGGCGTCAAGACGACCGGCGGTCAGTAGTATCTCTGACAATCCTCGGGCAGCAGATAAACCCGTTCGAAAAGAGTGCCGTCGCGATCCTCGAAACTGCTGCGCAGGGTCACGCCCATCCCGAACATCTCCTCTCCCTCAAGGCAGATCGTCTCGGTGCGCGCTTCGATCAGGGCCCGCATCTCGCGGGCTGTGGCGCGGGAATCGTCGGCGGTCGTCACGTAGCTGTATTCCATGATCCTCATGCGCGGCAGGAACAGCACGTCGGTCAGCGTCAGCGTGTCGGTCACCGCCGAGGGCAGGCTTTCGCGAACATCGTGCTCGCCACGGTGTTCTCCAGCGAGCGCGTCGGCGTCGGCGGCCTGGCTCAGGTTCCGGGACTCTGGCACCACGGCGCCCGGCGCGCGGGCCCCCGTTCAGCGTCAGGCGCGCGCGCTGTTTATCGGGCGCGGGCACCTGATCCGGTGGAGTCTCTGCGGGAACCAGCAGGAAATAACCGCCCACCGCCAGGATCAGGGCACCAGCGCCGATCAGGTACTTTCATCATCCCGGTGGCTCCGGGTTGCGCCTTAGATCCAAGTCTACCGGTTCGTGGTCAGGTGGCAAGGACGAACCGGAGAACGCATATTCGCGGGACGTTCCAGTTCACATCGAACCTGCCGCCTTGCAGTCACATGGCCAGATTGATCTGGATCAGCACGCATCGCTGAAAGGTCACTATGACTGACTTGATTAGTTCATCTACTGTCTCGAAAGGAGCATGCCATGGATAAGGATCGGGTGATCGGTTCCGCGAAGGTCGTCAAGGGCAAGGTCAAGGAAGCTGTCGGGGAGGCGGTTGGCGACGCCAAGCTTGAGGCTGAGGGCGACGCCGACAAGGTCGAGGGCAAGGTTCAAAACGCCGTCGGTGGTTTGAAAGACGCGCTTCGTGGTGAGTAGCCTTCAGGGCTTGGCGGGGCAAAAGCCATGCTCGCGTCGCGATGCACGGGTTACGCCATCATTGGTTCTCGAAGCTATGCCGTCAGAGAGCACAAGAGGTAGGTCTGAATGAATCGTAACGCTCTGTATCTGGTGATTGGCCTGCTTGCCGTTGGCATCGTCGTCGTTGGCTATCTGTATTACCAGCAGAGTCAGACCGGTATTGACATTGAGATCGGTGATCACGGCGTCACGATTCAGGGAAATTAGCCGTTCATAAGCCGTGTCGGCTTCGGCGTTGATCAGCAGACCGGCAAAGACCGGCCATTGGAGGGAACATCATGTCGCTTGGGACCGTCTTTCTCATCTTCTCATTCACTCTCTACCTCAGAGGCTGCAGCCGACAATCAGCAAACCCGCTACCGCTTTCAATCCGCAGGATCGGGGTGATCGCCCAGCGCTGGTCGTCGCCTTCTGTTCATCCGTTTTAACGGACGCTGCCGAGAAATCGAAAGGGCGAGATGGCTTGGCTCATCAGTCAACGTCAATTGTTTCGTCGTGGTACGGGAATTCAACTGCGCGGCGATCAATGTACCGTGATGAGAGCTTCCATTCCGGCATTTACGCCTTTGTTCTCGCGCGAAGTCGCTAAAGAGATTCAAGGTTGCGCCGCTCCCGATTCGCGGGATTTCCGCTGCCGGCAGGCGGTCTCCGGCTACGGCTTCGAGATCTTGGTTTGCGCGGCATCCGCCTGTATCGGTTCTTTGCGGATGGTATTTATCGGAGAGCGAAGGCAGGCGGTCACACCCCCTCAAGCGGCTTGCCTGCGAGCTTTCTTGCAATGCGCTGCAATCGCGGAGCGGGTTGTCAGCCACAGGGAGTCATCGGCCTTGCAGAGTCTTGCGATCTCGTCGATTGCCCAGGCTGCGGCGGGACGGCCATAGCAGTGACCATGTGCGAATATATCGATGATGATCGTCTCCGGCGGCTGTGATTTCAGCCCGGTCAGGGCGTCGCGGACCATCTCGACGAACTGTGTCGGGGTGCGACCGAAGCGCATGGCATGCGGCAGGTCGTTGAACTCGACCGACATCGGGATGGCGAGGATCTCCGCCTGATCGAAGCGCTGCAGGTAAGGCATATCGGCGTCGAGCACATCGCCGTGCCAGTCATATCCCTGCCGGGCCAGAAACCGCTGCACCGCGATCGAAGAGGTCACCCGGGGGCTGATCCAGCCCGCAGGCCGTTTTCCCGTCGCGGCCTCGATCGACGCGGTGCTGCGCATGATCGCGTGTTCGGCGTCGTGATCCGACAGCGTCGGGAAGATCATGTCCTGGGCCAGGCCGTGTCCGACGATGTCATGGCCCTGCGCCGCGTAAGCCCGGAGCTGTTCGGGAAAGGCCTCGGCCACCAGGCCCGAGGTCATCAGCGTGACCGGGACATCGTGGCGCTCGAGCATGGACACCAGCCGCGGGATGCCGTGCGTCGCGTTGTAGCGCCCGTAGCTGTCGGCATTGGGGTCAAAAAGACCGTTGCCCAGAGCATTGCCCATCGGGCCGACCCCTGACGTCACGCCCGGCGACCACATCTCGTAGGCGAGGTTGAAGACCACGGCGATCCGACGGTTCCCGGGCCAGCAGAGATCCGTTGCCAGAGGCTGTTTTTCGAATTCGATATCCGCCATGCACCTCTTGCCTCTTGCTCTGAGCGTCGGACCAGACCCGATTTTGCAGGAGTTTACGAGGCTGTTCAGCCTGAGAAAACTTCATTTCTTTCAGATGATACTGCAGGGGTTTCAGTTTCAGACATGCACGTGATACAGGTTGTGGTGCGACTTATGCACTATCTGCACCTGATGTCGTGTGTTTAGGCTCTGTTCAGATGTCCGGGACATGGAAAATGCCGAGACCCGGACGATCATCCAAGGGAGGAGACCCGATGACCATGACTTTCACCCGCAGAGTGGTCGGCGCCTTGCTGACCAGTGTCGCCCTGACCGGCACCGCGCAGGCCGCCGAGATCGAACTGAAGCTCGCCTGGCTGACCGCCGACAGCCCCACCGATCCCTACGCGATCACCGCGCATGCCTTCAAGGACGAGCTGGAGGCGGCGTTGCCGGGCCGTGTCGAGGTGCAACTTTTCCCCAATCGCCAACTGGGCGACGACAAGGAAATCCTCGAAGGGCTGCAATTCGGAACCATCGACATGGGGATCATCACCAATGCCGTGGTCGCCAATCTCGAACCGACCTACCAGCTTGTGGACCTGCCGTTCCTCTTCGGCAGTGCCGAGCAGGCGCATGAGGTGCTCGACGGCGAGGTGGGCCAGCAGCTTGCGACCAACCTGCGCGCGCATGGCGTCGTCTCGCTCGGGGCCGCCGAGGGCGGCTTTCGCAACATGATCAACAACACCCGCCCCGTGCGCACGCCCGAGGATGTCGAAGGCGTGAAATACCGCACCATGCAGAACCCGGTCTTCATCGAGATGTTCTCGTCGCTCGGCGGCAGCCCGGTGCCGATGGCCTGGGGCGAGGTGTTCACGGCCATGCAGCAGGGCACGGTGGACGGGCTGGAAATCCCCACCTCGGTGGTGAATTCCAACAACTACGCCGAGGTGACCAAGTATCTCAGCTTCACGCGCCACACCTATTCGGCGATCCACCTGCTGATGTCCGAGCGCACCTTCGATGGCTTGCCCGAGGACGTGCAGCAGGCGGTGCTGGAGGCGGGCGACGCCGCGATCGAACAGCAGCGCGAGGCCGTGGCCGCAGCAGAGGCGGAGGTGGTGTCAGCCCTCGAGGAAAAGGGCATGGAGATCAACGAGATCGACGATGTGGGCGCGTTTCGTGCCAAGGTCGGCCCGGTCTATGAGCGTTTCGAGCCGACAATCGGTGAAGAGCTGCTCGAAACTGCGCTTCAGGCGGTCTCGTCGAACTGATCCGACCGGATAGATCGCTTGAGACAGATCGCTTCGATAATCATCGCCACGAGCCGCGTCACCTCGCGGCTCGTGGCCAATATCTGCGTCGGGCTGATCTTCGTGATGCTGGGCCTTCTGGTGACGCAGGTGCTGATGCGCTATTTCCTCGGCGCACCGCCAAGCTGGACCGAGGAACTGGCGATCATCCTCTTCGCCTGGCTGGTGCTGCTCTACGCCACCGTGGGCCTGCATGAGGGGTTCCACGTTGCCATCGACACGATCCCCGCGCGCCTCGAGCGCCTGCGCATATGGGCGGATCGCTGGGTCGCGGCGCTCGCCATCCTCTTTGGCTGGGTCACGCTCACCGCCGGGATCGCCTATGTCGGGCGCACGGCCGGGCAAAGGACCGCCGCGCTGCAGATGCCCATCGAGGTGCTCTATCTCTGCGTGCCGGTCTGCGGCGCGCTTTTCATCCTGCACGGGGTGGCGCGGCTGATCGCGCCCGCGCCGCCGAACGAGGCCCCCGCGTGAACCCGACCATTCTCATCCTGGCACTGGGCCTGCCGCTCATGCTTGTCATGCGCGTGCCATTGGCCTTTGCCATCGGGCTTGCGACCATCGGCGCGCTCTGGAGCGCCGATATCGACATGATGATCTTTGCCCAGCGGATGGTCTCGGGCACGCAATCCTTCAGCCTGCTGGCCATCCCGTTCTTCATCCTGGCCGGTGACCTGATGACCGCCGGCGGCATCTCGCGCCGGCTGGTGGGGTTCGCCGACGTGCTGGTGCGCCACCGCACCGGGGGGCTGGGCATGGTCGCGGTGCTGGCCGCGGCCTTCTTCGCCGCGCTGTCGGGCTCGGCCCCGGCGACCACGGCGGCCATCGGCGTGATCATGATCCCCGAGATGGAGAAGCGCGGCTATTCGCGCGCCTTCGCCACCGCGCTCGCGGTCGCGGGCGGGATCATCGGGCCGATGCTGCCGCCCTCGATCCCGATGGTCGTCTGGGGCGTCATGTCGGAGACATCCATCAGCCAGTTGTTTCTGGCAGGTATCGTGCCGGGCATCCTGCTGGCGCTCGGCCTCATGGCGCTGTGCTGGCATCACGCGCGCAGGCACGGCATCGCGCCGCAACCCAAGGCATCGCGCGCCGAGGTCTGGTCGGCCTTCAACGCGGCGAAATGGGCGCTCTGCGGGCCTGTGCTGGTGCTTGGGGGCATCTACGGCGGCATCGTCACGCCGACAGAGGCCGCCATCGTTGCGGCTGTCTTTGCCCTGGTGCTCGGCTTTGGCGTCTATCGGGAACTGACCCTGGAGAATATCCTGCCCGTCACGCGCGGATCGCTGAAGACCATGACCATCGTGATGTTCATCATCGCGCTGGCCAACGGCTTCGGCTGGGTCATGGCCTTCGAGCGCATTCCCGGGCAGGTCACACAGGCGATGGAGGGGCTCGCCGATACACCGACGCTCTACCTGCTGATCATGAACCTGTTGCTGCTGGTGATCGGCTGCGTGATGGACAATCTGGCCGCCATGATCATCCTCGCCTCGTTCCTGATCCCGATCGGAGAGCAGCTTGGCATGGACCCGGTGCAGTTCGGGGCCATGGTGGCGATCAATTTCACCATCGGCATGGCGACGCCGCCCTTCGGCTACACGATCTTCGTCGGCGCGGCGATCAGCGGGCTGCGGATCGGCCAGATCGCGCGGCCGCTGATGCCGATGCTGGGCGTGATGATCGCCGTATTGCTTCTGGTGGCCTTCGTGCCGCAGGTGACGCTGTCGATCGTGGGCCTGTTGCGGTGATGACATGGTGAACCTGCGCAATTTCGACCTCAATCTGCTGGTGATCTTCCGCGCCATCATGCACCGCGGCTCCATCGCGGGTGCGGCCGAAGAGATCGGGCTGTCGCCCTCGGCCGTCAGTCATGCGCTGTCCCGGCTGCGCGTCATGCTCAACGACGAGCTGTTCTTCCGGACAGCCGACGGGGTGCGCCCCACCGACCGGGCGCGCGAACTGAGCACCGATATCGAGCGTGGCCTCGGCTTCATCTCGACGGCGATCTCGCTGCAGCACCAGTTCGTCCCGTCCGAGGCGAGGCGGGTCTTCACCATGCAGGTCGCCGATTATGTCTCGGGCTTCCTGCTGCCCCGGCTGGCCGAGCGGCTGCAGGTCGAAGCCCCCGGCATATCCATCGACATCCTGCCCTTTTCCATCTCGCCCGAGAGTGTCTGGGACAGGGTGGACATGCAGGTGCGTCTGACGCCGGGGCGGCTCCAGCCCGAGATGGTGCGGTCGCAGCGCCTGCTGGCCGATGAGATCGTCGTGCTGATGCGGCACGACCATCCGCGTGCGAACGATCCCATGACGGCCGAACTCTATGCCGGGCTTGCGCATGTGAAGCTGTCGCAATCGGCCACCGGCACGACGGTGATCGACGACGCATTGGCCGCGCGCGGGCTCGAGCGGCACATGGCGATGACCGTGGCAAGCTGGTTCGAGATCCCCGACATCGTGGCCAATTCCGACCTGATCGCCATCGCGCCGCGGCGGCTCTTCTCGCTCGATCCCCGCTTGCGCAATCTCAAGGCGTCGCCCCTGCCGCTGGAGGAGGTCGTGTTCTCGTTCGATCTGTGCTGGGATCTGCGGACAGAGCGCGAACCGGGTCAGAAATGGCTGCGCAAGGTGGTGTCGGATGTCTTCAAGGGAATTCGCAATTGATGATGCGGGCGTGAGGCGGCAACACTGGAGCCTCCAGCGCGCATCAGACGAGCAGGGCCCTGTGAAAGGCGAACCTGGGATTCAGGACGACCACCACCCCAACGCAACGCTGCGAGGACCAGATTGGGCAGGTTGCGCATTCTCTCGGTTCCGGGCGAGAAGGGATATGTCGGCGCCGAGCGCAAGGCCGCGGCGTCGGCAAAGAGGGCAAGGCCCGGGCGTTCGGCGCCCAAGGGTGGCCCTGAACCCGGGAAATCGGCCCAAAATGACCGGTCTTGCGCAGTGGGAACCCGCCCGGCTGCCAAATTGGCGCAGCCGAAGTTGTGGATCAAATGTTGCTTTACCACCTGGCATGATGGCAGGCACAAGGCCTCTTGAACGCGAGGGTTGGGATTGTGGGAATGGTCACGGATAAACGCGGTCAGGTCGACCTTCTGACCGGCCTCCTGCTGGTCGCGATCACCGGTCTGGTCATCTTTCACGAATGGCACATCGCGGCGTGGATGGCCCCGGCGAAACCGGTGCTCGTGGTGGTGCTCGTCGCCCTTCTCGCCGCGCAGGTCCGGCTGTCGCGCAAGGCCTTCGTCGCGGTGGCGCTCGGGCTGACGCTGGCGCTCGCGCTCGGCACGCCGGGCTGGCAGGCGACGTCGCGCGACGGGCTGCGCTCGGCGGCGTTCATCGCGGCATTCTTCTCGGCGCTGTCGACCCTGCGCAATGTCGCGCAGACCTCGCCTGCCGTGCAGGCAGCGGGCCGGTTCCTTTCGGGCCAAAGGCCCGGCCGGCGCTATGCGGCGCTGACCGTGGGCGGTCAGGGCTTTGCGCTCTTGCTCAATTACGGGGCCATCCAGCTTCTGGGGGCGCTGGCGATGGCAAATGCCGGGTCCGAGCCAAATGCGGAAGTGCGCGGCCACCGCATCCGGCGAATGCTGCTGGCGATTCAGCGGGCCTTCGTATCGACGCTGCCGTGGTCGCCCCTCTCGTTCGCGATGGCGATCTCGGTGAGCGTCGTGCCGGGGACAAGCTGGGCGCAGGCGATGGTGCCGGGGCTGGTGTCCTCGGCGCTGCTGGCCGGGATCGGCTGGGGCCTCGACACCGCGTTCAAACCACGGCTGAGCGTGGCGCCCCGGCGGCAGGAGCCGGAGGGGTCCTGGGCGCTGATGCTGCCGCTGCTGGCGCTGCTGGGGGTGCTGGTGGTCAGCGTGCTGGGCCTGTCGGCGATCACCGATGTGCGGATCGTCGGGCTGGTGGTGGTGATCGTGCCGGTCATCGCGCTGGTGTGGATGGTGATCCAGCACCGGGCGCAGGCACCGGCGCGATCAGTGGCGCGGCGGGTGGGGGATTACGTGCTCACCGAATTGCCGGGCTATCGCGGCGAGCTGACGCTGCTGATGATGGCGGGGTATATCGGCACCGTCGGCTCGGCCTTGCTGGCACCGCTCATGCAGCGCGCGGGGCTTGATCTGTCGGTGCTGCCGTCTTGGGTCATCCTCGTGAGCTTTGTCTGGCTCATCCCGCTGGCCGGGCAGGTCGGGATGAATCCGATCCTCGCGGTGACGCTGATCGCGCCGCTCATCCCCGGCGCCGAGAGCCTCGGCGTGACGCCAAGCGCTGTCGTGGTTGCCCTGACGGCAGGCTGGGCGCTGAGCGGAGCCAGTTCGCCCTTTACCGCCACGACGCTTGTTGATCGGCTCCTTCGGGGGCATCAGCGCGCTGCGCGTCGGCTGGGTGTGGAACGGCGTCTACACCCTGCTTTGCGGTGTGGCCCTGTCGGTCTGGGTGGTGCTTTACGGCTTTGTCTTATGATCAGGTGCGGCGCTGGAACGCGATCACGATCAGCGCCAGCAGCGACGAGCCCAGCATCAGCAGAAGCGAGACCGCGTTCAGAAGCGGGGTCGACCCTTCCTTGAGCCGGTCGAACATCGCGATGGTCAGCGGCGCGTCCGAGCCCACCAGCATCAACGTGGTGTTGAAATTCTCGAAACTCATCAGAAAGGCCACCACCAGCGCCCCGATCATCGCCGGCATGAGGAACGGCAGCGTCACCGTGCGCACCGCGGTCAGCCGCCCGGCCCCGAGATTCATCGCCGCTTCCTCCAGCGAGCGGTCGAATTTCTGCAGCCGCGCCGAGATGACCAGCGTCGCGATCGTCGCGATGAACGAGAACTGCCCGAGGATCACCAGCGTCAGCCCGGGACGGAGCGCCTGAACATCGTATTGTGCCACCTCCCACACCCCGTTGGCGATGGTGGAGGAAAAGACAAGGATCGAGATGCCCAGCACGATCCCGGGAATGACCAGCGGCAGCAGCATCAGCATGTAAAGCAGGCCCTTGCCCCGGAAATCGTAGCGGTTGAACAAAAACGCATTCGACAGCCCCACCGCCACCGCAAGCGCCGACACGCAGAGCGCGACAAACGCGGAGGTGCCGATGGCCCGCAGGATGGGACGCTCGTGGAACACGCCGATTTTGGGGCGCGCATCGCCGAAGAACCAGTCCCAGGTAAAGCCTTCCCACGGCAGCGAGGGGAACTGGCTGTCATTGAAGGCAAAGACCGCGACAACCGTCAGCGGCAGGGCGAGATAGGCAAAGAACAGGCCGACATAGGCCCCGTAGGCCAGCCGCATCGCACGGGATCGGGGAATGGTCGGGATCATGTCGCGCGCCGCCTCATCGCATGGTCTCTTTCAGGGTCTGTCCGGTCAGCCGCAGCATCCCCCAGACGATGAGCGACGACAGCAGCAGCAGCAGAAAACCGAAGGCCGCCCCCAGCTCCCAGTTGAAGCGCACGATGAACTGGGAATAGATCAGCTCGGTGAACCACAGGCTGTCCTTGCCGCCCAGCATGGTCGGCGTGAGGTAGTTGCCAAGGCTCAGCATGAACACGACGATCGAGCCCGACACGATCCCCGGTGCCGCATGGGGGATGACGATCTCGCGCATCACCGAAAGCCCGTTGCCGCCCAGATCATACCCCGCCTCGATCACGCTGTCGTCAAGGCTCTCCATCGTGGTGACAAGCGGCACCACCATGAACAGCATCGAGGTATAGACCAGCCCGATCATGATCGCCGCATCGTTATAGAGCATCTCGACCGGCCGGTCGGCCAGCCCCGCCCATTGCAACAGGTTCGAAAACAGCCCGGTCTCGCGCAGCAGGATCATCCAGCCGAAGGTGCGCACCAGTTCGGAGACATAGAACGGGATCAGGCACAGCACGAACAGCACCGCCTGCAGCCGCCCCTTGGCGATCTTGGCGATGTAATAGGACACCGGAAAGGCGATGATCAGCGTGATCACGGTCGCCAGAACCGACATCACCGCGGTGCGCAGGAACGTCCGCAGGTAAAGCGGTTCCTGAAAGAAGGTCAGGTAATTGGCCGCGCTGGTTTCGTATTCCCGCACGCCCACCCGCTCGCGGATCGACACCAGAAACATGTCGATATGCGGAATGATGATGAGCAGCGACAGCCACAGCAAGAGCGGCGTCAGCAGCAGGATGAACCCCAGCTTGGTGCCGGCCTGCATCTCAGCCCGCCCCCGGCGCGGGCCCAGGCCCGGCGGCAAAGCAATTGCCCTGCGCGCCCGACCATCCGATGTGCAGGGCGTCGCCCTTTTTCGTGTCGGCGAACTCGCCCGATTGCGGCAGGGCGACCTCGATCTCCTCGCCGCCCGAGGCGGGCCGCAGCAGAACCCGGCTCGCCGCGCCGTTGAACAGCAGGGTCGTCACGGTGCCCTGCATCCGGTTGTCGAACCCCGCGACCCCGGCGGCGTCATGGGCCACGCGGATCGCCTCGGGGCGCACGTAGATCTCGGCCCGGTCGCCCGCGCGCAACGCGCGCCCGTGCGGCGCGCCGCGCATCAGGATGCCGTTCTCGGTCCGCAATTCCAGCGCGCCGCCCTCGACCCGCTCGACCGTGCCTGGCCAGCGGTTCGTGTCGCCGACAAACCCGGCGACAAAGGCGGTCTCGGGCCGGTAGTAAAGCTCCTGCGCGGTGCCCACCTGCTCGAACACGCCCGCGTTCATCACCGCGATCTGGTCCGACATGACCAGCGCCTCGGACTGGTCATGCGTGATATAGACGAATGTCGTGTCGAACGCCGCCTGAAGCGCCTTCAACTCGATCTTCATCCGCTCGCGCAGCTTGAGGTCGAGCGCGCCCAGCGGCTCGTCGAGCAGCAGAACATCGGGCTCCAGCACCATGCAGCGGGCGATCGCCACGCGCTGTTTCTGCCCGCCGGACAGCTCTTCGACCTTGCGGGTGTTGATGCCCGGCAGGCCGATCCGATCCAGCACCTCGTCGACCTTGCGGGCGATCTCGGCGCGGCCCATGCCCTTGCGCCGCAGCCCGTATCCGATGTTGTCCTCGATATTCATCATCGGGAACAGGGCGAGGTGCTGAAACACCATGTTCACCGGCCGCTTGTTGGGCGGCACATCCTGCACCGGGCGTCCCTTGATCCGGATATCGCCGGATGTCGGCTGCAGGAATCCCGCGATCATCCGCATGATCGTGGTCTTGCCGCAGCCCGACGGCCCGAGGATCGAAAAGAACGACCCGGCGGGAACGGCAAAGGACACGTCATCGACGGCGCAGACACCGTCGAACCGCTTGGTCAGCGCCCGGCATTCAAGATCGGGGCATTCAAGATCGGGGTCATGCAGTTTTCCATGAATCATCGAGGCGGCACCCCGCAGAGGGGATGCCGCCTAACGTGGCGTGTCGGGCTCAGTTGGCCGCCTTGACCCGGTCGAGAACGCCGCCCTCGATCGCCTCGAGCCCGGCGGGCACCGGCGGATACCACTTGATGTTGTCCACCGCCTCGGGCGGGAACGAGGTATTATAATTGGCCTTGAGCGCCTCATCGACAAAGGCGTCCGCGCCTTTCGAGGCGGTGAAGTTGCCCGCCGCATCGGTGATCATCGCCGCGACCTCGGGCTGCATCACGAAATTGATCCAGTCATAGGCGGCCTGATCGGCCTGCCCCTTGGCCGGCAGAACGAACGTGTCGATCCAGCCCAGCGCGCCGGAGGCAGGCGCGACAAAGGTGATGTCGGGATTGTCGGCGTTGAGCTTCCAGCCGCCGGTATCCCAGGCCATCGCCGCGACAACCTCGCCCGAGCGCACCAGCCCCATCAACTCGTCGCCGCCGCCCCAATAGGTCTTTACGTTGGGCTTGCACTCGACCAGCTTGGCCTCGACCTTGTCCATGATCGCGGTATAGGCGGCCTCGTCGCCATAGGCGGCGAACGGGTCCATCCCCATCGCGAAGGCGAAACCGATCAGCGTCGGGCGCTTCAGGCGGTAAGATACCTTGCCCGCCACCGCGTCGCTGCACAGGTCGGTATAGTCCTTGACCATCCCCGCCTCGGTGGTGTCGAGCACCAGCCCCGAGGTGCCCCAGACATGCGGCACGCCGTAGACCTCGCCGCCGACGGTGGTGTTGGCCATCGTCGCGCTTGAGCATCGAGGGGATGAATTGCGACTCGTCGATCTGCGACATGTCGATGGGCTTGTAGATGCGGAACTCTTGCTGCGGACCGGCGATCCGGTCCTGGCTGGGCTGGGCCAGATCGAAGCCGCCGCCCGCCGTGGCGCGCAGCTTGGCGATCATTTCCTCGTTGTTCGACAGGGTCACCTCGACGGTGTGGCCGGTCTCGGCCTCGAACATCTCGACCACCTCCTGGGGCGCATAGCCCCCCCAGGTCAAAAGCCGCAGTGTGTCGGCGCTTGCCGTCTGGGTCCAGCCCGCGACGGCCATGCCGATCACCGCGGCGAGCGCGCGGCCTTGCGTGTTGCTCATGATTTTCACTCCCTCTTCATGGATATCTTGTCATGTATTGATCCCAGCTTGGGCTTTTTCTTCCCGCCGGGTCAATTCGTTTCTCGCACCCGGACGTAACAGCCATGTAACTGCCTCCGGGTGACGCCACGACAGGCGCGCCGCCAGCCGCCACGGATCGGGCGGTTGATCGACGCCGGAAATGATCGCCGTCCCCACGGCAGACGCGGTGGCGCATGGGCTGCCAGGCGCGTTCGGCATAAATGTATGCGGGCATTGTTCTGGAAACGAAAAAGGCCCCGCGCAGGAGCCTTGTTTCATTGGTCGGAGTGAGAGGATTCGAACCTCCGGCCCCCGCCTCCCGAAGACGGTGCTCTACCAGGCTGAGCTACACTCCGACCGTGGAGGGCGGGATAGACGAGGGCGGTGTCTTTGACAAGGGGAGAAACACACCGCCGCCCGCATCACAGGCTCGCGTCGAGCGCCGCGAGAACCGCGTCGCCCATGCCTTTCGTGCTCACCGGCGTGCCGCCCTCGGGGCCCATCAGATCGGCGGTGCGCACGCCATCGGCAAGCACTTTTTCCACCGCCTGCTCGACGCGCGCGGCCTCGTCGCCGAGGTCGAACGAATAGCGCAGCGCCATCGCGAAGCTTAGGATGCAGGCGATAGGATTGGCCTTGCCCTGCCCCGCGATATCCGGCGCCGAGCCATGCACCGGCTCGTAGAGCGCCTTGGGCCGGCCATTTTCCATCGGCAGCCCCAGCGAGGCCGAAGGCAGCATCCCCAAAGAGCCGGTGAGCATCGCCGCGCAATCCGACAGGACATCGCCAAAGAGGTTGTCGGTCACGATCACGTCGAATTGCTTGGGCCAGCGCACAAGCTGCATCGCGCCGTTGTCGGCATACATGTGCGAAAGTTCGACCTCCGGGTAATCGGCGTCATGCACCTCCTGCACGACCTCGCGCCAGAGCACGCCCGATTCCATCACGTTGGCCTTTTCCATCGAGCAGACGCGGTTCGACCGCTTGCGCGCCAGCTCGAACGCCGAGCGCGCCACGCGGGCGATCTCGCTCTCGGTATAGCGCTGCGTGTTGATGCCGACGCGCTCGTTGCCTTCCTTGTGGATGCCGCGCGGCTCTCCGAAATAGACGCCGCTCGTCAATTCGCGCACGATCATGATGTCGAGTCCGGCGACCACGTCTTTCTTGAGAGAAATCCGCCAGAGCGTCAAAGCACTGCGCGGGGCGCAGGTTGGCGTAAAGGTCCATTTCCTTGCGCAGGCGCAACAGCCCGCGCTCGGGCTTCACCGAGAAATCCAGATCGTCGTATTGCGGCCCGCCCACGGCCCCCAGAAGCACCGCGTCCACCTCTTGCGCGCGTGCCATCGTCGCGTCGGTGAGCGGCGTGCCGTGCGCGTCATAGGCCGCCCCGCCGACGAGGTCCTCGCTCACATCAAAAGCAATGCCGCGCTTGGCACCGAACCAGTCGATGATCCGGGTGACCTCGGCCATCACCTCGGGGCCGATGCCGTCGCCGGGCAGGATGAGAAGCGAAGGGGTGGTCATGGCGGTCAGTCCTCTGAAATGTCGCGTTGCGTGGGTGGCCTACAGCCGGGGGGGAACGGGGTCAAGAAAGCCCGGTCACTCGATCAACAGATCGACCCAGACCAGCCGGTGCGGACCCGCGGTGACCGCCGCTTCGCGGCCCGGCGCGCCCTCGGCCGGCCAGTGAACCCCCGCACCCGCGATCTCCAGATCGACCGAGGGCAGGATATAGCTTACCCGCAATGGGCCGGTAGGCTCCCAGTCCACCGTATCTTGCCCCGGCAAAGGATCGCGCAGGCGCGGATCGGCGAGCAGCGCGCGGACCGCCCCGCGCCGCCCCTCACCCTTTTCGGGGTCGATATTGGCATCACCGATGATCGCGAAACGCCGCGCAGGCGCAGGCCCGAACGCCCCGTCGAGATAGAGCTGCCAGAAGCGGATTTCGTCGTGGTTGCGCCGCCCGTTACGGTCCTCCTCGCCATCGAAAACCGGCGTTGTGGCGTGAAACGTCATGAGCATGAGCGGCCCCGACGGCAGCATCACCGGCACCGCCCAATGCCCCACCGACGACAACCGCTGCACCGCCTGCGCCTCGTCAGAGGGAAACGCCCGCCCGTCCGGCCAGCGCGGCAACAATGCGCCGGGCAGATCGCGCCACAGCATCGCGCTGAAATCAACCGCGCCCTCGCTGTCCAGCGGATAGCGCGACAGGATCGCCATACCGCCCTGCCCGGAAAACGTGCCATAGCCCTGGGCATCGCGCGGCCCGCCGCGCCGCCCGTCGCCATCCATGTCCAGCCCCGTGGGCCAGCCGGTATTGGGCCGCTGCGCAAACAGATGCGGATAATGGGCCCCCGCCTCCGCGATCCGGTCGCGCAGCGCCTCCAGTGCGCGCAAGCGCAGATCGTAATCGACCCTTTGCACCACCAGAACGTCGGGGTTCACGGTCGCGATTACTCCGGCGATGGCGGCGAGTTCGCGGATCCTCGTCGCGCCGGATGTCGCGCAAGAGCAGCCCCGGCCCCGTCCGGTCGAGATCGAGGTGCCATGTCGCGACCCTGAGGGTTTCGGCCCGGGCCGCCAAGGCGGCGAGCAAAAGCGCCACCACGAATGCGATCCGCAGGCTCACACGCCCTGAAGCGCGCGGCCCTCCTCGACATGCGATTGTGCAGCGGCGTAGGAGCGGCGGCGCTTGTCCTCGATCATGGCGGCGATCCGCCGCATGGCGACACCGCGCATCAGCAGGCTTGCAGGCAGAAAGGCCCATGCGCTCACCGTCCAGATCAGGGTTTGCGGATCGCTCAGCGAAACCGGGCCGATCACCGCCGTCCCCACCCTGACGATGACAGGAATGGCAAAGGGCAGCAATATCCCCAGCGCCAGGTTGCACACCGCGTCGCGGCGAAGCCGGTAGAGCACGTCACCGCCGCCGGTCGGGTCAAACAGCGGCAGGTTGATCCACACGTTGAAGGGCCCGCTTCGGGTGGGCCATCCGAGAAACCGCACAAAGACCGCGAACACGAGCACCATGCCGAGCGACAGCACGTAAGCCAGCGCGCAGGCCCGGCGCAACAGCCCCGCGATCGCCGCATCCGCCTCAGGGGGCAGGAGAACGATCATCAGCCGCACCGGCGAATAGGGAAAATCCACCATATCGGCAACGTGCCCCGCGACCCGGCTCAATCCGGCTGACATCGCGGAGGGCGCGACCTGACCGCGCAGCATGACCGACAGCGCGACGAGAATGGCCGCGAGGGTAAAGAAACGCAGGCGGTTATAAGGCGGGGCAAAGCGGAACTCGAGGATACCGGGATAGCGGGAGTTGTATTCAATCACGGTAAAGACCGCGGCCAGCAGCGCCAGCACGAGCACGATCTGCGCGGTCGCCATGTGGGTGGACGGCGTCATCAGGGCCGGCGTCGCCACCAGCATGGTCATCAGGAGGGCCCGCGCAAGCGCGCCAGGTGTCTGAGAGACCACCGCTCTTTTCCCTTCATCCCGACCGGTCGCGATACGGTGCCGCGCCCTTGTGTCGATGTGATGCCGCCAAATGTGACGGTCTGCCTCAATCCTGCCGCATTCTTGCCGCGTTTCCCGCGATGCCGCAAGGGACAAGGCTCAGCCAACAAAGGACTTGGGGCGATTTCGTGGCGGAAGTGGTGCAGGAATGCATCAACACGCCGAAAAATTTCGGCGCGATTCCCGTCTCTTACATCATGTTGTGGTGTGCGGCGGCCTCGCTACCACGGCCGCCGCGCCTTCAGACCCACCCTCAGACCCAGGGCGCGCCTGCGCGGCCTTTTCCTCGAACGCGTCGATCGCGGCGGCCTTTTCCAGCGTCAGGCCGATATCGTCGAGCCCTTCGAGCAGGCAATGCTTCTTGAACGCGTCCACCTCGAAGGTAAACACCTCACCCTCGGAGGTCGAAACCGTCTGCGCCTCGAGATCGATCTCAAGCCGCGCATTCGCGCCCTTCTCGGCCTCGCGCATCAGCACGTCCACCTGTTCCTGCGGCAGGGCAATGGGCAGGATGCCGTTCTTGAAACAGTTGTTGTAGAAGATATCGGCAAAGGACGGCGCGATGATGCAGCTTATCCCGAAATCCCTGATCGCCCAGGGGGCGTGCTCGCGGCTCGACCCACAGCCGAAATTGTCGCCCGCGATCAAAATCTGCGCGTCGCGGTATTGCGGCTTGTTGAGCACGAAGTCGGGTATCTCGTTGCGCTCGTCGTCATAGCGCATCTCGTCGAAGAGGTTGACGCCCAGCCCCGAGCGCTTGATCGTCTTGAGGAACTGCTTGGGGATGATCATGTCGGTATCGACATTGATCAGCGGCAGCGGCGCGGCGATGCCGCTGAGTTTTTCGAATTTTTCCATTACATCATCTCCCGCACATCCGTCAGCCGCCCCGTCACCGCCGCCGCCGCGGCCATCGCGGGGCTCATCAGGTGGGTGCGCCCGCCGCGGCCCTGGCGGCCCTCGAAATTGCGGTTGGAGGTGGCGGCGCAGCGCTCGCCCGGTGAAAGCTGGTCGGGGTTCATCGCCAGGCACATGGAACAGCCCGCGAGCCGCCATTCGAACCCGGCCTCCTTGAAGATGTCGGCCAGCCCCTCTTCCTCGGCCTGCGCCCGCACGAGGCCCGAGCCGGGCACGACCATCGCGCGCTTCACGGCGATCTTCTTGCCCTTCAGGATCGCCGCCGCCGCGCGCAGATCCTCGATCCGGCCATTGGTGCACGACCCGATGAACACCGTGTCGATCTCCACCTCGCTCAGCCTTTGCCCCGGCTTCAGCCCCATGTAGTCGAGCGCGCGTTTCGCCGCGTCGACCTTGCCGCCGGAGAAGCTGGCGGGATCGGGCACCACGTCGGTGATCGGCAGCACGTCCTCGGGGCTGGTGCCCCACGTCACCACCGGCGCGATCTCCTCGCCCTTCAATGTCACGACCTTGTCCCAATGGGCATCGTCGTCGGAGTAGAGGCTCTTCCACCACTCCATCGCCATTTCCCATTGCCCGCCCTTGGGCGTGTGGGGGCGGCCCTTGATATACTCATAGGTCACTTCATCCGGCGCGATAAGTCCTGCGCGCGCGCCGCCCTCGATGGCCATGTTGCACACGGTCATGCGGCCTTCCATCGAGAGCGCGCGGATTGCCTCGCCGCAATACTCGATCACATGGCCGGTGCCGCCCGCCGTGCCGGTCGCCCCGATCACCGACAGGGTGATGTCCTTGGCCGTCACCCCCGGTGCCAACGTGCCGGTGATCTCCACCTTCATGTTCTTCGCCTTGCGCTGGATGAGCGTCTGCGTGGCCAGCACATGCTCCACCTCGCTCGTGCCGATACCATGCGCCAGCGCGCCGAACGCGCCATGCGTCGCGGTGTGGCTGTCGCCGCACACCACGGTCATGCCCGGCAGCGTCCAGCCCTGCTCGGGGCCGACGATATGCACGATGCCCTGCCGGATATCGCTCACCGGGTAATAGTGAATGCCGAAATCGCGCGCGTTCGTGTCCAGCGCGGCCACCTGGATGCGGCTGTCCTCGGTCATCGCCTCGGGGTTCTCGCGGCCCTCGGTGGTGGGCACGTTGTGGTCGGGCACCGCGATGGTCTTGTCGGGCGCGCGCACGGCACGCCCCGCCATGCGCAACCCCTCAAAAGCCTGCGGGCTGGTCACCTCGTGAACGAGATGGCGGTCGATATAAAGAAGGCAGGTGCCATCCTCGGCCTCGTGGGCCAGATGGGCATCCCAGATCTTGTCGTAGAGCGTCTTGGGGGACATGGGTCCTCTCCCGTTGCTGAGTGGCTGCGGTCGGATGGATGGGTCGCGCGGCTTCAGAGCCGCGCCAGCACGCTGTGCTGCGCCCCGAAAAAGCGCCACGGCAGGCGCGCGCGATCATCCATGTCGAAAACCCGTCTCATGACCCGCAGATACAGCGCCCCGGCCCGGCGATCAAGAGGCACCCACCCGGCTTCTTCTTGGTTCCAATACTCCGGGGGAGTCGCGCGGATGCGCGACGGGGGCAGCGCCCCCCAATCCCCCTCAGGCCGCCTCGTGGCGCAGGATCGCCGCCTCCGACGCGCTCAGACAGCGCCGCGCGTGCCCGCCGTAAAGATGCGGCTCGTGCCCGAGATTGGGGTCGAGCAGCAAAAGCCGCGCGCGGTCCGCCTCGGTCAGGGTCGAGAGCGCCGCGCTCGCGGGGTGAAAGCTCTCGGTCTCCACCCCGTTGGCCCAGATGATCTCGTGGCCGGGCAGCAGCAGGTGGATATAGGTCACCTCGCGCGACGCGAGATCAATGGCCACGCTGTCGTTGTTGATCAGGTCGCGGGCCATAACCAACACCTCGGGCGTGTTGAAGAGCGACCGCGCCACCTCCCCGCGCACCAGCACCCGGTGCTCGGGGCTGACCAGCAGGCTCGCGTCGGGCCGATCACTGCCCAGCGCGCCCGCGCGCAGCCGCACCGGGCGCAGCCGCGGCATGGCGAAAAGCCGCGCGCCGGTCATGCGGCGGCTGCCAATCCAGAAGACCTCCTGCGCGCCGCTGTCACGGGTCTGCACCCGGTCGCCCTCGCGCAACTCCTCGATCAGGCGCGGTCCCTCCGGTGTCTCGATCCGCGTGCCGGGAGTGAAACAGATCACACCGCCCGATGCCGGGCTCGTCGCCGCCCCGTTCATCGTGTCAAGCGCGTGATGCACCACCCACATTTCCGTGCGCTGCGGCGGTAAATCGTCCATGAACATCAACAGCGGCGGCGCACCGCCCTCGAGTTCGATCACCGTGACCGTGTAACTGCGCAGCCCGTCGGTGACGACAAACCCCAAATCGGTGAGTGGCTCATCCACCTCGATACGCTCAACGTCGCGCCGCCCGCTCATGGCCGCGCCCACCAGCCGCCGCACCATCCGCGCCGCGCGCCTGCGCTGCACCGCCTCACCGTCCGCCATGTCCAGTCGCAACAGGTGCGGCGGGCCGTCCACGCGCACCGCCTCGCCCTGCCAGGACCATGTCATCCCGACAGACATGGCCTGCGGCGGCAGAGCGCCCTGACCATCCAGTTCCGTTTGCGACCAGGAGATGACGAACGTGCCACGAAAGCCCGTCCCCATGCTCTGATACCTGCCTCTTGTCTTTTTTTATTGTCTTTACAGTAGCAAAAGCGATTCGCCCTGAAAAGCCCCTTTGACCGGCAGGGTCATTTTCTTCAGAAACGCAGGCGGAATTGCAGCGATCCGACGACCTGCCCCTCGCGCTGGCTCTCGAATTCCTCGCCCAGATATGTGACTCCGTAAAACACGGACCCGCCGCCGCGCCCCTCCCAGTGGACACCGCCGCGCACCCGCGTGCGCGTCTCCTCGATCCGCACACCGCTGCGCGATGGCAGGAATTCGCTGTCCTCCACATGGGCGATATCGGCACCCAGAACGATGGCATAGCCGGGCACGTCCTCGCGCACCACGCGGTAGCGCTGGCCGGTCACCGGCTCGCGCACCATCAATTCGCCCTGCGTCAGGCTCCCGAAGGTGATGTCGGCCCCGGCGCGCACCAGCGTTTCCACCCCGACCCGCGCTTCGGCAAAGGGCCGCAAGCGCACCGGCCCCAGGTCGAAACTGCGCCCGGCCTCGATCACGCCGGTGGGGTGAAACTCGTTGCCCACCTGGTTGCGCCGCACGCCGGACGAGATATCGTCGCCACCCACGAGATCGTGGATGAAGTCCTGAAAATCATCGAGCCCGGTCTGCGACCCCGTGACCACCAGATCACCGCCCAGCGCGTATTCCATGCGCCCGCGCGTCACATGTGTATGCAGCCCAAGGCTCAGGGCCCCGGCAAAGGGGCGGTCTCCCGGCGCAGGCGTGGAGATGTCGTCGGGCGCGATGATCTCGCCGTTGAAGCGCAACTCCAGCATCTCGCCCAGCCGCGCGGGCGCGGCCCCGTCCCAGCCGGGCGCATAGACGCGGCTCGACGCGACAGAACCGCTGCGCCAGCGGTCATGGCCATCACCGATGATGTCGTTGGTAAAGACGAGGCCGTATCCGACCCGGTAGCGCCCCTCCGCCTGCACCGTGCTCGTCACGGCAAGGCAGACTCCCAGGGCCAGCCCCATAAGACGCACCATCGCGCGCGCTCCTATCCGATGCCCCCCCGGGCAGGACATAGATAACAGCGGCACAGGGCGGATTTCCAGCAAAACCGTGGCATGGAGAGGGCAATTCACATCCCGTCATGTCACCCCATGTTCATCGGGATATTCCTCGGGCGGACCCCAAAGCCCGGCCATGTGGCCGACAATCTGATCGCGGGTCTTGCGGTAGGCATCGAGCCGCGCCTCGCGGGTCTGCGCCAGCCCGGTGGGATCCATGATCGGCCAGTAGACCACATCGAGGTGAAAGAACCTTGTCAGGTCAAGCGCGCGGCGCTGGCTCGCCGGGCTGAGCGCGACGACCAAGTCAAACGACGACAGATCGTCCCCCCACTCCGCCATCTCGTCAAAGCTGCGCACCCGGTGGCGTTCCAGTTCCACCCCGATCTCGCGGCACACGGCGATGGCAAAGCCGTCGATATCCATGTCGCTTTTCACGCCCGCCGACTGCACATAGGTGTCGGTGCCGTAGAATTTCTTCATGATGCCCTCGGCCATCGGCGAGCGCACGGCGTTGTGATCGCAGCAGAACAGCACCGATTGCGGCAGGGAAACGTGCGGCGGCGCGGGCATCCGCTCAGCCCCCGTGATGCAGCACGCAGATGAGCGTGAAGAGCCTGCGCGCGGTCGCGTCATCCACCTCCGCCTTGCCCTCCAGCCGCTCCGCGAGCACCCTTGCCCCCTCGTTGTGGATGCCGCGCCGGGCCATGTCGATGGTCTCGATCTGGCTGGGCGGCATGTTCTTGACGGCGTCGAAATAGCTCTCGCAGATGGCCCAGTAATCCTTGACCACCTGCCGGAACGGCGACAGCGACAGGTGAAACTCCGCCGCCCTGTCGCCGCCCTCGGTGCGGATGTCGAACACGAGCCGCTTGTCGCGGATCGCGAGAGCCGACGCGGTAGGGGCCGTCGGGCACCACCCGGTCGTCGCGCGCGGGCAGCGCAAAGGAATTCTCCTCGATCAGGTCGAACATCGCGACCTTGCGCTCCTGCTCGATCTCGGGCGTGGGCGGCGGCAGGCTGGCGTCGTCGAGGTCGATATGGCAAATCCGGCTCATGGCTTTTCCCCGTTCGGATATCTCTCGCCTGTCCCTAGCCCAGCCGCGCGCGCCGGACAATCGGCGGTGGCCCGTGCCACGCCGAATGCCGCGCGCCGTCACATCGCTGCCACGCCCTGCCCCCCGATTGTCGCATTTTTTAGATCCCGAGGCATAATATTGCCCATATCGAATGGCATATTGTCCTCGGATCGAAGATAATAACCTGAACCGCGGCACCCCCATGACGAGGGCCTCCACAGGGACGCGGGCAGTCAGCGGGGCGCAGTGATGCTCGAGTTCGAAAACGTCTCCAAGTCCTTCTGGACCGGATCACAGCACAAGGTGATCCTCGAAAACGTGTCGTTCCGCGTCGAGATCGGGCGCAGCCTGGGCATTCTCGCGCCCAACGGCACCGGCAAGACGACGCTCATCAACATGATGGCGGGGCTGGAAAAGCCCGACGAGGGCGTGATCCGGCGCGGCTGCCGCATCTCGTTTCCGCTGGGTTTCATGGGCGGGGTGGTCTCGCGCCTCTCGGCCAAGGAAAACGCCCGCTACATCGCCCAGCTCTACGGGATCGACCCCGACTACGTCGAGGCCTATTGCCGCTGGCTCTGCGGTCTCGGGGAATATTTCGACCAGCCCATCGGCACCTATTCCTCGGGAATGCGGGCGCGGTTCAGCTTTGCGCTGATGCTGGCGCTGGATTTCGACATGTATCTCATCGACGAGGGGATGCCCGGATCGACGGATGTGGAATTCAACCGCAAGGCCGGCGAGATATTGCAGGAGCGGCTGCGCACCACCACCATCATCATCGTGTCCCACGATCCCAAGACGCTGGAAAAATTCGCCAGTTCCGCCGCCGTTCTGATGGGCGGCAAGCTGTACATGTATGACACCTTGGAAGAGGCAAGAGAGCTCTATGACTACGAAACCCAAGGTTAGCAAGTTCCGCATCCGGCGCAGCGCGCCCGCCGTTCATGGCGGCAACGCCGCCGAGGCGCATCCCGAGGCCGTGGCCGGGGCGGGCGCTGCGCCAGATCAGACGCCCGTTCATCAACCCGGCCAGGCGCCCCGACAGACGCCCGAGCCGCCCCGCGACGGCCAGATTGATCAAACCCGCGCCGAGGCACCGGGCACCAGCATCGACGACATCCGCCGCGAGGGGCTCACGGGGCGCGAATTGCGCATGGCGCGGCGCGTGGCGCAAAAGCACGGGCTTGCCCCCACCTCGGATTTCGACGCGGTGCGCCTGCTGCGCGCGCGCGGTGTCGACCCGTTCCAGCGCACCACCATGCTCGAGCTTGTCAAGGGCAAGGGCACGGAGGACACAGCACAGACCGACGACCGTGTGCAACTGCCCCAGACGGTGCCGAGGCCGGGCCAGAACCTGCCCTCGACCGAGCAAAGCCCGGCGGATCGCCGCGCCGCCGAAATCGTCGGCATCCAGCGCGACATCACCAAACGGCGGCGGCGCAAGCTGCTCTTGCTGTTCTCGCGGCTCGCGGCCTTCGTGATCCTGCCCACCTTTCTCGCGGGCTACTATTTCGCGGTGATGGCGACGCCGATGTTCGCGTCGAACTCGGCTTTCCTGATCCTGTCGGCGGATGGCGGCGGCAGTGGCGGCCAGGGCGGGCTCGGCGGGCTCATCCCCAGCCAGTTTGCCACCGGGCAGGACGCCATCGCCACGCAGGAATACCTCGAATCCAAGGATGCGATGCTGCGCCTCGACCGCGAACAGGGCTTGCGCGCGCATTTCAGCGCGCCCGATATCGACCCGATCCAGCAGCTTGATCCCGATGCCAGCACCGAAGATCTCTACGGGCTTTACAAGGACCATGTGAAGATCGGCTACGATCCGACCGAGGGCGTGATGCGCATGGAGGTGATCGCCGCCGATCCCGAAACCAGCGTCCGCTTCAATAAACAGCTCATCGCCTATGCCGAGGAGCGCGTGGACGAGCTCAGCCGCGACAAGCGCAACGATGCGGTCAAGGTCGCCGCCAACAGCCTCGAGCAGGCCAAGGCCGAGCGGCGCGAAGCCCAGCAACGCCTCGTCGCGCTCCAGGAGGACAGCATCCTCGATCCCGAGGGCGAGATCGCCGGCATCCGCAGCCTCATCAACACGGTCGAGTTGCAGCTTCAGGAAAAAGAGCTTGCGCTCAGCATCCAGATGAACAATCCGCGCCCCAACAACGCCAAGGTCGAGGCGTTGGAGAGCGAGATCGAGGTGCTGCGCGCCGAGCTCGACAAGCAGAAACGCCGCCTGACCGATGCGACCGCAGGCGAAAGCTCGCTCGCCTCCAAGACGGCAGCGATCCAGATGGCGCAGGCCGATCTCGCCACCGCCGACATGGTGATGCAATCCGCGCTAGAGACCATGCGGATGTCCGAGGTCGAGGCCAACAAGCAGGTCCGCTACCTCACCGTCAGCGCCCGCCCGGTCGCCCCGCAAGAGGCCGCCTATCCCAAGGTGTTCGAAAACACCGTTCTGGCCTTCCTGATCTTTTCTGGTATCTACCTGATGATCTCGCTCACGGCGTCCATTCTGCGCGAACAGGTGTCTTCCTGATATGCAACATGTCGATCTGAACGGCCTGACGCTCGGCAATGACCGGGCGCTCACCCTCATCGCCGGCCCGTGCCAGCTCGAATCGGCGGATCATGCCCAGATGATCGCGGGCCCGCTGCAGGAGGCGTGCCGCGCCGCCGGGGCGGGGCTCATCTTCAAGGGCTCCTTCGACAAGGCCAACCGCACCTCGCTCTCGGGCAAGCGCGGGCTGGGGATCGACGAAGGGCTCAAGGTGCTGCAATCCGTGAAGGACACGCTCGGCATCCCGGTGCTCACCGATGTCCACCTGCCCGATCAATGCGCCCCGGTGGCCGAGGTCGTGGACGTGCTGCAGATCCCCGCCTTCCTCTGCCGCCAGACCGACCTGCTCGTCGCCGCCGGAGAGACCGGCGCGGCGATCAACGTCAAGAAGGGGCAGTTCCTCGCGCCCTGGGACATGCCCAACGTCATCGCCAAGATCGAATCCACCGGCAATCGCCGCATCCTGCTGACCGAGCGGGGCACCTCGTTCGGCTACAACACGCTGGTGGCGGACATGCGCAGCCTGCCGCAGATGGCGCGCACCGGCTATCCGGTGGTGATGGACGCCACCCATTCGGTCCAGCAGCCCGGCGGCATGGGCGGCAGCAGCGGCGGACAGCGCGAGTTTGCCCCCGTGATGGCGCGCGCCGCGGTGGCGCTCGGCGTCGCGGCCGTGTTCATCGAGACCCACGAGGACCCCGACAACGCGCCCTCGGACGGGCCCAACATGATCCCGCTCGCGCGGATGCCCGCGCTCATCGCATCGCTGATGGCGTTCGACCGGCTCGCCAAGTCCGATCCGATAACACTCTGAAAGACTGCGTTTTCCAATGACCAGACCCTTACCCACCGTCACCCCCAACACCTGGGAATTCCTGCGCGACCCGATGATCGCGCCCACCGGCTTTCGCGAATACGACGCGCGCTGGAAATACCCCGACGAGATCAACCTGCCCGGCATCACGGCGCTCGGCCTCGGGCTCGGCACGCAGATCCGCGCGCGCGGCATCCGTCCCGAGATCGTGGTCGGCAACGATTACCGCGACTACTCGCTCAGCATCAAGAACGCCCTTATCCTCGGGCTGATGCAGGCGGGCATCACCGTGCGCGATATCGGCCCCGCGCTCTCGCCGATGGCCTATTTCGCGCAGTTCCACCTCGATGTGCCGGCCGTGGCGATGGTCACGGCAAGCCACAACCCCAACGGCTGGACCGGCGTCAAGATGGGGTTCGAACGGCCCCTGACGCACGGCCCCGACGAGATGGCCGAGCTGCGCGACATCGTGCTCGAAGGGCGCGGGCAGGCCCATCCCGGCGGGGCGTATGAATTCGTCGAGGGCGTGCGCGAGGCCTATCTCGACGATCTCGTGGGCGATTTCCGGATGACCCGCAAGCTGCGCGTGGTCTGCGCCACCGGCAACGGCACCGCCTCGGCCTTTGCGCCCGAGCTCTTCGAGCGGATCGGCGTCGAGGTGATCCCCTCGCACACCACGCTCGATTACACCTTCCCGCATTACAACCCCAACCCCGAGGCGATGGAGATGCTCCACGACATGGCCGATACGGTGCGCGCCACGGGCGCCGATTTCGCGCTTGGCTTCGACGGCGACGGCGACCGCTGCGGCGTGGTGGATGACGAGGGCGAAGAGATTTTCGCCGACAAGGTGGGCGTCATCATGGCGCGCGATCTCTCCCGGCTCTATCCCGGCTCGACCTTCGTGGCGGATGTGAAATCCACCGGGCTCTTCGCCTCCGATCCCGAACTCATCAGGAACGGCGCCAAGGCCGATTACTGGAAGACCGGCCACTCCCACATGAAGCGCCGGGTCAAGGAACTGGGCGCGCTGGCGGGCTTCGAGAAATCCGGGCATTACTTCCTCGCCGAACCGATCGGGCGCGGCTACGATTGCGGGCTGCGCGTGGCGGTGGAGCTGTGCAAGCTCATGGACCGCAACCCCGGGATGTCGATGTCCGACCTGCGCCGCGCCCTGCCCGTCACCTACGCCACGCCCACCATGTCGCCCTACTGTGCCGATACCGAGAAATACGACGTGCTCGACCGGATCGTGGCGCGGCTTGTCGCCAAGTGCGCGGCGGGCGAGACCATCGCGGGCCGCCCCATCAAGGAGGTGGTCACCGTGAACGGCGCGCGCGTCATCCTCGACAACGGCTCATGGGGCCTCGTGCGGGCGTCCTCGAACACGCCCAACCTCGTGGTGGTCTGCGAAAGCAGCGACAGCGACGCCGAGATGCGCGCGATCTTCGCCGATATCGACGCGGTCATCCGCACCGAGCCGGGCGTGGGCGACTATGACCAGACGATCTGAGGCCGCGGCGGACGGCACCAGAGCGTGCCCGCGCTCATCCGCAGTCTCGCGACCCGCTCTGACTTATTGATCCCGCATGTTCGAAAACATGCTCTAACCCAACCGGGCCTTGACCTGCGGGCCCACGGTGCCGAAATCCATTTGCCCGGCGTGGCGCTCCTTGAGCTTGCCCATGATCTTGCCCATGTCGCGAATGGACGCCGCGCCCACATCGGTGATCGCGCGGTCGATGGCGGCCTTGATCTCGTCCTCGCCCAACTGGCGCGGCAGGAATTCCTCGATCACCGCGATCTCCGCGCGCTCACGTTCGGCAAGATCGACGCGCCCGCCCTCCTCGTAGGCGCGCACGCTTTCGTTGCGCTGCTTGACCATCCTGGCGAGGATCGCCCGTATCTCGGCATCGCCGAGGGCCGTGGCGTCATCCACTCCGCGGGCCGCGATCTCCTGGTCCTTGATCGCGGCATTGATGAGCCGCAGGGTCGCGAGGCGGCCCTGATCCTTGTCTTTCATCGCCTGTTTCAGCGTCTGACCGATCCGGTCGCGTAACTCCATCTGGTCCATCCCCATGACCGTTTGCAAGCTTGAGATCGTAACGGCTGGGCGCGGGCATGACAACCGCCCCCAAGACCGCGTCTGTCGGGTTGACCCTGCGGGGGGTTGGCCGTAGGTATGCGCCGATTTGCCCGCAGCCCGGAGACCGCCACGATGGCCCATGCGACTCGCCCCCACCCGACCGCCTGCCTTGCGCTGGGCGATGGCTCGCTGTTCTACGGTCACGGCTTCGGTGCCATTGGCGAGACGGTGGCGGAGCTGTGCTTCAACACTGCGATGACCGGCTACCAGGAAATCATGACCGACCCCTCCTATGCCGGGCAGGTCATCACGTTCACCTTTCCGCATGTGGGCAATGTGGGCGTGAATCCCGAGGATGACGAAACCGCCGAGCCGGTCGCTGCGGGCATGGTCGTCAAGTGGGACCCGACCGAGCCGTCGAACTGGCGCGCCGACGAGCATCTCTCGACATGGCTGGCGCGGCGCGGGCGCATCGCCATCGGCGGCGTCGATACCCGCCGCCTCACCCGCGCGATCCGGCAGCAGGGCGCGCCGCATGTGGCGCTGGCGCATGATCCGCAGGGCAATTTCGATGCCGCTGCGCTGGTCGCGAAGGCGCGCGGCTTTGCCGGGCTGGAGGGGACGGACCTGGCGCGCGAGGTGAGTTGCGCGCAGTCCTACCGCTGGGACGAAATGCGCTGGGCCTGGCCCGAGGGCTACAAGCGGCAATCGCAGGCGCGCCACAAGGTGGTGGCGATCGACTATGGGGCCAAGCGCAACATCCTGCGATGTCTGGCGAGCGCCGGTTGCGAGGTGACGGTGATGCCCGCCACCGCCACCGCCGAAGAGGTGCTGGCGCACGCGCCCGACGGGGTGTTTCTGTCCAACGGCCCCGGTGATCCGGCGGCAACGGGCGACTACGCGGTGCCGATGATCCGGGGCATTCTGGACAAGGGCTTGCCGCTGTTCGGCATCTGCCTTGGCCACCAGATGCTGGCGCTGGCGCTGGGTGGCAAGACGGTCAAGATGAACCACGGCCATCACGGGGCCAACCATCCCGTCAAGGAAATCGACACCGGCAAGGTCGAGATCACCTCGATGAACCACGGCTTTGCCGTTGACGGCCAAAGCCTGCCCGAGGGCGTGATCGAGACGCATGTCTCGCTCTTCGATGGCTCCAATTGCGGCATCCGGACGAAGGATCGCCCGGTCTTTTCGGTGCAGCACCACCCCGAGGCCAGCCCCGGCCCGCAGGACAGCTTTTACCTCTTCGAGCGATTCGCGGCGTCGATGGATCGGTAAACGAGGGTTTTCCCGCTCTGTTAACCACTTCTTAAAAGATCGTTAACCTTCCGCCCGCTAGCCTGTCCGCACGGGACAGAAAGCGGAGGCCGGGCATGGGAATATCCGAGTTGCGTCACGGCGGCTATGACCGCCCAAGACACGCCGTAAGGGTGCCCGGGCATCCACTCGGTCGCGATCTGGTGCGCCGCGGCGTCATCAGCGATGCCGATGCGGCGATGGCAGAGCTTGTGCAGCGGCGCTGCGATACCTCGCTCGACCGCATCCTGATGACCGAGGGACTCGCGCGACAGGATGATCTGCTCGCCGCTCATGCCCGGCGGATCGCCGGTCGGCGGGTCGATGAGGGCACCCTCACACACATGCCACCGGTCGAGACCGGACTCGATCCGCGCGCGCTGCTGCGGCACGGCGCGGTGGTGCTGCGCGACGCGGATGGTCAGCCACGGATCATAAGCGACGGGGCCGAGCCGCTTGGCGTGCTGCGCGCCGCGTTGCCCGGCGATCTGGCAGCGGCGCGTCGGCTTGTCGCCCCGCGCGCGGCGATCCAGGACCGGGTGGCGGACCTGCATCGAGACAGCTTGCGCGACATGGCCGCCGCACGCACGCCCGAGGGTGAGAGCTGCCGCAGATGGGGCGCGCGCGCCGACACGCGCCTGCGTCTCACCTGTGCCGCGCTGGTGGTGGTCTGCGCGCTGTGCATCGTCTTTCCGGTCGCCGTCTTCGGCGCGCTCGCGGTCTGGGCGGTGCTGACGCTCCTGGTGGCGGCGGGGCTCAAGATGGCGGCGTTCGTCGCCGCCATGAGCGATACATGCGACGCCCCCGCGCCGCCGCCCGACACGCCATTGCCGCGTGTTTCGATCCTGGTGCCCCTCTTTCGCGAGACCGAGATCGCGCACGCGCTGGTGGCGCGGCTGTCGCGGCTCACCTATCCGAAATGCCTGCTCGACGTGATCCTCGTGCTGGAGGAGGAGGACCGCCTCACGCAGGAGACGCTCGCCACCATCGACCTGCCGCCCTGGATCCGGCCGGTGATCGTGCCCGACGGACAGCCCCGCACCAAGCCGCGCGCGATGAATTACGCGCTCGATTTCTGCCAGGGCGAGATCATCGGCATTTTCGACGCCGAGGACGCGCCCGAACCGGACCAGATCACGCAGGTCGCGCGCCGCTTTCAGCGCGCGCCGCGCGATCTGGCCTGCCTGCAAGGGGTGCTCGACTACTACAACCCGCGCCAGAACTGGCTGGCGCGCTGTTTCACCATCGAATACGCCACCTGGTTCCGCACGATCATGCCGGGGATGGCGCGGCTGGGGCTGGCCCTGCCGCTGGGGGGCACCACGCTCTACATGCGGCGCGACGTGCTCGAAGACCTGGGCGGCTGGGACGCGCATAACGTGACCGAGGATGCCGACCTCGGCTTTCGCCTCGCCCGCCACGGCTATCGCACAGAGATGATCGGCACCGTCACCGACGAAGAGGCCAATTGCCGCCCCTGGGCGTGGATCAAGCAGCGCTCGCGCTGGCTCAAGGGCTACATGACCACCTACCTCGTGCACATGCGGTCACCGCGAAGGCTCCATGCGCAACTGGGCGCGCGGCAATTCTGGGGGTTTCAGGCGCATTTCGTCTCGGCAGTCAGCCAGGTGTTGCTGGCACCGGTGCTGTGGTCGTTCTGGCTGGTTCTGCTGGGGTTGCCGCATCCGCTCGACGCGGTGCTGGCGCGCAGCACGATGGCGGGCGTCGGCGCGCTGTTTCTGATGGTCGAGGTGCTCAACCTGTGCATCTATGCGCAGGCCGTGTCTGGGCCGCGACATCGCCACCTGATCCCCTGGGTGCCGACCATGCATTTCTATGCCCCCCTGGCGGCGGTGGCGGCCTACAAGGCGGTCTACGAACTGGTGTTCAAACCATTCTTCTGGGACAAAACGGCGCATGGCCTGTCGGTGGCCGCAGCCGGGCGGCAACGCTCAGACGGTGGATTTGATCTCGCCGGAATCAAGCTTGAGCCGGGTCACGAAGGCCTTTGAGATATGGTCGCGCAGCGCCTGCGCGGCGGCGTCGCCGTCGCGGGTCTCAATGGCGGTGACGATTGCGTCATGTTCTTTCAGCGCGTCCACGCCGCGTCCCTCGGCGGCGAGCGAGGTGGTCGCCAGAAGCGCCATCGAGCGATGCACGAGGTCAAGCTGCTGCACGAGGAAACGGTTGTGCGAGGTCAGGTGGATCTGCTTGTGAAACCGCCGGTTGGCGCGCGCCATGTCCTGCGGGCGGCCGATCAGCGCGCGGTCGTCCTCGACCATGTCACGCAGCACGCGCATTTCCTCGGGCGTGGCGTGCATCGCGGCGAGCCGGGCGGCCAGCCCCTCGAGCTCGGCGCGCACGGTGTAAAGCTCGGAGAGCTGGTTGTAATCGAGCGAGGCGACGATCAGGCTGCGCCCGTCGCGGGTGAGCATGCTCTGCGTCTCGAGCCGCTGAAGCGCCTCGCGGACAGGCGTGCGCGACACACCGAACCGCTCGGCCAGATCGCTCTCCACCAGCCGGTCGCCGGGCCTGAACACACCCGTGTCGATGGCCTCGAGGATGAGCGAATAGGCGTCGGTGCTCGGCGGTTTCATCTCTGCGCGGTCCTTTTTCTCTTTGATACAGCACCCTACGCGCTTTGACCGCACGATCAAGCCCGGGCGATTGCGCGCCTTGTCGTGTTGTCCTATACGCAGGCTCATGGCCAGACAGCATTTCACCCATGTCACGACATGGGTTTTTGACCTCGACAACACGCTCTACCCGCCGCAGGCGCGGCTCTTTGACCAGATCGAGGCGCGGATGACCGCCTATGTCATGGATGTCCTGCGCGTGGAGCGCGCCGAGGCCGACCGCATCCGCCACGCCTATTGGCGCGAGCACGGCACGACGCTCGCGGGGCTGATGCGCCGCCACGATCTTGATCCCGGCCCCTACCTGCGCGCGGTCCACGACATCTCGCTCGACCATCTGGACCCCGATCCGGGGCTGGCAGGCGCGATCCGCGCCCTGCCGGGGCGCAAGATCGTCTATACCAACGGCTCGGCGGATTATGCGGGCCGGGTGGTCGCGGCGCGGGGGCTTTCCGGGGTGTTCGACGAGGTTTACGGCGTGGAACATGCGGGCTTTCTCCCCAAGCCGGAAGCCGGGGCCTTTACGGCGGTGCTGGAGCGCGACGGGTCAGACGCGGGGCGCGCGGCGATGTTCGAGGACGACCCGCGCAACCTCGAAGCACCACACGCGATGGGGATGCGCACCGTGCATGTCGCGCCCGAGCCGCTGGCGGCTTGCCATATCCACCACCATACCGACGATCTCGGCGGCTTTCTCGCGCGGCTGGTCTGAACGCGGCGCTGCGGCGAAACGCCTCTTGGCCGCGTCTGCGTCATGCGTATCTGAAGAAGGACTCGACACAGACCAAGGGGACCGCCGAGATGGCACATACCGACACGCACACCCGCACCGAAACCCGCGATGCCGACACCTTCACAACCCTGCGCATCCTGCTCACGGTCGCGGTGCTGGTCGCCGGCTGGGCGACGAGCGTTGCGCTCTGGGGGATTCCGGGGCTTTATATCCCGGCGCTGGCGCTGGTTCCGGTGGCTTGGGTGATGCTCATCGTGATATCGCGCGGCTGAACGCCGCAGCACAGGACAGGGGGTGGTGATGGCACGCAACGAGGTGGATATCCTCATTTCCGGGGGCGGCGTGGCCGGGCTCACGGCGGCGTCGCTGTTCGGTCAGGCGGGATTTTCGGTGCTCTGCGTCGATCCCGCCCCGCCGGTGACCGAGCGCGAGGCCGAGGGTGCCGACCTGCGCAGCACCGCCTTTCTGCAACCCGCGCAGGCGCTTCTCGACCGCGCGGGGCTGTGGGAGCGGCTGGAACCCCACGCCATGCCGCTTCAGGTGATGCGCATCGTCGATGCCGGGGGTGAGACACCCGAGCCCCGCATCGTCAAGGAATTCGACGCCGCCGACATTTCCGAGCGCCCGTTCGGCTGGAACCTGCCCAACTGGCTGCTCAGGCGCGAGATGGTGGCGCATCTGCAAACCCTGCCGTCGGTCACGTTCCGCCCCGGCACCGCCACCACGTCGCTGCTGACGCGCGAGCGCGAAGCGATTGTCGGGCTGAGCGACGGGACGCGGGTGCGCGCGCGGCTGGTGATCGCTGCGGACGGGCGCGGCTCCCCTGTCCGAGAGGCGGCGGGTGTGGGCGTGAAAACAACGCGCTACGGGCAAAAGGCGCTGGCCTTCGCCGTCACCCACCCGATCCCGCACGAGAATGTCTCGACCGAGATCCACCGCTCGGGCGGGCCGTTCACGCTGGTGCCGCTTCCCGATCACGAGGGGCGGCCCTCCTCGGCCATCGTCTGGATGGAGGAAGGGCCCGAGGTCGCGCGCCTCGCCGCGCTGCCGGTGGCGGAGTTCGAGGCGGAGATGACCGCGCGCTCGTGCCACCTCTTCGGCCCGCTCACGCTGGCGTCGCGCCGCACGGTCTGGCCGATCATCAGCCAGATCGCGAACGCCATGTATGCCGGGCGCGTGGCGCTGGTGGCCGAGGCCGCGCATGTGGTGCCGCCCATCGGGGCGCAGGGGCTCAACATGTCTCTCGGCGACATGCGCGTGCTGCTGGAACTGGCCGAGGCCGCGCCGGAGCGACTGGGTGAGCGCAGGATGCTCGAGACCTATCACCGCCGCCGCCATCCGGAGGTGCAGGCGCGGGTGCGGGGCATCGACGTTCTCAACCGCGCTTCGATGATGCGCGCACAGCCCCTGCGGGACGCACGGGCACAGGCGCTCAATGCCATCTATTCGCTGGCCCCGGTGCGCAAGACGCTGATGCAGATGGGGCTTGGCGCGCGAGGCTGAGCCGGCAGGATCAGCCCGTTGCTGCCATGCGCGACCGTGCCGGGAGAGGAGGCCTGCGTCGGGGGCGGGGCCGGTTCTGGCCTTGAGCGGACGGTCTCAGAACGGTCGGGGAGCCGCGCAGCGCCCGACCGCGGGTGGGCGTTCCGACGGTGAAGGAGGGCACTTTATGGCTCGGAAAACTCCAACGATCATATGGAGTTGAACGGTGCAGAAGCGCCCGCCCGGGGGGCGGTCGGGCGCTGCGCGGCGGTGCTTTCAGCACCTTGATTCCGCGCAAGTGGGATGAGCCTTGACCATCCCCTTCAGACCGGAACCACGCCCTCACCCCGCC
>JAXHLV010000011.1:0-74524 GCA_034521935.1 Roseovarius sp.
CGTTCTGGCGCTCTGGACCTTCGGCAAGGCGCTGATGGGCATGACCAAGGTCGGCGCGGGTCTGTCGGCACACGCGCTGACGAACCTCGCGCCCGGCCTGATCGTGGCATCGATCTACATCTTCTGGATGGCCCGCACGCTAGGCTTCTATACAGCCACGACGCTGACGGTTTTCATACTGCTGAGCCTTTACGACCCTGCGCCGCACGGCGCGCCGCGCTCATGGCTCAAGCGCATCATCATCACGGCCTGCTTCGTGGCCGTCATGTACGGTCTCTTCGCGAAACTGTTGATCGTCTACACACCGCGAGGGATTTTCTTCTGACACCCGCAAGGGCGTGGAAGGCATTGCAACCAAAGGGAGGACAACCAAATGAAACATCTTATCGCCGCAGCCGCGCTGGCCGCAATGGCCCTGACCGGCACCGCCAAGGCGGACATGCACGAAGACTATCCCGAGCGGCCCGTCATGATGGTGGTCAGCTACGGTGCCGGCGGTGCCACCGACTTTCAGGCGCGGATCGTGACCATGACCGCCGGCAACGAGGATGCGCTGGGTGTGCCCATCGCCATCGTCAACAAGCCGGGTGCGGGCGGGCGCGTCGGCTGGAACTGGTTCGCCACGCAGGCGGACGCGGACGGATATACCCTGGCCGCCTACAACGTGCCGCATTTCATCGCCCAGTCGATCAAGGGCGGCGTTCAGTATTCGACCGACAGCTTCGAGCCGATCGCAAACTGGGGTGCCGACCCGGCCGTTTTCGTGGTGGCCGCCGACAGCCCGTTCAACTCGATGGACGACGTGATCGCCTATGCGAAGGAAAACCCGGGCGGGCTGACCTTCTCGGGTGCCGGGCTGTTCGTGCGGGCACCACATCGCGGCACTGCAGATCGAAAAGGCCGCCGGCGTCAAGATGGCCTACATCCCCACCAAGGGCGGCGGCGCTGCGGCCATGAAGGCGGTCATCGCAGGTGACGTGTTGGGCGGGGTCAACAACCTGTCGGACGCGTTCCGCGCCCGCGAGGCGGGCAACGTCAAGATCCTCGGCGTGGCCGATCTGGAACGGTCTGAATTCCTGCCCGAGGTGCCGACGATGATGGAACAGGGCCTCGACGTGGACAACGCGTCGGTCAATTTCCGTGGTGTCATGGTGCCCAAGGGCACGCCGCAGCCGATCATCGACAAGCTGGCCGAAACCGTGCCCGCGATGTTCGGGAACAGCCGCGTGAAGGGCAAGATGCAGGACGGCGGATCGCCGATGCGCGTCATGACCCGCGACGAGGTGATCGAGATGTGGGCCGCGCGCGAGAAAACGCTCAAGGACCTGCTCGCCGGTCTGTGATCCGCGCATGAAACGGGACCGCGCCCATGATCGCCCTGAACGATCCCGGCCCTTGCGGGGCGCGGTCGGCGCGGTCCCGAAATACCCAACACCGGGACTCGGCCCTTCCCGCGCACCTGGCGGGTGGGGCCGACCCCAACCACCGAAACATGCCGAATGGAGAACTGCCATGAACGTCCATGATGATCTGGCGCAGGTCGAGGCCACCGTCGCCCGCGCCCGCCGCGCCCAGGCCGCCTTCGAGAGCGGCGGCAGCCAGGAGCGCTATGACCGCGCCGCCGCGGCCGCCGCCTGGGCGATCATGGAACCCGCCCGCAACCAGGCCCTGGCCGAGCTCTCAGTCGAGACGACGGGCCTTGGCAACGTGCCCGACAAAATCACCAAGAACCACCGCAAGACGCTGGGTTTGATGCGCGACATCGCCGATGCCCGCACCTTCGGCGTCATCTCGGACGATCCCGCAACCGGCATCACGGAGATCGCCCGCCCGATGGGCGTCATCGGCGCGGTCGTGCCGTCGACCAACCCCGGCGCAACGCCCGCGAACAACATCATCAACGCCCTGAAATGCGGCAACGCCATCGTGGTGTCGCCCTCGCCCAAGGGCGTGCCCAGCTGCGAGCGGCTGTTGGACTACATACATGCCGAATTCACCAAGATCGGCGAAGACCGGGATCTGGTACAGATGCTCCCAGCCCCCGGCACCAAGGAAAAGACCCAGCGCATGCTGGAGATCACTGATCTGGTCGTCGTGACCGGCAGCCAGAACAACGTCAAACGCGCCTATAGTTGCGGCACGCCCGCGCTGGGCGTCGGCGCGGGCAATGTCACGGTGATCGTCGACGAGACCGCCGATCTCGCCGCCGCTGCGGGCAAGATCGCCGCCTCCAAGATCTTCGACAACGCCACGTCTTGCAGTTCTGAAAACGCGCTGGTGGTGGTAGACGCGGTCTATGACGCCTTCGTGGCGGAACTCGCCCGCGCAGGCGGCGCGCTTATCCGTGACGAGGCACCGGTCGTTGCCGCGCTCTGGCCGGACGGGCACCTGAGCCGCGCTGTGATCGCGCAGGACGCGGACAAGATGATCGCGGCGCTCGGCCTCACGGGGCAGGTGCCCGACGACACCCAGTTCCTGGCGATCGAGACCACCGGGATCGGCCCCGAACATCCGCTCTCGGGCGAAAAGCTCAGCCGCGTGGCCGCGCTTTACCGGCGCAGCGATTTCAACGAGGCGGTTGCGCTGACCCGGCGCATCCTGACCCATCAGGGTGCCGGGCATTCGGTCGGCCTGCACTCGGCGGACCAGTCGCGCCCCGAACGTCTGGCACGCGAATTGCCGACCTGCAGGGTGATCGTGAACCAGGCGCACACCTTCGCCACGGGTGGCTCCTTTACCAATGGCATGCCGTTTTCACTGTCGATGGGCTGCGGCACCTGGGGCGGCAATTCCATCGACACCAACCTGCATTGGCGCCACTTCTTGCAAAGCACCAAGATCGTGCGCGAAATCCCCCCGAACGAGCCATCGGTCGACGACATCTTCGCCGCCTACTGGAAGGTAGCAGGCAATGAGGATCACACCCGAGACCCCCCCGCCGGCACCGTCCGCGACTGGCTCGACGCGCGCGCCGAATCGGGCGGCACCGCTGTCGTCTTTCCCGACGGCGAGGATACGCTGAGCTGGCTTGATCTGCGCGACGCCGCCCGCGCAGGCGCGGTCGACCTGACCGGCACGCGGCGCGCAAAAGGGCGAAAGCGTCGCCACCCTGCACCCGAACGGTCGCGACGCGGTCATCGCGCTCTATTCTGCGCTCTATGGCGGATTTCGCGCCACGATGATCAACCTCGCCGCAGGCCCCGAGGCGATCGCCTATGCGCTCGATCATTCCGGGCGCGGCTCGCCTTCGTGCATGACAGCGCCGCCGATGTCTTTGCCGCAACGCGGCCCGCCCCACATGAGACGGATCGAGGAGAGCAGCGCGCCAAACATCGAAAACACAAAACTGCACGACGTGACGCCCGACGATCATGCGCTGCTGATGTATGCGTCCGGGACCACGGGCCGGCCCAAGGGCGTCGTGCACACCCAAGCAAGCCTGCTCGCCGGTGGCTGGACCACGGCCATCGCCCATGCGCTCGGCCCCTCGGATCGCGGCCTGTGCGTTTGCCCGTCTACCACATCAACGGGCTGTGCGTCAGCATCATGGGCACGCTTGTATCGGGCGGGTCTTTGGCGATGTGCGCACGGTTTTCGCGCAGCCGCTTCTGGCAGCAGGCGGGCGAGAGTGGCGCGACATGGTCTCCGTCGTGCCCACGATCATCTCGCACCTGCTGCACGGCGATGCCGAACCCGATGCCGCCACGCGCGCGCAACTGCGCTTTGGCCGGTCGGCCTCCTCGGCGCTGGCACCCGACGTGCAGACTGCGTTCGAGGCGCGCTTTGGCGTGCCGATCATCGAGACCATGGGTCTTACCGAGACCGCCGCGCAGATCGCGTCCAACCCGCTGCCACCCGGCATCCGCAAGATCGGCTCGCCGGGCATCGCCTATGGCAACGAGCTGGCGATCTTGGGCCACGACGCGGCCCTCTGCCCGCCGCGGCATCGAGGGCGAGATCGTCGTGCGCGGACCAAACGCGACGCTCGGAATACCTCAACAACCCGGAGGAAACCGCCAAGAGCCTGGCGGGTGACTGGCTGCATACCGGCGATCTCGGGCGCATGGACGAGGAGGGCTACCTCTTCGTGACCGGGCGGATCAAGGAGCTGATCATCAAGGGCGGCGAGAATATCGCGCCGCGCGAGATCGACGAGGCGCTCTATGCCCATGGCGACGTGATCGAGGCCGCAGCCTTTGCCCGTCCCTGCCCGCGCTATGGCGAACGGGTCGAGGCGGCGGTGCGGTTGCGGGAGGGCTCGGACCTTGACGAGGCGGCGCTGATCGCGCTCTGCGAAGGTCGGCTCGGCGCGTTCAAGGCACCGGGAGCGGTGCACCTGATGAGGGAATTGCCCAAGGGCCCTTCGGGCAAGATCCAGCGTCTGAAACTGGCCGAAATTCTGCCGGAACGCGAGATGCCTCCGCCCTTGGCAAAGGCTCCGCCACCCAGCTGAGCCGCCGTGCCGCGCCATACCCACATACTATCACAACGGCTTCTCAGCTCTCAGCGTTGGCGCACTCCGCCTCCACCTCGTGCCGCAACACAGGCAACTCGATCACGTAACCCTCGGTGTCGGATGCCCAGCGAGACTGCCGGCGTTCCGGTGGCGCAGGCTGTCGGCGACCTCGCGCCAGCGGGCATGGGCCTGGTCGCGGTCTTTCTCGGCGAAGACGGTCTTCACCACCGCGCTGACCACCGGCTTGTTGGTCTTGCTCACGCGCGCCAACGAGGTTGCGTTGGAAATGCACGCGGCAGCGCTGCCAGCCGGCGCCGAGAACCTTGCGGGCGGCGGCTTTGAGGCCCTCGTGTGCGTCGCTGATCACCAGCTGCACGCCCGGCAGGCTGCGGCGGATGAGCGAGCGCAGGAACTCGGTCCAGAAGGTCTCGGCTTCGGACGGCAAGACGTTGGTTCTCGCGGTCCGGGCTGCGCTCGCCATGCCCTGCGCCGCACACGGCGGCCACTTCGATGTCCATCAGCCGTTGAGCGACATCCTGGATCAGCTCGCGCAGAAAATCCGCGTCGTCGCTCTTGGCGATCGCACCCGGAAGGTCGATCATGGTCTCGGTCATCGTGCTCTCCTTCGTTGTCATCGGTCCTTGAACAACCTCAGATTACGAAGAAGCACGGTGGCCGCCAGCCCGGCCGCGCGCTGCGCTATGCCAAAAGGCTCCGCGCGCGGCCTCTTACACCACGGGCTGGGACACTGCCCCGGTAAACCCCGGGCTGGTTCACTATGTCCAAAGCCTGACCCCGCCGAAATCACCCCAGAGCGAGACATTGTCCGCCATTGGTCCGAGGACAATGGCGAGCGGCATGGTCGAGCGGTTCAACGGCCGCATCGAGGAGGTGCTGCAAAGCCACCACTGCCGATCCGGCGAAAAACCAGAGACGACGCTGCACCGCTAGTCTGTCTGGCTCTGGACAACCGGCAGTTTCCGCGATATGCAGCCGACTAGGAGCGCTATCTTACGGGATGTGACAGCTACTGTATTTTCATATTTACGGTCTCCGGGCGGTATTGTAGGTGCAAGTCGCTCTCATAAGGATCGTGCATCCGATGGCAGCGTTGACCCGGAAAGGCGTGAGATGACAGACATCTCTCCCATCACCCTCGGCTTCCTCGGCAGTCTCGCGGCCGGTCGCTTACGGCTGTCGGCGCGATCCCGGTGTTGTTCGGACGTGTTCCATCGCAGGCGACGCGGGATCTGTCGCTTGGGTTTGCCGCAGGCGTCATGCTGGCCGCGTCGTTCTTTTCGCTCATCATCCCCGCGCTCGACGCCGCCGAAATGCGCTATGGCAACGGCGCGGTCGTGCCCGCCATCGTCTGCGTCGCCATCCTGCTTGGCATGGGAGCGGTGGCGCTGATGAACGAGCACCTGCCGCATGAGCACTTCCGAACCGGGCGCGAAGGCCCGGAATCCGCCTCGCTGCGCCGGGTCTGGCTGTTCATCATCGCGATCACCATCCACAATTTTCCCGAAGGCCTCGCCGTGGGCGTCGGTTTCGGGTCCGGCGGCGTCGAGGGGGGCATGCCGCTGGCCATCGGGATCGGGTTGCAGAATGCCCCGGAGGGTCTTGCGGTTGCCGTCGCACTGTTGGGCGAGGGCTATTCGAAATGGCGCGCCTGGAGCATCGCGGCGCTGACAGGCACCGTCGAGCCGGTCGGCGGCCTCATCGGCGCAGGCGTCATCACGCTCTCCGAGCCGCTCCTGCCCTGGGGCCTCGCCTTCGCGGCGGGGGCGATGCTCTATGTCATCAGCCACGAGATCATCCCCGAAACCCATCGCAGCGGCCATCAGAACAAGGCGACGCTCGGGCTGGCCATCGGGCTCGTCCTCATGCTGTTTCTCGATGTCTGGCTGGGGTGAGGCGATGCGGATCGGCACGAGAGTAACGCGCTCCACAGTCGTCATCGGCGGGGCGCACCGCCGCTGCCAAGCCTGACCCGTGCTATTGCCCTCTGTCATGCAGGAACGCACGTCCTCCAGGCTGGGCCTTGGAATTGTAGGTGCGGTCGGGGCTGGCGCGGTATCCGTCCTCACCCTGCCGCCGTTTTCCTTGCTCGTTCTGGTGCCGGTTGCATGGTCGGGCCTGTTCATCTGTCTTGCAGGTCGCTCTCCTCGCAGGGCAATCGTCGAGGGCTTTGCCTTCGGCCTCGGCCAGTTCGGGCCAGGACTCTCCCGGATCGCCGAAAGCTTCACCCTGGATGCGGCGCGCTTCGACGACCGCGTCCGGACAGACGGCGCGCCACGCTATTTCAACACCGTGCGGGCCTATGACGGGCGGGACGGGATCCTGACCGGCTACGCCAAGCACCACCTCGTGCCCTTCGGCGAATACATGCCGCTGCCGGGCTAGCTGCCGATCGAGCGGATCGTCCAGAGCCCGGGCGATTTCACGCCTGGGCCGGGCCCGCGCACCTTGGCGCTGCCCGGCATTCCGCCGGTCGCGCCGGCCATCTGTTACGAGATCATCTTTTCCGGGCCACGTCACCGACCGGCTGTTCCGGCCAGACTGAATCTTCAACGCGACCAACGACGCATGGTTCGGCACGCCCATCGGGCCAAAGCAGCATCTCGCCTCTGCACGGATGCGCGCGGTCGAGGAAAACCTGCCCATGATCCGCGCCGCCAATACCGGCATCTCGGCCGTCATCGAGGCACGGGGGCCGCATTCTGTCGCGGCTCGAAACCGGCGTGACGGGCACCATCGACGCAGAGCTTCCGCCGGCGCTGCCGCCCACCTCTCTGGCGCGGTTTGGCGACTGGACGCTCGCCGCCCTCAGTGCGTCGTGCTGGGTGCCGCTCCTGGGCATGTGGACGTTGCGCCGCCGCCTCTCCTGACGCTGTGCGTGCTCAGTGCCCGTGCGCCAGAACCCCTTGCGCCATGCGCTCCCAACAGGCTCGCCACCGCGCGGCGGCGCGGCCTTCCTGCCGTCCCGTTCAACAACCGCAGCGCGTTGGCCACGACCAGCAGCGAGACGCCGACGTCGGCGGCGATAGCCCCCACATCGAGGCCATGCCAAAAGCGGTGGCGACGACGAAGACGGCCTTGGTCGCCAACGAGACGCCGATGTTCTGGTGGATGATGCGCATCGTGCGTTCGGAATGCCCGATCAGCCAGGGCACGCGGGCGATATCGTCGGTCATCAGGGCAATGTCCGCCGTCTCGATCGCGGCATCCGAGCCCATGGCCCCCATGGCGATGCCGTAATGCGCCCGCGCCATGGCCGGCGCGTCGTTCACCCCGTCGCCGATCATGGCGACCACATCGTGGGTTGCGACCAGTTCCTCGATCGCCTCGACCTTGTCCTCGGGCAGAAGCTCGGCGCGCACCTCGTCGATGCCCACCTCCGCGGCGACCGCGCGGGCGGTGCGTTCGTTGTCGCCGGTCAGCATGACGATGGTTTTCACGCCTTGCGCGTGCAGTTGCGCCACGATGCCTTTTGCGTCGGGTCGGATGCGGTCGCGCAGGTCCAGCAGGCCGGTGACGCCGCTTTCGTCGCCGACAGCGACCAGCGTGGCGCCCGCGCCCTCGATCCGGTCGCGCAGGTCTGCGGGGATCCGGTCGCCCCAGCCCCGCTCTGCTGCGAAACGGTCGGACCCGAGCCAGACTGTGCTGTCGCCCATCCGCCCTTCGAGCCCCCGGCCCGGCACGGTGCGGGTGTCACCGGCCGCCGTGATGTCGATGCCGTCGCGTGTCGCGCGTGACAGGATCGCGCGGGCCAGCGGGTGCGACGACCGCGCCTCCAGTGCCGCCGCCATGCGCAGAAGATCCCCTTCCGAGGCACCGCCCAGCGGATAGACCGCCGCCACCTCGGGCTCGCCCATGGTGATGGTGCCGGTCTTGTCCAGCGCCAGCGCCGTGGTGCGGCCCGGTGCCTCGACATAGGCGCCACCCTTGATGAGGACGCCCGCCCGCGCGGAAGATGTCAGCGCCGCCACGATGGACACCGGCGTCGAGATCACCAGCGCGCAGGGGCAGGCGATGACCAGCAGGACCAGCGCGTTGTAGAACCAGAAGCCCCAGGTCGCCCCCTGCAACCAGCGGCGGCAGAACCGCGATGGCCACGGCCAGCGCCATCACTGCGGGCGTGTAGATGCGAGCGAATTTCGTCACCCATTGCTCCACCTCGGCGCGGCGCGAATGGGCATCGCCCACCATGCGGATGATCTTCGCCAGCACCGTGTCCGACGCCGCTTTGGTCGCGCGGATCGTCAGCGTGCCCTCGCCGTTGATCGTGCCGGCATAGACAGCGTCGCCCGGTTCCTTGGCGACCAGCGCGCTTTCGCCGGTGATCGGCGCCTGATCGACCGCGCCTGCGCCCTCGGTCACTTCGCCGTCCAGCGGGATGCGGTCGCCGCCACGCACTATGACGCGGTCGCCGATGGCCACCTGCTCAGCCGGCAATGTTGCCTCTGACCCATCGTCACGGATAATCCGCGCGGTCGGCGGCGCGAGATCCAGCAGTGCCGAGACGGCGTTGCGCGCCCGCCCCACGCTCCAGCTTTCCAGATAGAGCGAGAGCGAAAAGAAGAAGGCCACGGTCGCCGCCTCGAAAAATTCGCCAAGGCCAATGGCACCTGCGACGGCAACAACCATCAGGAGGTTCATGTCGGGGCTGAGGCTGCGCGCCGAATACCAGGCCTTGGGCGCAACGAGCCAGACCCCGAACAGGACTGCCATGCCGAAAAGGCCCGCCTCGGCCAGCGGCATCGGTGCATCGCCATGCCCGGCAAACAGCCCGAGCGCGCCCGAAGCGCCTGTCTCGACGATGTGCCACAAGAACCCGGCGGCCCAGAACCCGCCGCTTGCCGCGGTGAAGAGGCGCTGACGCTTGAGATGCGCGGCCCGGTCAACCTCGGCCCGGCCCGCATCCCAGACCTGCGCGCTCATCCCAGTTCCGGCCACCAGCTCGATGATCCTGTCGTCAGACACTGCCTTCGCGCTGTCGAGCACCGTCATCCGCCCGTTGATGACGTCGAAGGCCAGATGCGCCTCACCGCCCAGTTCCGGCCCGACAACACGGTTCAGGATCGCCACCTCTTCGGCGCAATCCAGACCGTTCACCTGAAAGCGGCGTCCGCTGACGGGCTTAGATGACGGCGCGATATCACCGCAGGCGCCGGACACGTCGTGGGAATGGCTCGTGGCGGACATGACGTGATCCTTTGATTTGGATTATTGCCGGTGACATAGCCCCTACAGCGGCTAGAGCTTCAAGGGCTAAATCCGAATATTTGCCCGATAACAGAATCGAACTGCGGCATCTTGAAACGCGCCCTTCGAGTTTGTTCACAGCTGAACACCGGTGCGGCAGGCACTCGCACATGGGGACTTTTTTTCTGATCATGCCTGGGCTATCAGCGCCCTCCGGGTCCTGATCATGATCACTTTTCTGGTTCTAATGCAGGGTAGCTTTGCGCGCGCCCAAAACTCGGGCGAGCTGCTGAAGCTTGAGATGCAGCTTGCCCCTTACCTCGCTGCGGAGGGATCATTAAACGATCTGTGTGAGGATGGCGACGATACCGCCGAGCAAGGTGGCGATCAGCGCCGCCCCCGCTTCCAGTCATCGAGCCGGGCGTAGATCGTGACCGCAATCCCACCGAGCGCCACGGCGATGAACGCCCAGCGCAGGGTATCGAGATACGAGACGAGCGACCGGATGACGGACTTGAATTCGGCGAACTACGCCTGCGCCGCGCCGACGGGCAGGTAAACACGCGCTTCCAGCCCGCCTTCGGGCCGGTTGCGCAGCGCGACCGTGCCGCCGTGGGCCTGAACGATGGTGCGCGTGATGGCGAGGCCCAGACCGGTGCCGCCGGTCTCGCGGTTACGCGAGGGCTCGAACCGCGCGAAGGGCTCGAATACGGCCTCGAGCTGGTCTTCTGGCAGGCCGGGGCCCTTGTCGGCGATGGTGATGACCGCAGCACCCGCGACTTCTGTCAGCGATATGGTCGCGGATTCTCCATAGCCGACGGCATTGTCGATCAGGTTGCGCAGCGCGCGGCGCAGCGCAGGCGCGCGGGCCACGATCCTGACGGGCGGGAATGGCAAAAGCGTCACCTTGTCCCCACCCGCATCCTCTGCCAACTCGGCCAACAGCGCGGCAAGGTCGATGTCGGTCGCGGGCTCCGCGCGCGACCTCTTACACCACCCGGTGGGGCACTACCGATGTTTGGTGAGGACACAACGTCTTCGGCGAGTTTCCGTTGGCCCTCCAATCCGTATCGTCCAGAATCACTGTTGGATTACTAACATGTATCAGCGTGATCGTGGCCTGCCCGCCTTAGGTTAACAGAAAGGATTTCGGTTCGTCCTGCGACAGACATGTCGTCAAGGGTCCGCCGCGCCTCCCCGCTTTGCTCAGCCCCCAGTGGTGCGAGTTTGCGGATCTCTGCCGCACGATCCGGTTCGGCTCGGACTTTCTGCCAAAAGCTGTGAAGGACATCGCGTGACACGCAAGGCGCTTAATCCACCACGGCAATTCTCACTGCCATGTCGCTGCTGCAACCGTTGCCAGTCGCTGGCACAATCCAGCCCCGAAGCAAGCGTGAGCGATGGCGGCACCCAGACGGGCGAGCAGCCCCCTTTGCGCACGCCCGAGGAAATATGTGCCGAGGCCAAAATCGTCGAGGAATTGGAGTGTGACCTCTACATTCTGGAACGTGAAGCGGCGGCGAGCGATGCGGCCCCTGCTGCTGTAGAGAGCGATACCACTGAACAGGCAGAAGCCGAAGCCCTCGCGGCTGAAGAAGCCGAGGCACAGGCGGAGGCTGACGTGAAAGCCCAGGCGGAGGCGGACGCCGCAGCAGAGGCCGAGGCAAACGCGACTGTCGAGGCAGACGCACAGGCAGACGCAGACGCAGACGCAGACGCTGACAAAGCAGCGCGCGAGGCGGACAAAGCCGAGGCCAAAGCAGCGCGCGAGGCGGACAAAGCCGAGGCCAAGGCAGCGCGCGAGGCGGACAAAGCCGAGGCCAAGGCAGCGCGCGAGGCGGACAAGGCCGAGGCTCAGGCGGCGGCTGACGCGGAAGCAGAGGCTCAGGCCGCCGCCGAAGCAGAACGGAAAGATTCCGAATCAGGCGCCGAGGCGGAAACGCAAGCGGACGCTGCCACTGAAGCCGACACAGCGGAGCCTGCCGCGGAAGCGCAACAGACCGAGCCCGCAGCCTCCACCACGAGCACGGACGCGTCCGAAGACTGCCTCGCCGAGGTCATAGCGAGTGACGGCGCTCCGTTACCTGTGTCGACACGCTCACCGGCGAAGTCGATTGAAGCGCTTGCAACTGAAGAGGATGCAGAAACGTCGGCGGAAGTGACAACCGAAACCGTCACCGAGCAGACAAGCCGCTCGAGCAGCGAAGAGTTCAAGGAATGGAGCGCGAGAGGACCAGGAGGGTGCCGCGACCACGCAAAGCGCTGCGCCGAAATCAAAATCCAAGGACGGAATGAGCGATCTGCAGAAGGCAGGTTTGCTGGCTCTTGGCGCGGCCGCGGTGGGTGCGATCGTGTTGAATGGTCAGCGCGTCGAGGCGAATACAGGTGATCGGGTCGTTGTTGTCGATGATGACAATGACTACCGGATCCTCAAGGACGACGATGCGCGCTGCTGCGCCAGCCCGGCTCGGATATCCGCACGCAGCGGTTCAGCGACGGCTCAACGCGCACCAATGTTTCGCAACGACGGCACCGAGATCATCACGATCCGCGGATTCGACCGGGCGCGTTCTGGGGCGCGTTCTTGTCGAGCGGACGGACGCCGATATGTTGTCTCGACGACACCCGCAGTTTCGAGCCCGTGGTGATCCGTGACCTTCCCGAACCGGCATTCGACGATTTCGATCATCAGGCCGCGAGCGATCGTGAGAGCCTGCGCACGGCGCTGCTTTCCGCCGACCGGCGCGATATCGGTCGTACATTCAGCCTGCGGCAGGTGCGGGAACACCCATGAGGTCCAGAAACCTGAGCCCGGAGATCAACAATCTGCGGAATATGCACTTCTTCGCCACCGGTTCGTCCGCAATCCAGCCGTCACAGGCAGAGCAATTGCGACAGATGGGCCTGTTGATGCGCGACCTCATAGCCGATGATCCGACCGAGTTGTTTCTGATCGAAGGGGTCAGACCGATGGGGCGATCGGGTCCAGCCTGGGCTACAACCTGCTTCTGTCTGACCGGCGCGCCGAGTTCCGCGGCGCTGGCCCTTCAGTCGAGTATTTCGATGTGCCGACCGAAAACCTCGTCGTCCAGGGTTATGGCGAGCGCCTCCGACAGGCCCCCACGCAGACAGCCGAACGTCTGAACCGTCGTGTTGCTGTTCGCAGGATCACGACACTACGTTCGGGAAAGCGGCCTCTGAAAGACGGAACGCTGCATATGCACTGCCGATTCGAGAACGGCACCCACTGGTCCGACGATCGCCCCCGGAGCGTTGGCCCGGGGGCGGTTCGGGTAATAAGCCCGGGGTCAGGACCGAGTCCTCCCGCGAAGCAGCAGTGCCAGACCGCCGGTTGTTCCGACAAGCCCGGCGATCAGATACCACATGGTGTTGTTGGTAAAACACCCAGTGAGCGACTTCTGACAACTGCTCGACCGGGGGTGTTCGAGGCCATCTCAGGCGGAAATCAGCAGCAAGCTGCCTCCGACGAGCGCGACAAACGCGCCAGCCTTTCTGTGGTGATGTGTAAGCGACGCATACGCGCCGACGAAACTCGATAGTCACAAATTCGGCTCACGCTGATGCAGGTTAGCGCCGCGAGCGTGGCGAAAGGTGATGACTGCAGTCAGGGTGTGTCTCAAGCGCGTCAGATCGTTGAAGGGCAGCTCAAACAGGTATTCGGCAAGGCAAGGGGTGCCCCGTGAAAGGGCTTATCGTGCTGCCGAATGGTCCCGCCGCGCCGTCCCTCCCGTGGCGGGACCACTCATACCCGAATCCGAAACCCCAAATCCGAAACAATGACAGGTTCATGCTTGGCACCATTCGCATCATCGTTCCGGTTCTCACGCTGATCCTGCTTGTGCCGGTGGTGACAGGTCGCCTCTGACAGGCACGACATGAAACCGGCGATCCCGCCGGTCTCCTGATCTGACAAGAACTTCCGTCAGCGTCGGCGCACAGAGTTGCCGCCGCTGATAATGGCATTGATCAAGGTCGCCACGGCGGCGTGCATCTCGGGGTCTCCGCCATCGGGCGCAAACTCGTGCGCCGCGGCCGCATCCTTGAGAATTCCGAGAATCTCTTTCTCCGGAAGGATGTTGCGGTCATTCAGTGCCAGAAGCAGCGCCTCGCAAATCGAAAGGGCGGCGGTTCCGGCGATGCTGTGGTGCATGGTCATTTTGATCTCACTTCCATTCGGGGTGCAATCGGCTCCAGCGACCCGCTGATCGGAACCTGTCGCCATCATAGGCGCAATCTGCTATCATCGACTGATCCAGAGCAGTATCGGCCTCTTCTCTTTCACTCAGGTGATTGATTTCGGGCAAGGCGTGCCGCAAAATCTCTCGGGGGAGTTTCAACTTGATCAAGGAAAGCCCGCTGACACGAAAGCTCATGGCCTTCGTCGCGCTTTCGGATGCCGACTTTGAAACGCTTGCGCGCTTTCACCAGCGCCGTCGGACCTTTCGCTCCGGCCATGAAATGATCAATCACGGCGAGCGAAACCAATGCCGCCTTCATCCTGGCCAAGGGCTGGGCTTTTTCCTACAAGATCATGCCGGATGGCGAACGCCAGATCGTCGATTTTCATATCCCCGGCGATTTTCTGGGGCTGCGCAGCATCCTGTTCCGCACCGCCGACCACAGCGTCGAGGCCGTCACCGATATCGAAGCCTCCGAGGTTCTGGCGGCGGATATTTTCGACGGCTTTTCGCGTGCGCCGCGTCTCGCCACGGCGGTTCTCTGGGCTGCATCGCGGGACGAGGCGATGGTTGTGGAACACCTGGTCAACCTTGGCCGCCGCTCAGCCGAAGAGCGCATGGCGCATATCCTGCTCGAACTCGGGCGCGGCTGAAACTGGTGGGGCTCGGCGACAACACGGGGTTCGACTGCCCGCTGACGCAATACCACCTCGCCGATGCGCTCGGCCTGAGCGCCGTGCATGTCAACCGCGTCCTTCGACATCTGCGCGAAGAGGGGCTCGTCACATTTCGCAAGGGGCGCGTGGTCTTTGACGACTTCGACCGGCTCAAGGATTTCGCATCTTTCGATACGGAATATCTCGATCAGGAAGGCCCCATGCTGCGCTGACCGAGGGGCGCTGACGCAGTCTTGTGGCGGTTCGGCAACCGACGAGTCGTCATTCCAGTCATTCAGAAGCCCAGCGAAAAGCTGCGCGTTACGATCAGCCGCGCGCTGAACTGGTCGCGGTCACCCTGTTTCGTGATCGGCGACCGCGCGGCATCGTCCTGCAACCGGTCCCACCCGACTGTGCCTCGCAGAGCCCATCGGTTCTGGAAGTCGTACCGCGCGCCCACCTCGATCCCGAGCGAGACGAGCCCGTCGTCGGGACGAAACGATGAGTAGCGCGAGCGCACGGCCTCGCTCGGTGTCACGCCGAAATAGGTGTTGAAGAAGTCCCGGTCGCCCCAATTGGCGCGTGGGCCGACCGTCACAACCAACTGTGGGGTCGGCCGCAGGATAGCATCGACACCAGCCTCGGCCACCCAGCCATCGTGCCCGCCAAACCCCCTACGGACCTCACCGAAGACCCGACTGTGTTGCGTGATACTAAAGAGCCCGAGCCCCAGCTCCAAGGCGGGATCAATATCATTCAGCCCCCGAAGCTCCTTGTTGTCAGAAGCCTTGCGCGACGAGATCAGTCTGAACGCACCACGCAGACCAAAGCCCGGATCGGTGGGCAGGGCGTTCGTTGTTCCGATCCCGAATCCATTCGGCAGAACCAACTGCTGAACGGAAAAGGCTCCGGTCGGACTGATTCTGTTGCTCCCTGCGCCGAAATAATCCGGAGAACTGCTCAGGCCCAGACCAGCCGTGAAGGTGACACCCGGGCGATCCTGCGCCGTGGCGGAAAGGGCGGCGGCAATCAGCACACCAGCTAGAACAGTCGTGATCCGGAACGATGGCATGATGCCTCCTTGGCCTGGGTGCCTTGCGAGTGAACCGCGCTCTTCGACTCTGCGCGAAGAGGGGCGCGTTACATTTCGAGGGGCGGGTCGTCTTTGAAGAGTTCGACCGGCTCAATACTTTCGCCGCTTTCGATGCAGAGTATCTCGGTCAGGAGGGGACACTGCTGCGCGGAATCGCGCCCCGACAGATATTGCCGGAGATCGTCGCTACGCGTAATTTATGCCAGTGCGTGCCTTGCCGCGTCGAGTTCATGATTGCGCTCGCCGTTTTTCTTTTCCGTCTTTGCCTTTTCGATCGCCTGATAATGCTTCAGCGCCGAATCCTTCCTGTGACGAAGCTCCCTGCCGGACCGGGCTGGAGACCAGCTACCCGGCAAAAGAGCTTCGCCATCACTCGTTACAAACAATCGACAACGGAACAGGTGTTGTCACATTCAACCTTATCCGGGCACCTGCGGGACGAGGCTAATGCAGGTTAATGTCGACGGCATTCTTTTGCATGTTCATCCCCTGGCCCTTATAATAAAGGGACGGGCGCGGGATGTATCCCGACCCGTCCCACGGCAGTTAACGGCAAGAAATGCTCAGCCGGTCGGCGTGATGACGATTTCGACCCTGCGGTTCTCCGCGCGCCCGGCGGCAGTCGCGTTCGACATGACCGGCTCGCGGAAACCGCGCCCCGTTACGCTTATCCGGGACGCACGTGTTCCGTTGGATACAAGCTCCCGCGCAACCGACATCGCGCGTTGCTCGCTCAGTTGGTTGTTGTAGCTGGCCGAACCGACGTTGTCGGTATGGCCAACGACCCGAACCGTGGAGTTCGGATGCCGTCGCAGACTATCCGAAATCGCTGCCAGGGTGGGGCGGAAGCCGGGATCGACAACCGATGATCCGGTACGGAACGTTATCGAGTCGGGCAGGACGACCCTCAGATCGCTGCCGGTGTTCGTGATGTCGGCACCCGTGCCGGCAAGAGAGTCCTGCAGCTCGCGTTCCTGCGCCGCGAGTCGCGCACCGATTACTCCACCGACTGCAGCACCGACCGCACCGCCGATCACAGTCCCCTTGGTATCACCGCCAATAACCCGCCCGGCCGCCGCTCCGGTCAGCCCGCCGATTACAGCACCGGTCGCAGGCTTGTTCGCCGTCCCGTCGTTATAGGTGCAGCCAGCAAGCGCGAACGTTGCAGCAGTCACAAATGCAAATGTCTTTCCATGGTTGCTCATCTTCTGTGTCCTTTCAATAAGGTAATCGCCACGCACCTGCGAGGCGATCTCACCCGAACTGATCCCGAAATTACATTATTGGCGGTCGGACATACTGATCTGCGTTAGGTAATGCCGGACTCCCCGAAGTCAGTGGTTATCCAACTGCTCCAGAAAATCGACGAAGTGTCTTGTCGGCAAGCGCAGATTTTCAGACGCCCATACGGCCTCGGTAATCATGACGTCAGAAATGTCACTGATGGGCAGAGGCACCAATCCGCCGGTCGCGAAGTCGTAGATACTCTCTGTCAGGATCGTGATGCCCATGCCGCAGGAAACCAGACCAAGAATGCCGACAGAATTGAACGCCTCCTGCACGATTCGTGGCTGAAAGCCCGCCTTTCGACACAGCGGAAACAGATAGTCGTAGAAATGCGCCCAGGCTTCCGCAGGTCCGTGAACGAAATTCTCATCCGCCAGTTCCGCGAGGGTGACAGAATTGCGCGATGCCAGATGATGCCTGTCGGGCACGATGCAGATCGGACGGTCGGTCTGCACCACCCGGCTGTGAAACCCTTGCTGCCGCACCGGGCCGGTGACAAATCCGATATCTAGCTTGTCGTCCTTCAGTTCTTGCAGTTGCGTTGCGGTGACCCCGTGATGCGGGCGCAGGGTGATGCCGGGATGCTTCTGACCAAATTGCTTGAGCAGCACCGGCAGTACATTGGCGATGGCGAAATCGGTATAGCCCACCCGCAGCGCACCGGCCTCGCCGATATTGACGCGACGGGTCAGGTCGATGGTGGCCTCGATCCCGTTTAGCGCCCTCTGGCCACCTTCGCGAAAGACGCGCCCCGCATCGGTCAGGCGCACGAAACTCTGTGACCGCTCGAACAGCCTGACCTGCAACTCTGCCTCAAGGTGCTGAATCGTGCGGCTAAGGGCCGGTTGCGAAATGTGCAGGTGTTCCGAGGCACGCCGGAAGTTCAGGTCATCGGCGAGGACCAGAAAATAGCGGATATGACGGAGACCGATCTTCATGATAACTATTATGCATCAAAAACTAATCAATTGATATTATACTTGCAGATAATGTGCGGCTACCCTGCGGTCACAAGAACAAAAAGTCTGCAATCCAATAGGGAGCAATCATGCTACATTCATCAATGCGCCTCTTCGCAGGGTCTTTTGCGACGCTTTCGCTCTTCGCCGGGGCCGCCTCGGCGCAGGATGTTACCGTCAACCTCGGCTATGCCGCCGCCGAGACCAGCACCTATGCGGTGCTGGCCGACAAGTTCGAGGAACTGGTCGAGGATTACAGCGACGGCAGCATCGACGTGAAGGTGCGCTGCTGCGGGCAGCTGATGGGCGAGGACGAGGCGTTCAAGGCCATGCAGCTGGGCACGGTGGACATGTTCATCATCACCGGCAACAACATCTCGCCGCATTTTCCGCTGATGGATGCGTTCGTGCTGCCCTACATCTTTCAGAACAAGGACCACGCCTACCGTGTGCTCGAAGGCGAGGTGGGGCGCGATTTCGCAGAGCAGCTTCAGGCCGCCACCGGGGTGCACCTGCTGACCTACGGCTTTGTCGGGGATAGGGATTTCTACAATTCCCGCAATCCCATCACCTCGGTCGAGGACATGGAGGGGCTCAAGGTCCGGGTGCCCAAGAATCAGGTGATGATCGACACCTACAAGGAATTCGGTGCCGCCCCCATCCCGCTGCCCTGGGCCGATACGCCCACGGCACTGCAGACCGGCACGGTGGAAGGCGCCGACAATGGCACCTCGTTTATCAAGTCGCAGAAATTCTACGAGATCATGCCCTACTTCACGGTGCTTGGGCATTTCACCTATTTCTCGCCGCTGTTTGCAAGTGAGCGGGTGATGGGCAAGCTCGACGACGCGCAGCGCGACGCGGTCATGCGCGCGGCCGCCGAGGCGGGGGTGTATCACCGCAAGGAAATGGCCTCGCGGATCGACGCAATTCGCGAGTTCCTGACCACCGAGGGCGGTATGGAAACCGCTCAGTTGGACCGATCAGGTTTCATCGAGGCCGGGCTGAGGGTGCAGGATCGCTATGCGGCCGACAAGGGCGAGGCGTTCATCGACCTCGTCGAGGATATCCGCGCCGAAGCCGAGTAATCCGACAACTTACATGGGGGCCGGGTGCCCCCATGCCTTCTGGGACCTTCAGGGCGGAGGCTGGCGCATGCTGTCCAAAATCGACAGATATTTCGAAGAGGTGATCTGCACGATCTGCCTGACGGTCATGGTCGGGTCGGTCCTGTTGCAGGTGATCCTGCGCTACTTTTTCTCGTCCGCGGCTGTCTGGGCCGAGGAGACCGCTGTCTACGGCATGATTTTTGCGGTCTATCTTGGTGCCACGATGGCCGTGCGCGAGCGCGCGCATATTCGCATCACGCTGCTGGTCAGCCGTCTGCCACGTGCCTTGCAGATCGCCGCCGTGGTGCTGGCCGATACGCTATGGGCCGGGTTCGTGATCTTCATGATCGTGCAGACCACGATCTACACGCAGCTCCTGTTCAATGTCACCTACATGACCCCCGGTCTCGGGATCGAGCAGCGCTGGGTGCAGATGATCATCCCCATGGCATTCGGCCTGATGCTCTTTCGCATTCTCCAGGTCTATTGGCGTTGGGGCCGTGACGGCTGGAAGGGCCTGCCGCTATGAATGGTCCCCTTGTCATGGCTGCGGCCTTCGTCTTTGCGATGGCCATCGGCGTGCCCATTCCATTCGCCGCCGGGCTGGCCACGGTCGCGGGCCTGCTGATCGCCGACATCCCCCTGACCCTGATGGCGCAGGCAGCCTGGACGGCGTTCGAGCCGTTCCCGCTAGTCACCATTCCGCTCTTCATCCTGGCCGGTCAGTTGATGGAACAGGGCGGCATGTCGGAGAAACTCGTCACCATCGCGAAACGCCTCGTCGGGGCCTACAAGGGCGGCATGGGGCTGGTGACGGTGGTGGCCTGCATGTTTTTTGCCGCGCTCTCCGGCTCCGGCCCGGCAACCACCGCCGCGATCGGCTCGATCACCATCCCCGCCATGCAGAAAGAGGGTTACCGGTCGCGCTTTGCCGGGGCCATCGCCGCCTCGGCAGGGGCGCTCGGCAGCATGATCCCGCCCTCCAACCTGTTGATCATATTCGCATTGGTCACGGATGTCTCGATCCCGCGGCTTTTTCTGGCAGGTATTTTGCCCGGCCTCGTTCTGGGGCTGATGCTGATGGTCGTGGTTTTCCTGATCTCGTGGAACAATGGCTATGGCGGCACCGAGGAACGGTTTCAATGGAGACCGCTGCTCTGTGCATTCTGGGACGGCAAATGGGCGGTGTTCGCGCCGATCCTGATCCTCGGGGGGATTTATGCCGGCATCTTCACCCCGTCCGAGGCGGCGGCGGTCGCGGTGGCCTACGGTCTCTTCGTCGGGCTCTTCATCTACAAGGGGCTGACATGGGCCAAACTGCTGCACGCGTTCAAGTTCACCGCCATCGTCATCGGCACGGTGCTGTTCATCCTTGGCTCGACCAAGGCATTCGGCCAACTGGTGACGATCTTCGACATCCCCAGCGACATCCTTGCGCTGTTTCAGGGGCTGGTCGCCTATCCGTGGCTGATCATGCTGTTCATCGGGATATTCTACATCCTCGTGGGCATGTGGCTCGAAAGCATTCCGCAGATCATTATCTTCACCGCCGTGTTCTTTCCGTTGGTGACCAGCCTCGGCATCGATCCGGTGGTGTTCGGCATATTCACGGTGATGACCTGCGAAATCGGCTTTCTAACTCCGCCCATCGGGGTCAACCTCTTTGTCGCGGCCCGGATCAGCAAGATCACGATCGAGGATATCTCGGTCGGGGTGCTGCCTCTGCTTGTCCCCTACATGCTGATGATCCTGCTTCTTGTCTTTTTTTCCGGTTGGGTGACCTGGCTGCCCGATCTCTTCTACGGCCCGCAATCGAGGTGAGCACATGAAAGAAGTCCCCCTGGCCGGTTATACCGACCGCCTATCGGCGCGGCCCGGCGAAGAGATCGCCTTCAAGGTCTCGTCGACCGTTGGCGGTCGCTATCGCGCGCGGTTGGCGCGGTCGATCTGCGCCGATCCGAACCCTGCGGGCATGGGCATCACCGAAGAGGATGGCAGCGCATGGTTCGCACCGCGCGAGGTGTCGGCCCGGCATCAGCCGTTTTTTCCCGGCTCCTACGGTCACACACACGACGCGATTACGCTACCTGCACATGACGGGGTCTCGCTGAGCGCGACCGTCCAGCCCACCCATCTCAATGGTCACGACCAGGCGGTTATGTCCTGCGGTCCGCTGAGCATGGGAATTGACGCGGGGGGGTGCCTCTTCGTTGCCGCAGGGGACGAGCGGGTGACTTCCGAAAAACCGCTTCCGCCACATCGTTGGTGCCGGATTGAGGCACGCTTGAAAGATGGTCATGCCACGCTTGGCCAAGTGATCCTGGGGCACCACAGCCGCGAGGCACACGAAAAGACTGGCCCGCTGCGGCAGGGGCCTATCACGGCTCCGGTTGGCCTTGCGGCATGTCTGCAAGGCACAGACGCGCGGAATTTCTTCAATGGCAAGATCGAGGCACCGGCCATCGCGGGCCCGGACGGCGTGGTCGCGGCATGGGATCTGGCGACCGCGATTCCGCAAAGCCACGTGCCCGCCCTGACCGGACCGGCCCTGCAGCTTGTCAACTTTCCCACCCGTGCGATGACCGGCTCGGCCTGGGACGCCTCCGAAATGTGCTGGCGGCACAAGCCCGGGCATTATGGTGCCATCCACTTCCATGAGGATGATATCTATGATTTCGGCTGGCAGACCGATTTCACCCTGACCGTCCCCGAGGACATGCCATCGGGCGTCTATGTCATGCATATCGAGGGCGATGGCGGCAGCGACGCCATGCCCTTCTATATCTGTCCACCCAAAGGCACGCGGCGCGCTGATCTGTGCGTGCTTATCCCGACCTTTACCTACGTGGTCTACGGCAATCACGCCCGCCCCGATTACGACCCGGCCTGGCAAGAGCGGATGCGCGATTGGGGAGCCTATCCACATAATCCGGCGGAATATCCCGATTACGGTCTCTCGACCTACAACACGCATTCCGACGGGGCCGGCATTTGCCACGCCTCTCATCGGCGGCCCCTGTTCAATTTCCGGCCCGGGTTCCTGACCTTCGGAGCGACCGGCTGCTCCGGACTGCGGCATTTCCCCGCCGACAGTCATCTCATCAGCTGGCTGCACGCCAAGAGCATAAGCCATGACATCATCACCGATCACGAATTGCACGCCGAAGGGGCCGAGGTTCTGGCCGGCTACAAGGCCGTCACCACCACCACCCACCCCGAATATCACACCGCCGAGACGCTGGACGCATTGCGCGATTACCGGGATGCGGGCGGCAATCTGCTCTATCTCGGCGGGAACGGATTCTACTGGCGCATTGCGCGGCATATCGAGAATGACAGCCTGCTCGAAATCCGCCGCGCCGAGGATGGCATCCGTGCCTGGGCGGCGGAGCCGGGCGAATATTACAACGCCTTCGACGGAACCTACGGTGGTCTCTGGCGGCGCAGCGGACGGGCACCGCAAGCGCTGGTCGGGATCGGCTTTGCCGCGCAGGGCGAGTTCCTCGGGGGACCCTACCAGCGAATGTGTCACGATCCGACTTTCGACTGGCTGTTCGATGGCGTGCAAGAGCATCTGTTTGGTGGATACGGGTTCAGCGGAAACGGAGCCGCAGGGTTCGAACTGGATCATGTCGACCAGCGGATCGGCTCACCGCAAGATCATGTCTTGCTTGCGCGATCTGTCGGCGACAACCGAACTTTTATGCTGGTGCCAGAAGAACAACTCACGCATCTGACCAACCTCACGGGCGGGCCGGAAGAAGATGCGAAACACGCAGACCTTATTTACTTCGATCTACCTGGGGGCGGCTCGGTTTTTTCGGTGGGTTCAATCACCTTTTGCGGCAGTCTTCCGTGGAACGATTTTGACAATGACGTTTCGCGCTTGTTGGAAAACTACCTGCGCCGAAAACTGACAGGGCAGTGAAGCCTCGGTCATTCGTAACGGCGTTGTTGCACAACTCTGACTATGGAGGATTCACTACGCGGATTTACGCGGTTACACGAGCGGTATGAGCAAGCCGCCTCCCGCTGCATCCCGCCCGCAAGCGCACGACGAACCGGTCCAGCTACAACGCCTCACTCAGGAAGCGCGGGTCGCTGCTGATCTGGGTCGACAAGGAGATAAACTGGCGCGCTGCATGGCGGGCGCCCCGGGCGACCACCGGGTTTTTCCGATGCCGCCAGCCACTTCTGCCTGTCGATTAAGGCCTTGTTCAAGCTCCCCTTGCGCCAGACCGCCGGGATGGCGACCAGCCTGCTCCGGCTGGCGTGGCTCATTGGCCCGGCAGTGTCCCAATCCGTGGTGTAAGAGGCCGCGCGCGGAGCCCCCGGCGTAGCGCAGCGCGCGGCCGGTGGCGACGCTGCCGAGGTGCATACGGCAGCTATGAGGCTGACTGCCCCCACCGCACCGGATTCAGCAGGTCAATATCGACGAAAAGTTCAATTGAATGGTTTCCACTTGCCACACATTTTCCCCGTTTGCGTCGGTCGGCGCGCCGCGTGTCTGGCGCAGGTTCGGTTCCGGCAGAGACACCATTGGTATATTGGGGAACACGCATGACTGAGACGCTATATGACGACACAAGGATGCAGGGCCTGCTGGCCACTCTTGCCGAGCACCTCGGGATCGACCTCAAACGCGCATTGCAGGATCCGGACCTCATGCAGCTTGTCAAAGAGATGAATGTCGATTGCGCGCACTGCAACAATGGCGTTGCCTGTGCCGGGGCGTTAAAGACAGTCGAAAACCCGCAAAACCCGCCCGTGTTCTGCCCCAACCGGCACCGTTTAGGCTTGTTAATAGAGAAATCTTCCTTCGGTGAGCCTCTTTCCTATGACGACCCGTTCGCGCACGGGCGCTCGCACACGCGTCCGGTCACCACCTGGTGAAGCACGCGCCGCCGGGCGGGGATGGCGAATAGGCGCGCCGCAAAACGCCTTTTCCATCCTGAATTGTGCGGCTAGGCTGCCTCTGAGCAAGGGGGCCGCCTATGTCATTGATCGCAGACTTCATTTCCAGGGTGCAGGCGATCCACGCCACCGGCAACGCCACCGAACATTCCTACCGCTCTGCCTTCGAGGCGCTCTTTGCCGCGCTCGACCCCGGCATTGCCGCCCTGAACGAGCCCAAGCGCGTCAAATGCGGCGCGCCGGATTTCATCGTGACCAGGGGCGATATCGTGATCGGCCATGTCGAGGCCAAGGACCTGCATATCGGCCTGCGCGGCATGAAGGACGCCAACAAGAACCAGCAGGACCGCTACCGCGCCGCCCTCTCGAACCTGATCTACACCAACGCGCTCGATTGGGATTTCTACCGCGACGGCGATCTGGTGGCCTCTGTCAGCATCGCCGATTTCATCATGGGTATTCAGCCCAAGCCCGACCAATACGACACCCTCGAAAACCTGCTGCGCGATTTCATCGCCCAGCGCCCCCAGACCATCACCTCGCCCCGCGAGCTGGCCATCCGCATGGCGGGCAAGGCCAACCTGATCAAGGACGTGCTTGGCAACACCCTGCGCGAGGATGCAGACCTGCAAACCGAACTGGCCGCGCAATACCACGCCTTTCGCGAAAACCTGATCCACGACATCACGGCGCAGGATTTCGCGGATATCTACGCCGAGACCATCGCCTACGGCATGTTCGCCGCCCGCCTGCACGACACCACGCTCGACACGTTCAGCCGCCAGGAGGCGCTGGAACTTCTGCCCAAATCCAACCCCTTCCTGCGGTCCCTCTTTACCTATGTGGCGGGCTATGACCTCGACGACCGCATCGCGTGGATCATCGACGATCTGGCCCGCGTGTTCCGCGCCTGTGACGTGGGCAAGCTGATGCAGGGCTTCGGCAAGCTGACCGGGCAGAACGACCCCTTCCTGCATTTCTATGAAACCTTCCTTGCCGCCTATGACCCGGCCAAGCGCAAGGCGCGCGGCGTCTGGTATACGCCGGAACCGGTGGTCAATTTCATCGTGCGGGCCGTCGATGAGGTGCTGCAATCCGAATTCGGCCTGCCCGATGGCCTCGCCGACACCTCCAAGGTGACCATCGACTGGGACACCGGCCAGACCGACAAGAAAGGCCGCGCGGTCACCGTCAGGAAGGACGTTCACAAGGTCCAGATTCTCGACCCGGCGACCGGCACCGGCACCTTTCTGGCCGAGGTGATCAAACAGATCGCCCCCAAGGTGCAGGGCGTCGCCCCCGGCATGTGGTCGCAATACATCGAGCAAGACCTGATCCCGCGCCTGCACGGGTTCGAGTTGCTGATGGCCTCCTACGCCATGTGCCACATGAAGCTGGACATGATCCTGACCGAACTGGGCTATCAGCCCACGAAAGAGCCGCCGCGCCTGTCCGTCTACCTGACCAACAGCCTTGAGGAGGGCGAACCGGCCAATCAGCAATTGCCGTTTTCCCAATGGCTGAGCCGCGAGGCCAAGGGCGCGAACACCATCAAGCGCGACATGCCCATCATGTGCGTGAGTCGGCGATGCGCCCTTGCTCGCAGTTCGCCGTCAGAATAAGCCCGCCTTGTTCATCCAAATCGTTAGAAATGGCTGGCACGCTCTGCGCAGTTGTTTAGAATCAGGTTGTTACGCAAGATCCGATGACAACCTGCGGAGCGCGCCATGGGTGAAACGCTACAGCCAGTCACAACCAGCTTCAACCGTTCGCTTCGCATAGAGCACCGCCCCGAGCGTTTGACCGGGGATCCTGGTGCGGTCGTTCTTCGCGAGGTCCTTGAACGCAGCGGGATCATGGAGTGGATGATGCCGCAGCTGCGCGATCCGCGCCGCCAGGAAGATGTCGTGCATGATCTGGCGTCGCTGATCCGGACGAGTGTTCTGCTGGCCGCCCAAGGGTGGCGCGACCATGACGACGCAGATGCCCTTCGGGATGATCCGGCCTTTCGATTGGCGATCAGCTCGTCGGCGGGACAAACGCCGCTGTTGAAGGAACGCGGCCTGCCATCGCAGCCGACCCTGTCACGCTTCACGTCGATCATGTCCGCGCCTGCGAACCTCAAGGCGCTGCGCGAGGCGGTTCTGGAGCTTGGCGCGCGTGGCGCGCGGGCTGAGCGGGAAGGCCGACGTCTGGAACGTTTGACGCTGGACGTCGACAGCATGCCCATCGACGTCCATGGCCACCAGCCCAAGGCGGAATGGAATGGCCATTACCATGGCCGTATCTATCATCCGCTGATCACCTCCGTGGCCGAGACCGGCGACATGCTGGACGCGCGCCTGCGTCCCGGCAATGTCGGCACGGCGGACGGAGCGCTCGACGTCATTCTCGACGTCGTCGACCGGGCGCAGACCAGCCTTTGCGACGTCGCGATGGTGCGCATTGATGCAGGCTTTCCCTCGGCGAAGCTGCTCGCCGGGCTGGAGGCGCGCGGCATCGACTATGTCGCGCGGCTGAAAGCCAACCCCGCTCTGGACAGGCTGGCTGCGCCCCACATGAAACGTCCGCCCGGACGGCGGCCTGCCGAGCCGCGGATGTGGTTGCACACGCTGACCTATCGGGCCGACAGTTGGACCAAGGCGCGTCGGGTTGTGTTGGTCGTCAAGGAGCGCCCGGGTGACCTCCTGCTGGATCGCTTCTTCCTGGTCACCTCGCTGGACATCGAACAGATGAGCCGGTGGGAGGTTCTGGATCATTACAGGGAGCGTGGCACGGCCGAAGGACATATGGGCGAGCTCAAGGATGTGCTGGACCCTGCGTTGTCGTCGACAAACAGGCCGAAGTCGCACTGGCACCGTCGGGCTCCGCGGACGTCCACACCCGCCGTCGACGCTTTTGCGTGCAACGAGGTGCGCTTGCTGATCTCGCTGCTCGCCTATGAGGTCATGCATATCGCCCGTCGTGCCATGGGTCACGCGACCGGAACCGGCTGGAGCCTGCGCCGCCTGCGCGAACGCGTGCTGCGCGCCGGCGCAAGGCTGATCACATCCGGACGGCGCATGATCCTCGCCCTCTCCAGCGCCGCGGCCCCCTTCTGGGCGCTGCTATGGGCACGCATCAACACGCTGCACTGGGCCGGCCCCTGACCGAACGACGATTGGAGACCTGCGCCCGAACATCGCGCCATGGCGCGCCAGAAGGCGTGGGCGAAAACAGACGCCGACACCCGCAAAGGAGTCTCGAGCGCCACATAGTTCGCCCCAGACACGAAACGCAGCCCGCAGGTGCCCAACACTACTCCAAGCACGCCCAACGGGGCCGCCCAAACCGCCCATAAGCCGCCGGTCACGCCGCTTCAGCACACCCTCGTGAATAAGGCGGGCTTAATTTGCACGGAAGTTCGGTTTGTCAAGGACGACCAGGATGGCAGTGTCGACGAAATGTTTTCGACATTATGCAGGGCGTTTCTATATGCATTATGGTGATGAACAGGAATGCGGTAAAAAGGATGTCTTTTTTTCAGAATCTTGGAAAGAGGCGGTAAGAAATATGAAGCTTTAAGAAGTAAAAGGCATTTCATCTGGATGAGTTCAAATCTGTTTACCGCTCATCACCCATTCTACTTCTTTACTCAAAAAGATTTTTCAGAAAGAGATAGTTACGAGAGCTTCTTCAGTCGCAAAACTTTATGCCCTTAAGAAATTCGGGAACGAAGAGCGGACAACTTCTTAGATGAAAACAGAAACTTAGTGACCGAATTCAGAAGCTTTCGCTGGCGACTTCAGTGGAAGACATTTGCAGAATATTTTCAATGTTCAAAACTCAAGCAGCTATAAATTAAAAGAATGTATTCCAAAATGCACCTTCGATAGCGCCTGTCTGACAAAATATAATTTCAGGCCATTGGACGAAGGTTTATCTACTATGATCGTTTCGATCAGCAGACCCGCTTGGACAGTATCTAAGCATCTCTTAAAAAAAGATAATCTCGCTATTCTCGCTCCCCGGCAGGCCCAGCGTGGATTTCATCACATATGGGTAACCAATTCAATTGTTGACGTTAATTTACTCTCAACCCGCCTTATTCACGAGGGTGTGCTGAAGCGGCGTGACCGGCGGCTTATGGGCGGTTTGGGCGGCCCCGTTGGGCGTGCTTGGAGTAGTGTTGGGCACCTGCGGGCTGCGTTTCGTGTCTGGGGCGAACTATGTGGCGCTCGAGACTCCTTTGCGGGTGTCGGCGTCTGTTTTCGCCCACGCCTTCTGGCGCGCCATGGCGCGATGTTTTGGGCGCGGTCCTCCGATCGTCGTTCGGTCAGGGGCCGGCCCAGTGCAGCGTGTTGATGCGCGCCCATAGCAGCGCCCAGAAGGGGGCCGCGGCGCTGGAGAGGGCGAGGATCATGCGCCGTCCGGATGTGATCAGCCTTGCGCCGGCGCGCAGCACGCGTTCGCGCAGGCGGCGCAGGCTCCAGCCGGTTCCGGTCGCGTGACCCATGGCACGACGGGCGATATGCATGACCTCATAGGCGAGCAGCGAGATCAGCAAGCGCACCTCGTTGCACGCAAAAGCGTCGACGGCGGGTGTGGACGTCCGCGGAGCCCGACGGTGCCAGTGCGACTTCGGCCTGTTTGTCGACGACAACGCAGGGTCCAGCACATCCTTGAGCTCGCCCATATGTCCTTCGGCCGTGCCACGCTCCCTGTAATGATCCAGAACCTCCCACCGGCTCATCTGCTCATAGTCCAGCGAGGTGACCAGGAAGAAGCGATCCAGCAGGAGGTCACCCGGGCGCTCCTTGACGACCAACACAACCCGACGCGCCTTGGTCCAACTGTCGGCCCGATAGGTCAGCGTGTGCAACCACATCCGCGGCTCGGCAGGCCGCCGTCCGGGCGGACGTTTCATGTGGGGCGCAGCCAGCCTGTCCAGAGCGGGGTTGGCTTTCAGCCGCGCGACATAGTCGATGCCGCGCGCCTCCAGCCCGGCGAGCAGCTTCGCCGAGGGAAAGCCTGCATCAATGCGCACCATCGCGACATCGCAAAGGCTGGCCTGCGCCCGGTCGACGACGTCGAGGATGACGTCGAGCGCCCCGTCCGCCGTGCCGACATTGCCGGGTCGCAGGCGCGCGTCCAGCATGTCGCCGGTCTCGGCCACGGAGGTGATCAGCGGATGATAGATACGGCCATGGTAATGGCCATTCCATTCCGCCTTGGGCTGGTGGCCATGGACGTCGATGGGCATGCTGTCGACGTCCAGCGTCAAACGTTCCAGACGTCGGCCTTCCCGCTCAGCCCGCGCGCCACGCGCGCCAAGCTCCAGAACCGCCTCGCGCAGCGCCTTGAGGTTCGCAGGCGCGGACATGATCGACGTGAAGCGTGACAGGGTCGGCTGCGATGGCAGGCCGCGTTCCTTCAACAGCGGCGTTTGTCCCGCCGACGAGCTGATCGCCAATCGAAAGGCCGGATCATCCCGAAGGGCATCTGCGTCGTCATGGTCGCGCCACCCTTGGGCAGCCAGCAGAACACTCGTCCGGATCAGCGACGCCAGATCATGCACGACATCTTCCTGGCGGCGCGGATCGCGCAGCTGCGGCATCATCCACTCCATGATCCCGCTGCGTTCAAGGACCTCGCGAAGAACGACCGCACCAGGATCCCCGGTCAAACGCTCGGGGCGGTGCTCTATGCGAAGCGAACGGTTGAAGCTGGTTGTGACTGGCTGTAGCGTTTCACCCATGGCGCGCTCCGCAGGTTGTCATCGGATCTTGCGTAACAACCTGATTCTAAACAACTGCGCAGAGCGTGCCAGCCATTTCTAACGATTTGGATGAATAAGGCGGGCTCAAACGCCGGAATGTTTGGAGCGGGATACACCTTCCCCCTCTACCTCTACCCCGACGAACAAGACCTCGACCAGACCCGCCGGGTGAACTTTGACCCGAAGCTTTACAAGCGCCTGCAAACCCTCGCCAAGCACCCCGACCACGGCACCCCCGACGAGGTGCAGGTGTTCGATTACATCTATGGCGTGCTGCACTGCCCCGCCTATCGCGAAACCTACGCCGAATTCCTCAAGATCGACTTTCCCCGCATCCCGTGGCCCGCCACCCCCGAGGAGTTCTGGGACATTTCCGCCAAGGGCGAAACCCTGCGCACCGAAGTTCGACAAAATCGGGTGGGATATGGCCCGATTTACGGAACCTGACCGAGTCGAATCAATGGGTTAGGCGTGCTCGGGACAGGATAGTGTGTAGTCACACGTAGTTGCTGGTTAGAACGTTGTCAAAAATGGTATTCTGCTATAAACTGTAGGTATGTTTGTGCGCGTCAATGAGAGCGGCGGGCGGCGCTACCTGCAGGTGGTCGAATCCTACCGCAACGAGGCCGGAAAGCCGCGGCACCGGGTCGTCGCCAATCTCGGGCGCATCGACGGCATGGAAGACGGCCATCTCGATGCCCTGATCCGGGGACTTTGTCGCGCCGCCGGGCGCGACGAGCCGGCAAAGCTCGAGATCACCCACGCGCCGGCCCGGGCCTTTGGAGACGTCTTCGCCCTGCACGAGTTGTGGAAGGACCTCGGCTTCGACCGCGCCCTTGGTCGGGCCCTGCGCTCGGGCAAGCGCAAGCTCGATGTCGAGGCGCTCGTTCGCGCCATGGTGTTCAACCGCCTCTGCGAGCCTGAGAGCAAGCTCGGCTGCCTGCGCTGGCTTGATACTGTTGCCATGCCCGCCATGCCAGAGACCGTCACCCATCAGCACCTTCTGCGCGCCATGGATGCGCTGATGGACCACGGCGAGCGGGTCGAGATGGAACTGGCTCGGCAGATCCGGCCGCTCGTCGATCACGAGCTCACCATCGTTTTCTACGACCTGACCACCGTGCGCATCCATGGCGAAGGGCATGTCGCGGACGACCTGCGCGCCTTTGGTATGAACAAGGAGCGTGGCGGGATCGCCCGGCAGTTCGTGCTCGGCGTCGTGCAGACCGCCGACGGCCTGCCGCTCATGCACACCGTCCACCCGGGCAACGTGGCCGAGACGAAGACGCTGCAGGCCATGCTCGCCACCGTTCTCGAGCGCTTCCCGATCCAGCGGATCATCCTGGTCGCCGACCGGGGGTTGCTGAGCCTCGAGAACATCGGCGAGCTGAGCGCGCTGGCTGATCGGGATGGACGCGTGTTGGAGTTCATCCTGGCGGTTCCCGCCCGCCGCTACACGGAACTGGTCGAAACCTTCAGGGGCCTCAGCCCGGGCGAGGACGGTCTGGCCGAGAGCACCTTTGCCGGCCACCGCCTGATCGTTGCCCATGATCCTGTGCGGGCGGAGGAGCAGACCGCCCGCCGCCGCGCCCGCATCGCCGAACTCGAGGCCATGGCCGAGAAGATGGTGGCAAAGCTCGATGCCCAGGACGAAGGCCAGACCGCCCGCGGGCGTCGCGCTTCCGATCGGGGTGCCTATAGCCGCTTTGTCCGCGCCGTAGCCGAGGCCGAGCTGACGCGCTTCATCAAGGCAGACCTCCAGGCTGACCGGTTCAGCTGGAGCGTAGACGAGGCGGCGATTGCAGACGCGCAGCTCTTCGACGGCAAGTTGGCGCTGATCACCAACGCCCCCGATCTGACGCCTGCCGATACGGTCGCCCGCTACAAGGCCCTCGCCGATATCGAGCGCGGTTTCCGCGTCCTCAAGAGCGACATCGAGATCGCGCCGGTCCATCACCGCCTGCCTGATCGCATCCGGGCGCACGCACTCATCTGCTTTCTCGCACTCGTCCTCTACCGCGTCATGCGCATGAGGCTGAAAGCCAAGGGCTTTGACGCCAGCCCGCGCACCGCGCTCGACCTGCTGGCTCGCATACAGCGCCACCAGGCAAATATCGGCGCGCGCTCGGTCGAGGGCCTGTCGACCACAACCCCACAACAGCTGGAGCTTTTCGACACTCTGAACCTGCCCAAACCGGTCTGACGCCCCGCTTGTAGTCACACAATGGCGAATTCCGCCATAGTGAAATCAATAGCTTAGCCGTTTTGCTGTCGAACTTGGGTGCGCAAGCTGCACCTGATGGACCCCGCCACCATCGGCCCGACCCCCTATCCCTTCACCGGGCAGGGCGAGGGCGTGGTGGACAAGCCGCGTTACGAGGGGGGCCGCGTGTGGATCAACACAACCCAGTATTTCGCCGACGTGCCCGAGGTCTCCTGGACCTTCTACATCGGCGGCTACCAACCCGCGCAAAAATGGCTCAAGGACCGCAAGGGCCGCGCGCTCACCTTCGACGATGTGAAGCATTATCAGAAGATCATAAAGATTCTTTTCGAGACCGACCGCATCATGCGCACCATCACGATGGACCTCACCGCACGCTGACCGCACGGTGCCCCCGCGAACCGGTCGGTTCGTCCTCTGAACCTGTCGGTTCATATGACTGGAAGTGGTGAGCCGTGCAGGATTCGAACCTGCGACCCACTGATTAAAAGTCAGTTGCTCTACCAACTGAGCTAACGGCCCACTTGAGGCGGGTGTCTAGAAAGAGGCGCGGGGGCGGTCAACCCCGAAAACGCGGGGGCCGCGTTCTGGAGGCTGGAAATCCTTTGCGCACAGGCGTATAGGCGCGGGCATGAGCGACGCGCAGGACACCGGTTTGCCCTTCATGAAGATGCACGGGCTGGGAAACGACTTTGTCGTGCTCGACGGACGTGCGCGCGAGATCACGCTGTCGCCTGCCCTCATCGCCGGAATCGCCGACCGCCACCGCGGCATAGGCTTCGACCAACTCGCCGTGATCGAACCCGGCAAGGCAGATGCGCACCTGATTTTCTTCAACGCTGACGGCACTTTATCCGCCACCTGCGGCAATGCCACGCGCTGCATCGCGCGCCACCTGATGGAGGAAACGGGCAAGACCGCGCTGACGCTGTCCACCGCGCGCGGGACGTTGCAGGCGGTGGATGCGGGCGGGGGATTGACCTCCGTCAACATGGGCGCGCCGCAGCTTGACTGGCACGAAATTCCGCTTTCCCGTCAAATGGATACGCTGGAATTGCCCATCGAGGGCGGCCCCACCGCCACCGGCATGGGCAACCCGCATTGCAGCTTTTTCGTGGAGGATGCAGAGGCCGTCCCGCTCGAACAATTCGGCCCGCGCTACGAGCATCATCCCCTCTTCCCCGAACGCACCAACGTGCAGGTGGCCAGCCTCATCGCCCCCGATCACCTGCGGATGCGGGTGTGGGAGCGCGGCGTGGGCGTGACGCTCGCGTCGGGCTCGTCGTCTTGCGCCGTTGCGGTGGCGGCGGCGCGGCGCGGGCTGACGGGGCGCGCGGTGCGGATCACGCTCGACGGCGGCACGCTGGAGGTGGACTGGCGCGAGGATGGCGTCTGGATGACCGGCGAGACGATGCATGTGGCAAGCGGCGTGCTGACGCCCGCGTTCCTGGCGGCGCTGGCATGAGCGCGCCGCGGTTCACCACTTTGGGCTGTCGCCTCAACGCCTACGAGACCGAGGCGATGAAGGACCTCGCCGGGCAAGCCGGGCTGGAAAATGCTGTGGTGGTCAATACTTGCGCTGTCACCGCCGAGGCGGTGCGCAAGGCCCGGCAGGAAATCCGCCGCCTGCGCCGCGACAACCCGGGCGCGCGCCTGATCGTCACCGGCTGCGCCGCGCAGACCGAGCCCGAGACCTTCGCCGCGATGCCCGAGGTCGATGCCGTCATCGGCAATACCGAGAAGATGCAAGGAGAGACATGGGGCCGCCTCTCCGCCGATTTCATCGGGGATAGCGAGCGCGTGCAGGTCAACGACATCATGTCGGTGACCGAGACGGCGGGCCACCTCATCGACGGGTTCGGCACCCGCAGCCGCGCCTATGTGCAGGTGCAAAACGGCTGCGATCACCGCTGCACCTTTTGCATCATCCCTTACGGTCGCGGCAATTCGCGCTCTGTGCCCGCGGGGGTGGTGGTCGATCAGATCAAGCGGCTGGTGGGCGCGGGCTATAATGAGGTGGTGTTGACGGGCGTGGACCTGACAAGCTGGGGCGCGGACCTGCCGTCGCAGCCGCGCCTCGGCGATCTGGTGATGCGCATCCTGAAGCTGGTGCCCGACCTGCCGCGCCTGCGGATTTCTTCGATTGATTCCATAGAGGTGGACGAGGCCCTCATGCAGGCCATCGCCACCGAGTCGCGCCTGATGCCGCATCTGCATCTCAGCCTGCAACATGGCGACGACCTCATCCTCAAGCGGATGAAGCGGCGGCATTTGCGCGACGATGCGATCCGGTTTCGCCGAAGAGGCGCGGCGCCTGCGCCCCGACATGACCTTCGGTGCCGATATCATCGCCGGGTTCCCGACCGAGACCGAAGCCGCGTTCGCCAATTCGCTGCGGTTGGTGGAGGAGTGCCACCTGACGTGGCTGCATGTCTTTCCGTTCTCGCCGCGCCCCGGCACCCCCGCAGCAAAGATGCCGCAGGTGGACGGGCGCGTCATCAAGGACCGCGCCGCACGGCTGCGCGCGGCGGGGGTGGTGCGGGTGGCGGCGCATCTGGCGGCGCAGCGGGGGCGGCGACACGAGGTGCTGATGGAAAGCCCGCGCATGGGCCGCACCGGGCAATTCACCGAAGCGATCTTCGCCGAGGACCGCCCCGAAGGGCAGATCGTGCCCGCCACCATCACCGGCCATACCGATACGCAGCTTCTGGCGGGCTGAGCGATGCACCCCAACCCCGCCTTTCGCAAGGCCGACCGCGCTCGCAACATCGCCTTCGCCCGCGATCAGGGCTTTGGCGTGCTGGCCGTGGCCACGGATGATGCGCCGCTTATCAGCCATATCCCGTTTTTACTGTCCGAGGATGGAACAAGGGCCGAGTTTCACCTCGTTCGCTCCAACCCCATCGTGCGGCTGCTTTCCGGGACCCGGCCCGCGCGGCTCGTGGTGCAGGGGCCGCATTCCTACGTCTCGCCCGACTGGTATGGCGTGGAGGACCAAGTGCCCACATGGAACTACGTCGCCGTTCATCTCGTGGGCGAGATCACATTGCAGCCACAGGAGCGGATGCGCGACCTGCTCGACCGGCAAACGACGCAATACGAGGCGCGGCTCGCCCCCAAGCCGGAATGGCGGGCGGAGAAGATGACGGCGCAGGTGCTGGAGCGCATGATGCGCCAGATCGTGCCATGCGCGATGCGCGTCTCCGAGATCGCGGGCACATGGAAGCTGAGCCAGAACAAGCCCGAAGACGTGCGCCTGCGCGCCGCCGACATGCTTGAAGATGCCCGACAGGGGCAGGAGGTGGCGACGCTGGCGCGCCTGATGCGCGTGCCCCCGGCGTGATCTCCCCCCGCCCTCCTCTCGTGCCCACGTCATCCTCGGACTTGATCCGAGGATCTCGCCGTGACCCGCGCGACCGGGCCGCAACGACGCTTTACACCTCCGTCCCACGGGCCTAGCGTTCACCACGCAACCATCACGGGACCGAACCATGCAACTCATCGCCTCGCCGCTTTCCCCTTTCGTGCGCAAGGTGCGCGTGCTGCTGCACGAGGCGGGGCTTGCCGACAGCGTCGAGATGGTGAACCTCGCCACCACGCCGCTCGACACCGACCCGCGCGCCGCCTCGGCCAACCCGCTGGGCAAGATCCCGGCCTTGATCCGCGAGGATGGCGCGACACTTTACGACAGCCGGGTCATCACCCGCTATCTCGACCACCTCGCCGGGGGCCGCTTCTACCCCGACGCACGGCTGTGGGAGGTGCTGACGCTCGAAGCCACCGCCGAGGGGATCATGGACGCCGCCGTTCTGATGACCTACGAGGCGCGGTTTCGCCCCGAGGACATTCAATACGCCCCCTGGGTCGAGGCGCAATGGCAGAAGATCGCCCGCGCACTCGACGCCATCGAGGGGCGCTGGATGAGCCACCTCGCCGGGCCGCTTGACATGAGCCACATCGCGTTGGGCTGTGCCCTCGGCTATCTCGATTTCCGCCACGCCGCGCGCGACTGGCGCACGGGGCACCCGGCACTTGCCGACTGGCACACCGGAGTCGCGCAGCGCGACAGCATGACGCAAACGGCACCGGAATAACCGGTGCCGTATCGGATCACGACCGTGATCGCGGAAAATCAGAAGCTGTAGCTGATCCCGACATTGATCGCGTGGGTCACAAGCTCGGTCTTGAGCTTGCCGGGGGTCTCTCCGGGATCGGGGTCGATGGTGGCGTCGTTGTCCGACCATGTGATCTGGTATTCGCCGAACAGCGACCACTTGTCGTTGAGCGCGTATTTCAGCCCGGCGATGCCGCGCAGGGCGGGGCCGGTTGTCTCGAAATCGTGGGTTCGGTTTGCAGCACCGGTCACCTTGACATCCACATGCGGGATCGCGACGCCGACACCGGCCCCGACATAGGGGGTGAATTTCGGCGTTTTCGCGAACGCACCGGGAAAGCGCTTCATCACGTTGGCGGTGATGATGTTGTGCCCGTCGGTGAATTCGAGCCTGTCAACGCCAAGTGCCGCGCGATCCGCTGCCTTGGCGATGGCCTTCGCATGGGTGCCCTCGATCCCGAAGCCGAAATCGCTCTGGGTCCACCACGTCGCGCGGCCACCGTAATAGAGCGGGTTGTCGAACGGCTTGACTCGCCAGTCGATGTCGCGGCTCTGCCTCGCCTGTCCTGGCAGGCGCACCGAGTCGGTGTCGCTATGGGCGCTCTGGACCCCGAGATAAAGGCTCAGTTCCAGTTCGGCGGCTGCGGGGGCGGCTGTCAGCAGGAGAGCTGCGGCACCAAGTTTCAATCTTTCGAGCATGTCCGGGACCTTGCACTACGAGGGAATACGCGTCAACAACGTCACTACACCGGAGAAACCCCCACCACAAGCGCGACACAAGCGCGCTTCGATCACATCTTGGAGCGGTGCAGGCTGGACGCCTTGCCAAAGCCCCGCTAAATAGCTGCAGAGTAAGGCTTGGGTTCGCCCCTTGCATAACCTCATGAGGCCGTGACCGCCACTGACATAAATGGAGTAACCTCGTGTCCCACGCAGAAGATCACGAAGGCACCCGGAGGGATTTCCTCTACTACGCCACAGCAGGGGCGGGTGCCGTCACCGCAGGAGCGGCCATCTGGCCGCTGGTCGACCAGATGAACCCGTCGGCGGATGTGCAGGCGCTCAGCTCGATCCGCGTCGATGCGGCGGGGGTATCCCCGGGCACGCAGTTGACGGTCAAATGGCTGGGCAAGCCGGTGTTCATCCGTCGCCGCACGGAAAAGGAGATCGAGGTCGCCCGTGAGGTCGAGCTGTCACAACTGCCCGATCAGAACGCCCAGAACCGCAACGATATGGCCCTTGATGCCTCCGACCAGAACCGCACCCTCGACGAGGCGGGCGAATGGCTGGTGATGATCGGCGTCTGCACCCATCTGGGCTGCGTGCCGATCGGCGACGGGGCGGGCGATTTCGGCGGTTGGTTCTGCCCGTGCCACGGCTCTCACTACGACACCGCGGGACGTATCCGCAAAGGCCCCGCCCCCGAGAATCTCTGGATTCCCGTGGCCGAATTCGTCGACGATACGACGATCAAACTGGGATAAGGAAACGCGCACATGTCCGGAATTCCGCACGATCATTACGAGCCGACGACGAGCGGTCAGAAATGGCTGCACAATCGCCTGCCCATTGTCGGGCTGCTCTATGACACGATCATGATCCCCACGCCCAAGAACCTCAACTGGATGTGGATCTGGGGCATCGTCCTGACCTTCTGCCTCGTGTTGCAGATCGTCACGGGGATCATCCTCGCCATGCATTACACGCCGCATGTCGACATGGCCTTCGCCTCGGTCGAGCACATCATGCGCAACGTGAACGGCGGGCACTTCCTGCGCTATCTGCACATGAACGGCGCGTCGCTGTTCTTTGTCGCGGTCTATCTGCACATCTTCCGCGGTCTCTACTACGGCTCCTACAAAGCCCCGCGCGAGGTGACGTGGATCATCGGGATGCTGATCTACCTTGCCATGATGGGCACGGCCTTCATGGGCTACGTGTTGCCCTGGGGGCAGATGTCGTTCTGGGGGGCCACGGTGATCACCGGCCTCTTCGGCGCGATCCCCTTCATCGGCGAGCCGATCCAGACCTGGCTCCTGGGCGGGCCCGCCGTGGGTAACGCCACGCTCAACCGTTTCTTCTCGCTTCACTACCTGCTGCCCTTCGTGATCGCGGCGCTGGTGGCGCTGCATATCTGGGCGTTCCACACCACCGGCAACAACAACCCCACCGGGGTGGACGTCCGCCGCAGCTCCAAGGCCGAGGCGGAAAAGGACACTGTGTCGTTCTGGCCCTATTTCGTCATGAAGGACCTGTTCGCACTCGCCGTGATCATGGTCGTGTTCTTCGCCATCGTCGGCTTCATGCCCAACTATCTGGGCCACCCCGATAACTACATCGAGGCCAATCCGCTGGTCACACCTTCGCATATCGTGCCGGAATGGTATTTCCTGCCGTTCTACGCGATCCTGCGCGCCTTTACCTCCGATGTCTGGGTGGTGATGTTCGCAAGCTGGATCACCGGGGGGATCATCGACGCCAAGTTCTTCGGCGTGCTGGCGATGTTCGGCTCTATCGCGGTGATGGCGCTGGCCCCGTGGCTCGATACCTCATCGGTCCGTTCGGGCCGCTACCGGCCGATGTTCAAATGGTGGTTCGCGCTCTTGTGCGTCGATTTCGTGGTCCTGATGTGGGCCGGGGCTATGCCCGCAGAGCCGCCCTATTCCACCATCTCGCTGATCGGCTCGGCCTACTGGTTCGCCTATTTCCTTGTGATCCTGCCGCTTCTGGGCGTGATCGAGAAACCCGAGGCAGCGCCTGCCACCATCGAGGAAGATTTCGATGCGCATTACGGCACGGCCCAAACGCCCGCCGAATAAGAAAGGACGGATGACAATGTTCAGAAAAACAGGCATTGCGGCCCTCGCGGCCCTGTCCCTTTCCACCGGCGGCGTCTGGGCCGCCGGGGCCGAGGGGCATATCGAGGATGTCGCTTTCTCCTTCGAGGGGCCGTTCGGCAAGTTCGACCAGGTGCAGCTTCAGCGCGGCCTCAAGGTCTATACGCAGGTCTGTTCGGCCTGCCACGGGATGCAATACGTGCCGCTTCGCACGCTTGCCGACGAAGGCGGGCCGCACCTTCCCGCCGACCAGATGCGCGCCTATGCAAAACAGTTCGAGGTCTATGACGAGGAACTCGACGATTTCCGGCCCGCGAAACCGACGGATCATTTCCCCGGCTCGCAACTGGAAACCGCGCCCGACCTGTCGCTGATGGCGAAAAAGCGCGCCGGGTTCCACGGACCCTACGGAACCGGCATCTCGCAACTGGTCAACGGTATGGGCGGGCCGGAATACATCTACTCGCTGATGGTCGCCTATGAGGAGCCGCCCGCTTGCGCCCCCGACGACATGGAGGGCAGCTACAACGTGGCCTTTACCGCTGGCGCGTTTCCGCCGGAATGCATCGACGAGAACGGCCACCACACCGTGCCCGGCAGCTGGATCGCCATGGCGCAGCCGCTCTGGGGCGAGGACGTGAGCTATGACGACGGCACCATGTCGTCGGTGGAACAAGAGGCCGAGGATGTCGCCGCCTTCCTGATGTGGGCCGCCGAGCCCAAGATGATGGCGCGCAAGAACGCGGGCCTGACGGGTGTGATCTTTCTCACCGTGCTGTCGGTGCTGCTCTACCTCACCAACAAGCGACTCTGGAAGCCGATCAAGCACCGCGAAACGCACTGACGCGCGACCAAATCGCACTGCCTGCCACCCCCGCCCTCACCGGCGGGGGTTTTGCGTTCGGGCCTGGGCGAAGAGGGCCACGCGCCCGCTTCTTCTTGGGTCAAATACTCATTTTCCGGCCCACGAACCACGACCAGAGTTCAAATGCGTCAACGCGGCATCGGGTTGACTGACCTGTTATAGGGCCGCCAGTCAGTGATTTCGGGATAATACATCTGCCGCCACCGCCGCACGCGCGGGTTCATGATCCGCCGCCAGAACGGCGGCACCATCGCCGCCATCGTCATGATTGGATACCCAAAGGGAAGCTGCGGTGCGTCGTTCGCATCGTGGTTCTGCAACAGCGGAAAGCGGCGGTCGGGCTTGGTGTGGTGGTCCGAATGGCGTTGCAGGTTGATGAGCAGCCAGTTCGACGCCTTGTGCGCCGCGTTCCAGCTATGGCGCGGCTGGACATGCTCGTATTTGCCGCCACCCAGGTGCTTTCGCGTCAGCCCGTAATGCTCGATGTAATTCACCAGTTCCAACTGCCAGACCGCGACGAAGGCCTGCCACAGGAAGAGGCCCAGCCCCGCCCAGCCGCCGATCAGGACCGCCAGCAGGATCATGCCCCCCTGCAACGCCCAGTAGCGCCAGAACGGGTTGCGCGGGTCGGTCCACGCGCGTGACGCTTGCGCGCCAGCATGTCAGCTTCGGCGCGAAACGCCGAGTGCCAGCATTGCCGCAGCACGCGCGGAAAGAAGCGGTGGAACCCCTCGTTATAGCGCGCCGTCACCGGATCACGCGGCGTGCCGACATAGCGGTGATGCACCAGCAGGTGCTCGGAGCGGAAATGCGAATAGAGCACCATCGCCAACAGCACGTCACCGAGGAACCGTTCGCCGCGATCCTTCTGGTGCATCAATTCGTGGCTGTAATTGATGCCGACGGTGCCGGTCACCACGCCAATGCCGAAGAACAGCACGACGGTCTCCAGCGCCGACAGATGCGCGTCGCCCGGCCCCGTCACATACCAGATCATCCAGAAAAGCAGCGCGAATTGCACCGGTGCCCAGATGAGCGTGATCGCGCGATACCATCTCAGATGCGCCTCGCCCGTCGCCGGGTCGGCATTCTCGGTGTAAAGCCCGAGGAACGCGTCGAGCAGGGAAAAGAAATACCAGGTGATGACCGGCAACAGGATCACCGTCCAGCCGCCGTGCAGCGCGCCCAGCACCGCCACCGGCACCAGCAGGAACGACATCCAGAACGGCAGCGCGCGGCTCAGCTTCGCGACCTCGGCGGCGGGTATCATGGGGCTCTCCTTATGATGCTCACATATCCACAGTGTCGATCTGCCCCCGCGCAAGGTCAAACACCTTTCGCATCACCGTGGGCAGGTCCGAGGAGCGAAACGCCGCAGGCGGCACGAAGTCGCCGCGCTCCGGCACCGCCTCGGGGCCGACATGGGCCACATGCACCCGCAATACGAGGTGAAAATGGGTGAAGGTGTGGCGCGCCTCCGCGCCGGTGTCGCGCCATTCGGCCTCCACGGGTGGCGCGGGCGCGGGGGCCTCGCCCCAATCGCTACCGGGCCATCCCAGCATCCCGCCCAGAAGCCCGCGCTCCGCCCGCCGCTCCAGCAGCCACGCGCCATCGCTGCGCCGGGCGACATAGGCATGGCCCACGCGCAGCGGCTTGGACTTTTTCGGGGTCTTGGCGGGCAATTCAGCGGCCACGCCCGCCGCGCGCGCCTTGCAGGCGCGCATCCACGGGCAAATGCCGCAAGCGGGATTGCGCGGCGTGCAGATGGTGGCACCCAGATCCATCACCGCCTGCGCGTAATCGCCGGGCCGGGTCTCGGGCGTGAGCCGCGCCGCCGCCGCGCGGATTTCCGGCTTGGCGGCGGGCAGCGGCGTGCGGATATCGCAAAGCCGTGCCATCACCCGCTCGACATTGCCATCGACCACCACCTCGGCGCGGTCAAAGGCGATGGCGGCGATGGCGGCGGCGGTGTAGGGGCCGATGCCGGGCAGCGCCAACAGCGCCTCGCGCGTGTCGGGAAAGCGCCCGCCATGCTCCGCCACCACCCCGCGCGCGCATTTCAAGAGGTTGCGCGCGCGGGCGTAGTATCCAAGGCCCGCCCATTCGCCCATCACCTGCGCATCATCGGCCGCCGCCAGATCGGCGACCGTGGGCCAGAGCACCGTGAACCGTTCGAAATAGCCGCGCACGGCAGCCACCGTGGTCTGTTGCAGCATCACTTCCGACAGCCAAACCCGGTAGGGGTCGGGGCGCTGTCCCGCCGCGCGCGCCTGCGGCCCGACCCGCCACGGCAGGTCGCGGGCGTGGGTGTCATACCAGTCCAGCAATGCCCCGGGATCGGCAGCTTCACGCATGGTTTATTCCCTCGCCTGCAATCGGGTCTGGTATCCCCTGTCACATGGCATAGATTAGCGCCAGCAGGGAGGGTGCCAAGCATGGCCGCAGGCTGGCGCGGATCGAAAGGCTTCAAACGCACCTCGGCGCTGTTGCAGCCGAGCATCCGGCGCGCCTCGGAATCGCGCGGCTTTGCGCAGTCGCGTCTGCTCACCCACTGGCCCGAGATCGCCGGAGAGGATATCGCCGCCATCGCGCGGCCTGTCGAGGTTTCCTACGCCCGGCAAGGCATGGGGGCGACGCTCACCATCCTCACCACCGGCGCGCAGGCCCCGATGCTCGAGATGCAGAAGGAGACGTTGCGCGAGCGGATCAACGCGGTCTATGGCTACAACGCCATATCACGCATCCGCCTGACACAGACCGCGCCTTCGGGCTTTGCCGAGGGGCAGGCCGATTTCGTGCATCGCAAACCGGCCCCCGCCCCCGCCGCGCCCCCGCCCGAGGTGGCGGCCAAGGCGCAGGACATGGTCACCCCGGTGGCCGATGACGATCTGCGCGCCGCGCTGGAACGGCTCGGGCGCAACGTATTGACCAGACCAACACGGACAAAAGGACCATCGCGATGAAACATCTTTTCGCCGCCGGCGCGCTCGCGCTTGCCACCATGATCGCCCCCGCCACCGCTCAGGAGGCCCCCGCAAACGACGCACAGGTCACCGAAATGGCCCTCGGCCCGCAAGAGGCCAAGGTCACGGTGGTGGAATACGCCTCCTTCACCTGCCCGCATTGCGCGACGTTCCACAAGGGGCCGTTCAAGGAGCTCAAGGCCGATTACATCGACAGCGGCAAGGTGCGGTTCGTCTACCGCGACGTGTATTTCGACCGGTTCGGCCTCTGGGCGTCGATGGTCGCGCGCTGCGGCGGCGAGGAGAAATTTTTCGGTATCAGCGACATGCTTTACGACAAGCAGCGCGAATGGACTCAAGGAGAGCCCGCCGCCGTCGCCGACAACCTGCGCCGCATCGGCAAGCTTGCCGGGATCGAGCCGGACGCGGTCGAGGCGTGCCTCAACGACCGCGACAAGGCGCAGGCGCTGGTCGCCTGGTATCAGCAGAACGCCGAGGCCGACGAGGTGAATTCCACGCCCACGCTCGTCATCAACAAGCAGACATATTCCAACATGGCCTATGACGACCTCAAGGCCATCATCGACGAGAAACTGGCCGAGTAAGGCCCGCGCGGGCGGCGGTGCCTCAGCGCGCGCCGCCGCCGATCCCGCAGCGTTCAAGCGCCGCGTCGAACGGCCCCCAATCCGCGACCTCGAGCCGCACCGGCACCACCAGCACCTGCCGCCGGATATCGGCGGGCAGGCGCACCGCGTCCTTTTCCGTGGTCACGGGCTGTGCCCCGAGCGACTCCGCATCGTGCAGGATGCGCGCCATGAGCGCAGGCGTCAGCGGCTGATGATCCGACAGCGCCACCTCGCGAAGCACCTTGGCTCCGAGCGTATGCAGCGTGGCGAAGAATTTTTCCGGGTGGCCGATCCCGGCAAACGCCAGCACCCGTGCACCGGTCCAGTCCATTCCGGTCAGCAGCGGCACCAGCCGCCCGCGCATACGCGGCACGGTGACGGCCCCGGCCCATTGGCTGTCAAAGGCCGCCTGCGCCGTGTCGTCACCCACCGACAGCACCAGATCGGCGCGCGCCATCCCCGCCGCCACCGGCTCGCGCAGCGGCCCGGCGGGCAGACAGCGCCCGTTGCCGAACCCGCGCGCGGCATCGACCACGACGAGCGAGATATCCCGCGCCAGCGCCGGGTTCTGGAAGCCGTCATCCATCACGATACAATCCGCCGTTTCGTCCGCGCAGATCGCGCGCGCGCCGGCCACCCGGTCGCGCGCCACCCAGGTCGGCGCAAAGGCCGCCGCCAGCAACGGCTCGTCCCCGACATCGCCGGCATCATGCACCTCTGAGTCCACCGCCACCGGCCCGGCAAGCCGCCCGCCATGACCGCGCGACAGGATCGCGGGCGAAAGACCGCGATCGCGCAGCCGCATGACCACCGCCTGCACCGTCGGCGTCTTGCCGGTGCCGCCGGCGTTGATGTTGCCCACGCAGATCACCGGCACCGGCGCGCGCCAGCCATCGCCCCGCGCCAGCCGCCGCGCCGTCGCCCGCGCATAGAGTGCGCCCAGCGGCGACAGAAGCCGCGCGCGCAGGCCGGGCCGGTCGGGCGGCGCGTCCCAGAAACCGGGGGCTTTCATGACGCTGCCGCCGCGCGCCGGTCGAGTGCGTCGAGCACCATTTCCACCACGCGGTCGGTGACCGCAGCCCCGCGCGAGGCCACCTCCCACGCCGCGTGCGCCATCGCCGCCGCGCTATCGGGAGGCAACAGCGCCTGCACCGCGGCGGCGAGCGTGTCGGTATCGCGCACGATCCGCGCGGCACCCGCCTCGGCGTAGCGCGAATAACGGTCCAGGTAGCGCGCCACGTTGGGTCCGTAGAGGATCGCCGAGCCATGCGCGGCGGGCTCGTCGGGGTCGCGCCCGTATTGCCCGGACACCAGCGACGAACCCATGAAGCTGACCGGGGCCAGCCGGTACCAAAGCCCCATCTCGCCATGCGTATCGGCAAGGATCACCTGCGTCGCCTCGTCTGGCAGCATGCCCTTGGACCACCTGATATACCGCCAGCCCTGCGCGGTGATCCTTTCGGCCATCGCATCGCTCTGCTCCGGGTCATCGGGCACCACGATCAGCACGCAGCGGTGCGCCGCGCGGCTTGCCTCGCGATGCGCGCCCAGCACGGTGTCGATCTCTTCGGGCTGCACCATCGCCGCGAGCCAGACGGGCCGCGCACGCATGAGCCGCGACATCTCCTCAAGGTCCGCCTCGCGACACGGCAGCGTCAGCGCCTCTTCTTGCAGCGCACCGGTCACCTGCACGCGGGCCGGATCGGCACCCATCCGCCGCGCCTGCCGCGCCGCCGCCTCGTCGCGCGTATGAATCTCGATAAATTCCGCCAGAACCGCGCGCGGCAGGTCGCGGAGCCACGGCCAGCGCGACCGCTCCAGCAGCGCCTCTTCGGCATCCACGAGACAGAGCGGCACCCCTTCCCGCGCCGCGCAGATCAGCAGCGCCGGCTGCAACGCGCCGCCACTCCAAAGGCACAGGTCGGGCCGCCAGTGCTGCAGGAACGCCTCGGCCGCGGGGATGGTGTCGGGTGGCAGCGGCACGCGGATCGCCGGGCCGCGCGGGCCGCGCGCTTCGGCAGCCGTCTCCGCCCCGTCATCACTCACCGTCATCACCATCGCGATATCAGGGCGATGCTGTTGAAGCTGTCGCGCCAACCCGGCAAGCGCGCGCGCACGCCCCGCATCCACCGCATGGGCCCAGATCACGCGCCCCTCGGGCCGGGGGCTTTCGGGCACCGGCCCCGCCTGCCCGCCGCGCCGCGCCAGCGCGAGATAGGCCGCGAGACCCAGCGAGCGGTTCACCAAGGGCCTAGCCCAGCTCTTCGGTGGACGAGGCTTCGCGCTCTTCGTCGCGCAGGCGGTGAAGGTGGGCGATGAAATAGCGCATGTGGGCGTTGTCCACCGTGCGCTGCGCCTCGGCCTTCCACGCGTCATGCGCGCTCGCGTAATCGGGGAAGATGCCGACGATGTGCAGGTCGTTCACGTCGCGGAACTCGCTGCGCGCCGGATCGACCAACTCGCCGCCGAAGACAAGGTGAAGACGTTGGGGCATGGGGCATATCCTCGCTGTTGCAGGCTTGAGCGCACCCTATCCCTTTCACCTGCGGAATCAAGCCGGGCCCGCGCGGCTTGACGCGGGCGGCGGGCGCGGGCAAGCGTATCGCAACAGCCGGAGCCGCCGATGATCAAGCCCTTTCTCGTCCTGCAATTGCGCCCCGAGACCGCGGCCGCCGACGACGAATTCGCCGCGATCCTGCGCAAGGGCGGGCTGGCAAGGGACCGCGTGCGCCGCATCCGCCTCGATCAGCAACCGCTGCCAGAAGGTCTGCGCCTCGCCGATCTTGCCGGGGTGATCGTCGGCGGCGGTCCCGGCTGTGTCAGTGACCCGCCCGACAAAAAATCCCCCGTCGAGGCGCGCATCGAGGCGCAGGTTCTGTCGCTCATGCCCGCGATCATCGCCACGCAGACGCCGTTTCTCGGCTGTTGCTACGGCATCGGTATTCTGGGCAAGCATCTGGGCGGCGACGTGAGCAAGCGCGCGCATGGCGAGCCGGTGGGCACCGCCGATTGCGCCCTCACCGATGAGGGCACGCGCGACCCGCTGCTTGCCGGTCTGCCCGCGCGCTTTACCGCCTTCGTCGGCCACAAGGAGGCGTTGCAGGCGCTGCCCGAGGGCTGCGCTCACCTCGTAGCGTCACCCACCTGCCCGTTCCAGATGGTGCGCTATGGCGAGCACGCCTATGCCACGCAGTTCCACCCCGAGGCCGATGCCGCCGGTTTCGAGACGCGCATCCGCATCTACCGCCACAAGGGCTATTTCGCCCCCGAGACGGCGGATGACCTGATCGCCATGTGCCGCGCGGCGGATGTCACGGCCCCCGAGCGCATCCTGCGCAATTTCATCACCCGCTACAGCGGGTGAATACCGCCATCTGGCTTGCCCCGCCAAGCGCCGGATGCGCGCCGCAGATGTCGCGGAACGCCACCCCATAGCCGGTGCGCTCCGCCACCCCCTGCCCCCAGCGGGCAAACCGCGCGCGATCCCATTCGAAATGATGATCGGGGTGGCGAAAGCGGTGCGCGGGCACGCCGAGAACGGGATTGTATTCGGCATTGGGCGTGGTGACGATGACATGGCCGGGGCGCATACCGGCAAACACGGCGCGCTCCAGCCGGTTGATATCGGCGGGGGGCAGGTGCTCGATCACCTCCACCAGGCAGGCGCAATCATAACCGGCAAGATTGGGATGCGCCTGCGTGGCCGAGGCGCAGGCGAGTTGCACCCGCGCGCCCGCGGCATGTGTCTCGGCCAGCCGCGCCTGCGCCTGTCGCAGCCGCGCGGCGTCGATCTCGATCCCGGTGATCCGGGTGAGGCCCGGCACATCCAGCAACCGCAGCACCAGATCGCCATCGCCACAGCCCAGATCGAGCACGGTGCGCGCGCCCGTTCCGCCCACTGCCTCGATCACCGCCGCCAGCCGTTCCTCGTGCAGCCCCGTGGTCATGGCCCCGGCACCCGCAGCAGCACCACGTCCTTGCGCGGTATCTCGCAGGACCATCCGCGCGCGGCGGCGAGGGCGGCGAATGTCTCGGCGCGGTAGAACACCACATGGGTCGGGTCCTTGCGGTAATGCCAGCCGCCGAATCGCACATCATCTGTCTGGAAACAGGTCATCACCGCCAGACATCCGCCGGGACGCAACATCGCGCCAAGCCGGTCGAATTCCTCCGCCGGGTGGTGGAAATGCTCGGCCACCTCGGTGCAGGTGATGAAATCATAGATGTCTGCCAGCGGCGCGGGATCGGGGGCATAGAAGGGATCGTAAAGCGCCACCTCATGCCCCGCCTCGCGCAGCATCGCCGCAAGTGCCGGGCCGGGACCACAGCCGTAATCCAGCCCCCGCGCGCCGGGTGCGAGCCGCGCGAGGAGCGGCGCGGCAAGCTTGTCGAGAAACCGCCGGTAGCCGGGATCGCCCACATCATTCTCGTGCCGGTCGTATTCGGCGCGCTCCGTCGCGGCATCGGGGTAATGGACGGGGTTCATCCCCCGCGCCCCGCAGGTGTCGCAGCGCCAGTAGCCCTTGCCGTCGAACAGGCCGAACGCAGCCACCGCCGCTGTGCGGCAGACAGGGCATCGGACGGGCAAGGGGCTGCTCATGGCCCCGCTTAGCCGCGTGGGCGGGCGGGATCAAGCAGCCCCACGGCATGGACACCCGCGCCACGATTGCCTAAGCCGCTACCAGGCAGGGAAAGGCGACACATGGCAAAGCGCACGCATTTCGAGATCAGCGGTGAGAGGGTCTCGCCCGGCACGCGGGCGCGTGTCGATATTCCCGTGAGCCAGCTTTCAAATCACACCCCCGTTCACCTCTCGGTCGAGGTGATCCACGGGCGGCGTGCGGGGCCGGTGCTGTTCATCTCGGCGGCGATCCACGGTGACGAGGTGATCGGGGTCGAGATCGTGCGCCGCATCCTGCGCGCCACGCCGCTGCAGTCGATGGCGGGCACGCTGCTCGCGGTGCCCATTGTCAACACCTTCGGGTTCCTCAATCACTCGCGCTACCTGCCCGACCGGCGCGATCTCAACCGCGTGTTTCCGGGCCTGTCATCGGGGTCGATGGCGTCGCAGCTTGCGCATATCTTCATGGAGGAGGTGGTCCGCCGCTCCGATGTCGGGATCGACCTGCACTCGGCGGCGATCCACCGCTCCAACTTGCCGCAGATCCGCCTCACCCCCGACAACGACAGGTTGGCCGATCTTGGTGCCGCCTTCGGCGCACCAGTGATGATGGAGTCGGGCCTGCGCGACGGCTCGCTGCGCATGGCCGCCGAGGAGGCGGGCGTCGATGTGCTGCTTTACGAGGGCGGCGAAGGGCTGCGGTTCGACGAGGCGGCCGTGCGCGCGGGCGTAGCGGGCACACTGCGGGTGATGCGGCGGCTTGGCATGATCGGGGCCAAGGGGGTTCCCCGCACGAGGGCAAGCCCGGTCCGCGCGCGCGCCTCTTCGTGGTATCGCGCCCCGCGCGGCGGGCTTTTCCGCGGCTTTGTGGGGCTGGGTGACGCGGTCGCTCCGGGCACCGTGCTGGGCGCGGTGGCCAATACCTTTGGCGATGTCGAGAGCGAGATCGTCAGCGAGCATACCGGCATCCTGATCGGGCGCACCAACATGCCCGTGGTTTACGAGGGCGACGCCCTCTTTCACGTCGCGGAAACCGCGCGCGCCGAGGCCGCCGCCGAGGGCATCAGCGCCCATCTCGACGTGGGCGCGCTCTTTGACGAGGACGAGATCATCTGATGACCGGGGCCCGCCGCACCACCGACCTCAACGACGTGGCCTTTGCCGTCATTCGCGCGCGGATGCGGCTGCATTTCCTCGTGACCCCCAAGGGCGACCGTCAGGCGGTCAAGTATTTCGTGATCGGCCATCCGCGCTGCGGCACCACCTCGCTGCACCGGCTGTTCGAAGCCAACGGGCTGCGCAGCTTTCACGATTCCAGGGATTGGCAGACCGGGCGCTTCGATGCGTTTTCCGATTTCGGACAGGTGCGGCCCGTGGCGGCCTACGACCGGACCTATCCCAATGCCCGGTTCATCCTCAATTTCCGGCCCCTGCGCGGGTATCTCGTCAGCATCGCTGCCCATCATCAGAAGGTGTTCAGCGTGCAGAATTTCATCAACGAGGCACACAGGCGGGCCGAGTGGGTCGCATGGGTGCTGACGCATTTCGAGGGGCGGCGCGATTTCATGGCCGTGAATATCGAGGCCCCCGGCGCGCTTCCGGCGGTGGCCGATCATTTCGGCCTTGGCTGCCCCGAACCGGAGGGTGGAAGCCACCACAACGCAGGCAATCGCCCCCGCCTGCCACAGAACGCCGCCAATATCGAGGCGGCGCTCGACGCGCTCGGGCTGTCGGAGGAGGCGGGGCGCGGCGTGCTCGTCTCAGCGCTGCACGGCGACCGTCAGGCCGCGCTCACCCGCGCGCGCGACAGCGTCAGGGTGCTGGAGTAACCTGCCGGAAGGGTCCGATTTCCCTTACGCCGCCGCCTTCATCAGCCCCTCCGCGCGCACTTGCCGTTCGGCCTCGTCAAGCGAGCGCCGGGCGCGCTCGATCAGCGTGTCGATCTCGGCCCTGGAAATCACCAGCGGCGGCGAGATGATCATGCGGTCACCGACATGGCGCATCACGAGGTTGTTGGCAAAACACCGCTCGCGGCAGATATAGCCCACGGTCCCCGGCGCGCTGGCGAATTTCGCGCGCGCGGATTTATCAGGCGTCAGCGCGATGGAGCCCATCATCCCCACGATCCGCGCCTCGCCGACCAGAGGATGATCGGCAAGGGCCTCCCATTGTTCCTTCAGATACGGCCCGGTATCACCGGCCACGCGGGTGACGATCCCCTCCTCGTCGAGGATGCGCAGGTTTTCCAGCGCCACGGCGCAGGACACCGGGTGCCCCGAATAGGTATAGCCGTGGTTGAACTCGCAGCCCGCCAGCACCCGCGCCACCTCGTCCGACACGATCGAGCCGCCGATGGGCGCATAGCCCGACGACAGCCCCTTGGCGATGGTCATGATGTCGGGGCGGATGCCGTAGGTCTGGCTGCCGAACCAGTTGCCGGTGCGACCGAAGCCGCAGATCACCTCGTCGGCGATCAGCAGGATGCCGTATTCGTCGCAGATGCGCTGGATTTCCGGCCAGTAGCTGTCGGGCGGCACGATTACGCCGCCCGCGCCCTGCACCGGCTCGCCGATGAAGGCGGCAACGCGATGCGGGCCCAGCGCCTCGATCTTTTCCTCCAGTTGCCGCGCGCGGGCGAGGCCGAAGTCCTCGGCGTCCATGTCGCCGCCCTCGGCATACCAGTGCGGCTGGTCGATATGGTGGATGTCGGGAATGGGCATCCCGCCCTGCGCGTGCATCCCCGCCATGCCGCCAAGCGATGCGCTGCCCATCGACGACCCGTGATAGCCGTTGTGACGGCTGATGATGATATTGCGCTCGGGCTCGCCCTTTTCCGCCCAGTAGGTGCGCACCATGCGGATATTGGTGTCGTTGGCCTCCGAGCCCGAGCTTGCGTAGAACACGTGGTTGAGATCACCCGGCGCAAGCTCTGCCAGACGCTTGGCCAGCGCGATGGCGGGGACGTGGCTGGTCTGGAAAAAGGTGTTGTAGAAGGGCAGTTCGCGCATCTGCCGCGCCGCGACCTCGGCCAGCTCCTCGCGCCCGTAGCCGATATTGACGCACCACAGCCCGGCCATCGCGTCGAGCATCTCGTTGCCGTCGCTGTCGGTCAGGGTGACGCCGCGCGCGCGGGTGATGATGCGCGCGCCTTTCTTGCCCAGATCGTCGCCATGGGTGAACGGGTGCATGTGATGGGCAGCGTCGAGCGCCTGAAGTTCGGCGGTAGGCAGGTGATTGGTGATCGCTGTCATGGCGGTCCCTTCTCAATATGAGGAATCGGGGCGCGGCCTCTCGGCGCGGCTCACCACCAGAATATGATCAAATTTTTCACTGTCAATCGAATCAGTCGTCGCGCGGCTGGCGCGAGAGGGATTGGCGAACCTGTTCCATTCCCTGCACCACATCGGCGCGGATCGCCGCTGCGGCGGCCTCGGGCTGACCCGCGCGAATCGCGTCGAGCAGGTCCTTGTGCTTGTCCGGCAGACCCTCGGTGCCGACCCGCCCGCACACCACCCGCAGCGACGGACCAAAGCGCAGCCACAGCCCGTCGGCCACATCCGTGAGGATCGGGGCATCCGCCATTTCATAAAGCGCGCGATGAAAGCGGTAGTTCAATTCGAGATAACCGCGCATGTCGCCGCGCAGGATGGCGGCGTCGAGGTCGTCGTCGATCCCGGTCAGGCGGGCAAGGTCCTCCGGCCCGGCGCGCTCGGTCGCGCGCTTGGCCAGATACGGGTCAAGCCATTGACGCGCATAAATCAATTCGCCGATATTCCCGGCATCCAGCAGCGGCACCGACACCCGCCTGTTGCCCTGGAACTCCAGCGCACCCTCGGCAATGAGGCGCCGCAGCGCCTCGCGCACCGGCGTCATCCCGGCACCCAGCCGCTCGCACAGCCCCTGGATCGTCACCGCCTGCCCCGGTGCCAGATCGCCGAACAGCACGAGCGCGCGCAATTCGCGATAGATGGTTTCATGCGCCGGAAGGCGCGGGGTGGGGGTGGGCTCGCTGCCCGTTTCTCGTGCGGTTCTCGATGTCAATCCGGTATTCCCGATCCCTGGCCTAACTCATGACTTGCGAGTTTAACGACTGCGTGAAAACATTACCATGTTGCCAACTGCGGCATTTTTTGATCAAATCCACTCCAAGGCAGAGAACATGCCGAAACCAACGGGAGATCACGATGAAAAAGCTCATGCTCACCACCACCGCCGCGCTCGCGCTCGGGGCCGCGACCGCCTCGGCGCAGGAAGTGCGCGTCTATAACTGGTCCGACTATATCGACGAGGACCTGCTCACCCAGTTCGAGGAAGAGACCGGCATCAAGCTGACCTACGACGTGTTCGACAGCAACGAGATGCTCGAGACCAAGATGCTCGCGGGCGGTTCGGGCTATGACGTCGTGGTGCCGACGGGCAGTTTCCTGCTGCGCCAGATTCAGGCCGGGGCGTTTCAGAAGCTCGATTATGACAAGCTGCCCAATGCCGAGAACCTCTGGGATGTGATCAAGGACCGGCTCAAGGGCTATGACTCGGATGTGCCGATCAGTGAGTATGCCATCAACTACATGTGGGGCACCACGGGGCTCGGCGTGAATACCGGCAAGGTCGAGGAGGCCCTCGGCGAGGATGCGCCGATCGACAGCCTCGCGCTGATCTTCGAGCCGGAGAACATGGAAAAGCTGGCCGAGTGCGGCGTGCATTTCCTCGACGCGCCGGATGAGGTGGTGCCGGCGGCGCTGACCTATCTGGGCCACGATCCCAACAGCACCGATGCCGACGAGCTCGAGGCGGCGGGCGAATTGCTCATGTCGGTGCGGCCCTATGTGCAGAAATTCCACAGCAGCGAATACATCAACGGGCTGGCCAACGGCGACATCTGCGTCGCCATCGGCTGGTCGGGCGACGTGCTTCAGGCGCGCGACCGGGCCGACGAGGCCGATAACGACGTCAACATCGCCTACAATGCGCCGAGCGAAGGCGCGGTGATGTGGTTCGACATGATGGCGATCCCGGTCGACGCACCCAACCCCGATGGGGCGCACGCGTTCCTCAACTTCATCATGGATGCCGAGAACATGGCGCAGGCATCGAACTACGTCTATTACGCCAACGGCAACAAGGCGTCGCAGAAATATCTTAACGAGGACATCATCAACGATCCTGCGATCTATCCCTCCGCCAAGGCGCTGGAGAACCTCTACATCAAGAAGCCCTACGACATGCGCACCCAGCGGACGGTCACGCGCATGTGGACCAAGGTCAAGTCCGGCATCTGAGTCCGCCTGTCGGCCCGCGCCATCCCGGCGCGGGCCGTTTTGATCCAGAGAGACCGGGGGCAGCATGGGGCAGACCGTCTTCGAGCCGTGGACCGATCCAGGGGCCAAGCCGCTCATCGAGTTCAGGGGCGTGACCAAACGGTTCGGCGATTTCACCGCCATCGACAACCAGACGCTCGATATCTACGAGAAAGAGTTCTTTGCCCTGCTCGGCCCCTCGGGTTGCGGCAAGACCACGATGATGCGGATGCTCGCCGGGTTCGAGGCCCCCACCGAGGGCAGGATCCTCCTTGGCGGGCAGGACATCGCCCCTATTCCGCCGAACAAGCGCGCGGTGAACATGATGTTCCAGTCCTACGCGCTGTTTCCTCATCTGTCGGTCTGGGACAATATCGCCTTTGGCCTCAGGCGCGACCGCATGTCCAAGGATGCCATCGCCGCGCGGGTGGAGGAGATGCTCAAGCTCACCCGGCTCGAGCAATTCGCCCGCCGCAAGCCACACCAGATTTCCGGCGGGCAGCGGCAGCGCGTGGCGCTCGCGCGCAGCCTCGCCAAGGCGCCCAAGCTGCTGCTGCTCGACGAACCGATGGGCGCGCTCGACGCCAAGCTGCGGACCGCCACGCAATTCGAGTTGATGGATATCCAGGAAACCACCGGCACCACCTTCGTCATCGTCACCCACGACCAGGAAGAGGCGATGACGGTGGCCAGCCGCGTGGCGGTGATGGACACTGGCCGCATCGTGCAGGCCGACACGCCCGCGCGCATCTACGAATCCCCCAATTCCGTCTATGTCGCGGATTTCATCGGCGAGGTGACGATCATCACCGGTCGCGCCACGCCTGCGGGCGAGGGCTATGACGTGGATTACGCCGAAGGCACGGAGCCGCTCCACGCTGTCTCCGAGACGCGTTTCGACAAGGGCGAGACCTGCCACATCGCGCTGCGCCCCGAAAAGGTGGCGATCAGCGCCGAACGCCCCGAAGATCGCCGCAACGCGGTGCAGGGCAAGATCATCGACATCGCCTATCTCGGCAACCTCTCGACCTATCATGTCGAGATCGCGGGCGGTCGGATGGTCAAGGCGCAGACCGCCAACACCCGCCGCCTCTCGCGCCGCGATTTCACCTGGGAAGACACGGTGTGGCTGTCGTGGACCGAGACCGCCGCCGTGATGCTGAAGGACTGACGCGATGCGCCGCTTTGCCCTCATCGCGCTTCCCTATGCATGGCTTCTGGCGCTGTTTCTCGTGCCCTTCGGCATCGTGCTCAAGATATCGCTGTCGGACCCGATGATGGCGATCCCGCCCTACACGCCGACGCTCGATTTTTCCGAGGGCTGGGCGGGGTTCAAAGCGTTCCTCGCCGGGCTGGATTTCGAGAATTTCAAATTCCTGACCACCGATGACCTCTACTGGAAGGCGTATCTCTCGTCGCTCCAGATCGCCGGGATCGCCACGGTCTGCACGCTCGTGGTGGGCTATCCCATCGCCTACGGCATGGCGAACGCGCCCGATCACTGGCGCCCCACGCTGATGATGCTGGTGATCCTGCCGTTCTGGACCTCGTTCCTCATCCGGGTCTATTCGTGGATGGGCATCCTCGCGACCGAGGGATATCTCAATCAGCTCCTCATGGGGCTGGGCCTGATTTCCGAGCCTCTGACGATCCTCAACACCCCCACGGCGGTCTATATCGGCATCGTCTACACCTACCTGCCCTTCATGATCCTGCCGATCTACTCCACGCTGGAGCGGATGGACGGATCATTGCTGGAGGCGGCGGAGGACCTTGGCTGTTCGCGGCTCAAGGCGTTCTGGCTCATTACCGTGCCGCTCTCGAAGAACGGCATCATCGCGGGCTGCTTTCTCGTCTTTATCCCCACCATCGGCGAATTCGTCATTCCCTCGCTGCTGGGCGGCTCGCAGACCCTGATGATCGGCAAGGTGCTGTGGGAGGAATTCTTCAACAACCGCGATTGGCCGGTCGCGAGCGCGGTGGCGGTGGTGCTTCTGCTGATCCTCATCATCCCGATCATCCTGTTCCAGCGCAACGAACAGAAAAGCCGGGAGGCCGAGGAATGAGCACGGCACCGCATCCGAAATCTTCAAAAGATTTCGGCCCGATTTCTTTGAAAGAAATCGGCGACCGGAGGTGTGACACATGAGACGGCTCACCTGGTTCAACGCCACCTCGCTCACCCTCGGCTTCGCCTTTCTCTACCTGCCGATGCTCCTGCTCATCGTCTACAGCTTCAACGCGTCGAAGCTGGTGACCGTCTGGGCCGGGTTCTCGACGAAATGGTATGGCACGCTCATGCAGAACGAGGCGTTTCTCGACGCCGCGGTCGTCACGCTCAAGGTGGCGGTCGCGTCCTCGACCATCGCCACGGTGCTGGGCACGATGGCGGCGCTGGTGCTGGTGCGGATGGGGCGTTTTCCGGGGCGCACCCTCTTTTCCGGCATGATCTACGCGCCGCTGGTCATGCCCGAGGTCATCACAGGTTTGTCGCTGCTGCTGCTCTTCATCGGAATCGGCCTCGATCGCGGCATCCTCACCATCATCCTCGCGCACACCACCTTTTCGATGGCCTTCGTTGCGGTGGTGGTGTCATCGCGGCTGATGAGCTTTGATCGCTCGCTGGAAGAGGCGGCGCTCGATCTGGGCTGTTCGCCGTTCGACGCGTTCCGCCTTGTCACCCTGCCGATCATCGCCCCGGCGGTGATCTCGGGCTGGCTTCTGGCCTTTACCCTGTCGCTCGACGATCTGGTGATCGCGTCCTTCACTGCCGGGCCCTCGGCCACCACCCTGCCGATCAAGATCTGGTCGTCGATCCGGCTGGGCGTCTCGCCCGAGATCAACGCGCTCTCCACCCTCATGATCGGCATCGTGGCGGTGGGGGTCATCAGCGCCTCGCTGATCACCAAGCGCGCCTCGCTGCGCCAACAGGAAGAGGAACGCGCGGCGGCCCAACAGACATGAGGCGCATCTTTCCCGCTCATGCCTATGGGCCGGGGCCGCGTGCCGCGTGTTTCTGGGCCACGACGACCCCCGCCCCCGAATACCCGACGGCCGAGGGCGAGATCGCCTGTGACGTGGCGGTGATCGGCGCGGGGTTTACCGGCTTGTCGGCAGCGCTGCACCTTGCAGAGGCGGGCGAGGATGTGCGCGTGCTGGAGGCCGAGACCGTCGGCTGGGGCGCGTCGGGACGCAATGGCGGGTTCTGCTGCCTCGGCGGGTCGGCGGCCTCGGACGCGATGCTGCGCCGCCTGCATGGCGAGGACGCCCGCCGTGAGTGGCGGCGCGCCGAGGTGGCGGCGGTCGAGACCGCGCGCGGCCTTATCGACCGCCACGGCATCGAGGCCGACACCCATTCCGAAGGCGAGACGGTGCTGGCCCACACGGCCCGCGCCGCCGCCGGTTTCCCTGACCGCGCCGCGCGGATCGAGGCGGATTACGGCGTCAGTCCCACGCTTATCCCCCGCGAAGGGCTGGAACAGGCGGGGATGCGCGGTTCGTTCTTCGCGGCGCTCACCAATCCCATCGGCTTTGCGCTCAACCCGCTGAAATACGCCCTCGGCCTCGCCAATGCGGCCACACGCGCGGGCGCACGCATTCATGCGCACTCGCCGGTGACTGCAATCAACTGCGGCGGTCGCTTCAGCCTTGCGACCCCACACGCCCGCATCACCGCACGCCGTCTGATCGTGGCCACCAACGGCTATTCCTCCGACGATCTGCCGGGCTGGCTGCGCGGGCGCTATCTGCCGACGCAATCCAACGTGATCGTCACCCGCCCGCTCAGCGATGATGAGCTTGCCGCGCAGGGCTGGACCACGCACCAGATGTGTTATGACGACCGGTTTTTCCTGCACTATTTCAGGCTGATGCCCGACCGCCGGATGCTTTTCGGGATGCGCGGGGGCCTCTTCTCCTCGCCCGGTTTCGACACCCGGATGCACCGCACCATCCGCCACCACTTCGAGCGGATGTTTCCCGAATGGCGGCACGTCGAGACGCCGCATGGCTGGAACGGCCTCTTGTCGCTCGCGCCCGATCTGACGCCCTTTGCCGGGCCGATCCGCGAGATTCCCGGGGCCTTCGCTGCGCTCAGCTATCACGGCAACGGCGTGGCGATGGCCAGCCATGCGGGCGCGACCCTCGCCGACCTGGCACGGGGGCGAACATCCGGCCCACTCTATCCGCGCATCATGCAGGCACCACCCCGCCGCTGGCCGCTTGGCCGCATGCGCCGGGCAATGATGTGGCCGCCCTATGCCCTCGCCACGCTGCGTGGCGATTGAGCCGTCAGCCTGGCCCGATCATGAAACAGGTGATCTTGCGCGCCTGAAGACGGCGACAGGCGGTATCTGCGGCCTCACGCGAGAGCCCCATGAAATTCGCATCGAACCCGGTAGGGCGGCGCACCACCTTGCGCAGGCTTCCGTCGAGGGCCGTCATCTCGCTCAGCGCGGTTTTCAACAGGATCTGGCGCGCCTTGTACTGAGTCGGATAACGCCCCACGTTCACACCCCAATGGCGGCCATCCGAGGTCGAGACGCGGCTCACCACCTCGGGCTCCGCTTCTGCCACCTGCTCCGGAACAGCGGAGCCCTCTGCCAACTCCGGGCGGGGTTCGGGGCGCAGCGCGGCGATCTCCTGCTCCGGCGCGGTTTCCGGCACGGCGTCGGCGGCAGCCTGCACCGCACGCTCGATCTGCGCAGCATCGGCAAGGACTGTGGGGACTTCCATTTCGACTGGCTCCGCCCCGGGTCGGGGCCTTGGCCGCAGGCTCTGGCGCACGGCGGCGGCGGTGGCAAGCCGGACGGTCTTGGCCGCATAGGCCGGGCGCGCCTCTCCGGCGGCGATGGTCACCGGCGCATGGCCAAGCCGTCCGAGGTAAGGCGGGCGTGCCGGCTTGGCGATGGCGACCCGGCGATTGGCCTTGCGAAAGCCCAACTCCAACAGCTTGACCACCTGCGCGTTGCGCGTTGCGGTCGATTTGCCGCCGAACACCGTGGCGATGATGCGTTTTCCGTCCCGCTCGGCGCTGGCCACAAGGTTGAACCCGGCGGCGCGGGTATAACCGGTCTTGATCCCGTCCGCCCCGCTATAGCTGCTGAGAAAGCGGCGGTTGGTGTGGCGCACGGTCTTGACCTGCGCATCTGCGGTCAGCCGCGAGAAAAGGTTGTAATACTGGGGATAATCGAAAAACACCTGCCGCCCGAGGAGGGTCATGTCGCGCGCGGTCGACAAGTGCCCGCTCTCGGTCAGGCCATGCGCATTCTTGAACGTCGTCCGCGTCATGCCCATCGCCTTGGCAGTGCGGTTCATGCGGCGGGCGAACCGCGCCTCCGACCCCTCGATCGCCTCGGCCAGCGCCGTGGCCGCGTCATTCGCGGAGCGCACAGCGGCGGCGCGGATGAGATAACGCAGCCGGATCCGTTGACCGGGGCGCAGGCCAAGCTTGCTCGGCGGCTCGGCGGTGGCGTAGCGCGAGATCGTCACCACGTCGTCAAGCCCGATCTCGCCATTCTCCACCGCCTCGAAAACGATATAGAGCGTCATCATCTTGGTGAGTGAGGCCGGGTGCAGCCGCGTGTTGGCGTTTTCTGAATAGAGCACCTTGCCGTTGCGCGCGTCGATGACGTAGCCCGCGTAGGGCGCGGCCGCCGCGCTCAGTGGCACGACCACGATCATCCAGATCGCCGCCAGCGCGACAAGGCCCCATAGCAGAGGCTGACTGCCCCATGTTTTCATGGTTCCGCTCTTTTTTGTCTGTTTCTGCCTCATGGCGACGATTGGTGCCGCGCGTATTTTCATTAACCATACCACATGAACTGTGTCGTTTAAAGCCATAATTTAATTGGAAAATTTTGGGACGAACACCATCTTTTGGCAACATGTGGTAGCGGGCATCACCGTCGTCCCTAGATGGGCGAACCTTCCCGCCGTCTTGCGCCGCGCCCCGATGTCACGAAACGGTGCGCACCCGGCTCAGCGCGATTGTTCGTGCTCGAACCGCTGGCGCGCGATGGCCTCGTTGCGGTCGGCCTTGTGCTGGTCCGACAGCGACTTTTCCACATAGGACAGATGCGAGTCCACCGCCTCGCGTGCTGCCTCCGGGTCACGCGCCTGGATCGCGGCGTTGATCCGGCGGTGCTGATCGAGCAGCGCGCCGCGCGTGGTGCGCTGCCTGAACATCACCTGACGGTTGTAGAACACGCCCTCGCGCAAGAGCTGGAACATCGAGCGCATCATGTGGAGCATGATGACGTTATGGCTCGCCTCGATGATCGCCATGTGAAACTTGGCATCAAGCCGAGCCTCATCCGCCGGGTTGGTTTTCTTGTGGGCGGCTTCCATCTTGTCCATCACCGTCTGGATCACCCGCAAGTCGGTATCCGATGCCAGCCGCGCCGCCCGGCACGCCGCCAACCCCTCGAGATCGCGACGAAAGGCGATATAATCGAATACCGCCTCGTCATGCCCGGCAAAGAGCCGGATCAGCGCGGGCGAGAACGCGCTGCCCAGCACGTCGGCCACGTATATGCCCGCCCCCGCCCGCGCCGTCAGAAGCCCCTTTTCCTGAAGATCGGCCACTGCCTCGCGCAGCGAGGGACGCGACACGCCAAGCTTGTCGGCCAATTCGCGCTCGGCGGGCAGGCGTTCGCCCGGGCGCAGGATGCCGCGCAGGATCAGTTTTTCGATCTGCCGCGTCACCGCGCAGGAGAGCTTTTCCGGGGTCACTTTCTCGAACGGCATGGAAAATACTCGTGATAGCATTGGTCAGATCATATGACCGCACCGCTTTCGCGGCAAGCACCGCGGACGGGGCTTTGTTTTTCGCGACAACGCCCCACCTGTTACAATGACCGAACAGGAGTGTATCATGGCCCAATATCGCAAAGACCCCGACCGCGTCGCCACGCTCGACCCCGAACAATACCGGGTCACCCAGCAGAACGGCACCGAACGCCCCGGAACGGGCGAATATCTCCACAATATCGAACCGGGGATTTACGTGGATATCGTTTCGGGCGAGCCGCTCTTCGCCAGCGCCGACAAGTTCGAATCGGGTTGCGGCTGGCCCAGCTTTACCAAGCCCATAGAGCCGGCGCATGTGAACGAGTTGCGCGACGCCTCTCTCGGCATGGTCCGCACCGAGGTCAGGAGCGCTCACGGCGACAGCCATCTCGGCCATGTCTTTCCCGATGGCCCGCGCGACCGGGGTGGCCTGCGCTATTGCATCAACTCGGCGAGCCTGCGATTCATCCATCGCGACGAGATGGATGCAGAGGGCTACGGCGACTATATCGATCAGGTGGAGGATGTGACATGAGCGAACGTGCAGTTCTGGCGGGTGGCTGTTTCTGGGGGATGCAGGATCTCATCCGCAAACGCGACGGGGTGATCTCGACGCGGGTGGGCTATACCGGCGGCGATGTGCCCAACGCCACCTATCGCAACCACGGCACCCATGCCGAGGGCATCGAGATCATCTTCGATCCCGCGCGGATCACCTATCGGCAAGTGCTGGAGCTTTTCTTCCAGATTCACGATCCCACCACGCTCAACCGTCAGGGCAACGATGTGGGGATGAGCTATCGCTCGGCGATCTACTACTGCTCAGACGCGCAGCGCGAAGAGGCGCTTCGCACCATCGCCGATGTCGAGGCCTCGGGCCTCTGGCCCGGCAAGGTGGTGACCGAGGTGGAGCCGGCGGGCGATTTCTGGGAGGCCGAGCCCGAGCATCAGGACTATCTCGCGCACTTCCCCGGCGGCTACACCTGCCACTTCCCCCGCGCCGGTTGGGTGCTGCCGCGCAAGACGGCGGAGGCAGAGGGGTGAAGCAGGTATTGGCCTATTTTGTTGAAAAACTCCGGTGGCTCAAAATCGCACGTGAATTTCGGAATCGCAGTCGACTAGATTTGGCAAACAGGATTTCCAAAACTAGGCATTGGCGGGAAGAAATTCTGCCAATCTGGCCTGTCTGGGTCGGGCATCGAGTTTTTCAACAGAATAGGCCTATGCGGACGTTCAAGGCTCAGCCCCCTTGCGCGGATCGGTCCGCAAGGCACCGCCGCGCAGCGCCCGACCGCCCCACCGGGCGGGCGCTATCTGCACGTTGCAACACTCTGAGATCGTTTCGAGGATTTCTCACCATAAAGCACCCTCCTTCACCGTCGGAGCGCCCACCCGCGGTCGGGCACCGCGCGGCTCCTCCAACGGCAGCAACAGGCCAACACCGGACCGTCCGCTCAAGGGGCCAAGGACATAGCCTCACCACCGCGCCCCCCGATACCACTCCGCCACCAGCCGCCGCTCGCCCTCTTCCATGAAGCTCACATTGGCGGGCGGCATCGCGTCCGTCACCCCCGAATGCAGGTATATCGCCCGCGCCGCGCGAGCGATATCGCCCTCGGTCTCCAGCAGCACATTCTTCGGCGCGCGGTGGATGCCGTCATAGAACGGCTCGCGCGCGTGGCACATGGCACAGCGGCCGGGGATGATCGCGGCTACCTCTTCGAAACCCTCGGCCTCGGCAAAGACCCGTTCGGCGGCGCTCAACGGGCGCGCCTCGGACGCCTCGTAGGCGTCGTGCTGCAAGGGCGCGGTCGAGAGCCACATGATGCCGACGAACAGGATCGCCGTCACCGCCCATGTCCACCATCGCATTCCCCCTCCCGCGTGCATCGTGTTGAAGAAGTGCCGGATCGTCACCCCCATAAGGAACACCAGCGCCGCGATGAGCCAGTTCCACTCGGTGGCGAAGGCCAGCGGGTAGTGATTGCTCAGCATCAGGAACACCACCGGCAGCGTCAGGTAATTGTTATGGGTCGAGCGCAGCTTGGCAATACGCCCGTATTTTGCATCCGGCACCCTTCCTGCGCGCAAGTCGGCCACCACGATGCGCTGATTGGGCATGATGATGAAAAACACGTTGGCCGTCATGATCGTGGCGGTGACGGCCCCGAGGTGCAAAAGCGCCGCGCGCCCGGTAAACACCTGATCATATCCCCAGCCCATCGCCACCAGCAGCGCGAACAGCAGCACCATCAGCAGCGTCGGCCGCGCCCCCAGCCCCGATTTGCACAGCCGGTCATAGACCAGCCAACCGATCGTCAGCGACAGGGCCGAAATCACGATCCCCTGCCACAGCGCCAGATCGGCCTTGCTGCGGTCGATGAGGTAGAGCTCGCCGCCAACCCAATAGACCATCATCAAGAGCGCCGCGCCCGAGAGCCACGTGGCGTAGCTCTCCCATTTGAACCAGGTCAGGTGCTCGGGCATGGCCTCGGGGGCCACGAGGTATTTGCGGATATGGTAGAACCCGCCGCCATGCACCTGCCATTCCTCGCCATGCACGCCCGGCGGCAGGTCGTCCGCGCGGCGCAGCCCCAGATCGAGCGCGACAAAATAGAACGACGCGCCTATCCACGCGATGGCGGTGACCACGTGAAGCCACCGCACCGCGAATCCCGCCCAGTCCCAGATGATCGCCAGATCATACATGCCCCGTCTCCTTGCGACTGCCTGCGCGCCCCTTGTGCCATGCTTCGTGATTGCCCTGAATTGAGAAAGAAACCCGACACGTCAGGGCACCTCTGCCTGCATAGTCAAAATACGTGTCACGTTTCATTTGAGCAGGTCTCCGAAAACCGGCCGGATAGTGATGCGCGCCATCCGGCGTCCGTTCAAGCCCCCTCACCTCAGCCGTTCCGCCACGAAAGGGGCCTCGAACCACGGCACCGACACGCCCGGATCATGGATCACGCTGCGCCCTTCGGAAACAAGCGCGAGGTATTTGCGGTATTCCTCGGCATTGCCCCAATGCTGGCCGCGCGCGACCTCGGCCTGCGCCTTGCGGCGGAAATCGGCGTTATATTTGAAATGCGCGAGAAACAGCGCGCGCGGGGCGAGTCGGGCATCGGCCACGTAATGCAGCCCCGCCGAGAGCCGCATGAACGGGTGATAGCGCAACAGCGCGATCTTTTGCGCGACAAACAGTTCCGGGCGCGAGCCGGGGATGAGCCGGTGGCGCAGCGCCGAGGTCCACGTAGGCGCATCCGAGAACGGCCCGCGCATCGGCGTGGAGCGCAGGAACGGCACGCGGTCGGCAAAGCCGGCCTCGTCAAAAGGCGTGCCGCGCGCGAAATCCACCGCCTCGAGCGGGCCTTGCGGATACATGTCGAGCATGAAGAGCCGCGCCGCCTCGGCCCCTTTGAGTTCGGGGCTGTCGAGCAGATCGGGCAGACTCTGGCGTTGCGGGTGCTGCCAGGTGAGCAACTCGTCGGCATCGGCGACGAGCGACCACTTGCCCAGCCGGAACGCGGCGAGCATCGCCTGCTGCCAGGCCACGCCATAGGCCGAACGGTTGTAATCGGTATCGACCGAGAACAGCGTCACGTCCGGCTGGTCTGCCAGATATTCGAGCGTGCCATCCTCCGAGCCGTTATCGGCGATGACGAAGCGTCCGATCCCGAGCGCGCGGTAATGGGCGAGGAAATGCGGCAGCAGGAACATCTCGTTGCGCATCACCGCAACCACCGCCACATCCGCCTCGCGCGCGGCCTCGGCGCTGTCCGGCGGGGTGACGAGGTCGAGCGCGTTGCTGTGCGGGCCGAGGCGGGCCTCCTGAAAGGTCGGCCAGATCTTGCGCGGCCAGAGGCCGGGCGCGGCAAGCTGCGCCATCGCGCGGCTCTGGTCGGCGGCATTGTCAAGATGGACCATCTGCACCGGCATGTCGCGGCTGGCAAAAAACCCGTTATGCCAGGCCGAGACCGGGACCGCGTCGCGATGGGCGCGACGGCGGATCGCGGTGTGATAGCCCTCGTCCGCCAGCGCGATCCCGACGCGGGCAAGCAGGTCGCCGACGAGCTTGTCCTCCATGAAGGAATGCTGCGCGAGCATCCGCCCCTCCGGACTGTCGGCAGCATCGAGGAGCGCGCGCATGGCGTGGCGGCTGAGCGTATAGCCCGCACCGCCATCGGCATAGGTCGAGGGCTCGGACGACTTGTCGAGCGTGCGCTGCGCCGCGCGCGAGGTGGATTTCGGCTGGTGCCAGGCGCGATCCATCTGCCCCGGCGCGAGGGTAAGCCGCCGCCCGTAATAGTCGAACCGGCGGTAATTGAGGCTGCGGAAGAAGACCGGCGCGTTGAGAAAGCAATCGTCGTCGATCTTGAGCATGTGCGCGGCGTCGCTGTGGTCATGCACCCAGCGGATCGCGGCGAGGGTCTTTTGCGGCAGGCCCTCGTAGCTGTCGGGGGCGTCGAGGCACAGGATGTCGCCGTCAAGCGTGCCATCGCCATCGCCGGTGGCGAAGAGATAAGGGATGCCGAGATCACCCAACATCCGCAGCCAGCCGTCGCGCAGCGCGGGCACGCGGGTGTGCAGGTAGGGTTTGCAGGTGAGAATGACCACGATCACGTCGTAGAGCGGGGACGCAGGAACCTGTGGCGAGGCGGTCGGGGGTGCGCCGGTTTCGAAGCCGGCGAGCAACGAAGCGGCCTCGACCGGTGCCGCGCCACGCAGGCGCTGCGCGCCCTGCCGCGCGGGCGGGGCGAGGGTGGCACGCTCGGGCGCGGTCAGCGCGCCGAGGTGCTGGCGCAGCCAGTGGGTGACGGCCTCGCGCAACGCGGTGGCACCGCGCTGCGACCCAAGCCCCGCGAGCAGCGACAGGCCAAGCCCGAGACCGAGATGCTGCGTGCGCGCATCGGCGATCATGTCGAGCCGGTCGAGGAGCTTGGCTGCGTCGGTCGCCTCCGGCGCGGCGAGCGCGGCCTCGATCCGGCGGGCACAATCCTGTTGGAGCGCGGCGTGATGGGCGGGCGGCACCGCCGGATCAAGCACAGGAAGATTCTCGCGGACGAGGCGCGCGGTGTGGTCCGGCACGGCGGGCGCACAGGGATGGGCCATTGCGCGCAGCGCCGCTTGCGGGGTGTCCTGCGGCGCGGTCAGCTCGCGGCGCAGGCGCGGAGCATCGGCGGAGCCCTGCGCTTTGAGCCACGCCAGCGCCGGGGCGATATCGTCGCCCCCCGCCACCACGCGGTCAAAGGCCGCGTGCGCCTCGACAAGAAGCGGGGGCAGGTCAACCTCACCGACCGCTTCCCAAAAGGCGCGCGAGAGGCCATAGGCGCGCAGGCAGAACTGCTCGACCGCCTCGCGAAGGTAACCAGGCATCAGCGCGCTTTGCCTCAAGAGCGTGGCGGCGGCGCGTGTGAGTTCCAGGCAGGGCACGCGGCCCCAGTAATCATCGCTGCGGCGGGTGACGAACTCCATGTATCCGTAGACAAGGCTTTCGCGCGTCTTCGCGGGCAACGCCCGCGCGCCGAGTGCGCGCCGGGCGAGATGCGCGATGCAGGGCGTGGGCAGCCAGTCATCCGTGGGCGGCACCAGCGACCAGAGCACTTCGCGCGCCTCGTCGCCGCGCCCCTCGGCCAGCAGGAGCGGCAGCAGCGCAGCCTTGCTCCAGGCATCGCCGGGCAGCGGGCCGTCGGTGATCCCGGCATCGCGGGCCATCGCGGCAAAGCCGTCGAAGGCGGGGCCATCGTGGCGCGCCTCGGCAAAGACCGGCGCAAGCGCGAGGCACAGCCCGCGCCGCGCCGAACGGGGCACGGCGAGGCCGCGCAGCACGTCGAGCGGATCGGGAGCGGGCGGGACGCTCATCGCCTGGCTGAAGCGGGCGAGCGCGGTCCGGATCTCGCGCGCTTCGGGCGGAGTGGACTGCGGCAGCGGGGGCGAAGCCCCGGGAAGCTGGTCGGCGAGGCCGAACCGTCGGGCGAGCGCGCGCGCGGTGTCGAGGGCCGCAGGGGACAGCGCAGCGGCGAAATTGCCGTGGATCAGGTGTTCGAGGAGGGTGAGGGTGAAGGCGGTATCGCGTGAGTCGATCCGGTGACGAAGGGCCGTCTCGAGCCGGTCACGCATGGCGCTTCGGGTGAGGCGGAGCGGCGTGGCACCGTCCCGCGCGATCACCAGAGCGGCATCGGCGGGCAAATCGGCCCAGACCCAACCGGGCAACGCGGCCTGCACGGCACCCGGCCCGGCGGGATCGGGCAGCGCCGGCAGGACGTTACCGTCATGTTCCGGGCGCAGCGGCCCCTTGCCGCCCTCGACATGCAGGATCAGGCGGGGATCGAGGAGGATCTCGCCCGCGCAGGGCAGCGACGGCACCACGTCGAGCAGGTCGAGGGGGCCGTCGCAATCCAGAAAGGCGATGGCACGGTCCGGCGGGGGCGCGCGCAGCACCTCGGTCCCGTCGAGGGTGACGCTGACTCCGCCAGTGGTAAAGCGCACCACCACGGTGACCGCGCGCGCCGAGAGCGCCACGCGGTGAGGGCGCTCGGCAGCCCATGCGCCCGTTGCATCGCGGGTGTTGAGCACGAGCCGGCCCTCGTCGCGGCGCAGCGAGAGGTGCACCGGGATCGCCACGCGATCCTCGTTGAGGAATGACAGGTTGGCATAGGGTGCCGCCGCCAGATCGGCGCGCAGGCGCAGAAACCCGTCGCGTCTCAGGGGAAAGGGGGTAAGGTCAGCATGAGACGCGGGATTGCCCTGGGCAGGCGGGAGCGGGCCGAGAAACCGCGCGATGCGGGGCGGGATGTCAGGGTCGAGACCCGCAGGCGGCGGCGTCGCGGCGCGGTAGCCCCGCCGCAGCGCCCCGGCAAGCGCAGCGAGCACCATGACGCGGCGGCGCGGGCGGGGCCAGTGCTGCGCGGCGCACCAGTTCTGCCAGAGCGCGCGCAGAAACAGCCGCCGCTGCCACCCCTCGGGCAGGCCTGCGGCGAGCGGCGCGGGCAGGCTGTTGATTCGAGCATCGTGTTCGGCGAGTAGCGCGCGCGCCGGAAGGGCCGGGGCCAGGCGAGCGGGGGTGGCCGGACCGGGCAGAGCGATCACCCGCCCCGCCGCCAGCGCCGCGCCAAGGCAGAGCGCCCGGCCGTCGCGGTCCGCCGGGTCGAGGTGCAGACGATGGGCCTCAAGCAGATCGCGGCGAAAGAGATGCGCGGCAAGCGCGCGGGGATCAGCGAGGGCATCGGTATCGGCAGTCTCGCCGACAAGGCCGAGATCGGCCCCCTCGTCCAGCAACCGCACGGTCCATTGATGGAACCGGTCGGTATCAGGCCGGTCACCTGCCCGCGCGAAGATCACACAGGCTCCTCGGGCGGCCTCAAGGCCGGTGGCCTCGGCTGCCGCCGCCCCCTGCCCCGCCTGCACCAGCACGCGCATGGTCTCGGTGCGGCGCAGCGCCCCGACGCGGTTTGCGGCGTCGCGGTCCGGGCAGACGATCAGCACCTCCTGCCCGCGTGCCGCACCCTCTGCGAGCGCCCCGAGCGAGGTGGCAAGCGCACCCGTATCCACCCCGTCCCACGCGAGGATCACGGAAAGCAGGGGCCGCCCACGCATCTCTTCGCGCCAGCAGGGATCGGGGCTATTGTCCACCTCATCGCCCAGATACGCCGCCGCGCGCCGCGCAAACCGCGCGCGGCGTCCGGGGGAGGCGAGAACCTCGGCGCGTTCGCCGATCAGGCGCTGTGCCAGCGTCGCCAGCGCGGCATCGCCGCCGGAGCGGGGGCTGTCGGTGAAAATGTCGCGCATCCGGTCGAGCACGTCGAATGTCTGGAACACGCGGTCATCGTCGCGCCCGGTGATCTGCCCCACCCGGCCCCGCGTTTGCAGGTAGAGCGGCTCGGCCAGGTGCCAGAGGTGATCGGTGCGCGCCGCCACACGCAGAAAGAAAGCGTGATCCTCGAACCAGGTGCCCTCGTCGAAGCGCAGATCGCCGATGAGCGAACGACGATAGAGCTTGTTCCAGGCGGAGGGGAAATGCGCCACCGCATCGGGCCATGTCGCCAGCGCATGGCGGCAAAGCGCCGGGTGCGCGTCGAGCGCGGGTGCAGTGTGGATAGCGGAATGGGTGGCCCCGCTGTCATCGGGGAAACAGTAGCGCAGGGCGCAGGCCACCCAGTCGCCCCCGGTTCGCTCCAGCACCCGCAAAAGCCGCGCGAGAAAATCCGGCATCACCCGGTCGTCGCCATCGACGAAGGCAATGAAACGCCCGCGCGCAGCATCGAGCCCGGCATTGCGCGCCGCCGAGAGCCCGCCGTGATCCTGCGCGATGAGCCGGAAACGTGGATCGCCCGCCATCGCCTCTGCCGCACGGGTGGCGGTGGCATCGGTGGCACCGTCATCGATCACCAGCGCCTCGAAATCGGCATGAGTCTGGACGCGCAGGCTGTCGAGACATGCGGAAACGTGGTCGGCAACGTCATGCACGGGCACGATCACCGAGATAAGCGGCGGGTCGGTCATGCGGCTCTTCGGCGTGGGCGCGGGTCATCCCCGGTATCTGTCCCAGCCGCGCGGCCAAGTAAAGCCCGCTGATCGGCTTTCGCCTCTGGTCCGGGGGCGGGAGATCGGCTACCCCTCTAAGGGTGAGAGGGGGGGTCATGCTGATCGGTCTGGACAGGAAATTCGTGTTCATCGCCAATACCAAGACCGCCTCGACCTCGATCGAGACGGCGCTCGCGCCGGTGGCCGAGATTGCCCTTGGCGGCAATCCGGCGCGCAAGCATGTGCCGCTGCACGATGCGATCACGGAGCATCCCGAGATATTCGCGCAGCCCGGCCAATGGCCCCGCTTCTTCTTCAAGTTCGGGGTGATGCGCGATCCGCTGGACTGGATCGACTCGTGGTTCCGCTATCGCAAGTCGAACCGGGTCGAGAGCCCGCTGCCGAAGGACATGAGCTTTGCCGAGTTCTGGGAGCGGCAGGATTGGAATTTCCGCCGCGCCGATGGACGGCCCTACCTGCAAGGCCACATGTTCTGCGGTCCGCAGGGCAAGGTGCTGGCAGATGTCATCGTTCCCTATCACCGGCTGCCGCAGATGTTTCCCGAGATATGCGCGGCGCTCGGGGTCGCGGCCCCGTTGCCGCGCGAGAACGTGAGCCGGTTGCGCGAGGCCGAGACGCTGACGCCCGCGCTCGAAGCGCGATTGCGAGGCTTCTACGCCCAAGATTATGCGCTTTTCAACCGGCTGGACGCGATCAATGCTGCGGGTATCGCGTGGCTGAAAGCCCGCGCGCCGGGTGAACCGAGGGCGCGCTGAGCCCGGTCAGAACAGAAAATCGTCGGCTGAGAGGTCGCCAGGGGCCACAAGGTCAAGCAACAGCGAACCGCCGTCGCCGATGTCGATAAGCAGGTCCGCGCCCTGCACGGTGCCCGCAGAGAGCACATCCTCGAGCGAGCCGAGGGCGGTCACGCCTGTGAGGTCGATCCGCTCGGCGGGGTCGAACGGGTCGAAATCGCCGATGGTGTCGTTGCCGTGGCCGTCGGCGAAGAGGAAAACATCCGAGCCGCTACCGCCGAACATAAGGTCGTTGCCTCTGCCGCCGTCGATCACGTCGTTCCCTGCGCCGCCGCCGATCATGTCATTGCCGCCGCCGCCCATGATCGTGTCGTTGCCCGGCCCGCCCCACAACTCGTCATCGCCCGGCCCGCCATCGAGAAAATCATCGCCCGGCCCGCCGCCGAGCGTGTCATTGCCGTCACCGCCAAACAGCGTGTCGTTGCCATGCGCCCCCCACAACTGGTCGTCGCCTGCCCCGCCATCGGCCCAATCATCGCCCCAGAACAAGCCGATCATGTCATCGCCATCGCCGCCGAACACGGTGTCATGGCCAAAGCCCGCCCATATCTCGTCATGCCCCGGACCGCCATGAATCCAGTCGTTGCCCGCGCCGCCGCCCAGCGTGTCGTTACCCTGCTCGCCCCAGAGCGTATCGTGGCCGTCCGAGCCCCAGAGGTCGTCATTGCCCGCGCCGCCAAAGAGCAGGTCGTTGCCCGGCCCGCCGCCGAGCAGGTCATCGCCGTCGCCGCCGAGCAGGGTGTCGTCGCCCTCCGCCCCGAAGAGCGTGTCGCGCCCCGGCCCGCCGATCAGGCTGTCATTGCCCGGCCCGCCGCCGAGCAGGTCATCTCCGTCGCCGCCGTCGAGCGTGTCACCGCCTTCGCCGCCGAACAGGCTGTCATTGCCTGCGCCACCGATCAGGCTGTCATGTCCCGCCCCACCACCGAGCAGGTCGTGCCCGTCGCCGCCGCGAAGCGTATCGTCGCCCGCGCCGCCGAAAATCTCGTCGTTCCCCGCGCCTCCCTCTATGATGTCGTCTTCATTCGTGCCGACGAGCGTATCGGGCCCCGCCGTGCCGGTGATAGGCGGGATGAAGCCGGAGGCGAAGATCGGCAGGCGGTCGGGCCAGTCGAAAACGGTGCCAAAGAGGGTAGCGGCGTCGAGGAACACTGGCGCGGGGCTGGCAAGCTCGATCGCCCGTGTCGGCGAAGGTGATGCGCGCAAAACCGAGCCCGGCCTCGACCCCGAGTTGCCCTGGGCCGCGCAGGAATGGCGATGATCGGACAGGTCGAGCCTGTCGGCGCCGGGGGTGAAATCCTCGATGGTGCACGCGGCGTGAGGCGGGCGGAGACCACGAAGGTACTCGGCCCCCGCACCGCCGCGCAGCACTGTATCGGTTGGGCCGGCAACGAGGATGTCGTCACCCGCGCCACCGTCGAGCGCGTCGGCCCCGAAGCCCTCCGACGTCGACGAGATCGTCGCCCGCTGTGCCCGCAAGAAACGCGGCGGCGTTGCCGCTGGTGGCGGCAACGAGGCCGAGCCCCGAGACATCCTGCGAGAACTGGCTGACACCGCCCCGCGCATCGCCCGCCGCGAGGACCTGCAACTCGCCCGCCGAGGATGGCCGCGCCGATATCCTCGACATTCTCCAGCCCCAGCCCGATGTCGTGCGGCAGGAGTTTCCACGTGCAAGAGAGCCGCCCGCTCGGGCAGCAGGCGAAACAGGCTCAGCCCGTCATCTGCCCCGCCCGGCGATGATGAAGACATGATCGCCCGCTTGCGCGACGCTCAGCCCGTGGGCCCCGCCGAAGCGGGTGCCGAGCGTGTCGAGCAGGTGATCGGTGACCGTCAGGCTGCCATTCTCGCCAACTCGCGCACCACGCCGAGCCGGATCGCCGCCCGCCGCGCCGATCAAAGCCCACGTCGCGCCATGCGCCGTGATCTGCACCCCTCCATCGCCGTGCGGATCGGCCACCGAAAGGCCGTGAGTGCCGTCGATCCACCCACCGGGCGAGAGCGCGCCGGTGCCCCCGTCCACGTCGAAGGCGTGCAACACGCCGGGCGACCTGATCGAGCGCAAGAAGCCGTGACCCGCCCGCCGTTTCGGCCATCGCCAGAAGCGTCGGGCCGTCGGAACCGGCTCACCGCCGGCCCCTGCGGCGTGGCGGTCGAGGCGGGTCGCGCGCCAGGGCGATAGACGAGGATCTTGCCCGTGCCGTATCGGCGACGAACAGCGTCTCGAGCCCGCCCACAGAGGCCGAGACCAGCGCCGAGACCCCGCCCGCCCGGCGGCAGTTCGGCGAGCGAGAGCATCGCGCCGAACGTGCCGTCGCCATTGATCTGGTGCGCAAGGAGGGCGGTGCCGCTGCCATCGGCGCGGTGCCGAAGGCGAGCGATTGCTGGCCCGGCGCGCCCACCGGCGTTGCGAGGCCGGTCATCCCGCTGCTGGCGGAGCCGGTAAAATGCGCGGCATCGACAAGGATTGCAGGTGCCCCCTCGCCAAGCCGCCATGATATCAGCCCGCCGGCTGGCCCGGTCCCGGCCACGAGGTGCAGGCCGTCATCGAGCTGCGCAAGGCCGAGATCGCGCAGATCCTGATCCAGCAGAGGATCGTCGAGCAGCAGATGGGAAACGCATTCCAGGCTGACCTTGGCACCGGTCCGGCTCGGAGATTCCCGCCGGAGCAATGCCCCGCGATGGCGTAGGTGCCGGGTCGCACTTCCGGCAAAACCTTGCCTTTCTGCAACGGCTTTAAGCAGATTTTTCATGCATTTCGGAAAACAGTGTGTGGTGCGACTGGTCAAGCCTGCGGGGGGGCGATACAACTCAGAGTAATCCCACTCTGCCGGTCCTTGATGGTGATCGGACGGGGGGAAAGGAATAACCAGCCCGCGCGGCGGGGTGCCCCAGGCGGACGAAGAGGGACGACATGCAGATACTTGTGGTGGGCGCGGGCCTTGGCGGTGCCGTCATCGCACGCGAACTGGCCGAGGCGGGGCATGGCGTGACCGTGACCGAGACACGCGCGCCATGTCGGCGGCAACTGCCACACCGAGCGCTGCCCCGAGACCGGTATCCTCGTGCACGTCTATGGGCCGCACATCTTCCATACTGACGATGCCGAGGTTTGGGATGACGTCAACGAATTCGCGCGGTTCCGCCCTTATGCGCACCGGGTGAAGGCGACGGTGCAAGGCCAAGTCTATGGCCTGCCGCTCAGCCTGCACAGCGATCAACCAGTTCTTCGGGCGCGCCTTTCGCCGAGGAGGCGCGCCGCTCCATCACGGCGCAGCAGGTGCAGCCCGACGGTCATGACCGCGCAACCTCAAGGAACAGGCGCTTGCCATGATGGGGCCCGCCCTCTTGAGGCGTTCTTTCGCGGTTATACCGAGAAGCGATGGGGCCTGCCCTGCGCGCAAATTCCGGCCTCGGTGCTGAAGCGGCTGCCGATGCGCTTCACCTACGAGGACGGCTATTTCTCGCACCGGTTCCAGGGCCTTCCAGAGCAGGGCTATACCGCGATGGTGGAGGCCATGCTCGACCATCCCGGCATCGACCTGCATCTCGATTGCCCCTACACGCCCGAACAGGCGGGGCGGGCCGATCACATGTTCTGGTCCGGACCTCTCGACGGCTATTTCGGCTGCCGCGCTAGGCCACCTCGGATATCGGACGCTCGATTTCGAGAGGTTCGTGGCGGGGGGACTGCAGGGCTGCGCGGTGACGAACTATCCCGACCGCGACACGCCGATCACGCGGATCACCGAGCACAAGGACCTCAGCCCGTGGGAAAGCCACGAGGCGACCGTATGCTATCGCGAAACGCCGCGCGCCTGCGAGCCGGGCGACATTCCCTATTACCCGATCCGGCTCACGCAGGAAAAACTGCTGCTTGCGCAATACGAGCGCCTCGCCGCCGCCGAGGAGGGCGTGAGCTTCGTAGGACGGCTGGGCACCTATCGCTACATCGACATGGACGTGACCATTCGCGAGGCGCTCGATACAGCACGCGGCTTTGCCTCGCGGCGGACACGGGCCTCGACACCGGTTCCGGCCTCGATGGGGTAGCGGCGCGCCGCATGGTCCTGGCTCGCTCCACCCCCTCCGCGCTTGCGGATCGCGTCGCGCTGGCTTAACCCGCGATCGCACAGGGGCAACGAGGAAGACGTCGGAATGAAAAAGGCACTCATCACCGGGATCACCGGTCAGGACGGATCGTATCTGGCGGAGTTTCTGCTCGAAAAGGGCTACGAGGTGCACGGCATCAAGCGCCGTGCGTCGTCGTTCAACACCCAGCGCATCGATCATATCTACCAGGATCCGCATTCCAACCATCAGCGCCTCAAGCTGCATTACGGCGATCTCACCGACAGCTCAAACCTCACCCGCATCCTTTCGGAGGTGCGCCCCGACGAGGTCTACAACCTCGGCGCGCAGAGCCATGTCGCGGTGAGCTTCGAATCGCCGGAATATACCGCCGACGTGGACGCGATCGGCACGCTGCGTCTGCTCGAGGCGATCCGGTTTCTGGGGCTGGAAAAGCCACGCGGTTCTACCAGGCCTCCACATTCGAGCTTTTCGGCCAGGTCGCCAGAACGCCGCAGCGCGCAGACCACGCCGTTTCACCCGCGCTCGCCCAGATGCGGTGGCCGAAGCTTTATGCCTATTGGATCTGCGTCAATTACCGCGAGGCTTACGGTGATCTATGCCTGCAACGGCATCCTGTTCAACCACGAGAGCCCCACGCCGGGGCGAGACCTTCGTGACGCGCAAGATCACCGCGGGGCCTGGCCGAGTATTCGCGCAGGGTCTGGAAGACTGCCTCTACATGGGCAATATCGACGCGCTGCGCGACTGGGGCCATGCGCGCGATTACGTGCGGATGCAGTGGATGATGCTGCAACAGGACACGCCGGAGGATTTCGTCATCGCCACCGGCAAGCAATACTCCGTGCGCGAGTTCATCCCGGTGGAGCGCGCCGAAGCTCGGGGATTTCGCTGGAATTTTCGGGCGCAGGGCGTCGAACGAGGTGGCGGTTGTCGCCGGCGTCGAAGGCGACCGCGCCCCGGCGGTGGTAAACCGGGCGACGTGGTGCTGCGCATCGACCCGCGCTATTTCCGCCCCGCCGAAGGTGGAGCACCTTGCTGGGCGATCCGTCGAAAGGCCAGGAGCGGCTGGGCTGGGTGCCCGAGATCACCGCGCAGGAAATGTGCGCCGAGATGGTCGCCGAAGAC